>NZ_KB905940.1 GCF_000381125.1 Caldimonas manganoxidans ATCC BAA-369
TGGCCGTCGCTGACGGTGTAGGTGATGGTGTCGGTGCCGTGGAAATTGGCGTTGGGCGTGTAGGTGAGGCTGCCATCGGCATGGATGAGGACCGCACCATGGGTGGCGCTGGCCGCACTCACGCTCAAGGCATCGCCATCGACATCGCTGTCATTGGCCAGCACGGCGATGGTCACCGGGGTGTCTTCGGCGGTGGTGGCCGCATCGGGCTGGGCCACGGGCGCATCGTTGACGGCCTGGACTTGGATGACGGCTGTGGCAGGCGCCGAGGTGTTGCCATTGCGGTCGGTCACAGTGACCGTGACGGTCCGATCCACCGTGGCGGGCGCATCACTGGCGTTCGAAAAGGTCACGGCGCGGATGGCGGCTTCGTAGTCAGCCAGCGATGCAACGCCGCTGAAGGTGATCGTGTGGCCTGAGACTGACGCGCTGATGCCGGCGGGGAGTGATCCGAAACTCAACACGTCATTGGGTTGCGGATTGCTCAAGGTGACGCTTGCGCCGGTGAGGCTGGGGGAATCCGGGTCGTCGATCCTCAGGTCGATGTCGCCAATGGATACCGGTGAACCGTTTTCTGTGAACGTGGCCGCATACCCGGTGCCGGGTTGTGAGGCATCGAGATCTATCACGGGCGGCTCGATATCGGCCGTCAGGGTGACAGAGGCGCTGCTGCCCGGGTTCCCGGCCAGGTCGGTGTAGCTGCCCGCGGTCACGGCGATGCTGGGCCTGTCCGAGCCGGACTGCGTGAAGGTGGCGGTCCAGGTGTTGAGGCCGATCTGCGTGAGTCCTGAGACGATGCCTCCGGTCACCGTGATGTCCGAGGCATCGAAGCCAGAGACCGGCTCGCTGAAGCTGAAAGTGAGGGTGGTGGAGTCGCCGGGGGCCAGCAAGACGTCCGCTGCGGAGATCGTGAGGGTGGGAGCCGTGGCGTCGAGCGTACCGGGAGCTTGATCTGCGGACGATGCGGTTTGGCCCAATTCGGTGGTGGCGGCGGCGTCGGTGTTCGTGGGGAGCTCGA
Source organism: Caldimonas manganoxidans ATCC BAA-369 (assembly GCF_000381125.1). Classification (GTDB taxonomy): domain Bacteria; phylum Pseudomonadota; class Gammaproteobacteria; order Burkholderiales; family Burkholderiaceae_C; genus Caldimonas; species Caldimonas manganoxidans. The sequence continues at coordinate 1,019 of NZ_KB905940.1, forward strand.
ACGACCGGCTGCCGATGGTTTCGGTGATACGTTCGACGCGCAGCCCCGGTGGCAAGCCACTGTTGCCGCCTGCATCGGCGGTCAAGCCGGCTGCCGGCGCATCTTGTTCGTTGGCGACCCCAGATTCCAACGATTCGATCACGCGGTCGATCTCGGCCGTGGCACGTTCGCCATTGCGAGATGCACCCTCGGCGGGAAGTCCAGCGGGCAGGGCATTTGCGTCGAGGACTTCGACATGGCGCGGTACGAACGTGGCCCCTGCCGGATCTTCAAGCTCGATGCGGGCGCCTTCGGCCAATACCAGGATTTCGTCAGCATGGACGACGTCACCCAGTTGCAAACGACGCATCCGTCCCGATGGATCGCGAGCGTAAACGATGCCAGAGAGGGCGGAGACGGTTCCGATGACAGCGGAGGCGGCTTGAGACATGGCGTTGACCTGGGTCGAAGCTTGTTGCATTTAGTGACGGTTTTATGGCGTCAGGATAAAGATCTGCCGCGGCTTGGGCCCCCTTCTTTTTAGGGGGGGTGGCGTGAATTGCTTCACAACTGAAGGCAGTTTTTTCGTCGATCGCACCCATTCGGGCTGGGGGCCGCCGATGCCAGGCGCTTGCGGGCGCTGCGAAATGCAAATCGATGGAAAAATGCCGCTCTTTCGTGAATGAAATCACGATTGAGCCTTCGATCGGGGCGTTTTGGGAGCGTGGGGCACTCAGCGTTCGGTCAGTGCCACGGATTTGGCTCGCAGTATCGGCTTGAGCAGATAGCTCAGCACAGTCTTGTTGCCGGTCAGGATGTCGACTTCGGCGGTCATGCCGGGAATGATCGGCAAGTGTTCCCCCAAGGAGGGGCGGTCGGTGCGTACTCGCACGACATAGTACGCATTGCCGCGTTCATCGACGACGGTGTCGGGACTGATGTTTTCGACTTTCGCACTCAAGCCGCCGTATATGGCGAAGTCGTAGGCCGTGAACTTGACCATGGCTTCTTGGCCCGGGCGGATGAAGGCGATGTCTCGGGGCATGACGCGGGCCTCCAGCAGCAGTGCATCGTCCAAAGGCACGATTTCGACGACATCGCGGCCGGGTTGGATGACGCCGCCCACCGTATTGGCCAGCAAGCGTTGCACGGTGCCTCGTACTGGAGAGCGCACGGCGGTTTTGTCCACCCGGTCAGCCAGCGCCACACTGCTTTCGTTCAGCGCGGCCAATTTGGCCAAGACTTCGGACAATTCTTTGCGGGCGTCGTTGCGGAAGGAGATTTCCGTCTCCTGGATTTTGCGTTGCGCCTCGACAATGGCCGCTTGCACTCTGGCGATCTGGGCCGTGGTTTGCTCGGTTTCACCGCGCAGGCGGGCGACTTCGCGTTCGAGCCGCAGCACATCCACTTCGGAGACGGCGCCAGAGGCCAGCAAGGGACGGGTTTTGTTCAGCTCTTGCTGAGCCAGTTCCAGGGCTTGTTGTGCCGATTGACGGCGTGCGCGGATTTCAGCCAGCTCTTGCTGGCGCTGCAACAACTGTTGCTGATTGATCGACAACAGATTGGCCAATTCGGCCTGACGAGCTTCAAGCAAGCGCCGCTCTTCCTCGACGATACGGGTTTCTTCGGGGTCGTGATCCGTCACAGCCGGGGGCTTGAAGGCGCCACCTTCGGCAATGGCCCGCAGCCGGGCCTCCCGGGCGCGCAGGGCGAAGGCTTGAATGCGGCTTTCGTTGACGCCGGAAGCGGCTCGGGTTTCGTCGATGCGGAGCAACAACTGCCCGGGCTCGACCACTTCACCCTCACGCACGAGGATTTCGGCCACCACGCCGCCGTCGAGCGATTGCACCACTTGGAGCTGTCGCGACGGAATCACGCGTCCTTCGGCTCGTGTGATTTCATCCACGCGGGCCAAGGCCGCCCACACCAGCAGCGCAGCGGTGACGATGACCGCGATTCGGACGATGCGTTGAGCCCGGTGTGTGGATCGCTGGCTCATCAATTCCTCGGCTTCCAGCTCGAAGCCATGGAATGAGCGCTGGACCTCCTCGGGGGAGGGGTCCTGTGCCAGTTGGCGCCATCGATTCCACCAATCCCGAATCATGCGGCCCTCGCAATCTTGCCGGCCGACAGTGCTTCAAGGATGCGATCGCGCGGGCCGTCGGCCACCACTTTGCCTGCGTCCACCACGATCACCCGGTTGACCAGTGACAGCAAAGACGTGCGATGCGTGACCAGCACCACCGTCTTGCCTTGGGCGAAGCGGCTGATCTTGGTGTTCACATGGGCTTCACTGGAGAAATCCATCGCGCTGGTGGGCTCATCGAGCAAGAGTACCGGGGCGTTGTGCAGCACGGCGCGGGCGATGCCGACGGCCTGGCGCTGCCCACCAGAGAGCGATTCGCCGCGCTCGCCGACCATCATGTCGAAGCCCAGCGGGTGACGATTGACGAATTCCATCAGGCCAGCGACCTCGGCAGCGGCCAGCAAAGCGGAGTCATCCGCATACGGCATCCCCAGGGTGATGTTGTCGCGCAGCGAGCCATAAAACAGCGTCACGTCTTGCGAGACATAGGCCACGTTGCGGCGGATGTCGGCCGGATCGAGCTGTCGCACATCGATGCCGTCGAGCAAGACGGCGCCTTGGTCGGGGCGGTACAGCCCGAGGATGAGCTTTTGGATCGTCGATTTGCCCGAGCCGACGCGGCCGATCAGTGCCACACGGTCGCCTGCGGCGATCTTGAAACTCACGCCGTCCAAGGCCTGGTCTTGCCGGTGAGGGTAGGCAAAGCGCACATCACGAAATTCGATCTCGCCGGTGAACTCTTTGCGTTGCACGTAATGCGCGCCGGCCGGACGCTCCACCGGCTGCGACATGATTTGGTTGAGCGACTCCAGCGCGGTGCGTGCTCCTTGATATTGCATGAGCAGCCCAACGATCTGGCCTGCAGGAGCCAGCGCCCGAGACGCCAGCATCGTGCAGGCAATCAGCCCCCCCATGGTCAGTTCCCGCTCGCCGATCAGATACACGCCCGCCACGATGATCACCACCGTGACGAACTGCTGCACGCTGGCCGTGCCATGCAAGGCGCTGGCCGACAAGCGCCGCATGCGCACATTCAGCCCGGCCAGATATTGATTGGCACGCTCCCAACGGCTTTGGATCACGCTCTCGGCAGCTTGCGTCTTGATCGTCTCGAGCCCGGTGAGGCTTTCCACCAGCGTGGCATTGCGCATGGCGCTGGCGCGATAGGTTTGCTCGGCCAAGGCGTGCAATCGTCCTTGCAACACAAAACCCAACAGCAATACGCCGCCGAAAGCCAGCAGCACCGGCAGGAGCAGCCAAGGTGAGATCCAGGCGATGAGCGCCAAGAACAACAGTGCAAAGGGCAGGTCGATCAGCGCAGTGACGGTGGATGAGGCGATGAAGTCTCGCACTTGCTCGAAGCTGCGCAAGTTGGCCGCCAGCGACCCCACCGACTCGGGACGATGCTCCATGCGCAAGCCCAGCACCTGTTCCATCAGCGCCGCGGAGATCCGCACGTCGATGCGTGCGCTGGCTTCGTCGATGAAGCGCCCCCTGAGGGTGCGCATCAGCAGGTCGGCCCCGATCACCAATGCCACACCGATGGCCAAGGCCCACAATGTTTCGATCGCGTGGTTGGGAACCACACGGTCGTACACATTCATCGCGAACAGCGGAAATACCAGGGCGAAGACGTTGATCAACAACGCAGCCCACAGCACGTCTCGATAAACGAATCGTTGCTCGAAGACGGCGGACCAAAACCAATGTCGCGTTGGCTCTTGGCGCACCGGCGGAGTGCGCTCGTCGAACCGGAAATGTGGACGCACGAACAGTGTCAGGCCGGTGTACCGCTCGGCCAGCTCGGCGCGTGTGAAACTGACGGCGCCTTGGCCCGATTCGGGCAACAGCACCTGGGCCCGTTCTGCGCCTTCGTCCCAGCCCAGCAGCACGCAGGCTTTGTTCCCCCGGAGCAAAAGGATGGCCGGCAGCACGGCGGATTCGATGTCTTCCAACGCGCAGCGCTGCAGCTTGCAGGCCATGCCCGCGCGCGCGGCCGCGCGTTCGGCCAGGGACAAGGTCAGACGACCACCAACCAGGGGTAAGCCTGCCGACAAGCTGGCCCGAGTGGCCGACTGGCCATGCAGCCGACAAACCTCGATCAGGCAATCGAGCAGCGGATCGGCATGCACCAGGTCTTCACGCTGGCGGGGCGTCGGCTCGGCCACGGCGGGCGGGCCTGGCGGCGGGGCTGCAGAGGTGGCATCGGGCAAGGCGGTCATGCGCAGAATCGATGGTGCGAACTTTAGGTGATATCGGCACAGTGCACACGAAACTCACCCCGCTGGCGGTCTTCCAAGTAGCGCAGCAGGGTCTCGCGTACGGTACGAAACGCCAACTCATCCCAGGGAATCTCGTCCGGTGAAAACAGGCGGGCTTCGATCGTCTCCGGCCCGGGGCGAAAGGCCGTGTCCAAGAGTCGGGCGCGGTAGAACAAGTGCACCTGTCCAACCCGCACCACATTGAGCAGTGCAAACAATCCTTCGAGCTCGACGCGAGCACCGGCCTCCTCCTCGGTTTCCCTCAAGGCCCCTTGCTCGGTCGTCTCGCCCAGCTCCATGAAGCCGGCGGGCAAAGTCCACAGCCCGTAGCGCGGCTCGATGTTGCGCCGGCACAGCAACACCTGATCACCCCAAACCGGAATCGTGCCCACCACGTTGAGCGGGTTGACGTAATGAACGGTTCCGCAGGCCGGACAGACGGCCCGCTCACGATTGTCATCGGCCGGGACCAGGTACTGGACCGCGGTGCCGCAGGCTCTGCAGTGCTTGATCTGGCGGGCATGGAGCATGGGGGGCAGTGTAGCGTGAGCCCGTGTCCGCAACGGCGCGCGCCGGTGTAGCATCCGGGCATCCAGTCCTGCGGAGTTTCCCTTGGGTGACGTCTTTGCTCCCCCTGCTGTCGTGCGAGTTCCCGTGGCCGGATCGGCCGACACGTTCCCGGTGCACCGCATCTACTGCGTCGGTCGCAACTATGTCGAGCACGCCATCGAGATGGGCCACACGGGACGCGAAGCGCCGTTTTTCTTCCTCAAGCCTGCCGATGCGGTCCTGCCAGTGCGTGCCGGCGAGGTCGGTCAGATGCATTACCCCGGCCTGACCCGTAACTTGCACCACGAGATGGAACTGGTCGTGGCCATCGGCAAGGGCGGGCGAGACATTCCCGCGGCTCAAGCCTTGTCGCACGTGTGGGGCTATGCCGCCGGCCTGGATATGACGCGGCGCGATCTCCAAAATGAGATGAAAAAGCAGGGGCGCCCCTGGTGCATTGGTAAGGGCTTCGAGGAGTCTGCGCCTATCGGGCCCATCGTGCCGGCGGCCCAAGCGCCCGGGGTGCTGGATGCGGCCATCGAGCTCAGTGTCAATGGCCAGGTGCGCCAGTCCAGTCGTACCAGCAAACTCATCTGGAGCGTCGCTGAAGTCATCGAGCACCTGTCCAGCGCCTGGACCCTGGCCCCCGGCGATCTGATCTACACCGGCACGCCAGAAGGCGTCGGGGCCGTCGTCCCCGGCGACCTGCTCGTCGGGCGCATCGAAGGGCTGCCCGAACTCCAAGTGCGCATCATCGACTGAAGCCAGCGACGCCAACGGTCATGAAGCTGTACAACTACTTTCGGTCCTCGGCCTCGTTTCGTGTGCGAATCGCACTCGAACTCAAAGGCTTGCGCTATGACTATGTGCCGGTTCACCTCGTCAAGAACGAGCAGCTGTCGGCGCCGTTTACCGAGGTGTCGGCCGAACGGCTGGTGCCGGTGCTGCAAGACGGGGGGCTGACCCTGACGCAGTCGATGGCGATCATCGAATATTTGGATGAAACCCACCCCGAGCCGCCCCTGCTGCCTGCCGATGCGGCCGGACGTGCGCGCGTGCGAGCCCTGGCGCAGTCGATCGCATGCGAAATCCATCCGTTGAACAATTTGCGCGTGCTGCGGTATCTGGTGCATGAGCTCGGTATGTCCGAAGAGGCCAAGAACGCTTGGTACCGACATTGGGTCGAGACTGGGCTGGAGGCCGTGGAACGCCTGTTGAGCGGCTCGCCCCCCACCGGGCGGTGCTGCCATGGAGACCAGCCCACGCTGGCCGATTGTGTGCTGGTGCCGCAGATCTTCAATGCGCAGCGTTTCGACTGCCGGCTCGACCATGTGCCCACCGTCATGCGCATCTTTGAGCACTGCATGCAGTTGCCAGCCTTCGTTGCGGCGCAGCCCTCACGCTGTCCGGACGCCCAGGCGTGAACACGCAAAGCTGGTTCACGCCCACATGGGCCTCCCCGCCTGGCGTGCGCGCCGTGATGACTACTCGTGCGGGGGGCTTCAGTCAGCCGCCTTTTGACGGGTTCAATTTGGGCGATCACGTGGGCGATGATGTCCTGACCGTGGCCAGGCATCGGCAGCACCTGGCCCAGACCTTGGGCGTCACCGCCGTGTATCTGCGGCAGGTGCATGGCACCCACGTGGTGCATCTGCACACATCGATGGCCAGTCATCCGCCCCCGCAAGCCGATGCGGCAGTGAGCACCACACCGGGCCTGGCGTGTGCGATTTTGGTGGCCGATTGTCTGCCGGTCTTGCTGGCCCATGACCGGGGCCTCGGCGTGGGCGCCGCCCATGCCGGCTGGCGCGGGCTGGCCGGCGGCGTCATCGAGAACACGGTGGCTGCGTTGTGTCAGACCATCGGATGCGATCCGGGCTCGCTGGTGGCCTGGTTGGGGCCATGCATCGGGCCAAGGCGCTTCGAGGTGGGGGAGGAGGTGCGCGAAGCCTTCTGCCGCGTGCACGCCACGGCGGCCACCCATTTCCGGGCAGGCCCACAGCCTGGCAAGTGGTTGGCCGATCTCGTGGGCTTGGCGCGCGACCGACTGCGGCACAGCGGCGTGACACGGGTCAGCGCCTGCGGCGCATGCACGGTCGAAGACGTTTCACGCTTCTTCTCGTTCCGCCGCGACGGAATCACGGGCCGCATGGCCGCGCTCGTTTGGATCGCCTGAGGCTGCGGCTGCTTGCTCGCGGGCGATTGCCGCCCGTTGCGCCCGCCGCCGTGCTGGCGTGCCCAACAGGTACATCACCAACGAGACCGGCCCCAGCCCATAAAACAGGAAGGTCACGACGGCGCCCAGTACCGAGCCCTGGGTGCTGATCGCTTCGGCCACAGCCATCATCAAAGCGACGTACAGCCAAGCAATGGCCACGAGGTACATGGAGCAGATGCGCCAAAGGCCTTGGGCGTCGCCCTCGGCATGCGTCAAGCAAACGGACAAACACCAATTATGCGCGCTTCGGAATGTTCGATTTCGCAAGGCGGCCGGTGTAAAAACACGACATTGGTGAATCCGTCGCGCAGCGCTGGCCACGGGGCCCCTGCCGGCATCGACCTCCGAGGAACAGATGAAGCGAACCACCTCCAGTGCATATGAACCGGCCCAGGCTCTTGGAGAGCACGTGGGCGAGGCCATGGCGGCACTGGCTCGGCTCAACATTCCGGCCGAACGGCTGGCGGCCTTGCAGACCGAGTACCTGAAAGAAGCCGCGGCCTTGTGGAATGGGTTCATCAGTGCTGGGGGCCACAGTGCGCTCAAGCCCGACGACCGACGTTTTGCTGCCAAGGAATGGGCCGAGAACCCCGTGGCGGCGTACCTCGCCTCGGTGTATTTGCTCAATGCTCGAACCTTGCTCAACCTTGCCGAAAGCGTCCAGGCCGACGAGAAAACCCGAGCGCGTCTGCGGTTTGCCGTGCAGCAATGGATCGACGCGACCGCACCGAGCAACTTTCTGGCCTTCAATCCCGAAGCCCAACGGCGTGCGCTGGAAACCGGAGGCCAGAGCATCGCTCAGGGTTTACGCCAATTGCTGGCCGACATTCGCCAGGGCCACCTGTCTCAAACCGACGAGAGTGTCTTCGAGGTCGGGCGCAACGTGGCCACCACGGCGGGGTCGGTGATCTTCGAAAACGAGATCTTCCAGCTCATCGAGTACAAGCCACTGACGACCAAGGTGTACGAGCGGCCGCTGCTGATCGTGCCGCCTTGTATCAACAAGTACTACATCCTCGATTTGCAGCCGGACAACTCGTTCATTCGCTACGCGGTGGAGCAGGGCCATCGCGTGTTCGTGATGAGCTGGCGCAATGCCGACGAAAGCATCGCGCACCTCACCTGGGACGACTACATCGACCAGGGCGTGATCCGTGCCCTGCGGGTGGTCCAGGAGGTGAGCGGGCAAGAGCAGGTCAACACCTTGGGTTTTTGCATCGGCGGCACCATTTTGGCCACGGCGCTGGCCGTTCTGGCCGCACGAGGCGAGCAAGCGGCTCACAGTGTGACGCTGCTGACTTCGTTCCTCGATTTCAGCGACACCGGTGTGCTGGACATCTTCGTCGATGAAGCGTCGGTGCAGCTGCGTGAGATGACCATCGGCCAGCGTAGCCCCACCGGTCCGGGCTTGCTCAAAGGCCAGGAACTGGCGGCAACGTTTTCCTTCTTGCGGCCCAACGACTTGGTATGGAACTATGTCGTGGGCAACTACCTCAAGGGCGAGACGCCACCGCCGTTCGACTTGCTGTACTGGAATTCGGACAGCACCAACCTGCCTGGCCCGATGTATTGTTGGTATCTGCGCAATACCTATTTGGAAAACAACCTCGCGGTGCCTGGCAAGGTTCGGGTCTGCGGTGAGCCGGTCGATTTCGGGCGCATCCAGGCGCCGGCTTTCATTTACGCGTCACGGGAAGACCATATCGTGCCTTGGCAGAGCGCTTATGCATCGACCCGGTTGCTCAAAGGCAAGAAGCAGTTCGTGTTGGGAGCCTCGGGACACATCGCCGGCGTCATCAACCCGCCGCTCAAGAACAAGCGCAGCTTCTGGACTCAGCCCAAGCTGCCGGCCGACCCGCAGGCCTGGCTGGCCGGCGCGACCGAACATCCCGGAAGCTGGTGGCCGAGCTGGGCTGGCTGGCTGGCCGACCATGGCGGCCGGCAGATTCCGGCGCCACGCCGTCCCGGTCACCGTCGGTACCCCCCCATCGAACCCGCCCCTGGCCGCTATGTGAAGGTCAGGGCTTGATTCGGATTTACTGCAGGAGAACATCATGAGCGACATCGTCATCGTTTCCGCAGCCCGCACCGCGGTGGGCAAGTTCGGCGGCACCCTGGCCCGGACCCCGGCGGCCGAGCTCGGCGCCGTCGTGATCGCCGAAGCACTGCGCCGTGCCGGCATCGCGGGCGAACAGGTCAGTGAGGTCATCATGGGGCAGGTGCTACAAGCCGGTTGCGGCCAAAACCCTGCCCGTCAGGCCGTCATCAAAGCGGGCCTGCCCCACGCGGTGCCGGCCATGACCATCAACAAAGTGTGTGGATCGGGCTTGAAGGCCGTGATGCTGGCCGCACAAGCCATTCGCGATGGCGATGCCGAGGTCGTCGTCGCCGGGGGGCAGGAAAACATGAGCCAGGCCCCGCACGTGCTGCTGGGCTCGCGCGAGGGCCAGCGCATGGGCGACTGGAAAATGATCGATTCGATGATCACCGACGGTCTGTGGGACGTCTACAACCAGTACCACATGGGCATCACCGCCGAGAACGTGGCCAAAAAGTATGGCATCAGCCGTGAGGAGCAGGATGCCTTGGCCTTGGCGTCGCAGCAAAAAGCCGCTGCGGCCCAAGATGCCGGCCGGTTTCGTGACGAGATCGTCGCGGTGAACATTCCGCAGAAGAAGGGCGACCCCATCGTTTTCGATACCGACGAGTTCATCAACCGCAAGACCAGTGCCGAGGCCTTGGCCGGCCTGCGTCCGGCCTTCGACAAAGCCGGCAGCGTGACCGCTGGCAATGCCTCAGGGATCAACGATGGAGCAGCGGCGGTGGTCGTGATGAGCGCGAAGAAGGCCGACCAGCTTGGTCTCAAGCCGCTGGCGCGCATCGCGTCCTATGCCAGCGCCGGTCTGGACCCGGCCTACATGGGCATGGGGCCGGTGCCGGCAGCGCGCAAAGCGCTGGAGCGTGCCGGCTGGAAAGCCGCCGACCTGGATCTGCTCGAGATCAATGAAGCCTTTGCCGCGCAGGCCTGCGCCGTGCACAAAGAAATGGGCTGGGATACGAGCAAGGTCAATGTCAACGGAGGCGCCATCGCCATCGGGCATCCGATTGGGGCCTCGGGTTGCCGCATCCTGGTCACACTGCTGTACGAAATGCAGCGGCGCCGCGCCCGCAAGGGCCTGGCGTCGCTGTGCATCGGCGGTGGCATGGGAGTTGCACTGACCGTCGAGCGCTGAAGGATTTCCAACCCCCAGGCCCGGGTGCACAGGGAGAGTACGGGTTGACCGACGAGGCCTTTCGGTCGACGCTGGATCCGGGCCGCATGAACTTCATCAGGAGCATCACATGAGTCAGAAAGTCGCATACGTCACCGGTGGCATGGGTGGCATCGGCACCGCGATTTGCCAGCGCTTGGCCAGAAGCGGGTTCAAAGTGATCGCCGGCTGCGGGCCCAGCCGCGACTACCAGAAGTGGCTCGACCAGCAAAAGGAACTGGGCTACACCTTTTATGCATCGGTTGGCAACGTGGCCGACTGGGATTCGACCGTTCAGGCTTTCGCGAAAGCCAAGGCCGAACATGGCCCCATCGATGTGCTGGTCAACAATGCCGGCATCACCCGCGACCGCATGTTCCTCAAAATGACACCGGAGGATTGGCATGCGGTGATCGACACCAACCTCAACAGCATGTTCAACGTCACCAAACAGGTGGTGCCCGACATGGTCGAGCGCGGTTGGGGACGGATCATCCAGATTTCCTCGGTCAACGGCGAAAAGGGCCAAGCCGGTCAGACCAACTATTCGGCCGCCAAGGCCGGTATGCATGGCTTCACGATGGCTCTGGCGCAGGAATTGGCGTCCAAGGGGGTGACGGTCAACACCGTCAGCCCCGGCTATATCAGCACCGACATGGTGCGTGCGATCAAGCCCGAGGTGCTCGAAAAGATCATCGCCACCATCCCGGTCAAGCGGCTGGGCACCCCTGAAGAAATCGCTTCGATCGTGGCCTGGATTGCCTCGGAGGATTCGGGCTTTGCCACGGGCGCCGACTTCTCCATCAACGGCGGCTTGCACATGGGGTAAGCCAGGACATGCGGCCGTCCCGGCGGACGGCCGGGTGTCAGTGCCGCTCTTCGTTGGCGATCAACTCGCGAGCCAGGGCGGCATAGGCCTGTGCGGAGGACGATGCCGGGACCAGGCGAGTCGCTTCGGCATGGCGCAGGAAGTTTCGCCGCAAAGAGGCTTCATAGCCCGGGTCGTAATGCTGCACGAGCAGGGCTTCAACCAGGTCGACGAAGCGCCCCTCTCGCGCGGCCTGTTTCCAGCCGTCCACTTTGGCCCGGCCTCTCAGGGGCACCAGGTGGTCGAGCTGCTGGCACAAGGCGTCCACATCGCGCAGGAAAAAGTCGTACTCCTCCATCAGCAGCGCTATGCGCTCGGGCAATGCCAGGTCGATATGCAGACACTGGGCCTGGCGGATGCTCTCAATCAAGGCGAGGGGCACTTGCAACAGTCCTAGCTTGCGGCTCTCGCTTTCCACATAGACCACCCGGTGAGGATCGAAGGTCCGCAGGGCCTGCCAGATGCGGGTTTCGAACTGCTTTTGAGAGGGTTGGGGGCGTCCGGGCAGCAGGCCAAGCACCGAGCCCCGATGCTCGGCCAGGGCCTCCAGGTCCAACACCTGCGCCCCCTGGGCCTGCAGCGCTTGCAGCAAACGGCTTTTGCCCGAGCCGGTGCGACCACACAAGACCCGCCAGGTGTATCGCGAGGGCAGGGTCTCGAGGTCGCGCACCACGTGGCGTCGCCAGGCCTTGTAGCCGCCTTCGAGCAGATGAACCCGAAAGCCGATCTGTCCCAGCACCAAAGCCAGGGCTCCAGAGCGCTGGCCGCCGCGCCAACAATACAGCAGCGGTGCCCAGTCTTTCGGTTTGTCCATCACCTCGCGCTCGATGTGCGCGGCGATGTTGCGGGCGACCATGGCGGCACCGATTTTGCGAGCCTCGAAAGCCGAGACTTGCTTGTAACACGTGCCCACGATACGGCGTTGCTCATCGTCCAGAGACGGCCAGTTGCGTGCACCGGGCAGGCGATCCAGGGCGTACTCGGAGGGCGAGCGAGCATCGATGATGGTGTCGAAGCGGTTCAGGCCGGCGATCGCTTCGGCTGCAGCCACGGGAACGATGGGCATGCCAGGCACCTCAGGACTTCAGCAAGCGGCGCAAGGCGGGCCACACATTGTCCAGCAGCACCGGTTGGGCTGCTTCGTTCGGATGGATGCGGTCGGGCTGGAAAAACTTGGCGGCCTCCGGCACATCGGCCACCCCTCGCAACAGGAAGGGGACCAGCGGCACCTTTTCGGTAGCGGCCACGTGCTCGAAGACGGCCGCAAAGCGTTCGGTGTAAGCGCGGCCGTAATTGGGCGGCACCTGGATGCCCACCAACAGCACGCGAGCACCAGCCTGACGCGACATGCGGACCATCTCCGTCAGATTGCGCTGGGTCGCCTCCAGCGGTAGACCGCGCAGGGCGTCGTTGCCGCCCAGTTCGATCACCACGTGGGTGGGGCGGTGCTGGCGCAACAGTGCTGGCAGGCGCGATCGCCCGCCAGCGCTGGTGTCCCCGCTGATGCTGGCATTGATGACGTTGGCTGCCATACCCTCGCGTTGCAGACGCTGCTGCAGCAGCGCCACCCAACCACTGCCGCGGGCAAGGCCGTATTCGGCCGACAAACTGTCGCCCACCACCAGGATGCGAGCCGGAGCATTGGCCCAGGTCGCCCGCGGCAGCGATAACCCGGCAAACAGGTGGACTGTGAGGGCCGCGATAAAGTGGCGGCGTTGTGACAAGCGCACGATCATGACTGAACCCATCATTGCGGTGGAGCGGCTGACCAAGCGGGTGACGGACTCCACCGGCACGCTGACGATTCTCCACGATATCGATTTCGCACTGGCTCGGCGGGAATCGGTGGCCATCGTCGGGGCCTCCGGCTCGGGCAAATCGACCTTGCTGTCGATCCTTGCAGGTCTGGACACGCCCACTGCGGGCACGGTCCGGCTGGACGGCGTGGATCTTTTCGCCCTGGATGAGGACCGGCGTGCCGCAGTGCGTGCGGCCAAGGTGGGCTTCGTCTTCCAGAGCTTTCAGCTCATGGCCAATCTGACCGCCCTGGAGAACGTGATGTTGCCGCTGGAGCTGCAGGGCCGCCCCGATGCGCGCCAGCGTGCGGCGGCGATGCTCGAGCGCGTGGGGCTGGGTCAACGCCTGGGCCACTATCCTCGGGTGCTGTCCGGCGGCGAACAGCAGCGCGTGGCGCTGGCCCGTGCCTTTGTGGTGGAACCCGAACTGCTGCTGGCCGACGAACCGACGGGCAGTTTGGACTTCGCCACGGGCGAAACCGTGATGGACTTGATGTTCTCGCTGAACCGAGAGCGCGGCACCACCTTGGTGCTCGTCACTCACGACCGTGGCATTGCCGCCCGTTGCGACCGTCAGATCCGACTCGAAGCCGGCCGCTTGATGCTTCCGGCCGAAGCCGTCTGAGCGCGCGTGGCCACGCGATGGCGCTACCATCGCGCGCAAGTATCGTTGGTTGCCCGCGAAAGATTCGACCTTGAGCTCTGCGAAGATCCTGTTCGGCTTCCATGCCGTGACGGTGCGCTTGAAGACCGCGCCGCAATCCATCGTCGACATCCATGTCGACGCCAGCCGGCGCGATCAGCGCATGCGTCAATTCCTGGCCAGGGCTGAGGAAGCCGGTGTGCGGCTGATCGACAGTGATGACGATCGACTCCAACGGCTGTGCGGCACACACCGTCACCAGGGCGTGGTCGCCCGGGTTCAGCCCCTGCCCATGGCGCGATCGCTGGACGATGTGCTCGACGGCCTGGAGGTGGCGCCCTTGCTGCTCGTGCTCGACGGCGTGACCGATCCGCACAATCTGGGGGCTTGCTTGCGCGTGGCCGATGGCGCTGGCGCGCATGCAGTGATCGCCCCCAAGGATCACGCGGTGGGCGTGAACGCCACGGTGGCCAAAGTGGCCAGCGGCGCGGCCGAGACGGTGCCGTACTTCATGGTGACCAATTTGGCGCGCACACTGGGCGAGCTCAAAGAGCGCAACATTTGGGTGATCGGCACGGCCGGGGAGGCGTCGCGAAGCGTTTTCGATGCCGACCTGAAGGTGCCGGTGGCACTGGTGCTGGGCGCCGAGGGCACGGGCTTGCGGCAGCTCACCCGCAAGACCTGCGATGAATTGGTGTCCATCCCGATGCGTGGCGTCGTCGAAAGCCTCAATGTGTCAGTGGCCAGCGGCATCTGCCTGTACGAGGCGCTGCGGCAGCGGCGCTGAGCCGCCGGCATGGGCCACGGCCAGGCCGGGCTCGCTACACTGCGGGCATTGCGGTTCGGCACACGGCCGCACCGAGGTCCGTTTTCCGGTGAATCCCATGCCTGTCATCGAAGTCCAGCACCCCCTCGTCAAGCACAAAATCGGCCTGCTGCGAGAGGCCGACATTTCAACCAAGAAATTCCGTGAGTTGACCTCCGAGGTGGCCCGACTGCTCGCGTACGAGGCCACAGCCGATTTTCCGCTGGAGAAGGTCACTTTGCAGTGCTGGAGTGGCCCCACCGAAGTCGATCGCATCAAAGGCAAGAAGGTCACGGTCGTGCCCATCTTGCGGGCGGGCATCGGCATGCTCGACGGCGTGCTGGACATGGTTCCCAACGCGAAGATCAGCGTCGTGGGCCTGTCGCGCAACCACGACACCTTGCAACCCGAGCACTATTTCGAGAACTTCGTGGGCAACCTGGAAGCGCGCACCGCCCTCATCATCGACCCCATGCTGGCCACGGCCGGCTCGATGAATGCCACGATCGATCTGCTCAAGCGCAAGGGCTGCAAGGACATCCGGGCGTTGGTGCTCGTGGCAGCCCCCGAAGGCGTGCGAGCACTGGACGCCGCCCATCCGGACGTTCGGTGTTGGACGGCTGCCATCGACAGCCATCTCAACGAGAACGGCTACATCATCCCCGGGCTGGGCGATGCCGGCGACAAAATCTTTGGCACCAAGCACGACTGATCCGTGCCGCAAAGAGGCGCGAATCAGATTGTAAAAATTTCGATCTGTCAACAGAAATTCACGCAGGCGCCTCTTTTTCGTTGTAAAACAGCGTCGTTGCCTGGGGTGTGCCCAGGCCTCACCCTGCGTCGCCATCGGCGACCCTCGCACTGGAAGGAGGAGCCCATGCCGCGTTCTTTGCACCGCCGCGCGCCGCTGCGCTTGTGGATGACGGGTTGTGTGGCCGTCGTGATGGCCGCGTTGAGCTCGCCTTTGGCGCGGGGAAAGACGGAAGACGCCGTGGACCGGCCTGGCCGTCATGCCTTGGTCAGCCCCTACGATGTCGATGAAACGGTCTCCAAGATCGAGGCGGCTGCGTCCTCGCACGGTTTGGTCGTCTTTGCCAAGCGGATTCCGCCCGAGTGCCCGGGAGCCACGCTGGTGTTGGGCTTGTCCGGCGGCGTGACGCCGGTGGTGATGGACGATGGCAGTCGTGAAATCGAGCTGCCATGGCAGATCGACGTGGTGCGTGCATCGGACGGGCGCACCGAGGTGCGGTTCCATGACCCCTGGCCATGGTCTGACATGGTGGCCGATGCACCACCGGATGCCTTGCGGGCCATTGGCCCGCTGCCGGCCCTGCTGCAGTCCGCCCTGGGTTGAGGGCCACGGGTTAGCCGGGTGGGGCCTCGCTCAGGGAAGGGGTGCGCGCACACACCCGTTGGGCCCACAAGCTCAGGGCCAAGGCCGCGATCACCCAAACCAACCCGACCCGGTGTAGCCAGTCGTAGCCCCAATGGGCCACCAGCCAGCCTCCGGCGGCGGCTCCTGTGGCTTGCCCAAGGTAGATGGCCGCTGTGTTGAGTGCCATCAGCGCCGGCGCCAGCAGGGGGGCCACATGGCTGAGCCGAGCTTGCTGGGCCGAGTTCGAGGCCATGCAACTCAGGCCCCAGGGCACCAGCACGAGCAGCGTCAGAGCCAGACCACGGGCCAGTGGCCACAGGCTCATGCTGAGCACGATCAGACCCAGCAACCAGGCTACCGCCCGGTGCGCGCCGATGCGATCGACCGTGCGCGACAGCAGCAGATTGCCGATCAGGCCCCACAGACCAAACCAGCCGAAGATGAGCGCGAGCTGACCGGGCGTGGCCTGCACCACGTCTCGAAAGTACGGCGCGAAGTAAGAGAACACAGTGAACTGTCCGGCTCCGGCCAGTGCCGTGACCCCGACCATGGCCATCCACACCGGGTGGGTCATCACGCCGCGCCAGGCGCGCAGGCTCAGCCCGGGGGGCTGGATGCCTGCTGGCATGCAGCGCAGAACGAGCCCAGCCGCCATGAGGGACAGCAGGGCGACGAAGGCCATCGCCGCGCGCCAGCCGTGGGTTTCGCCGATCCAGGCATTCAGGGGCATGCCCAGGACCGAGGCGAGGGCCCAGCCGAGAAACACGGTCGTGATGCTGCGCCCACGCTGCTGTGGCGGGGCCATGTGCCCGATCGCGGCGGCCGCTTGAGGCGTAAACACCGCAGCGGCCAACATCGTCAAGGCCCGCAGCGGCCATAGGCTGTCGTAATCGGGCATCAGGGCGCACAGGCCATGGCCCAAGGCATACCACACGAGAGCGCCGGACAGGAGGCGCCGCCGGTCCCAACCCGAGACCCACACGGCCAGCATGGGGGCCCCAGCGGCCATCACGACGGCTGCTGCCGTGATGAGCTGGCCGGCCACGGCCACCGACACTTGCAACGACCGCGCCAGGTCGTTGAGTGTGCCGCCCACGACCATGACGCCACAGCCGATGACGAAGTTGCCCAACATCAGCACCCGCCGGGTCGCCGCCAGCGTGTGGGGTCCCGGCATGGCGATCGGGCTCATCCGCGGAAGACCTTCAGCGCGTCTGGGTTGACCAGGTTCGTGGGCCGGCCTTCGATGAAATTGATGACGTTTTGAAATGCTGCGCTGAAATAAAGCTCGTAACTGTCTTGTTCGACATAGCCGATGTGCGGGGTGCACACGGCGTTTTCCAAGCGCAGCAGCGGGTGGCCGGGCAAGGGCGGTTCGGTCTCGTAGACATCCACGGCGGCCATCCCGGGGCGGCCCTTGTTCAGACCGCTGACCAAGGCATTGTCCTCCACGAGTTCGGCGCGCGCAGTGTTGACGAACAGCGCCGTAGGCTTCATGCGCAGCAGGTCATCGAGCTTGACGATGCCCCGGGTCTCGGGCACCAGGCGCAGGTGCAGCGAGAGCACGTCACTGGACTCGAAGAGGGCCTCGCGACTGAAGGCGGCCTCGAAGCCATCGGCCTGGGCGCGCTGGCGTGAAGCTTCGCTGCCCCACACCAGCACCTTCATGCCGAAAGCACGGCCGTAGCCGGCCACCAGTTGACCGATCTTGCCGTAGCCCCATAGGCCCAGCGTCTTGCCCTTGAGCACCATGCCCAAGCCGAAATTGGGGGGCATGGAAGCGGCTTTCAGGCCCGACTGCTGCCAAGCTCCATGCTTGAGGTTGCCGATGTATTGCGGCAACCGCCGCATGGCGGCCATGATCAAGGCCCACGTGAGCTCTGCCGGCGCCACCGGCGAACCCACCCCCTCAGCCACGGCGATGCCCAGGCGCGTGCAGGCGTCGATGTCGATGTGCGGGCCCACCCGGCCCGTCTGGGAGATCAGTTTCAGACGAGGCAGCTTCTCCAGCAACTGCCGGGGGAATTGCGTGCGCTCCCGGATCAGCACCAGCACGTCGGCATCGCGCAGCCGCACCGAGAGTTGGCCAATGCCCTTGACCGTGTTGGTGAAGACCTTGGCGTTGTAGGGCTCCAGCATGGCCGCACAACGCAGCTTGCGCACGGCGTCCTGATAATCGTCCAGGATGATGATGTTCATGCCTCGTGATTCTGCATCCATCGGCAGCCGATGGGCATGCGGGCTCGCAACAGGACGCAACGCGGTGCGCTGGGCCCCGTGTGCACGGGTGTGCCAAACTTGCATCGCGCGGTCCCCGCAGGATCGCGGCCTTGGTGCATACGATCGACCGATGGAGACGAAACCGTGAAGTGGCTCAGAGGGATGCTGGCGGCCGTGCTATTGCTCGTGGTGGCACTGGTCGCTGCCATAGGGACCTACCGCGCATTGGTGCTGCCCAAGACCGAGGGCGAATTGAAGGTATCGGGGCTGAGCGCCCCGGTCAGCATCGTGCGCGACGAACACGGCATCCCCACCATTCGGGCGCAGAACCTGGAAGACCTGATGTTTGCCTTGGGCTTCGTGCATGCCCAAGATCGACTGTGGCAGCTGGAGATGCACCGCCGCATTGGTCGTGGCCAGTTGGCCGAGGTGTTCGGCGAGTCGGCCTTGGACACCGACCGCTTCCTGCGAGCCTTGGGGGTGAGGCGCACCGCACAGGCCCAGTGGCAAGCCGTGCAGGGCGAGACGCGCCGCGCCATCGAAGCCTATGCAGCGGGCATCAATGCCTTCGTCGAACAGCACATGGATGTGCGTCCGCCGGAGTTCCTCATCCTCGGCTTGCAGCCTGGGCGTTGGGAACCCGCCGACACCTTGGCCTGGACCACGATGATGGCTTGGGACCTGGGCGCCAACTGGAATGCGGAGTTGATCCGCATGCGTTTGGCCTTGAGTCTGCCGGTGCAGCGCATCAACGAACTCATGCCCCCGTATCCTGGGGAGGCGCCCCTGCCGCTGGCCGATTACGCCGCGTTGTATCGTTCGCTCAAGCTCGATGGCAAGCTCGGACAGCATGCATTGAACGCTGCGCCGCCGTCGGGCATCGAGGGCTTGGGTTCGAACAACTGGGTCGTCTCGGGGGCGCGTTCTCAGACGGGGCATCCTTTGCTGGCCAACGACCCCCATTTGAAGCTCAGTGCGCCGGCCTTGTGGTACTTCGCACGCCTGGAGGCACCCGGCTTCAAAGTGGCCGGGGCCACGATGCCGGGGTTGCCGGTCGTGGTGCTCGGGCAAAACGAGCACATCGCCTGGGGTTTCACCAATACCGGGCCGGACGTGCAAGATCTCTATCTCGAAGAAATTCATCCGGAAGACCCATCCTTGTACCGCACGCCCGAGGGCTGGGCGCGCTTCGAGACCTTCGAGGAGACCGTGCGTGTGCGGGGCGGGGCCGAAGTGAAGTTCACCGTGCGGGCCACGCGTCACGGCCCGGTGATTTCGGATGCACCGGCTGCCGGAGCGGACGGTCTGACCGGCCCCAAGGAGGCGCCCCGGTATGCACTGGCCATGCGCTGGACGGCGCTGGACGTGCCCAACACCTCGATGGAAGGGGCGCTGGCGATCAACCGGGCTTCCAGCGTGCCGGCATTCATTGAAGCTGCAGCCTCGCTGAACATTGCCCCCATGCAAAACATGGTGGTGGCCGACCGCGACGGACGTATCGGCTGGGTGGCCGCCGGCCGGGTGCCGCTGCGGGCACCGGACAATGATTTGAAAGGCCAGGTGCCGGCACCGGGCTGGGAGGCCCGCTACGACTGGGTGGGTTATCTCGATACCAGCCTCACGCCGCGTGAGATCGATCCGGCGCGGGGGTGGATCGCCACGGCCAATCAACGCATCCACGGGCCGGACTATCCGCATTATCTGGGCAGCGAATGGGCGCTGCCTTACCGCCAAGAGCGCATCGAAGCCCTGCTGCAAGCGCAGCAGCGGCACGACTTGGACAGTTTCGCCCGGATGCAGGCCGACGAGCTTTCGCTGGCCACCGTCAAGCTCCTGCCGTATTTGCGCCGTGCGCAGTCTTCACACCGGCTGGCCGCACCGGTGCATGCCATGCTCGCGCAGTTCGATGGCACGATGGCCGCACAGCGGCCCGAGCCGCTGGTATTCTGGGCTTGGATCCGGCATCTGACCGAAGGGCTGCTGGCCGACGAGGTCGGCCCCGAATTTCTTGGCCGTGCGCTGTCGGGGTCACGCAATTTCCGCGACGCCGTCGAAGGCATATTGATGCGCGACGACGCCTGGTGGTGCGATGACAAGCGCACGCCTGAGGTCACCGAAAGCTGCCAAATGCAGATCGACGCGGCCTTCCACAAAGCCTTGGAGGAGTTGGAATCCTTGCAGGGTTCCGACCCCGCCCGCTGGCAGTGGGGTCAGGTCCATCAATCCCGCGCCGAGCACCGCCCCTTCAGCCGCATCAAGGCGCTGGCTCCGCTGTTCGAGCTGCGCGTTCCCGTGGGCGGAGACACCTACACGGTGAACGTGGCGCGGGTCAACATGCGAGCCGATGCCAGCACGGGCGAGCATTACTTGAACGAGCATGGGCCGAGCTTGCGCGCCCTGTATGACGTGCACGATCCGTCACGCTCTCGCGTGATGCACTCCAGCGGTCAATCCGGCATCGTGTTGTCGCGCCACTACCATGACTTCGTCGAACGCTGGGCCAAGGTCGAATATGTGCCGCTGTGGGCACCGGCCGACGCGCAAGGAGCCACATTGCGGCTGGAGCCGGCGCGTTGAGCGATCGCGTGCGCCTGCGCGGGGTGCCTGAACCCAAGCGCGATGACGCGACACGTGAGGGCAGCGCCCACTGTCTTGACGCGGCTGCTGGCCGGGTTCTACACTCAGCGTCGCTCCGGGGTGCACCGTGTGCTGAGATGGCGTTTGACGCCAAACCCGATGAACTTGATCCGGTTAATACCGGCGGAAGAAGAGCTGAATTTGTCCCTTGCGCCCCTGGCCCGAGCGGGTTGGGGCCCCCTTGAAAGGGGGTAGCACCCAAAGGGCACTTTCCGGAGCAGCCACGAACCGGAAAGGAGCCCCCATGAACGCCCCCGACAAGTTTGCTCAATGGCTCGCGCAGGCGCGCGAGCCCTTTCCCGCGTCTCGCAAGGTCTGGGTCTCGGGCCAGTTGCACCCGACGGTGCGCGTGCCGATGCGGGAGGTGCAGCTCACCAATGGCGAGACGGTCACGCTGTACGACACCTCGGGCCCTTACACCGATCCGCAAGCGCTCATCGATGTGCGACGCGGTCTGCCGGCGCTGCGTCAGCCCTGGATCGAGGCCCGTGGCGACACCCAGACCTATGAGGGCCGTGTGGCACAGGCCGTGGATGATGGCCTGCGCGACGCAGCCCATGAGCGCTTGCAAACCTTGCGCGCCCAGGCCGCGGGCCTGCAGCGCCGACCTCGCCGTGCGCGCGCTGGTCGCAACGTCACCCAAATGCACTACGCCCGACGTGGCATCGTCACGCCCGAGATGGAGTTCGTGGCCATCCGCGAGAACGGTCGCCGGGAATGGATGCGTGAACACCTGGCCGACGCGCAACGCGAGGCGCGCCTGCGAGGCCAACCGCTCGGAGCCTGCCTGCCCGAGCTGATCACGCCAGAATTCGTGCGGGACGAGGTGGCCCGTGGCCGGGCGATCATTCCGGCCAACATCAACCATCCCGAGCTCGAGCCGATGGCCATCGGGCGCAACTTCTTGGTCAAAGTCAATGCCAACATCGGCAACTCGGCCGTGACCTCCAGCATCGAGGAAGAGGTAGAAAAGCTGGTGTGGGCCATCCGTTGGGGGGCCGATACCGTGATGGACCTGTCCACGGGTCGCAACATTCACACCACCCGTGATTGGATCCTGCGCAACTCACCGGTGCCCATCGGCACCGTGCCGATCTACCAAGCCTTGGAGAAGGTCGGCGGCGTTGCCGAGGATTTGACCTGGGAGATTTTCCGCGACACCCTGATCGAGCAGGCCGAGCAGGGGGTGGATTACTTCACCATCCATGCGGGCGTGCGTCTGGCCTACATCCCGCTGACGGCGCGGCGGCGCACGGGCATCGTCTCACGCGGTGGCTCCATTCTGGCCAAGTGGTGCATGGCGCATCATCGCGAGAACTTCCTCTACACGCATTTCGAAGAGATTTGCGAAATCATGAAGGCCTACGACGTGAGCTTCTCGCTCGGCGATGGCCTGCGCCCGGGCTCGCTGGCCGATGCCAACGACGAAGCCCAGTTCGCCGAATTGCGCACCCTGGGGGAGCTCACACAGATCGCCTGGAAGCACGATGTGCAAACCATGATCGAAGGCCCCGGCCATGTGCCCATGCATCTGATCCAGGCCAACATGGAAGAGCAGCTGCGGCACTGCCACGAAGCGCCGTTCTACACACTTGGGCCGCTGACGATCGACATTGCGCCAGGCTATGACCACATTGCCAGTGCGATCGGCGCGGCCATGATCGGCTGGTTCGGGACGGCCATGCTGTGCTATGTCACGCCCAAAGAGCACCTGGGTCTTCCCGATCGCGACGATGTCAAGCAAGGCTTGATCGCCTACAAGATCGCCGCCCACGCGGCCGACATCGCCAAGGGCCACCCGGGCGCGCGCGCGCGCGACGATGCGCTGTCCAAGGCCCGTTTCGAATTCCGGTGGACCGACCAGTTCAACCTCGGGCTCGACCCTGACACCGCGCGGGCATTCCACGACGAGACCTTGCCCAAGGACAGTGCCAAGGTTGCGCACTTCTGCTCGATGTGCGGGCCCAAGTTCTGCTCGATGAAGATCACCCAGGAGGTGCGCGAATACGCCGCCCAGCAGGGAATCTCGGAAGATCAGGCCCTGGCCGAAGGCTTGGCGGCGAAGTCCGAGGAGTTTCGCCAAGCTGGTGGCGAGCTTTACATCCCGCTGCATCCTCAGGGCTGAGCCATGGCGGCGATGTCCATCGGCATTGCCGGAGCGGGCCTGTTGGGGCGTCTGCTGGCCTGGCAGTTGTCGCAGGCCGGGCACCGCGTCACCGTGTACGACCCCAGCGAGGGGCCGCTGGCGCGGGGGGCGGCGGCCTGGACGGCTGCCGGCATGCTCAGCCCTGTGGCCGAGCTCGAATGCGCCACCACCGAGCTGGCGCAGTTGGGCCTGCGCTCTTTGACGCTGTGGCCGCGCATCGTCGCCAAACTGCCCATGCCCGTGGACCTGCGCGTGGACGGCAGCATGTTGCTGGCTCACGGCAGCGATCTCGGGGCGGCCCGGCGCTTGCTCGATCTGCTGCGGGCCAAGGCGCCCAAGGGCCACCAACCCGAGCCGCTGAGCCCCGAGCGCTTGCGCGAACTCGAACCGGCGATCCATGGGCCAAGCCATGCCTGGTGGCTGCGGGAGGAGGGGTGCATCCATCCCGTACAAGCCCTGCAAGCCTTGACCGAAGCCGCCAGTGGGCAAGGCGTTCGATGGCACTGGGGTGCTGCGGTGCGCGAACTGCAGCCCGGCCGAATCGAGGGGCAGGCTTACGACTGGGTCTTCGATGTGCGTGGCCTGGGGGCGCGGCCTGCGCTGCCCGTGCGTGGCGTTCGCGGTGAGATCTTTTGGCTGCACGCGCCGGGCGTGGTGCTGCACCGGCCGGTGCGTTTGCTGCATCCTCGCTGGCGGGTCTATCTGGTGCCACGCCCTGATGATGTGATCGTCGTTGGGGCCAGCGAGATCGAATCCGAAGATCGCTCGCCGGTGTCCGTGCGCAGCACCTTGGCCTTGCTGTCGGCGGCTCACAGCGTGGTGCCTGAGCTGGCCGAAGCGCGCCTCGTCCACACCGAGGTCAATCTGCGCCCGGCCTTGCCCGACAACTTGCCTTGCGTGGAGATGCTGCCGGGGCTGACTCGCATCAACGGCCTGTTTCGCCACGGCTGGTTGCTGACGCCCGCGCTCGTCGAGCAAGCGGTCGCGGCGATGATGCCAGCCCTCCAACCCGAGGTCGATCCCGCATGACGCACACCGACGTTTCCTCTGCGACCTGCCAGGTCCGGGTCAATGATGAGGTCCATCGGATCCAAGTGGGCACCACGCTGGCCCAACTGCTGGCGCTGCGCGGTCTGGAGCCACAAAGCGTTGCCACGGCGCTCAATGGCGAGTTCGTGCCGCGAAGCGAACGGAGCCATTGCGTGTTGCGTGATGGCGATTGCGTGACGTGTTTTCAACCCATCGTAGGAGGCTAGCCATGCCCACGGACGATTTCATGCTGGCCGACGTCAGCCTGCGCAGCCGCTTTTTGCTCGGCACGGCTGGCTATCCCTCCCCGCAAGTGCTGAGCCAGGCGATCGAGGCTTCGGGCACCGAGGTGGTGACCCTGGGCCTGAAACGCCAGCTGGCCGCAGGCGGCGCCGACAACGGCTTCATCGACATCGTGCGCCAAAGTGGTGTCCGGCTGCTGCCCAATACCGCCGGCTGCCGCAGCGCCCGCGAGGCCGTCACCCTGGCGCATATGGCGCGCGAGCTGTTGCACACCCATTGGATCAAGCTCGAAGTGGTGGGCGATGAGCACACCTTGCAGCCGGATCCCTTCGAACTGGTGCAAGCCGCCAGCCAGCTCGTCAAAGACGGATTCGAAGTGTTCCCATATTGCACCGATGACCTCGTGACTTGCCAGCGCCTGCTGGATGTGGGGTGTCGCATCCTGATGCCGTGGGCCGCCCCGATCGGCTCAGGGCAGGGGCTGCTCAACCCCTGGGCGCTGCGCACGCTGCGCGCCCGCCTGCCCGAGGCCACGCTCATCGTCGATGCCGGCATCGGGGCGCCCTCGCATGCCGCGCAGGCCATGGAGCTGGGCTTCGACGCCGTGCTGTTGAACTCGGCCGTGGCCCATGCCCGCGATCCGGTGGGCATGGCCACGGCCTTCCGTCATGCGATCGAGGCCGGACGACGAGGCTATTGCAGCGGCCTGATCGAACCGCAATCCA
The DNA here is from genome assembly GCF_000381125.1 of Caldimonas manganoxidans ATCC BAA-369. GTDB lineage: Bacteria > Pseudomonadota > Gammaproteobacteria > Burkholderiales > Burkholderiaceae_C > Caldimonas > Caldimonas manganoxidans. The sequence continues at coordinate 25,850 of NZ_KB905940.1, forward strand.
TGGCGGTGGCCTCGACGCCCGTGGCCGGACGGCCCTTCGACCTGTGAAGCCGCCCATCGTCTGGAGCATCGCCGGCTCCGATTGCGGAGGCGGGGCCGGCCTGCAAGCCGATCTCAAAGCTTTCGAGGCTTTCGACGTGCACGGCTGCACCGCGGTGGCTGCCCTTACGGCGCAACACTCACGGGCCGTGTTGCGCGTCGATGCCGTGGATGCGGACGTGCTCGAGGCCCAACTGGCGGCGCTGGCGCAGGATCTGCCGCCACGGGCGATCAAGCTCGGCTTGTTGGGTAGCGTCGACAATGTGCTGTGCGTGGCCCGCTGGGTCGACCGCCTGCGCGAACAGGCTGCGGTGGCCTTGGTGCTCGACCCGGTGCGGGCTGCCAGCACCGGGGCCGTGTTTGCCCATGCCGCGTTGCGCCAAGCCTTTCTCGACGAGCTGCTGCCCCGGGCAACGCTGATCACCCCCAATCGCCACGAGGCCGCCTGGCTGCTCGACCGAGAGCTCCGGGACGAGCATTCGCTGCCGAGCGCAGCCCGCGCCTTGCAAGCCCTGGGCCCTGGGGCCGTGGCCATCACCGGCGGCGATGCCGGCGGGCCTTGGGCCCGTGACTGGATCCTCACGCCCCAGGCCGAGGGCTGGCTGGATCTGCCACGCATCGACACGCAGCATCATCACGGCAGCGGTTGCGTGTTCGCAGCCTCGGCCGCCGCTGCCCTGGCTTGGGGGCATTGCGAGGCCGATGCGCTGGTGCTGGCCAAGATGGCCACGGCCGAGGCTCTGCGGCGCGGCCATCCGGCGGGGCAGGGCGCCGGCCCGGTGCGGCCGGGTGGGCGATTTGCCAGCCGACTGGCCAACCTGCCTCGGTTGCGACAGCCCGACTGGCCCGTGGACGAGACGGAGGGGTTTGCGCCCCTGCAGCGACCGGTGCTGGGCTTGTATGCCATCACCGACAGTGCCGAAGGCATCGAACGCCTACTGGCCGCAGGGGTGCGAAGCCTGCAGCTGCGCATCAAACGGGCCCCGGATCCCGCGCTGCGCGAGGCGGTGCGGCGCAGCGTCCGTGCGGCGCAGGCCGTAGGCGCGCAGCTGTTCATCAACGACCACTGGGCCTTGGCCTTGGAGGAAGGGGCGTATGGTGTGCACTTGGGGCAGGAAGACCTGCTCGCGCTGGACGCTCAGGCCTTGGTTGCGCTGCGCCGCGCCGGCGTGCGGCTGGGCTTGAGTACGCACAGCCACTGGGAGGTCTGCCGGGCCTTGACACTGCGTCCGAGCTACATTGCCTGCGGACCGATTCATCCCACCACGACCAAGCAGATGCCTTGGATGGCGCAAGGCGAGGACAACCTGGCCTACTGGTGCCAGTTGCTCGATTGTCCGGTGGTGGCCATCGCGGGCATGGACGAGGCCCGGGCCCGCGAAGCAGCGCGCTGTGGTGCCGCGGGCGTGGCCGTGCTGCGCGGCTTGGGGCAAGCCGATGATCTGCCTGCGACAGTACGACGTCTGCATGAAGCGATCATGGAGGGCGCTTGGGGCCCGCGTCGTCCGGCGCCCCCGCGTGCGAGGCCCAGTCTGCCCGGCCCGGTCTCGTGAACGGCCGGGGCGATACACTGCGGGTTTCATTGCTGCACACGCTCTCGAACGATGACCGAAGCCACCGTCTCGTCTCAGCCCGTTCACCTGATCCGGCCTGGCAAACCTGCCGAGCCGGATGCGCCGCGCTGGCCTCGGCCAGCCGTGTTGGCCTTGTTCGAGCTGCCATTCAATGATTTGCTATACCGGGCGCAACAAGTGCACCGTCAGCACTTCGATGCCAACGAGGTGCAGCGCTCGACGCTGCTGTCGATCAAGACCGGTGGCTGCCCCGAAGACTGCAGCTATTGCCCCCAGTCGGTGCACTATGACACCGGCGTGCAAGCCGGCAAGCTGCTGGATGTGGACGAGGTGCGCCGCGCGGCGGCGGCGGCCAAAGAGCAGGGCGCCAGCCGCTTCTGCATGGGCGCGGCTTGGCGAGCGCCCAAAGACCGCGACATCGAAAAGGTGGTCGAACTCGTGCGCGCGGTCAAAGACCTGGGTTTGGAGACCTGCTGCACCCTGGGCATGCTGACCGACCGTCAGGCGCGCGCGCTCAAGGAGGCGGGGCTGGATTACTACAACCACAATCTCGACACGGCCCCCGAGGCCTACGGCCGCATCATCAGCACGCGCGACTACCAAGATCGCTTGGACACCTTGGAACATGTGCGCGCTGCGGGCATGCACGTTTGTTGTGGCGGCATCGTGGGAATGGGTGAATCGCGGGAAGAGCGTGCCGGGCTCATCGCTCAGCTGGCCAACATGGACCCGTATCCGGAGTCGGTACCGATCAACCATCTGGTGCAAGTGGAGGGCACGCCCCTGCATGGCCTGGACCCGCTGGACCCGCTCGAATTCGTGCGCACCATCGCCGTGGCGCGCATCACCATGCCTACCGCTCGGGTGCGTTTGTCGGCCGGGCGCCAGCAAATGAGCGAGGCCGTGCAGGCGCTGTGCTTTCTGGCCGGGGCCAATTCGATTTTCTACGGCGACAAGCTGCTGACCACCGGCAATCCAGACTGGGAGCGCGATCAAAGCTTGTTTGCCAAGCTGGGCCTGCGCAGTTGCTGATGCAAAGCACACAGCGCATGGCGCATGTGGCGCCAGCCATCCTCCGGACATGAAACCCGTCGTCCAAGAACTCGTCGAGCTGCTTCAGGTCGAGCAGCTCGAACTCAATCTCTTTCGCGGTGTCAGTGGAGACATCGGCAGCCCGCGCGTGTTTGGTGGCCAAGTGCTGGGCCAAGCCCTGATGGCTGCGGCTCGCACGGTCGATCCTTTGCGCCGCATCCACTCCCTGCACGCGTACTTTCTACGCCCCGGGGACAAGCATGCTCCCATCGTGTATGACGTAGAACGCATCCGCGACGGTGGCAGCTTCACCACACGGCGCGTGGTCGCCATCCAGCACGGACAACCCATCTTCAACTTCGCGGCCTCGTTCCATGTGACGGAGGAGGGCGCCAGTCATGCCAGCACCATGCCGCAAGTGCCCGGCCCTGACGGTTTGGTCAGCGAATGGGAGCTGCGTCAAGCCTGGCTGCACAAAGTTCCCGAGTCGCTGCGCGGTGTGCTTCATGCCGAGACGGCCATCGAGATCCGGCCACTGACGCCGCTGGACGCCTTCGATCCACCGCCTGCACCGCCCCGACACGATGCCTGGCTGCGCGCGGCCGATCGGCTGCCCGATGATCCGGTGCTGCACCAGGCCATGCTGGCGTACGCGTCGGATTTCGGATTGCTGCGGCCGGCGCTCATGCCCCATGGCTTGAGCTTTTACAAAGGCAATGTCCAGGTGGTCAGCCTCGACCACGCCATGTGGTTCCATGGCGACTTTCGCATGGACGAATGGCTGCTCTACACCACCGAATCGCCATGGGCGGGTGGCGCGCGCGGCTTCAGCCGCGGGCAAATTTACACCCATAATGGGCGTTTGGTCGCCTCCGTGGCGCAGGAAGGGCTGATGCGCCCAACGGCGGCAAGGCGCCGCGATGCCTGAATGCTAGGTGCCGGGCTTGGACAGCGCCAGGCGCAGCCCGAACAGCATCAGCGCCATGCCGGTCATGGCATTGAGCGTGTGCACGATGCTGGGCCGTCGTAACCAGCCCGCCAGCGGCCGCGTGGCCAGGATCAGGGCCCCAAACCAGACCAGCCCCATGGCGGCATGGATGCCCGCCATCACGACACTGAGGGACAGCACGTCGGCCTGCGCAGGCATGAATTGGGGCAGCAGGCTCACATAGAACACGCCGACCTTGGGATTGAGCAGGTTGGTCAGCAGCCCTCGAAGAAACCAGCCCGCACCGCCGTTGCCGTCCGAACTCGGGCTGGCCGCGCCGAACTGGAAGGCCACCGGGGCCGTCGTGAAGACGGTCCACAGCAGGCGTGCGCCGAGGTAGAGGAGATAGGCTGCGCCAGCCATCTGCAACAGACCATAAGCCACCTCCGACACGGCCAGCAAGGCCCCCAGGCCCAAGGCCACGAGCAGCCCCCAGGCCAGCACTCCGCAGACGATGCCCACGCCTGCACGCCAGGCCGGCCGCGGGCCTTCGACCGCCGCGGTGCGCAAGACGAGGGCCGTGTCCAGGCCGGGCGTGATGGTCAAAACAGCGACGGCAGCGCTGAAGGCCAGGATAGCGGTTGCGGTACTCATCGAGTCTCCCATTGGGTGCCAGGGGCAAGGCCTCGCATGGACGATGCTGAGCGGCACACCGCTAGCATACGGGCATTCTCTCCGAAGGAGTGCCCTATGCGTGTGGCCGTCTTCTTTCGCCAAGCGGTTGCAGTGGTGATGTTGGCTTGGGCGCATACCGCAGCCCAAGCCGTCCTGAAGCCTGGGCAGCTCGCGCCACCGTTCACCATCCAGGCCGCTCGCGCAGGCGAAGTCTTTCAGTTCGACCTGTCACAAGCCTTGTCTCGCGGCCCTGTGGTCTTGTACTTCTATCCCAAGGCTTTTACGTCCGGCTGCACTTACGAGGCCAACCTGTTCGCGCAGGCCAGTGATCGCTTTGCCGCGCTGGGCGCCACGGTCATTGAGTTCTCCAATGACGACATCCAGACGCTTCAGCGTTTTTCGATCGAGGCGTGTCGCAACAAGTTTGCCGTCGGTGCCGATGAAAGCGCCCGCGTCATCCGTGCCTACCAAGCCCAAATCGCCGCGCGATCCCAAATGGCCGACCGCATCTCCTATGTCATCAGTCCGGAGGGTCGAATCGTCCATGTTCATCATGACCCCAATCCGGAAGGACATGTGGCCACGAGCTTGCAGGCCGTCGAACGTTTGCGCTCATCATGGCCCCAGCGGCGCTGAACGCGCATATGTCCGACGGACCGATCGTCGGCCGGGGGCGGGCTGTCGCGCGTGGTGATCGGTGCCAATAATTTGACATAATATACATTATCGATCATTAGACCAGTCCGTGCGCTTCAGCACTGCCAGAAAATGCTGCACTTCGGCGTCGGGCACCTGATGGAAGTCGAGGTAGTGTGCTCCGACACCGCGAAACCATGAGGGTTGGCTCAAGCAGACGATGCGATCGACCTGCCGGGCCAACATGGTCAGGCTGTCGGCTGCAGCCACCGGCAAGGCCAGGATCACCGCAGCGGGCTGTGCTGGGCGCAGGCCGCGCAAGGCCGCTTTCATGGTCGTGCCAGTGGCCAAGCCATCGTCGACCACGATCACGGTGCGGCCGCCAAGTGGGGGCAGCAGCCGGCCATGGCGATACAACGCACGCCTGCGCTCGATTTCCTTGAGGGCGTCGCGCTCCTGATCGGCCAGGTAGCGCGCATCGGCCCCGGTGTCGCGGCACAAGGCTTCGTCGACCACCATGTGTGGCGGCTGGCCTTCGACGACCGCAGCGACGGCCAGTTCGGGCTGGCCAGGCGCGCCGATCTTGCGCACCAGCAAGACATCGAGTGGCGCTTGCAAGCGCTGGGCGATCGGTGCGGCCACCAACACACCGCCGCGTGGCAAGGCCAACACCACGGGGTGACGGTCGCGCAAGTCACCGAGCTGATCGGCAAGTCGCTCGCCCGCTTGCCGTCGGTCCGTGAAGGTGGATTCCATGGGCCAAGCCCCCCGCGACAAGCATAGATCGAATTCCATGGGATGCGCGACTGCCCCCCGCAGCCAGCCGCCAGGGCCACGGGCTCTGAGGCGCCACGCGCAGGTGCTTCAGGACAGCGCGTCGATGACCTCGGGTGGGGCCTGAACGAGCTCGATCAACACACCCTCCCCGCCCAATGGAAATTCATCGTTACCCTTGGGGTGGATGAAGCAGATGTCGTGACCAGCGGCGCCTTTGCGAATGCCGCCCGGTGCGAAGCGCACGCCGCGCGCGCTGAGCCATTCCACGGCTTTGGGCAGGTCGTCCACCCACAGGCCGACGTGATTGAGCGGCGTGGTGTGCACAGCCGGCTTGCCGTGGGGATCGAGCGGCTGCATCAAGTCCACTTCCACCGCGGTGGGTCCGTGGCCGAGCTCGCAGATGTCTTCATCCACATTCTCGCGTTCGGAAACGAAGCGGCTCTTGACCTTCAGCCCGAGCAAATCCACCCACAGCGCGTGCAGACGCTGTTTGTCGGCTGCACCGATGGCGATTTGCTGAATGCCCAAAATTCTGAAGGGCCGATCGTCGATGTCGGCGCTCATTCGAACCTCAATATGGGTTGATCGACCGATAAGCTTTCGCCGGGCGTGGCCAGGATTTCGGCGACCACGCCATCGCGGGCGGCCGTGAGCACGTTTTCCATTTTCATGGCTTCGATCACGGCCAAGCGTTCGCCGGCTTGTACGGCCTGCCCCGGCTGCACTAGCAATTGAGTGAGCAATCCGGGCATCGGCGAGAGCAAAAATTTACTGGTGTCCGGTGGCGCCTTGTAGGGCATCAGCTTGAACAGCTCGGCTGCGCGGGGGGACAAGACCAGCGCTTCGATGTGTGCGCCGTTGTGCATCACTTGCAGCCACACGCCATGGCGCTCGATTTGTGCGGTGAATGGGCGGCCATTGCAGCGGCCGCTGGCGCGCACGCCGCCAAAGCGCCAGTCTTTGTCGATGTCGTAGAGCTGCTCACCGATGCGCACCGTGACGGCGCCGCCGGCAGGGCCAAGCACCTGTACGGCATGGTGAGTATGTTGGCCCTGTTCGCCCTTGACGACCACGACATGGTCGATGACCGCACGGGGCTGGTGGCCGGCCATCTGCCCACCGATGCCCAAGGCGCGCTCCCGATACTTGCGATGGGTCGCTGCTGCCAGCGCCACGAGAAACAGCGGATCCTCATGCGTGACGCTGCGGGGGGATAAGCCTTGTGGGTAGTGCTGGGCAATGAATCCCGTGTTGAAGCGTCCGGCCTGGACATCGGGGTGCGCCAACAGCGCGGCCTGGAAGGGAATGTTGCTGGCCACGCCGCGAATCACGAAGCCGTTGAGGGCCTCGCGCATTTTGGCTATGGCGTCGGCTCGATCGCGCCCATGGACGATGAGCTTGGCGATCATCGAGTCGTAGTACATCGGGATCTCGCCGCCTTCATAGACGCCGGTGTCCACCCTCACCCCGCCCTGCTCGGGCACGGGCTGGGATGCCTCCATGGTCGCCGGCGGGGGCAGGTAGCGCACCAGACGTCCGGTGGAAGGCAGGAAGTTGCGCAACGGGTCCTCGGCATTGATGCGGCATTCGATGGCCCAGCCGCGGCGGGCGATGTCATCTTGGCCGAAGGGCAGTTTTTCGCCCGCAGCGATGCGGATCATCCACTCCACCAGATCCAGTCCGGTGATGCATTCGGTCACCGGGTGTTCGACCTGCAAGCGGGTGTTCATCTCCAGGAAGTAGAAGCTCTGGTCTTTGCCGACCACGAATTCCACGGTGCCTGCGCTTTGGTATTTCACGGCTTTGGCCAGCGCCACGGCCTGCTGGCCCATGGCGCGGCGGGTGGCTTCGCTGATGAAGGGGCTGGGCGCCTCTTCGATGACTTTTTGGTGCCGGCGCTGGATGGAACATTCACGCTCCCACAGGTAGACCATGTTGCCGTGGGCGTCGCCCAGCACCTGGATTTCGATGTGCCGCGGTTCTTCGACGAATTTTTCGATGAAGACCCGTTCGTCGCCGAAACTGTTGCGGGCCTCGTTGCGACAGGAATTGAAACCTTCGAAGGCTTCTTTGTCGTTGTAGGCCACGCGCAGGCCCTTGCCGCCGCCGCCGGCGCTGGCCTTGATCATCACGGGATAGCCGATCTCGCGGGCGATTTGCACGGCCTGCTCGGGCGTGTCGATCGCATCGTTCCAGCCGGGGATGGTGTTGACACCGGCTTCCTGGGCCAGCTTCTTGGAGGCGATCTTGTCGCCCATGGCAGCGATGGCTTCGTGCTTCGGGCCAATGAACACCAGCCCCTCTTCTTCCACGCGGCGGGCAAAGGTCTCGTTTTCGGACAGAAAGCCATAGCCGGGGTGGATCGCCTGAGCGCCGGTGCGCTTGGCTGCGGCGATGATCTTGTCGGCCACCAAGTAAGACTCACGGCTGGGCGCGGGGCCCAGCAGCACGGCCTCATCGGCCAGCTCCACGTGCAAGGCATCCTTGTCGGCCTCGGAGTAGACGGCCACCGTCTGGATGCCGAGTTTTTTGGCGGTTTTGATCACGCGGCAAGCGATCTCACCGCGGTTGGCAATCAGGATCTTGTCGAACATCTTCGGACTCCCGGCGGTCAGAGGGGGATGTTCCCGTGCTTGCGCCAGGGGTTGTCAAGCTTTTTGTCCTTGAGCATGGCCAGGCTGCGGCAGATGCGCTTGCGCGTCTCGTGCGGTTGGATCACGTCATCGATGAAGCCGCGCGCACCGGCCACGAAGGGGTTGGCGAAGCGGGCCTTGTACTCGGCTTCTCGTGCGGCAAGCTTGGCAGGGTCGGACTTGTCTTCGCGGAAGATGATCTCGACCGCCCCTTTGGCCCCCATCACTGCGATCTCGGCATTGGGCCACGCCAGGTTCACGTCGCCGCGCAAGTGCTTGGAGGCCATCACGTCATAGGCCCCCCCATAGGCTTTGCGGGTGATGATGGTGATCTTGGGCACCGTGGCTTCGGCATAGGCGTACAGCAACTTGGCGCCGTGCTTGATGATGCCGCCGTACTCCTGACTGGTGCCCGGCATGAAGCCGGGCACGTCGACGAAGGTCACCACCGGGATGTTGAAAGCATCGCAAAAGCGCACGAAGCGCGCCGCCTTGATCGAGCTCTTGATGTCCAGACAGCCGGCCAGCACCAACGGCTGGTTGGCCACGAAGCCCACGGTGTGGCCGTCCATGCGGCCAAAGCCGATCACGATGTTTTGCGCGTAGTCGGGCTGCAGCTCGAAGAAGTCCCCATCGTCCACCACCTTCAGGATGGCTTCTTTGATGTCGTAGGGCTTGTTGGGGTTTTCCGGCACCAGGGTGTCCAGCGACGGAATCAGCCGATCGGGCGCATCGCCGCTGGGTCGCACCGGGGGCTTGTCTCGATTGTTCAGCGGCAAGTAGTTGAAGAAGCGTCGCAACATCAGCAGCGCTTCCACGTCGTTGTCGAAGGCCAGGTCGGCCACGCCACTTTTGGTGGTGTGGGTGGTGGCCCCGCCGAGTTGCTCGGCCGTGACGTCTTCGTGTGTGACCGTCTTGACCACCTCGGGACCGGTGACGAACATGTACGAAGAGTCTTTGACCATGAAGATGAAGTCGGTCATGGCCGGGCTGTAGACCGCCCCACCAGCGCAAGGCCCCATGATGAGGCTGATTTGCGGGATCACGCCGCTGGCCAAGACGTTGCGCTGGAACACCTCGGCATAGCCCCCCAGGGAAGCCACGCCTTCCTGAATGCGCGCACCGCCCGAATCGTTCAGGCCGATCACCGGTGCGCCGACCTTCATCGCCTGGTCCATGATCTTGCAGATCTTTTCGGCATGGGCCTCGGACAACGCGCCGCCAAAGACGGTGAAATCCTGACTGAAGACGAACACCAGACGTCCGTTGATGGTGCCGTAGCCGGTGACCACGCCATCGCCAGGGATCTTGGTGTGGGCCATGCCAAAGTCGGTGCAACGGTGCTCCACGAACATGTCCCATTCCTCGAAGCTGTCTTCATCGAGCAGCAACTCCAGGCGCTCGCGCGCCGTGAGCTTGCCCTTGGCATGTTGGGCATCGATGCGCTTTTGGCCTCCGCCCAGCCGGGCTGCAGCGCGTTTTCTTTCGAGTTCTTCGAGGATGTGTTGCATGGGCACTCCGTGAAAGGGGACCGGGTCAATGGGCCGGGGGAAGGTCGGACATGAACGACGCCAGCAGCCGGCGCGCCGCGGTGGAAGCCGGCAGGCTGCCCTCCTCGACTTGGCGGCTGATCTCGCCGAGTTGGGTGGCAACAGCCGGATGTTGAAGGAATCGCTGTCGCAAGCCGGCATGCACGCCATCCCACATCCAGGCCAGGGCTTGGCGGCGGCGGCGCGCATCGAGCCGGCCGTTGGCCGTTTGCAGTTCGCGGTAGCGCGACACGGCTTGCCAGAAGCGGTCCAGACCGTCGCCTTTGAGCGCGCTCAACTGCATCACTTGGGGGTGCCAGACCGACGGGTCATGCGGCGCATGGTCTGGCTGGCCACGCTGGCCAAGCAGCCGCAGTGACGAGGTGATCTGCGCCTGGGCCCGCGTGGCTGCAACGGGGTCGAGATCGGCCTTGTTGATGACCACCAGATCGGCCAATTCCATCACGCCTTTCTTGATGGCTTGCAGGTCGTCGCCGGCGTTGGGCAACTGCAGCAGCACGTACATGTCGGTCATCCCGGCCACCGCAGTTTCGCTCTGGCCCACGCCCACGGTTTCGACGATCACGATGTCATAGCCTGCGGCTTCGCACACCAGCATGGCTTCGCGGGTTCGTTCGGCCACCCCGCCCAGGGTTCCACCCGAGGGGCTGGGGCGAATGTAGGCCTGCGGATGCATCGACAGCCGCTCCATGCGAGTCTTGTCGCCCAGGATGGAGCCACCCGAGACGCTGGAGGACGGATCGATGGCCAGCACTGCCACACGGTGCCCCTGCTCGATCAGATACAGACCCAAGGCTTCGATGAAGGTACTCTTGCCCACGCCAGGCACGCCCGAGATGCCCAGCCGAAAGCTGCGTCCACTGTGGGGAAGCAATTGCGTGAGCAGGGCGTCGGCGCGCTGTCGGTGATCCGCACGTGTGGATTCGAGCAGGGTGATCGTTTTGGCCAGGGCCCGACGTTGCGCAGCGCCGGATGCACCCAGCAGTTGCGACAGCAGCATCGCATCCGCAGGGGGCAAGTCGGCCGCGAGCGATTCGGACGGGCTGCGCTCGTTCACGGCACTCAGGCTCGCTGGAGTTGCATGCGGATGTGCTCGAGCACGTCCTTGGCCGAGGCGGGAATGGGGGTGCCTGGCCCGTAGATGCCCTTGACCCCGGCCTCGTAGAGGAAGTCATAGTCCTGGCGAGGGATCACGCCGCCGACGAAGACGATGATGTCGTCGGCGCCTTGCTCACGCAGGGCTTTGATCAGAGCCGGCACCAGGGTCTTGTGACCCGCCGCCAGCGTGGAGATGCCCACGGCATGCACGTCGTTTTCGATGGCTTGGCGGGCGCATTCCTCGGGGGTTTGGAACAGTGGCCCGATGTCCACGTCGAAGCCCAGATCCGCATAAGCCGTGGCCACGACCTTGGCACCGCGGTCATGACCGTCCTGCCCGAGCTTGGCAATCATCACGCGCGGACGGCGACCAGCTTCCTCGGCAAAGGCGGCAATCTCGGTCTTCAGCCGTTCCCACCCTTCGGCCGAGTCATAAGCGGCGGCATACACCCCAGTCACCTTTTGCGTATCGGCGCGATGGCGCCCCCAAACCTTCTCCAATGCGTCGCTGACTTCCCCAACGGTGGCCCGCACGCGCATGGCCTGAATGGACAGTTCCAGCAAATTGCCCTGGCCCGATTCCGCGCAGCGCGTCAAGGCGTCCAACGCGGCTTGGACCGCCTGGGCATCACGCGTGGCGCGGATGCGCTGCAGCCGTTCGATTTGCTGCTGACGCACCTTGAGGTTGTCCACTTCGAGGATGTCGATCGGGTCTTCTTTGTCCAGCCGGTACTTGTTGACGCCGACGATCACGTCTTTGCCCGAGTCGATGCGGGCTTGTTTTTCTGCGGCACTGGCTTCGATCTTGAGCTTGGCCCATCCGGATTCGACGGCGCGGGTCATGCCACCCATGGCCTCGACTTCTTCGAGGATCGACCAGGCTTTGTCGGCCATGTCCTGGGTGAGCCGCTCCATCATGTACGAACCCGCCCAGGGGTCGATCACATTGCAGATGTGGGTTTCTTCTTGAATGATCAACTGGGTATTGCGCGCGATGCGGGCCGAAAATTCGGTGGGCAGTGCGATGGCTTCATCGAAGCTGTTGGTGTGCAGACTTTGCGTGCCACCGAACACCGCGGCCAAGGCTTCGATGGTGGTGCGCACGATGTTGTTGTAAGGGTCTTGCTCGGTGAGCGACCAGCCCGAGGTCTGGCAGTGGGTGCGCAGCATCAGGCTCTTGGGGTTCTTGGCGCCAAAGTCGCTCATGATGCGGTACCACAGCAGCCGCGCCGCGCGCATCTTGGCGATCTCGAGATAAAAGTTCATCCCGATGGCCCAGAAGAAGCTCAAGCGGCCCGCGAACTCGTCCACATCCAGCCCCTTGGCCAAGGCGGTTTTGACATACTCCTTGCCATTGGCCAGCGTAAAAGCCAGCTCCAACGCTTGGTTGGCACCGGCTTCTTGCATGTGGTAGCCCGAGATGCTGATCGAGTTGAACTTCGGCATCTTCTTGGCCGTGTACTCGATGATGTCGCCGATGATGCGCATGCTCGGCTCGGGCGGGTAGATGTAGGTGTTGCGGACCATGAACTCCTTGAGGATGTCGTTCTGGATGGTCCCACTGAGTTGGTCCTGCGCCACGCCCTGCTCTTCCGCGGCGACCACATACCCGGCCAGCACTGGCAACACCGCGCCGTTCATGGTCATGGAGACGCTGACCTTGTCCAGCGGGATGCCATCGAACAGGATCTTCATGTCTTCCACCGAATCGATGGCCACGCCGGCCTTGCCCACGTCCCCGGTGACGCGGGGATGGTCGCTGTCGTAGCCGCGATGGGTGGCCAGATCGAAAGCCACCGAAATCCCTTGAGCGCCAGCGGCCAGGGATTTCTTGTAGAACGCATTGGATTCCTCGGCGGTAGAGAACCCTGCGTATTGACGGATCGTCCAGGGCCGTGAGGCGTACATCGTGGCCTGAGGCCCACGCACGAAGGGGGGAAAGCCCGGCAAGGTGTTGGTGTACGGCAGGCCTTGCAGGTCTTCGGCCGTGTACAGCGGCTTGACCACCAGTCCTTCGGGGGTGACCCAGTTCAATGCTTCGAGCCGGCCGCCAGGAGCGGCTTTGGCTGCGGCCTTTCTCCAAGCGTCGAGATCGGCAGGCGGGTGAGACGCGGGCGTGTGTTCGGCCATGGTGGACTTCCGTGTCGAGGCCCGGCCACCGGCCGGGACGTCTGCAGCATACGCCGAGGCTCGCAATTTCCGGCCAAGGCCTGCGGTCGCCATAGCGCTCTGACGCGCTCTAACGGCGAGCTGATCGTAATTCAAAATTGAATTATAGACACACCCGCCCTCTTTCGGCGACACTATCGGGTTATGAACGTGCATGCGCCGCCCTCCTCCTTGCAGGACCGCCCCCTGTACGAGCAGGTGGCCGAGCGCTTGCGCGAGCGCATCCTGACGCACCGCTTGCCGCCAGGCAGTTGGATCGACGAGCAGGCCCTGGTACGGGATTACGGGATCAGTCGCACGCCGCTGCGTGAGGCACTGAAGGTGCTGGCGTCGGAGGGGCTGGTGACGATCCGGCCCCGGCGCGGCGCGTATGTGACCGAAGTGTCAGAGCGCGACATGCGCGAGGTCTATCACTTGCTGATGCTGCTGGAAAGCGATGCGGCCGCGGAGGTGGCGCAAAGGGCATCGCCGGCGCAATTGGCCGAGTTGGAGGCCTTGCATGCGCGGCTGGAAGCCGCCGTGCACGATCGCGAGGCCTTTTTCGCGCTCAATGAGGCGTTTCACATGCGCTTGCTCGAGATCGCAGACAACCGCTGGCGGGTGCAGATCGTGACCGACTTGCGCAAGGTGATGAAGCTCAACCGTCACAACTCGCTGCTGAGCGAGGGGCGGCTGGCGCAGTCGCTGCAGGAACATCGGGACATTCTTGCCGCCTTGGGCCGGCGCGATGCCGAAGCGGCCCGCGCCTTGACCCAAGCGCATTTTCGCCAGGGTTTGCAGGCGGCTCGCTCGATGGCCCCCCGTGGGCTGGCAGCGACGCTGGGGGGTCAATCTTCGTCCGAGCAGGGTTCGGCGTCGATCATGTCGTCGTAGGCGGACAGCTCTGGGCGCACCGGGCCGAGCAAAGGTTTGTCCAGCGGGCGGCACACTCGGCTTTGCAGGCGCTTGAGGCGCTCGGACCGCTCCATGGCATCGAACACGGATTGCGGATCCATCATCAGGGTGAAGGGATTGATGCTGCTGTGCAAACGGTTCATGGCCACGCTCCTTGGACATTGCGCATGGCCCCACTCTAGGCTCGCCATGCCCAGCTCGACAGTGGATGCAAGGCCAAAACGCGTGTCAGCGTGATTCCGACACGTTGTCGGATTCGCCAGCGCGGCGTTCGAGCTCGCGGGCCAGCTTCACACGCTCGACCGAGCGAGCAAAGTCAGCCGCCGTCAGGCCATCGTCGTTGCGCAGCCGGGGGTCGGCGCCGGCGTGCAGCAGCATCCAGGCGCCGGCTTCGCTGCCATAGCGTGCAGCCATCATCAAGGGCGTGTTGCCGTTGGGAGCGCGTGCATCGAGTGCCGCGCCATGGCCGATCAAAAGCTGCACCACGCGCGGCTCGGGACCCGCGGCCGCATAATGCAGCGGGGTCCAGCCGGGCCGATCCAACCGTGCCCCCCGTACCAGCAATGCCCGCGCCAGCTCCCACTGCCCACGCAACGCGGCCAGCATCAGCGGGGTTTCGCCGGCGGCATTGGGCTCGTCGAAGCGGAAGTCGGGCTGGCGCACCAGCGCCCGTGCCGCCTCGTAGGCCTCGTAGTGAAAGGCCAGACTCAGCGGACTGCGCCCTTGCGGATCGACGGTGTTGGGATCGAAGCCGCGGGCGAACAGGGCCTCCAGCGTGCGCGCATCGTCAGACCGCAGCGCGCGGAAAAAATCGTCATAAGACCCGGCGATTGCCGAAGAAAAACAAAGTACGACGATGAGATAGACGATCTTTTTCAAGTTCGACATGAAGATTGATCCGCCGCTGGGCGTGGGCATCACTGTGCTGCAGGGATGCCGAACAAGCGCTCGAAATTGTGGCGGGTGGCCTCTGCGACCGTCTCGACACTGAGGCCTTTGAGCCGAGCCAGTTCGGCCGCCACATAGGGCACGTACGAGGGATTGTTCAATTTGCCGCGGTGTGGCACCGGCGCCAAGTAGGGACTGTCGGTCTCGATCAGGCAACGCTCCAGCGGCACCTCGGCGGCCACCTGGCGCAGCTCGGCGGCATTTTTGAACGTCAGGATGCCCGAGAACGACAGGTAGAAGCCGCGTTCCAGCGCGGCTTGCGCCACCTCGCGGGTTTCGGTGAAGCAGTGAAAGACGCCACCGACCTCGCTGGCCCCCTCCTCGTCGATCAAGCGCAGCGTATCCTGCGCAGCCGAGCGGGTGTGGATCACCAAAGGCTTGCCAGCGGCTCGGGCAGCGCGGATGTGCACGCGAAAACGTTCGCGCTGCCATTCCATGTCGGCCGGCGTGCGCGAGCCCAGGCGGTAATAGTCCAACCCCGTTTCGCCCAAGGCCACGACTTTCGGCCGAGTGGCCAAGGCCGCAAGTTCGTCTACCGTGGGTTCACGCACCCCTTCGTTGTCGGGATGCACCCCGACGGTGGCCCAAAAGCCTTCATGCTCGAGCGCCAGCGCATGGACCTGCTCGAACTCTTCCAGCGTGGTGCAGATGCACAAGGCGCGGTGGACGCCGGCTGCGCTCATGGCCGCACGGATGGCTGGCAGTTGATCACGCAGTTCCGGAAAACTCAGATGGCAATGGGAATC
The DNA here is from genome assembly GCF_000381125.1 of Caldimonas manganoxidans ATCC BAA-369. Lineage (GTDB taxonomy): Bacteria > Pseudomonadota > Gammaproteobacteria > Burkholderiales > Burkholderiaceae_C > Caldimonas > Caldimonas manganoxidans. Next base: position 41,548 of record NZ_KB905940.1, read on the forward strand.
GACGTACATGGGAATGGAAGCCTTGGCTGCGGTCCGCACGCACCGCAGTGTGCCGCAGGACGCCACGGCTCGGTCGCCCAGATTTCGCTGCCCGCAAGCCGCGCAGGGACTCCGGGGCGTCAGATCGTCTGGGTGGGCTTGGACGACTGGATCGCCGTGCCCAGCAGCTCCTCGATCTTGACCTTGAGCAGGCGCGATTTCTCGTCGTTTGGAAAGCGCACGCCCACCCCCTGGGTACGACCGCCCGAAGCATTGGCCGGCGTGATCCAGGCGACCTTGCCGGCCACTGGATAGCGTTGCGGGTCGTCGGGTAGCGACAGCAACAGGTAGATGTCTTCCCCGAGCCGGTATTCTCGCGTGGTGGGAACGAACAATCCACCCTCGGTGAACACCGAGATGTAGGCGGCATACAGGGCGCCTTTTTCGCGAAATACCAATTGGATCACACTGGGGCGCGCGTGCGAGCCCCCGACAGGCGACGGCGTGAGGATGTGGGGCGGACGACTGTTCGCTTCGCTCATGCGGTGCAGTGTAAGGCGCGGCTGGCGCTGCTCACAAGGGCGTCGCACATCAAAGCCGCATGCCATGGATGCTCATCGTGACGCGCCACACGTTTGAGCTCGGCCTGCCAAACCAACAGCGGGGGCAGTCGCGGCTGCAGCCCGCGCCATGCTTCGGCGGGGAAGTAGCGTGGTGAGCCGCCCACGGCCAAGCGCATGGCGTCTTCACAGCAACGGCTCATGGCATCGATCAGCACCGGCACGGGCCAGCCAGACACTGCCTGTACGTCGCCGGCGGCCAGGGCACGAGGCAGGCGCACCCAGGTCTCGGGGCGCAGGCCCCGATGGTGCCATTCGAGCGCCACCAAAGGCAGCCCTCCAGCCGCATCCAACAACACCTCCGGCGATGGCACGCCCTGCTCGCTCAACCAGGTCAGGGCGAGATCGCGCGGCACGCTGGGCATGGGCACGAGCTGGCAGCGGCTGCGCAGCGTGGGCAGCAGACGGTCGGGCGCTGCGGTGCACAGGATGAAACGGGCCCGGCCTGGCGGCTCTTCCAGGACTTTGAGCAAGGCATTGGCCGAGACCGCGTTCATGCGCTCGGCCGGGTGGATCAGCACCACTTGGGCGCGGCCTCGCGACGAGGTTTGTTGGGCAAACTCGATCGCCGCGCGCAAGGCTTCGACGCGAATGTCTTTGCTGGGCTTGGACTTGCCGGAGTCAGAGTCTGGCTCGGCTGGCGGCTCCCAGCCCAGGGTCGCTGCCATGGCCTCGGGCACCAGCACCCGCAAATCGGGATGGGTATGGGCACGACACAGGGTGCAGGCTTCACACCGGCCGCAGGCCGTTGCATCGGCCTGCGCAGCCTCGCACAGCCAGGCCTGGGCCATGGCCAGCGCAAGCTCGAACTGACCGGCTGCGGCCGGTCCATGCAACAACAGGGCATGCCCTCGTTGGCTGCGCAGCATCAGCGGCAGCCAGGTCGCCAGCCAAGGCAGTTCGTTGGCGGTCATAGGCCGCGGGCCGCCAAGGCGGCTTCCACCTGGGCGCGCACGGCTGGGACCGCGGCATTGGCATCGATCACGACGAAACGTTGTGGATGGGCCCGCGCGCGTTCTCGATACCCGTCGGCCACGCGTTCGAAGAAGCGCTGCGGCTCCTGCTCGAAGCGATCGGGCAGGCGGGCATGAGTCAGGCGTTGCGCAGCGACCTCCGCCGGCAGGTCGAACCACAGCGTGAGGTCCGGCTGCCGGCCCTCTTGTACCCAGGCTTCGAGCTGACCCAGCACCGCTTTGTCGAAACCGCGTCCGGCCCCCTGGTAGGCGAAAGTGGCGTCGGTGAATCGGTCGCAGACCACCACGGCGCCGCGCGCCAAGGCGGGCTCGATCACTTCGCGCAAATGGTCGCGTCGCGCGGCAAAGATCAACAAGGTCTCGGTCAGTGCGTCCATGGGACGGTGCAAGATGAGCTCGCGCAAAGCTTCGGCCAGCGCGGTGCCCCCCGGCTCGCGGGTCTGCACCACCTCGAAGCCTTGGGCACGCAGGCGCTCGACGATGGCCGTCACATGGGTCGACTTGCCGGCGCCGTCGATGCCTTCGACGGTGATGAAGCGGCATGCGGGCACGCAAGCGGGTGGCATCAGGGGCCTCGACGTTGATAGCGGTTGACGGCGCGGTTGTGCTCGCTCAGGGTTTCGCTGAAGACGCTGCTGCCGTCGCCACGGGCCACGAAATACAGCGCTCGCGTGGGCTCCGGATTGACGGCTGCCAGCAGCGAACGCTTGCCGGGCATGGCAATCGGCGTGGGTGGCAGCCCACCGCGGGTGTAGGTGTTGTAGGGCGTGTCGGTTTCCAGATCGCGCCGACGCAAGTTGCCGTCGAAGGACGCCCCCAGACCGTAAATGACGCTCGGGTCGGTCTGCAGCCGCATGCCGATGCGCAAGCGGTTGACGAACACCCCGGCCACCAGGCCACGATCGGCGTCCAAGCCGGTTTCCTTCTCGACGATGGAGGCCAGGATCAGGGCTTCATCGGGCGTGCGCAGTGGCAAGTCGGCGGCGCGTTGTGCCCATGCGGCAGCCAATTGGCGATCCATCGCATGCAGGGCCCGCCGTAGCACGGCCAGATCGCTGCTGCCGCGGCTGTAGGCGTAGGTGTCGGGGAAGAAGCGGCCTTCGGGGTGCAGGCCGGGGCGTCCCAGGGCTTCCATGATCTGGGCATCGCTCATGGCGGCCGTGTCGGCACGCAAGCCCTCGGCACGGGCCAGTTCATCGCGGAATTGACGAAAGGTCCAGCCCTCGATCAGACGCGTCGTCACCAGGGTTTCGTCGCCGAGCACCATCTTGTCCAGCAGGGCCATCGGGGTGGTGCCCGCAGTCACTTCATAGCTGCCGGCACGGATGCGGCGCGCCTGGCCGGACCAGCGGAACCATTCATACAGCAGCCAGGGTGAGGTTTGCACCCCGGCGGCCACCCAGGCTTGCGCGATGGCGCGCGGGCTCATGCCCGGCTCCACCGACAGCTCCACGGTGGGGCTTGCCAGGTCCAGCGGGCGGTGCAGCCACCAAGCCGCCGCGCCGGCCAAAGCCAGCGCAGCGAGCACACACAGCAGCAGCAGGCGTCGCAGCAGTTTCATCGGGGTCCGGGGCCGGCGGGCCCGCCCCGTGGCGGGCAGACTCTCGGGGCCGTGATCATAATAGACGCATGACTGCAGCTTTGGATGAGACCCTGATCATGACGGCCGCGCGCTTGGAGGGTGCCACGGCCTTGCCCCATCTCGGCGTGATCCATGCCAGCGGCGAGGATGCCGCCAGTTTCCTGCATGGCCAGCTCACCCAGGACATCGTGCACCTGCCCCGAGGGGAGGCCCGTTTGGCTGGGTATTGTTCGCCCAAAGGGCGGCTGTTGGCGACATTCGTCGTGTGGCGAGAGGCCGATGACCGTATCGCACTGGTGTGCAGCGCCGATCTGTTGGCCAGCACACTCAAACGCCTGTCGATGTTCGTCTTGCGAGCCAAGGTCCAGCTCAGCGATGTTTCCTCGCACTGGCGCGTGTGGGCTTGGGTTGGCGAGGCGGTGCGTCAGACCGCGCCGGCACAGCCGTGGGCGCTGACCGATTTCGAGGGCGGGCGGTTGATCCGCCTGCCGGATGTGGCCGGTCAAGCGCGCGCGTTGTGGGTCGGTCCGTCTGCGACGCTGGCACCGGCCTTGCAAGCCCGCGGTCCGTTGGACGAGGCCGGCTGGCTCTGGCTGGAGGTGCAAAGCGGGATTCCTCGCATCACCGCAGCCACCGTCGATCAGTTCGTGCCTCAGATGGTCAACCTGGAAAGCGTCGGCGGCGTCCATTTCAAGAAGGGCTGTTATCCCGGGCAGGAGGTGGTGGCCCGCAGTCAATTCCGCGGCACGATCAAGCGTCGGGGCTTTCTCGTGCACGGCCCGGTGGCCCTGGCGCCGGGCCAAGACATCTTTCACAGCGCCGACCCGGCTCAGCCCAGTGGGTTGGTGGTATTGGCCGCGCCGGATCCTCGGGGGGGCTCGGCGGGTTTGGTCGAGTTGAAGCTGTCAGCCACCGAAGGCGGCACGCTGCATGCGGCAGCAATGGACACCCCGGCATTGCGGCTGTCGCCGGTGCCCTACCCTTTGCTGGCCGATGTTTGAACCCGGTCGCTCAGCTCGGTATGCTGGCCGGTGTGCCGGCCAGCTGCCCGCCGGTTGCGGGGCGCTCCCCCGCGCGGGCCGGGGCCAGCCGCGGGGAAGAACGTGACATCCTTCACACCCAGGCCCCTGGACGCAGGAGGCGGCGCTGCCGAGAACCGTTGGCTTTTCATCTACTATCGGGTGGCTTCGAAAGACGCAGCGGCCGCCGCCGAGGCCGTGCAGCGCCTGCAGTGCCGCCTGCGTCAGGCATGGCCCGATCTGCAGGCTCAGTGGTTGAAGCGCCCGGACGAGAAAGACGGCATGCAGACCTGGATGGAGATTTATTGCAGTCCTGGCGGCATCACGGCCGCCGTCCAGGCCCATATCGAGCGCGAGGCCCAAGCGCTGGCGCCCTGGTGCCATGGCCCCCGGCATGTGGAGGTCTTCGTGCCATGTGTCTCGTAGGCTTGGCCATCGATGTGAGCCGGCGCTTTCCGTTCGTGGTGGCGGCCAATCGTGACGAGTACTTCGACCGGCCCACGGCCCGGCTGAGTTGGTGGCAGCCCACCCCTGGCGGGCCGGAGATTCTGGCCGGGCGAGACCTGCAAGCCGGCGGCACCTGGATGGGATTGACGGCTGCAGGCCGCTTCGCCCTGGTCACCAATGTGCGCAACCCGAAGGACCTGGACCCTCAGGCCCCCTCGCGCGGCCAGATCGTGCCGCTGTGGTTGCGCGGCGATCTGTCGATGGACCGCTTCTGGATGCAAGTGGGTCTGTCGGGCTATAACGGGTTCAATGTCATCGCTGCGGATTTTTCTGCGGGCGAGTGTTTCTGGGGGTCGAATCGAGCCCGCTATCCGAAGCGGCTGGAACGGGGCATCTACGGTCTGTCCAATGCGTTTCTCGACACCCCTTGGCCGAAGGTCGAACGCCTGAAGCAACGTTTGCGCAGTGCGCTGCGGCAGGCCGATACGGCCGATGGCCTGGCCGACGCACTGTTTGCGGCACTGGGCGATCGCACGCTGATCGCGGACGAATTCTTGCCTCACACCGGCGTGCCGCTACAGTGGGAGCGCTGGCTGTCGCCAGCGTTCATTCGCACCCCCGATGGACGTTACGGCACCCGTGCGTCCACCGTGATCATTACCGAGCGTGTGGGACGCAAGCTCCACACCCATGTGATCGAGCGCAGCTTCAGCAGCACGCGCGGCCCGGGGGTGGCCTTGTTGCGGCGTTCACTGCTCAAAGGCTGGCCGCCACGCACGGCCCGCCAACTTGGTTCGGTGGACCTTGCTCCGATCGCGGGACATGCCTCAGGAACGGGACTGTCGAGGACGTCGCCCCAAGCCGGTGCCGGCCGAGCGTGAGGCCTTGGCTTTACAAGGTCTTGACCATTTCGATGTGAGGAATGCCCACCTCTTCGAACTGCGGACCACGGGGCGCGAAGCCCGAGCGCGCATAGAAGGCAGCGGCCGAGGTTTGCGCATGCAGCACCGCCTCGCGATAGCCGCGCTCACGAGCAGCGCGCATCAAGGCTTCCAACACGGCCCGTCCGACGCCGCCGCCGCGCATGGTGCGCAAGGCCGCCATGCGACCGATCTTGGCCACCCCGGGAACGTGTTCGAGCAGTCGGCCCGTGGCCAGCGGCATGCCAAAGCGGTTGTAGGCCACGGCATGCACGCTGGTGGCGTCGGCCTCGTCCCACTCCATCTCGGGAGGGATGCCCTGTTCCTCGATGAACACGGCGCGACGAATGGCTTGGGCGTCCTGGCCCAAGGTCTGCCAGGTGCCGAGCCGGACTTCGATCATCGATTGCCCGGCCTCGAAAGCCTGCAGGGCCTCGCGCAGGGCCGTTGGCACGGGTTTGGCAGTTTGCGTGCGGGGGTCGGCGAACACGTAAATCAGCTCCCCGCTGATGAGATGCGCATCCTGACGGAAGATGCCCAGCTGGAAGTGCATCGAGGAGTTGCCGATCCGTGCACAACGCACGCCCACTTCGAGCAGGTCATCGTAACGCGCCGATGCGTGGTACTCGATGCTGGCCTTCTTGACGTACAGGTCGCCGTCCAAAGGTTTCATCGCCTCGGGGTACGGCAGCGCCAAAGCGCGCCAGTAATCGGCCATGGCGGTGTCGAAGTACGTGAGATAGTGCCCGTTGAAGACGATGTTCTGAGCGTCGATTTCAGCCCATCGCACTCGCAGCCGATGGAGCAAGCGGAAGTCGTTGCGTTTCATGAGGGGATTCCAAAAGCATCGCGCAAGCGTGCAGCGATGGAGGCCTGGGCTTGACGGGCTTCCGGCAGCGCCCGGCCCATCTTGATGAAATCGTGCGTCACCCCGCGGTACAGCTCCAGCTCCACCGCCACGCCGGCCATGCGCAGTCGGTCGGCGTAGGCCAGGCCCTCGTCCACCAGCGGGTCGGCCTCGGCCAAGCCGACCCAGGCGGCGGCCACGCCCTCGAGGTCGTCGGCCAATAACGGCGCAAAGCGCCAGTCGGTGCGGCGATCAGGGTCGATGTAATGATTGAAGAACCAATCGATGGCCGGCCGCTCCAGGATGTAGCCCTCGGCGAAACGCCGGTGCGATTCGGTGTCTTGATGGGCCGAGGTGCCAGGGGTGATGAGCACTTGCAAGGCGAGATCGAAGCCGGCGTCGCGGGCCAACAAAGCGCACACGGCGGCCAAAGTCCCACCGGCACTGTCGCCGCCGACGGCCAGCCGCGTGCCGTCCAGTCCCCAGCTTGCCGCTTGGCGTCGAAGGTCTTGCAAGGCCGCCCAAGCGTCGTAGACGGCCGTCGGGAAACGGTGTTCGGGGGCCAGTCGGTACTCCACCGACACCACTGCGGCGCCGCTGAGTTTGGCCAGCTGGCGGCACAGGCTGTCGTGGGTCTCGATGCCGCCGATGGTGAAGCCTCCGCCGTGCAGGTAAAGCATGGCAGGCAAAGGCTCGTGTGAATCGGCATACAAGCGGGCAGGCAGCATGGCGCCTTCATGTCCGGCAAGCCGGTGGTCTTCCACACGCGCCAGCGCAGCCCGCGGCAGATCCAGGATTTCGGCAGCGGCCAGGTAGGCCCGGCGGGCCTCGGCCACCGGCAGCCGATGCAAAGGCGTGAAATTGGCGCGGCGGATGCGTTCGATCACGTCGCGCATGCGGGGGGTCAGCAAAAATGGCTCGGCAGGTGAATTCACGGCCAAAACAGTCGCAGGCGGCGTCGAACCGCCCCGGTGGGCCAGCAGGTGACGCCTAGGTGTCATGGTGCATCCGGATGGTTCCGGGACAATGCCGCAAGGATACTGATTCTTGGCACTGTCCGCCGTCTAGCTTGAGAGCGCAGATCATGGCCCTCATCCACTACATCACCCAGATCCAGTTCGATTTCGGCGCCGTGCGCCAACTGCCCGACGAATGCGAGCGCATCGGCATGCACCGGCCGCTGGTGGTGAGCGATCCCGGAGTCAAGGCCGCCGGCGTGCTTCAGCGGGCCTTGGACGCGCTAAAAGACCTCCCGCTGGCCGTCTTCGACCAAACTCCATCGAACCCGACCGAGGCGGCCGTGCGCGCCGCGCAGGCCATCTATCGGGCCCAGGGCTGCGACGGGTTGATCGCCGTGGGTGGCGGCTCCAGCATCGATTTGGCCAAAGGGGTGGCCATTGCCGCCACGCATGAGGGGCCGTTGAAGACCTACGCGACCATCGAGGGCGGCAGCCCGCGCATCACCTCCCGCGTGGCGCCGGTGATCGCCGTGCCCACCACCGCCGGCACGGGCAGCGAGGTAGCCCGCGGGGCCATCGTGATCGTCGATGACGGCCGCAAGCTCGGCTTTCATTCCTGGCACCTCGTGCCCAAGGTGGCCATTTGCGATCCCGAGCTCACCCTGGGCTTGCCCCCCTTGCTGACGGCGGCCACCGGCATGGACGCGATCGCGCATTGCATGGAGACCTTCATGGCGCCGGCCTTCAATCCGCCTGCCGACGGCATTGCGCTCGATGGGCTGGCGCGAGGCTGGGCGCATATCGAGCGCGCGACACGCCACGGCGCCGACCGCGAAGCCCGTCGGCAGATGATGAGCGCCTCGATGCAAGGCGCCTTGGCCTTCCAGAAAGGGCTGGGCTGCGTGCATTCGCTGAGCCACAGCCTCGGTGGCGTCGATCCGCGTCTGCACCATGGCACGCTCAATGCGATGTTCCTGCCCGCGGTGGTGCGCTTCAACGCCGCCGCAGAGTCGGTGCGCGCCGAGGCGCGGCTGGAACGCATGGCCCAGGCCATGGGACTGACCTCGGCCGCAGACATCCCCGATGCCATCCGCGACATGAACGCTCGGCTGGGGCTGCCGCGGGGACTGGCTGCAATGGGGGTCCGGCCGGATGTGTTCGACCGCGTGATCGAAGGGGCCTTGGCCGACCATTGTCACAAGACCAACCCACGGCAAGCCAGCGCCGAGGACTATCGCGCAATGCTCGAGGCGTCGATGTGAGTCTGGCGACCCGACCCCTCAGACGACCCGGGTGATCATCACCTGGTCGATGCGGTAGCTGTCCACATCCATCACCTCGAAGCGCCAGCCGCCCCAGGTGAGCGAGTCGGTGCGCCTGGGAATGCGGCGCAGCATCACCATCAGGAAGCCGGCCAGGGTGTCGTATTGGCCCTGGTGCGGCAGTTCGTCGATGTCCAGCGCCCGCATCAAATCGGGGATCGGGGTCATGCCATCGGCCAGCCAGGAGCCATCTTCGCGGCGGACGATTTGCTCCTCGTCATCGCCGCCGACCAGGCTGCCCATGACCGTGCTCATCACGTCGTTGAGCGTGATCACCCCCACGACCAGGCTGTACTCGTTGACGATGACGGCAAAGTCCTCATGGGCTTGGCGGAACTGTCCAAGCATCTCCGACAGCGTGAGGCGGTCTGGCACGACCAGCACCTTTTTGATCAAGGATTGGCCGATCTCACCTTGCAGCGAGATCGGCTCATTGCGCAGCACGCGCTGGAACAGATCGGTGGCATCGACATAGCCGACCACCTTGTCGATGTGGCCATCACAGACGAGATAGGTGGAATGCGGCTGTTCGGCCACGCGGGTGCGGATCAGCGCATCGTCGTCGTCCAGCAGGAAGTAGACGATGCGCTCGCGCGTGGTCATGGCGCTTTCGACCGTGCGGGTGTCGAGTTCGAAGACGTTTTCGATGACTTGCTGCTCTTGCTCGGCCAGCAATCCGGCCTGGGTCCCTGCCTCGGCCATGGCCAGGATGTCGTCCGGCGTGATGCGTTCGTCGCGTGACACCGGCAACCCGAACAACCTGAACAGCCCGGTGGCCAGCGTATCGAAGATCCATACCAGCGGTTTGAGCAGGTGCATGCACCAGCGCATCGGACCGATGAGCCGCACCGCGATGCGTTCGGGTTCGATCATCCCGGCCCGCTTGGGGAACAGGTCGGCAAAGACGACGAACAAGCCGGTCACCAACAGGAACGACAGCGCAAAACCCACGCGCTCGGCGGCCACGGGGTCCAAGACCCATTGCAATCCGGCGGCGAAATACGGTGTCAAAGCGCCTTCCCCGACGATCCCGCCCAAGATGGCCACGGCGTTCAGGCCGATTTGCACCACGGTGAAGTAACTGCCGGGCTGGTCTTGTACGGCCAATACTTGTGCGGCGCGCGCATCGCCCTCGTCGGCCATTTGACTGAGGCGCAGGCGTCGGGAAGCCGCTAGCGAGATTTCGGCCATGGAAAAAAATGCGCTGACACCGATCAGCAAGACGATGACGATCAGGCTGGCGGTCAGGCCCATGGGATGTCCTCGGTTTCAGTCGTGCAGTTCGATCTCACAAGGGGTTCAAAACATTCGCGGGGGTCCCGCCTTCGAGCCATTGTGCCCATTCCTCGGCCAAACGCTCACTCTCATCCACGCAACGCTGCCATGCACGAGATCGGGCCTCGTTGTCGCTGCCATAGCGTTTGAAGTCGGTGCGGTCAGGCAGCTTGCGGTCAGGCAAGCTCGCCACCCACGAGGCAGCCGGCGCAAGCACCAGCACGTTGGCCAGCGCCGCCGTGGCCCGGTGGCGATGGCGCAGCGGCTTGTCCAGCCAGCCAGGCACGACGGCCTGCTGGAAATGCGGGTAGAGCACAATGCCCTCCCCCATGCTCGCATAGTTCCAGTGCAGATGGTAGTCGGTGATGCCGCCATCCCAATAAGCTCCCGGGGGCGCTCCGGCAATGTCGTGCACGGCCTTGAGCACGAAGGGAATGGAGCACGAAGCCAGCAGGGCCGCCTCGAAATTGTCGGCATCGAGCGTGACGCGCCGGTGGCGCAAGTCCGACAGGTCCACGGGCAACGGCTCACCGGGGGTGGAAAACAGCACGCGTTCCAACCACAGGCTCAAACCGGGCCGAGCCACGGCATTGGTCAAGGCCGCGCCGAGGTAGCCCAAAGGCGTGCGCAGCCGCCCTTCCCGGCTCAGGACATGGCGGCCGCGTGAGACCACGATGTGCAGCCGATACCGAGGATGACCGACCAGGGACTCGATGTGGCCATCGAAAAAGTCGTGCAGTTCTTCAGCGAAGACGCGACTGACTTCCTCGGCCGTGGGATAGGTTCTGCCTGGCGGTAGCTCGTAGCGCTGATGGATGTAGTCGTGGGCCAAGCGGGCAAAGGAGGTCTCGGCCTGCTCGAGCATGCCGGTGGCCATGCGCCAAGCGCCGATCGAAGCCCCTACGAGATGGACCGTCTGGTCTGAGCGTGTCAGCCAGCGGCCAAAGATGTGACGGTCCAGATGGTTCAGGATCAGGCCCTTGGGTCCACCAGCGGCTCCGGCCACGACCTTGACGGCTTGAGGGGACAGGCCGTGGCGCTCGATGTGCCGGCGCGCAGCCGGCCCGGCGTACAGACGCAAAGACTTCATGGGCAAAAATGACGCAAAAAACAAGGCGCGGCAAACCGCGCCTTGCGAGGCTGCGAAAACAGCCGTGAGATTATCGTGTGTGTTGGACGATCACGCCGCAGGCGATGCGCGCACCGGAGTTGCCAGTGGGCTGGGTGCGGTAGTCGTCGGGCTCGGCATGCACGATCAGTCCGCGACCGACGATGTCGGCGGCCCCGCGTCCGATGCTCACCCCACTGAGGGTAAAGCGCATATCGGCCTCGCCGTTGGCATTGCTGCGCAGGTTGGGCATGTCGCCCGCATGGCGAGGCCCTGCCTGGCCGCCGTGGGGATGGCCGCCGGGGTTGAAGTGCCCACCGGCGCTCATGCCGTCGCCGCTGGAGCAGTCCCCTTTGTCATGGATGTGGAAGCCATGCTCGGCATTGGGCTTGAGACCTTTGACCATGGCGTGCACCATGACCTGATCCTCACCCATCTGGTGGAACATGACGCGACCGCCGGCCCCCTGGCCCCGCGTGGGCTCCAGAACCGCCATGGCCATGGGCCCGCCCATCATCCGGCTGTGGTCCATACCTGCATGCGGGCCAGCACAGCCGCCCAGCGCCAAGGCAGCCACAGCGGCCGTCAGGCCACCTGGCAAGACAGCGTTACGGGGCATGATCCAACTCCTTCGTCGGCCATCGACGCCATGTACGATAGTCCGTCTGGCGCAGGAATGCCAGCCCTGTTTCAACGCTTGGACTGCAGTTTCGCGAACGCCGCGGCCATGGCCGAGGGCATGGCAGATTGGGGCACGCCCCGGCCGCGGCCTGGCCGGTCCTGAGGCGACGGGGAGCGCTGGTCGTTGCCCATGCGCCCCCCCGTGGGGGCATCGAGCCGCATCGTCAGCGAAATGCGCTTTCGAGCAAGGTCGACCTCCAGCACCTTGACCTTGACGATGTCACCGGTCTTGACGATGTCGCGCGCGTCGTGGACGAACTTGTTGGACAGTTGGCTCACATGCACCAGGCCGTCCTGGTGGACACCCAGGTCCACGAAAGCCCCAAACTGCGCCACATTGCTGACCGTGCCTTCCAACACCATGCCGGGCTGCAGGTCCTTGATGTCTTCCACCCCCTCGTTGAAACGGGCCACCTTGAAGTCCGGGCGCGGATCGCGACCGGGTTTCTCCAGTTCGGCCAGGATGTCGCGGACCGTGATGGCACCGAATTTCTCATCGGCGAAGGCTTCGGGTTTGAGCTTGCGGATCACGTCGGCGCGCCCCATCACCTCGTGAATGGGCTTGCCCACATGCTGCAGCATGCGCTCGACCACGGGATAGGTTTCGGGGTGCACGCCGGACATGTCCAAGGGATTGTCACCGTCGCGGATGCGTAGGAAGCCTGCGGCCTGTTCGAACGTCTTGGCGCCCAGACCGGCGACTTCCAACAATTGCTGGCGATTGCGGAACGCGCCATGTGCGTCGCGCCAGCGCACGATGGCTGCGGCCACACTGGCGCTGAGGCCCGACACGCGCGCCAACAGCGGAGCCGAAGCGGTGTTGAGGTCCACACCCACCGAGTTCACGCAGTCTTCCACCACCGCATTCAGGCTGCGGGCCAGTTCGGCCTGGTTCACATCGTGTTGGTATTGGCCCACGCCGATGCTCTTGGGTTCGATCTTGACCAGCTCGGCCAGCGGATCTTGCACACGCCGCGCAATGGACACCGCGCCACGCAGGCTGACGTCCAGATCGGGCAACTCTTTGCTGGCGTATTCCGAGGCGGAATAGACCGAGGCCCCCGCTTCGCTGACGACCACCTTGTCGATCTTGGTGCCCGGCGCCATGTGCTGAAGACGCTTGATCAGATCGGCCGCCAGCCTGTCGGTTTCACGGCTGGCCGTCCCGTTGCCAATGGCAATCAAATTCACGCCATGGGTGGCACACAACCGACCCAAGGTGTGCAGGGCTCCGTCCCAATCGTTGCGCGGTTCGTGCGGGTAGACGGTGGCCGTGTCCACGACCTTGCCGGTTTCGTTGACCACAGCCACTTTCACGCCGGTGCGGATCCCCGGATCCAGCCCCATCACCACACGCTTGCCCGCCGGGGCGGCCAGCAACAGGTCGCGCAGGTTTTCGGCAAAGACCTTGATGGCCACCTTCTCGGCCTCTTCACGCAGGCGGGCGAACAGATCGCGCTCCAGGCTGAGACTGAGCTTGACCTTCCAGGTCCAGGCGATGGTCTTGCGGATCAGTTCGTCGCCGGGCCGTTGGGCATGGCTCCAGCCCAGATGACGCGCGATGCGTCCTTCGGCCAGGGTCGGCCGGCCGGGGACGACCTCCTCGTCCAGCACCAGCTTGGCGTCCAGGATGTCCTGCGCCCGTCCGCGGAAAACCGCCAGCGCTCGGTGCGAAGGTACGCTGCGGATGGGCTCGGCGTAATCGAAATAGTCCCGAAACTTGGCCACTTCGGGGAGGTTTTCGTCCTTGCCAGCCATCAAGCGCGACTGGAAGATGCCCTCCTCCCACAGCCATTCGCGCAACTGGCCCACCAGCGCGGCGTCCTCAGCCCAGCGCTCGGACAGCAGGTCGCGCACACCATCGAGCACCGCGTGGGCATCGGCGAAGCCCGCTTCGGGGTTGACGAAGGCGGCGGCCTCGGCCAGCGGCTCCAGCGATGGATCGCCAAACAATCGGTCGGCCAAAGGCTCCAAGCCGGCCTCGCGGGCGATCATGCCCTTGGTGCGCCGCTTGGGCTTGTAGGGCAGATACAAATCCTCGAGTTCTTGCTTGGTGGGGGCGGCCTCGATCGCGGCTTGCAACTCGGGGGTGAGCTTGCCCTGCTCGGCAATGCTCTTGAGCACCGCGGCACGGCGGTCCTCGAGCTCGCGCAGGTAGGCCAGTCGCACCTCGAGTTCGCGCAACTGCGCGTCATTCAAGCCGCCCGTGGCTTCTTTGCGGTAGCGCGCGATGAAGGGCACGGTCGCCCCCCCATCGAGCAATTCCACGGCCGCATGCACTTGTTGCGGCCGAACGTTCAACTCAGCGGCAATCTGATGAAGGATTTTGTCCAAGGCGGTAGAGGCTCACATGAAGCAAACTCGGCAGTTTGCCATAGGCACCTGTTCCCGCAGCTGGTCCTGGGCCGCTTCTCGGGGGTGCCTCACCCCATGGCGGCCCGCAACGCGCTGCGCAGCTGCTGGCCAATGTCCGGCCGGCTCTCGAACGGGTCGCTCGGGTTGCGCCCAAGCACGATGTCTTCCAGTCGCTTTTGCACGATGCCCAACGCCTGCGGATGGCTGTAGATGTAGAACTGCCGCGCACGCACGGCATCGAGCACCTTCGCGGCGACTTCGGCCGCAGTGACCTTGCCGGAGGTGACGGCTTTTTCGCTCATCGCACGGGCGATCATCTGGCTGGGCGTGGGCGGCGTGCTTTGCGCCTGCGGGGGACGGTTGCGCTCGGATCGGTGGATGCCGGTGGGCACGAAGTAGGGACACAGCACCGAGGCGGTGACTTGGTCGGTGACCAAGCGAAGATCCTGGTACAGCGTTTCAGACAGACTGACCACGGCGTGCTTGCTGACGTTGTAGACCCCCATGTTGGGCGCGTTGAGCAGGCCTGCCATGGAGGCGGTGTTCACGATGTGGCCTTCGTAGGCGGCATCGGCGCGTGCCGCTTGGAGCATCATCGGCGTGAAGACACGCACCCCATGGGCCACCCCCATCAGATTGACGCCGAGCACCCATTCCCAATCCTGCACAGAATGCTCCCAGATCAATCCACCGGCGCCGACACCCGCATTGTTGAACACGAGGTGAGGAACGCCGAAGCGTTCGACGGTGGCCGCCGCCAGGGCTTCGACTTGCTCGCCGCGCGAGACATCCACGCGCTGAGCCAGCACCGGCGCGCCCAAAGCTTGAACCTCGGCGGCGGCCAGCTCCAGCGCGTCGGGCTGCACATCGGCCATCACGACATTCATGCCCTCGCGTGCCGCCAGGCGGGCCAGTTCCAGTCCGAAGCCCGATGCCGCACCGGTCAGCACCGCCGTCTTGCCTTTGAGTTCTTTCATACGGTCTCCTCGATGAATACGCCACGGTTCACGCCGGCAGGGCTCGTTGCAGCAAGCCTTCCACATCGACGGCCGCCGGCAGGCTGCCATAACACAGGTGATGGAAGTCGCCCAGCCGGGAAGCGATGAAGGCGTCGAAAACGAAGTCCGGCGCATGGCGGCGCAACAAGGCCGCCTGCACGACCAACGCCAGTTCCTGCGCGAGTCGACGGGCGTCATGCTCATCGACAGCATCGCCCATGCAGTCCAGCACGCGGGCGCGGGCTGCATCGGCCACCGGGTGGGCGGCCTTCAGCGGCTCCAGTTCACTGGCCACCGCCTCGCGGACGCTGGGGCCGACCCGCTGCAGTACGCGCAAGAGATCCAACGCCATGATGTTGCCCGCTCCTTCCCAGATGGAATTGAGCGGCATCTCACGGTAGATGCGCGCCATCACGCCCTCGCCGCCTTCTTCGACATAGCCATTGCCGCCCAGGCATTCCATGGCTTCCTGGGCAAAGCCGCTGCCGCGCTTGCAAATCCAGAACTTGGCCACCGGTGTCAACACCCGCCGCATGAGGGCCTCGTAAGGGTCGTCCTGGCGGTCGAAGGCGCGGGCCAGCCGCAGGCTCAGTGCGGTGGCCGCCTCACTCTCCAGCGCCAGATCGGCCAGCACGTTGCGCATCAGGGCATGCTGCACCAGCGCACGACCGAAGGCTTGGCGCTGGCGTGCATGGTGCAGAGCCAGCGACAGGGCCTGGCGCATCAGGCCCGTGGTGCCCAAGGCGCAGTCCAACCGGGTGAGCGTGCCCATCTCCAGAATCTGCGGTACCCCGCGCCCCTCTTCACCGACCAACCAAGCCTGCGCCCCGGTGAACTCGACTTCGGAGCTGGCATTGGCCTTGTTGCCCAGCTTGTCTTTGAGACGTTGGATGCGCAAGGCGTTACGCTGTCCATCGGGCAAGACGCGTGGCAGGAAGAAGCAGCTCAGGCCAGCCTCGGCCTGGGCCAGCACCAGGAAGGCATCGCACATGGGCGCGGAAAAGAACCATTTGTGGCCCACGAGCCGATAGCAACGGCCCCAAGGCGTATCACCCTCGAAGTGGGCGCGCGTGGTGTTGGCGCGCACGTCCGAGCCGCCTTGCTTTTCGGTCATGCCCATGCCCATGGTCACCCCGGCTTTGTCCCGAAAAACCACCAGGCGCGGGTCGTATTCGGTGCTGGTCAGACGCGGGAACCAGTCCGCCAGTATCGCGGGGTTGCCGCGCAGCGCCGCCGTGGCGGCGTAGCTCATCGAGATGGGGCACAGCACCGAGGGTTCGAGTTCGGTGAACAGCATGAAGCCAGCGGCGCGCTCCACATGGGCCCCTGGACCCAGCGCCCAGGGCCTGGCATGCAGACCGTGCGCAATGGCCGCTCCCATCAAGGCATGGTAGCTCGGATGGAACTCGACCTCGTCGATGCGACGGCCAAAGCGGTCATGGGTGCGCAACACGGGCCCATGCACATTGGCCCAGCGCGCATGCGCTTGCATCGCCGCCGAGCCGGCCAAGGCCCCCAAGGCCTTGAGCCGATCCTCGGCCGCTGCGTGAGCCTGGGCTGGCAGATGTGCAGCCAACCCCTCGCGCAACGGCAGGTTGGCTTCGAAGAGATTCACATCCACCAGCGGGCTGCTTTGGTTGAAGACCTCGTGGGTGAGCGTCGGATCGTCCATCGCCTGTCCTCCGTGGAGGATGCTTCTCCTTGCTCAGAGGAGCCGCACCAGTTGCTTGCCGAAGTTGCGCCCTTTGAGCAGACCGATGAAAGCCTCGGGCGCGCTTTCCAGTCCATGGGCGATGCTTTCACGATACTTGAGTCGGCCGCTGGCCACCAGCGCACCAAGCTCCTTCAGGGCCTCGGGCCAAACGTCCATGTGCTCGCTGACGATGAAGCCTTCCACACGCAGCCGCGAGACGAGGATCATCTGCGGGTGCTGCAACGGGATGGGATCGCCGTTGTAGCCGGCGATCATGCCGCACACCGCAATGCGGCCGAAGGCATTCATTTGCAGCAGCACCGCATCGAGCACCGAGCCGCCGACATTTTCGAAGTGCCCATCGATGCCGTCAGGCGTGGCGCTGCGCAAGGCCGCGTGCAGAGACTCCACAGTGGGATGCTGTCGGTAATCGATGCAGGCGTCGAAACCCAGTTCGTCCACCACGTAGCGACATTTGTCGGGACCGCCGGCAAAGCCAACCACGCGGCAGCCTCGGCTTTTGGCCAATTGGCCCACGACGCTGCCGACGGCGCCGCTGGCCGCACTGACGGTGATGGTTTGCCCGGGACGGGGCTCACAGATCTTCATCAGTCCGTACCAGGCAGTGACCCCAGGCATGCCCACGGCGCCCAGATAGGCCGACAGCGGAATGTGGGTGGTATCGACCTTGCGCAGCACGCCGGGCCGTGTGGCATCGACGAGCGCATACTCCTGCCAGCCGCCCATGCCGACGACCTTGTCACCAGGGGCATACTGCGGGTGACGCGAGGCCAGCACCTCGCCGACAGTGCCACCGATCATCACCTCGTTCAACGGCTGCGGTTGGGCATAGCTCTTGCCCTCGCTCATGCGCCCACGCATGTAGGGATCCAGCGACAGATAGTGGTGCCGGACCAGCACCTGTCCTTCTGCGAGTTGGTCGGGGCTGGGCAGGGAAGACTCGACGAGGCGGAAGTTGTCGATGCTGGGCTCGCCCTGAGGGCGCGACACCAGCAGGATTTGACGATTGACAATCATGGCGAATTCCTCGGGCTGAGCATTCAGTCGGAGCCGTCGCCATCGAGACGCCGCTGCAAAGGTGCGACCTCGCGTGCGCCGGTGGGCAAGGCTCTCACATATTTGAAAGTCCCGGTGGCCTGAGCGGCCAGCGTTCCGTCTTCACGATAGACGCGGCCTTCGCAAAAAGCCAGGGTGGCCGTGCGGTGCAGCAAGCTGCCCACGGCCCGCAGACGGCCCTGGCCAGGACGCATGAAGCTGGTTTTCATCTCCAGGGTCACCACACCGGGACCATAGTGGGCCGCAGGGTCGTTGACGCTGCGTGCCGCATGGGCCATGACCACGTCCAACAACGTCATCACGGCACCACCATGGGCCACGCCAAAGGAGTTGCAATGGTCCTCGCGCAAGGCATAAAGGATCTCGGCCTGCCCCTCGGCCATGCGCACGAGTTCGAAGCCCAGGGCTTGGACGAAGGGAATGTGGACGGGAAACTGCATGACGCGATTCAACCGCCCGTCAGTGCACTGACACCGCCGTCCACCGCGAGAATCTGCCCCGTGATGTGCTTGCCAGCCCGCGTGGCAAACAGCAGCGCAGCTCCTTTGAGGTCTTCGTCGTCACCCAGGCGTTGCAACGGCGCATGTGCCGCCAGCGTATCGGCGCCCACCGTCTCGAGTACGCCCCGCGTCATCTTGCTGGGGAAGAAGCCCGGCGCGATGGCATTGACCGTGATGCCATAGCGTCCCCATTCGCAAGCCAACGCCCGGGTGAAATTGATCACGGCCCCTTTGCTGGTGTTGTAGGCAATCGTACTCATCACCGTGGGCAGCTGCCCGCCCAGACCGGCGATCGAGGCAATGTTGATGATGCGGCCCTGACGGCGCGGGATCATGCAACGTTTGCCAATGGCCTGGGTCAGCAAAAAGACACCGCGAATGTTGAGGTTCATCACCTTGTCCCAAGCCTCGATCGGGTGGTCCTCGGCCGGAGCCCCCCATGTCGCGCCGGCATTGTTGACCAGGACATCGACCGGACCGAGCCGCTGCAAGGTCTCATCGACCAGGCGCTGGATGTCGGCTTCCTTGGCGCCGTCGGCGGCGATCCAGCGCGCATCGATGCCACGGTCTTGCAGATGGGCGACGGCTTCTTCCAGCTCAGGCGCCTTGCGGGCGCTGAGCATGATCTTGGCGCCGGCCTCGCCGAGCGCCTCGGCGATCTGCAGGCCCAATCCGCGCGAGCCGCCGGTGACGAGGGCCACGCGGCCGCTGAGGTCGAAAAGAGAGGATACGCTCATGGTGGATAAAGGGTTCAACGACGGATCAGGGACAGGCGCACTGGGTTTCACAGGGAGCCCGGTGCGGTGGGAGCGAAAGACAAGTCTTGCGCGAGGTCCACGTCGGCCAACCCCGGCGCCTGGCTGGGGTAATCGAGCACCACGCGATCCAGGCGCAATGAGGCGAGCTGCGACGCGATGGCCTTGTGATGCGGATGATTTTGGTAGGCCTGCAACGCCGCCGGGTCGGCAAAGCCCGAGACGAGCACCACATCCATCGAGGCCTCCAGCCCGGGGGAGCGGATGCCCACCTCCCACTCCAAGATGCCAGGCACGACCGATTTACAAGAATCCAGCAAGTCCTTGAACTTCGCAGCATCGGCCGGATCGCGCAGTCGCCACATGACGATGTGTCGGATCATGGTTCGTTCTCCCGGGAGGGGCCTTCCATGCGGGCACGCACGATCACCAGCACCACGCCGGCGGCTGTGCATGCCGCCCCTACCAGCATAAACCCAAGCCCGAGCGTCTGGGCACGGGCGGCAACGAACCCACCCCACACGGCGGCCAGTAAACCCCCGTAGATGAGCAACCAGGCGGCCGCGTCGATCCACTGCACACGCATCACAAAGCCTGCGGCGACAAGTCCAAACAGGTACGGTTTCGGTGGGCGACCACGCTCAGCCACGCATCGATGCACGGCAGCTCGTAGCGGAAGAAATACCGCGCCGCTGCCAGCTTGCCCTCAACGAACTCCGGCGGCAACCGGTCGCGGCAAGCCCAGGCGCGGTGAGCGAGCTCGAGCCACATCCAAGCCAGCACCACGTGTCCGAAGGCCTGCAGGTAGGGCGTGGCATTGGCCAGTGCTTCGTCGGGCTGAGCCCCGGCCCAGGCCTTGCGTGTGGCCTCGACCAACTCTTGCAGCGCCCGAGCCAGCGATGACGCCAGCGGCGCCACGGCCGGCTGAGCGGCAGCAAGCGCGATGCTGGCCTCGATGCGCTGGGCCAGCAGTTGCAGTCCGCGTCCGTCCTCCATCAGCACTTTGCGACCCAACAAATCCAAGGCTTGGATGCCGTGTGTGCCTTCGTGAATCATGTTCAGCCGG
Organism: Caldimonas manganoxidans ATCC BAA-369; assembly: GCF_000381125.1. Lineage (GTDB taxonomy): Bacteria > Pseudomonadota > Gammaproteobacteria > Burkholderiales > Burkholderiaceae_C > Caldimonas > Caldimonas manganoxidans. Next base: position 61,725 of record NZ_KB905940.1, read on the forward strand.
TTGTCGCGCCAATACTGCTCCACCGGGAAGTCACGCGTATAGCCGTAGCCCCCGAGGACCTGCATGGCCAGGCTGTTGGCCTCCAGGCACCACTGGCTGGGCCAGCTCTTGGCGATGGGCGTGAGCACTTCCAACAGCAACCTCGCCTCTTGGGCGGCCTCATCTTCCCCCGTGTACTGCTCATCGACCAAGCGGGCGCAATACAGCTCCAGGGCCAGCGCGCCTTCGCAATAGGCCTTTTGTGCCAACAGCATGCGCTTCACATCGGCATGCTCGATGATGGGCACCGGCGGCGAGGACGGGTCCTTGCCAGCCGGCCCCACCGGACGGCCTTGCGGGCGCTGGCGCGCATAGTCCAAGGACGCGAGAAATCCGGCATACCCAAGCATCGTGGCGCCCAGGCCCACGCCGATGCGGGCTTCGTTCATCATGTGGAACATGCACGCCAAGCCCCGCCCGGGCTCACCCACGAGGTAGCCGATCGCCCCTGGGCCGCCGCGCACGGGGAAGCGCCCTTCGCCGAAGTTGAGCAGGGTGTTGGTGGTGCCCCGATAGCCGCATTTGTGGTTCAAGCCGGCCAGCGCCACGTCGTTGCGTTCGCCGGTGAGGCGTCCTTCGGTATCGACCAAACGCTTGGGCACGATGAACAGCGAGATGCCCTTGACACCCGGAATGAGCTTGCCATCGGGGCCAGGGATTTTGGCCAACACCAGATGGATGATGTTCTCGGTGATCTCGTGGTCGCCCCCCGAGATCCACATCTTGTGGCCCCGGAGTCGATAACGCGGCCCCAGCGGATCGGCCTGAAAGTCCGCTCCGTCGGGTTGCGCACGGGTGGCAATGTCGGACAAGCTGGAGCCAGCTTGGGGCTCGCTCAGACACATGGTGCCAAACCAGCGGCCAGCAAACTCGTTGCGCGCAAAGACGGCCTTCTGCATCGGGGTGCCGTGCGCCATCAGCAGGCTGGCATTGCCGCTGGTGAGCATGGCATAGGCTCCCAAAGAGACGCTGGCCATCGAAAAAAAACTGTTGGCCGCCATCTCCACCACGCAGGGCAGCTGCATGCCGCCGATCTCGTAGTCTTGGGCGGCAGCCAGCATGCCCGACTCGACATAGGCCCGTGCGGCCTCATGGGTGGCGCGTGGCAAATGCACCTGCTGACCGTCGAAATGGGGCTCTTCGAGGTCAGCCAGCCGATTGAACGGGGCGAACTTTTCGCGGGCGATGCGCTCGCAGGTGTCGAGCACCGAATCGAAGGTCTCCCGACCGTGGTCGGCAAACCGCTTCCGGCGGGTCAATGCGACCACATCGAGCCAGTCATAGAGTAAGAAGTCGAGCGTGGCTCGCAAGCTCATCGCGGCCCCTTCCATGCGGACTCAAAGCACTTCGAACACACCGGCAGCGCCCATGCCACCGCCGATGCACATGGTCACGCACACCCGCTTGGCCCCACGACGCTTGCCTTCGATCAAGGCATGGCCGGTCAGACGTTGGCCACTCATGCCATAAGGATGGCCCAAAGCAATGGCCCCCCCGTTGACATTCAAGCGATCCATGGGAATGCCCAGAGTGTCCGCGCAGTACAACACCTGGACGGCAAACGCTTCGTTCAGTTCCCACAAATCGATGTCGTCCATCTTCAGGCCCAGGCGCTTGAGCACCTTGGGCACGGCAAACACCGGGCCAATGCCCATTTCATCGGGCTCGCAGCCAGCCACCGCAAAGCCCAAGAAGCGCCCTAGGGGTTTGAGACCGCGCTGCTCGGCCAGTTTGGCATTCATCACCACGCAAGCCCCCGCGCCGTCGGAAAACTGGCTGGCATTGCCCGCAGCGATGACGCCCCCGGGCAAGGCCGTACGGATCCCGGCCACCGCCTCGTAAGTGGTGCCCGGCCGCAGCCCTTCATCGACACTGACAGTGACTTCCTTGGTGCGCAAGCCCATCACGGGATCGGCCACCCCGGCGGTCACGGTGATGGGCACGATTTCATCGCGGAACTTGCCCGCTTCTTGGGCCGCACAAGCCTTCTGTTGGCTGGCGGCTCCGTATTCGTCCATTCGCTCACGCGGAATGTTGTACCGCTTGGCCACCTGCTCGGCCGTCTGCAGCATGCTCCAGTAGATTTCGGGCTTGTGCTGCATCAGCCAGTTCTCACGCAGCATGTGCGTGTTGGCTTCGTTCTGCACGCAAGAGATGCTCTCGACGCCACCGGCCACGTAAATGTCCCCTTCACCGGCGATGATGCGTTGCGCCGCCATGGCAATGGTCTGCAGGCCGCTGGAGCAAAAGCGATTGATGGTCACGCCGCTGGTGGTCACCGGCAGCCCCGCGCGCAGCGCGATCTGGCGGGCGATGTTGCTGCCAGTGGCCCCCTCGGGCGTGGCACAGCCCATCAGCACGTCGTCGACTTCGGCCGGTTCGATGCCGGCACGCTCGACGGCGGCCTTGACCACGTGGCCGCCCAGGGTCGCGCCGTGGGTCATGTTGAAGGCGCCTTTCCAGCTCTTGGCCAGCGGCGTGCGTGCGGTGGAAACGATCACTGCATCGGTCATGGCAATTCCTCGAATGACTTGTAAGGAGGCGGGCTGTCTCAGTTGAAGGTCTTGCCTTCGGCGGCCAAGCGCGCCAGCAGCGGCGCGGGCTGCCAGAACTGCGCATCGTCGTGAGGGTTCTTGGCAAAGCGCTTCATGGACTGCACCACATTGAACAGACCCACGGTGTCCGCATAGCGCATCGGGCCGCCGCGGAACAGCGGGAAGCCATAGCCGGTCAAGTAAACCATGTCGATGTCCGACGCCCTCAGGGCGATGCCTTCCTCGAGAATGCGCGCGCCCTCATTGACCAAGGCGTAAACCAGCCGCTCGACGATTTCCTCGTCGCTGATCTTGCGCGGGGTGATGCCCAACTCGGCACGGTGCTTCTCGATCATCTCCAGAACCACCGGAGATGGAATGGCGTCGCGCTTACCCGGCTTGTAGTCGTACCAGCCGGCTCCGGTTTTCTGTCCGAAGCGGCCCATTTCGCACAGCAGGTCGGCCGTCTTGCTGTAGCGCATGTGCGGCTTTTCGACATAGCGGCGCTTGCGGATGTACCAACCGATGTCGTTGCCGGCCAAATCACCCATGCGGAAGGGGCCCATCGCAAAGCCGAAGCGCTCGATGGCCTTGTCCACCTGCTCGGGCGTGCAGCCTTCTTCCAACAAAAAGCCTGCCTGACGGCTGTACTGCTCGATCATGCGGTTGCCGATGAAGCCATCGCACACACCGGAGACGACCGCCGTCTTCTTGATCACTTTGGCCAGCTTCATCACGGTGGCCAGCACATCTTTGCCGGTCTTTTCGCCGCGAACCACTTCCAGCAGCTTCATCACATTGGCCGGGCTGAAGAAGTGCATGCCAATCACATCGGCAGGACGCCGCGTGAACGAAGCGATCTTGTTGAGGTCCAGCGTCGAGGTGTTGGACGCAAGAATCGCACCGGGTTTCATCACCTCGTCGAGCTTTCTGAACACCTGCTCCTTGACGCCGATGTCTTCGAACACGGCCTCGATGACGAGATCCGCGTCCCGGATGTCGTCATAGTTCAGCGTGGTGGTCAGCAGCGCCATGCGCTGTTCGTACTTGTCTTGCGTGAGCTTGCCCTTCTTGACCTGCGACTCGTAGTTCTGGCGCATCACGCCCACGCCACGGTCCAGCGCCTCTTGCTTCATCTCGAGGATGACCACCGGAATGCCGGCGTTGAGGAAGTTCATGCTGATGCCGCTGCCCATCGTGCCGGCGCCGATCACGGCCACTTTGCGGATCTCGCGCGTAGGGGTGTCCTCTGGCACATCGGGGATCTTGCTGGCCGCCCGCTCGGCGAAGAAGGCATGGCGCAGCGCGGCACACTCGGGCGTGAGCATCAAATTGAGGAACTGCTCGCGCTCGAAGGCCAAGCCCTCGTCGAAGCGCTTGGTGGTGGCCGCCTCGACGCAATCAACGCACTTGACCGGAGCCGGAAAATTCCGGGCCGTGGCTTTGACCGTGTTGCGTGCGAATTGGAAATAGCCCGCGCCTTGCGGATGCTCAGCCTTCAAATCGCGCACCCGTGGCAAGGGGCGTCGGTCGGCCACTTCCCGGGCAAAGGCCAAGGCTCCAGCCATCAGGTCGCCCTCGATCACCCGGTCGAAGAGCTTCTGGCCGGGGATGCCGGCGAGCACCTCGCTCTTGACGGCATCGCCGCTGACGATCATGTTCAGGGCATTTTCGACGCCGATCACACGCGGCAGCCGCTGCGTGCCGCCGGCGCCGGGCACCAGACCGATTTTGACCTCGGGCAAAGCCACCTGGGTGCCCGGGGCCACCACACGGTAGTGGCAGCCCAAAGCCAATTCCAGCCCCCCGCCCATGCAGACGCTGTGAATGGCCGCCACGACGGGCTTGTCGCAGTTTTCGACCATTTTGATCACACTGAGGAGGTTGGGTTCTTGCACGGCCTTGGGTGAGCCGAACTCACGGATGTCGGCCCCCCCACTGAAGGCCTTGCCCGCGCCGGTGATCACGACGGCGCGCACCGCCGGATCGTCCTGGGCTTGCTGCAGCCCATCGGTGATGCCTTTGCGAGTGTCGTAGCCCAGCCCATTGACCGGCGGGTTGTTCAGGGTGATGACGGCAATGTCGCCGTGAAGCTCATAACTGGCACTCATCGGTAGGCCCCTTTTGCGGTGGAAACGGGAGTCAATAGAACGATCGTTCGAGTGTAAAAAACAAGAACGCCGGCACTTTGTCGCCGGCGTGACAGAACAGGACGAATGTGCCGTCACGGCGCTGCCGGCGGCCGAGGGCGCTACACCTCCAGCCACTCCTTGCGAATATAGGCGTTGCTGCGCAGGTCGTCAGGCGTGCCTTCGAAGACGATGCGGCCGTGACCCATGACGTAGCAACGGGTGGAGATTTCCAGCGCAATGGTGAGTTTTTGTTCCACCAGCAACACACTGACGCCACGGCGTTTGAGCTCGTTCAGATACTCGGCCACCTGTTCGACGATCTTGGGGGCCAAACCCTCGGTGGGCTCGTCGATCATGATGAGCTCGGGATCCCCCATGAGCGTGCGGCACAAGGTGAGCATCTGTTGCTCTCCGCCGGAGAGCACGCCGGCCTCGGTGTGCTGGCGTTCCTTCAGGCGCGGGAAAAGCTGGTACATGTCATCGAAGCTCCAGCGCCCCGATTGGCCCTGCTTCTTCTGCCCGAGCATCAGGTTTTGATGCACCGTGAGCTTGGGAAAGATGTCGCGGTTCTCGGGCACGTAGCCAATGCCACGGTGAGCGATGTCGAAGGCATGAAGGCCGAGGATCTCTTCGCCTTTCCACTTGATGGACCCCTGCCCATCGACCAGGCCCATCACCGTCTTGACGGTGGTGGAACGTCCCGAGCCGTTGCGGCCGAGCAGGCTCACGATTTCGCCGGGCTTGACCTCCATGTGCACCCCGTGCAGCACATGGCTTTTGCCATAGAAGGCATGCAGATTCTCGATGTGCAGCATGACTTCAGGCTCCTGCAGTGACGGCGGCGGCCTGCTGCTCGGCCAGCACCGACCCCAAATAGGCTTCCTGGACGCGCTGGTTGGCACGCACCGCATCCGGCTCGTCATAGGCGATGACCTCGCCATAGACCAACACCGCGATCTTGTCGGCCAAGCCGAAAACCACGCCCATGTCGTGCTCCACCGTCAGCAAGGTCTTGCCCTCGGTCACCTCGCGAATCAGCTGAACGAAGCGCTTGGTTTCGGACTTGCTCATGCCCGCGGTGGGCTCATCCAGCAAAATGACATTGCTGCCGCCGGCGATCGTCAAGCCGATCTCCAAGGCTCGTTGCTCGGCATAGGTGAGATTCATCACTTGTGTGTCGCGTTTGCGATCGAGCTTGATCATTTCGAGCACTTCTTCGGTGCGCTCGTTGGCATCGTCCAGGTCAGCCAGAAACTTCCAGAACGCATACCGATACCCCAAAGACCACAGCACCGCACAGCGCACGTTCTCGAACACCGTCAGCCGATGGAACAGGTTGGACACCTGGAAACTGCGCGATAGCCCTCGCCGATTGATCTCGTAGGGCTTGAGCCCATCGACACGTTCGCCATTGAGCAAGATCTCGCCACTGGTCGGGGCGAAACGCCCACTGATGAGATTGAACAGTGTGGACTTGCCCGCCCCGTTCGGTCCGATGATGGCCACACGCTCGCCTGCTTTGACTTGCAGGCTGGCACCACGGATGATCTCGGTTTTGCCAAAGCTTTTGCGCACGTCCCTGAGTTCGACCGCGAAGCTCATAGGGCCTCCCGACGACGGATTTCCAACTCGATTTCCTCCTGGATCTGGTTCCACTGTCGGACGAAGGCCCGACGCGCCAGCTCGAACAAGGAAACGCCGGTCACCAGCACGAAGACCGCGCCAAACCAACTGTCGAAGCTGTGCGCGTTGAGCGTTGCGCCCATGAACTTCAGCTCAGGGCCCAGCGCCACGTTGAGCTGCATGTGGTAGACCATTTCGATCATGGCAGCCGCCCCCGTGATGGCGACGGCTGCCGTGCCGCCCAAGGCCAAGTAGGCCGTCCACAGGCGTCGCAGCTTGCCGAAGGCAGCCACGCGCAGATTCATCATGATGAGGCTGGCAATCCCTCCGGGGGCATACATCACCATGAACAGGAAAATCAACCCCAGATAGAGCAACCAGGCAGCGGTCATCTCCGACAGCAGCACGAAAGCCACCACCATCAGGATCGCGCCGATGATCGGCCCGAAGAAGAAGGTGGCGCCGCCCAGGAACACGAACAACAGATACGCGCCCGATCGTGCCGCGCCCACCACCTCGGCGGTGACGATCTCGAAGTTCAGCGCCCCCAAGCCTCCGGCGATGCCAGCGAAAAAGCCTGATGCACAGAAGGCCAGGTAACGCACCACCTGCGTGTTGTAGCCGATGAACTCCACCCGCTCTGGGTTGTCGCGCACCGCATTGAGCATGCGACCCAACGGCGTGCGCGTGAAGGCGTACATGGCAGCCGTGCACACGAAGGTGTAGACGGCGATCAGATAGTACAACTGCACCTGCGGCCCGAAGGTGATGCCAAACGGCTGGGCGCCCGTGACGCGGTTGCCGCTGATGCCACCTTCGCCCCCGAAGAACTCGGGAAACATCAGCGACATGGACCACACGAGCTCACCGACGCCCAGCGTGATCATCGCAAAGGGCGTGCCGGCCTTCTTCGTGGTGACCCAACCCAAGAGTGCAGCGAAAAACAAGCCCGACAGCCCGCCGACCAGAGGCAGCAGACTGACCGGAAAGCCAGCCAGCGTGCCCGCGGAAATCATGTTGAGCGTGTGGATGGTCAAGAAGGAGCCCAGGCCGGAGTACACCGCGTGTCCGAAGCTGAGCATGCCGCCTTGGCCCAGCAGCATGTTGTAGGCCAGACAGGCGATGATGGCGATGCCCATTTGCGAGAGCATGGTCATCGACAGGCCGCTGGTGAAGATCAGCGGACTGACCAGCAATACCAGGGCATACAGCGTCCAGATGATCCAACGGCCGACGTTGTAGGGCTTGAAGTGATACACCGGGCGGTCGGCCAAGGCCATGCTTGCGCCCGGGGCGTTGAGGGTTTGCGTTGGCATGGAGTCAGCCCTCCCGGGTGCCCAGGAGACCCTTGGGACGGAAGATCAGAATCAACACGAGCAGCAGATACGGCAGGATCGGCGCCACCTGCGAGACCGTCAGTTTGAACACCGCATAGCCGAAGGTCTCGGGGGTGATGGTCCAACCAAACTTTGCGAAGAAGTTGATGAAGGAGTAATCGATGGCCACGGCGAAGGTCTGAATGATGCCGATCAGCAGCGAGGCCAAGAAGGCGCCGGCCAGCGACCCCATGCCCCCCACCACCACGACCACGAAGATGATGGCCCCCACGGTGAAGGCCATGCCGGGCTCGGTGACGAAGGCATTGCCACCGATCACCCCGGCCAGCCCGGCCAAGGCCGCTCCCCCTCCGAAGACGAGCATGAACACCCTGGGCACGTTGTGTCCGAGGGCTTCGACCATCTCGGGATGCGTCAGTGCGGCCTGGATCACCAGTCCCACCCGGGTCCGAGTCAGCAGCAGCCACAACGCCAGCAGCATCAGCACCGCCACCAGCATCATGAAACCCCGATATTTCGGGAACTGGGTGCACACGATGCGCACGCCTTCCTCGACCGCACGACACATCTCAGGCGGGGCCAGACCCCAGACCACGTCCAAAGCACCGGCCGTGGAACCCACGATGGTGAACAACGGCCCTTGCAGCGCCTCGGGCACGCGGTAGTCCACGGCCGAACGCCCCCACACGAGTTGCACCAGTTCGAGGATCACATAACTCAGCCCGAAAGTGATCAGCAGTTCTGGAACATGGCCAAATTTGTGCACGCGCCTGAGGCAGTACCTTTCGAACAAAGCGCCCAGCACCCCCACCAACACGGGAGCCACCACCAGGGCTGGCCAGTAGCCCACGAGTTGCATGGTCGTGTAGGCGAAGTAGGCGCCCAGCATGTAAAAGCTGGCATGGGCGAAGTTGAGCACGCCCATCATGCTGAAGATCAGCGTCAGGCCCGAACTGAGCATGAACAGCAAGAGCCCATAGCTCAGTCCGTTCAGCATCGAGATCGTGAGGAACTGCAGGTCCATCGATGGTCAGCGCCCAGGGGCGCGATGATCAAAGAAAAGGGCCCGACAGGAAGATGCCATCGGGCCCGGGAGTACGAGACTGCCCTCGAGGCGGATCAGGACGGTCGCTTCATTTGGCAAGACGTGGGCGTGCTGGACACATAGGGTTCGAAGTACTTGACCGGCACGAAGGTGTAGCCGGTGTTTTCCGGGCTGTAGGGGTGCTTCGCATCGGCTTTCTGCCAACGCGAGATGTACAGCCCCTGCTGGAGCTGATGGTCGGCTCGCCGCATCTCGACTTCGCCGTTGAAGCTCTTGAACTTCAACCCGCTCATCGCGGCGGCCACCTTGACCGGATCGGTCGATTTGGCCTTGGCCATCGCATTGCTGAGCAACGCAAAGGCATGGTAGGTGGCGCCGGTGTACCAGTCGTCGTTGAAGCGCTTGCGGAATTCTTCTTGGATCTTGGCGACTTCACCCCCCATGTTGTAGTGGTTGTAGGACACTTGGTAGACACGGCCTTCGCCTGCGGCCCCCATGGCCGTGGGCGTGCCACTGACGCCACCGTAGTAGACGAAGAACTTGGCATTCAGACCGGCATCGTTGGCCGCCTTGATCAACAAGGTCAGGTCAGAGCCCCAGTTGCCCGTGATCACGGAATCGGCCCCCGAGGCCTTGATCTTGGCAATGTAGGGCGCGAAATCACGCACCTGAGCCAGCGGGTGCAGGTCTTCACCGACGATCTTGATGTCCGGACGCTTGCGGGCCAGATTTTCCTTGGCATAACGCGCCACTTGGTGGCCATGCGCGTAGTTCTGGTTGATCAGATAGACATTCTTGATGTCAGGCTGATCTTTCATGAAGGTGGTCAGGGCTTCCATCTTCATCGACGTGTCAGCGTCGAGGCGGAAGTGCCAGTAACTGCATTTGCTATTGGTCAGATCGGGGTCGACCGCCGCGTAGTTCAGGAAAACGACTTCCTTGCCCGGGTTGCGCTCGTTGTGCTTGGTGACCGCATCGGACAAGGCCAAGGCAGCGCCCGATCCGTTGCCCTGCACGATGTAGCGGATACCCTGGTCGATGGCCGATTTGAGTGCGTTGAGGCTTTCCTGTGGGCTGAGCTTGTTGTCGATGCCGATGACCTCGAACTTCACACCGGCCGGGTTGCCGCGGTTGAAATACTCGGCCATGAACTGGAAGCTCTTGAGCTGGTTTTGACCCACTGTGGCCATGAGGCCCGACAGCGGATCGATCCAGGCGATTCTCACGGTCTCACCCTTTTGGGCGAAGGCCGACCCGCAGCACAGCGCGGCCGCGGCCAGAATCGAGAGTTTCAGATGGGTGCGGCGGTTGATCATCGACGGTCTCCTCGAGCTGTTGGGCAGCGAATGAGCATGAGGCTACAGAACTTCGTTTCAGACTCGTACAGGGAATGCCCGTAGCGACTGTCTCACTGGCGACAGACGACGCCTTTCGGGGCATGGATCAAGTCGGCAAGACATGGTTGGCAAACTGCTCACGCAGCTTGAGCTTTTGGATCTTGCCGGTGGCCGTGTGTGGGATTTCATCGACGAACACCACGTCATCGGGGATCTGCCATTTGGCGATCTTGCCTTCGTAAAAGGCCAGCATCTCCTCGCGCGTGAGCGAGGCTCCGGGCTTGCGAACCACCACCAGCAGCGGGCGTTCATCCCATTTCGGATGCTTGCAAGCAATGGCGGCGGCTTCATGAACCGCGGGGTGGGCCATGGCGATGTTTTCCAACTCGATCGAGCTGATCCATTCCCCGCCGGACTTGATCACGTCCTTGGATCGGTCGGTGATTTGCATGTAGCCATCAGGGTCGATCGTGGCCACGTCGCCGGTGGGAAACCAACCATCTTGCAAGGGGGATTCATCGCGGCGGAAATAGCTTTGAATGACCCAGGGCCCTCGCACCACCAGATTGCCCGAGGACTTGCCGTCCCAGGGCAGCGGTTGACCGTCGTCTCCGATGATCTGCATGTCGATCCCATAAATCACCTTGCCCTGCTTTTCCAGGATGCGTCGCTGGGCTTCGAGCGGCAAATCCAAATGCTTGGCCTTGAGCTTGGACAAGGTGCCCAGCGGAGACAATTCCGTCATGCCCCAGGCATGGATGACGTTGACGCCAAAGTCGTCTTCGAGCGTGCGCAGCATCGACGGCGGGCAGGCCGAACCGCCGATCACGGTGCGTTTGAACGTGCTGAACTTCAGATTGTGTTGCTTGGCATGGTTGATCAACCCCAGCCAGACCGTGGGCACACCGGCGCTGAAGGTGACTTTTTCGGTCTCGAACAATTCGTACAGCGACTTGCCGTCCAAATGCGGCCCTGGCAGGACGAGCTTGGCGCCCACGAGCGCCGCCGAATACGGCAAGCCCCAGGCGTTGACATGGAACATCGGCACCACCGGCAAGATCACGTCTTGGGCCGAGCAGCCCATGGCATCGGGCAAGGCCGAGGCATACGCATGCAGCACGGTGGAGCGGTGGCTGTAGACCGCCCCTTTGGGATGGCCGGTCGTGCCGGACGTGTAACAGATGCTCGAGGCCGTGTTCTCATCGAACTGCGGCCAGGTGTATTGACCATCTTCGGCTTCGACCAGCTCTTCGTAACACAGCAGCCCTGACAGGCTCGTCTGCGCCGGCATGTGCGCGGGATCGCTCATCAGCACGAAATGCTGGACCGTCCGCAGCGTCGGCGCCAGCTTCTCGACCAGTGGCAGGAAGTTCAGGTCGAAACACAGGACGCGGTCTTCCGCATCATTGATGATCCAAGCGATCTGCTCGGGAAAGAGCCTGGGATTGATGGTGTGACACACCAGCCCGGAGCCGGACGTGCCGTAATAGATCTCGAAGTGACGGTACCCATTCCAGGCGAGTGTGCCGATGCGGTCGCCCATCTCGCAGCCCAGCCGCGCCAGGGCCTGAGCCAGCTTGCGCGCGCGCAGTTCTGCATCGCGGTAGGTGTAGCGGTGTATGTCTCCTTCCACCCGCTTGGAGACGATCTCGGTGTCGGCGCTGTGACGCGCGGCATGCGTCAACAGCGACGAGATCATCAAGGGCATCTGCATCATCTGGCCCATCAGGCGCGACATCGGAAACTCCTTGCTCGGTGGTGATCGTGCAACCAGGTTGAAACGGTCGTTCGATTTCGATGATAGGAATCGTGCTGCACTGCGGTGCCTGCGGTTTTCCCTGAGAAACCGTCGCCATCACGACAGCGGCGCATGGCCCTGGGGCCAACCCCGCCTTGAGCGGCTGGTTACACTGCCGGCATGGACGTTCCTCATGAGTCGGGCCTGCCCGCCGGCCTGCGCTGGATCAACCGCTACGCCACCTTGGACGAGGTCTTTTACACCCGTGTGCGGCCCCAAGGGCTGCCCGAGCCTCGTTGGGTGGCCACCAGCGACGCCGCAGCGCAGGCTTTGGGCTGGCCGACGGACTGGTGGGCCAGCACCGAGGCGCTGGCCGTCTTCAGCGGCCATGCGCTGTGGCCCGGCATGGACGCCTTGGCCACGGTCTATAGCGGCCATCAATTCGGCGTGTGGGCCGGCCAGCTCGGCGATGGGCGCGCCGTGTGGCTGGGCGAGGTGCTCACACCCCATGGCGGCATGGAAGTCCAGCTCAAAGGCAGCGGCAAAACCCCCTACTCTCGCATGGGTGATGGCCGCGCGGTGTTGCGCTCGTCGATACGAGAGTTTTTGTGTTCGGAAGCCATGCACGCGCTGGGGCTGCCCACCACGCGGGCGCTGTGCCTGGTGGCCTCACCGCTGCCCGTGCTGCGCGAAACCGTGGAGACCGCAGCGATCGTCACCCGCTTGGCCCCGAGCTTCGTACGATTTGGCCATTTCGAGCACTTCTGTCATCACGGCCAGCCTCAGGCGCTGCGCCGCCTGGCCGATTTCGTGATCGACCACCACCTGCCCGAATGCCGAGACCAGCCGCACCCCTATGCCGCCTTGCTCGAGACGGTGGTACGCCGCACGGCCGAGCTGGTGGCCCAGTGGCAGGCGGTGGGCTTTTGTCACGGCGTGCTCAACACGGACAACATGTCGATCCTGGGCCTGACGATCGATTACGGCCCCTTCGGCTTCCTGGATGCCTACGACCCCGCCCACATTTGTAATCATTCGGACACCCACGGCCGCTATAGCTATCACCGTCAGCCGCAAATCGCGCTATGGAATCTGCATGCGCTGGCGCAAGCCTTGATGCCGCTGATCGAAGACACCGATCTGGCCCTGGCGGCCTTGGAGACTTTTCGCAGTGTGTATCCGCAGGCCTGGATGCGGCTGATGCGCGCCAAGCTCGGCCTGCGCTCACAGGAAGAAGGCGATGCCGAGCTCATCGACGACTGGCTGAGCCTGCTGGCCCGCGACCGGGTGGACCATACCCTGGCCTGGCGCCGGCTGGGACGGTTTTCAGTGGACGCCACGGACGGGGCCGGGCCGGTGCGCGAACTCTTCATCGACCGCCAGGCCTTCGAGGCCTGGGCCAGCCGCTACCGGCAGCGGCTGTTGCGTGAATCCAGCCATGACGCTGAGCGGCGCGCAGCGATGGACCGGGTCAATCCGAAGTACATTTTGCGCAATCATCTGGCCGAGATCGCCATTCGCAAGGCCCAGGCCGGAGACGATGACGAGGTGCGGCGCCTGTTGCGCGTGCTGCAGCGTCCCTATGACGAGCAGCCCGAGCATGAGGCATATGCGGCCTTGCCTCCCGAATGGGCGCAAAGCATCGAGGTGTCTTGTTCATCATGAGCGACTACGAAATCCACAAGTCCGATGAGCAGTGGCGGGCCCAGCTCGACCCTCTGGCCTACCGCGTGACCCGCCATGCCGCTACCGAGCCGCCGTTTACTGGCCGCTATTGGCGGCACGATGCCGACGGCGTGTATCGCTGCATCTGTTGTCAAGCCGAGCTGTTCGATTCCAGCACCAAGTTCGATGCCGGCTGCGGCTGGCCGAGCTACTACCAGGCCATCGAGGATGGACGCATCGAGCGGGTGATGGACTACAGCCACGGCATGGTGCGTGTGGAGGTGCGCTGCCGGCGCTGCGGCGCCCATCTGGGCCATGTGTTCGACGACGGCCCACCCCCCACGGGCGAGCGCTACTGCATCAACTCCGCCGCCTTGGATTTTCTGCCTCGTCGAGGCTGAGCCCTCGGTGGCGACCGCCCCATGAAACTGTTGCTCGACTTTTTGCCGCTCATTCTGTTTTTCGGCAGCTACAAGCTGGCGCAATCGCAGCCCGAGCGGGCTGTCGACCTGGCCACGGCCTGGTTCGGCTCGCTGGGCGCGGGAACGGCGGTGGAGGCGCAAACCGCCCCCGTGTTGCTGGCCACGGCCGTCGTCATGGCGACCTCGGCGCTGCAGATCGGCCTCATGCTGGCGCAAGGGCGGCGTGTCGATGCGATGCTGTGGGTCAGCCTGGTGCTTGTGTTGGTATTGGGTGGGGCCACCTTGTGGTTCCACAACGACACCTTCATCAAGTGGAAACCCAGCGTGCTCTATTGGTTCATGGGGGCCAGCTTGTGGGTCAGCCACACTCTCTTTCGTCACAATTTATTGCGTGCGCTCATGGGTGGCCAGATCGAACTGCCCGCCTCGGTGTGGCAGCGCTTGAACTTCGCCTGGATTGCCTTCTTCGGCCTCATGGGCTTGCTCAACGTGTACGTGGCCTATAGTTTTCCCACGTCGGTCTGGGTGAATTTCAAGGTGTTTGGCGCGCTGGGTCTGATGCTGTTGTTTTTGATCGTGCAAGCGATCTACCTCAGCCGCTACCTCAAAAACGAAGAAGCCTCTTGAGATGCCTGTCAGTGCTCAACACATCGAGAACCGCCTGCGCGAAACCCTGGAGCCGCTGAGCCTGTCGGTCCAAGATGACAGCCATCTCCATGCGGGTCATGCCGGCGCCAGCCAAGGCCGGCATTTCAGCGTGCGCATCGTGAGCGCGCGATTTCACGGTTTGTCACGTGTGGCTCGGCATCGCCTCGTGTATGATGCCCTCGCCCCGTTGATCCCTCAGGGCATACACGCATTGGCGCTTCAAACCCATGCCCCTGGCGAGGTCTAAGGTCGGTTCCCGACGGTGATGATGCCGCTTGGGCCACGTGCTGAACTTGGCTGTGGTCCGCCCATTTCTTCCCAACACGAGGTTTCCTGCATGAAGAAGTCTGTTTTCGCCATCGGTGTGCTGAGCCTGGCTCTGGGCGCGGCGCTGCTGCCGGCCGAGGCGACGGCCCAAAACGTGGCCATCGTCAACGGCAAGGCCGTACCGAAGTCGCGTGTCGATGCGCTGCTCGAGCAAATCAAGCGCCAGGCCGATGCGTCGGGCCGCACCCTGCCCCCGAACTTCGAACGCCTGGTCAGCGACCAAGTCGTGCTCAATGAGATCTTCACGCAAGAAGCCGAACGCCGCGGTTTGGCCGCCACGCCCGAGTACCGTCGCCAAATGGAGCTGGTGCGCCAGAACGTGTTGATCCAAGCGCTGTTCCAAGACTTCGAGAAGAAAAACCCGGTCACGGATGCGGAAATCAAGGCCGAGTACGACAAGTTCAAAGCGCAAGCCGGCCAGGAAAAGGAATACCGTGCTCGGCATATCCTGGTGGACAAGGAAGAAGACGCCAAACGGCTGATCGCCCAGATCAAAGGGGGCGCAAGCTTCGAGGACTTGGCCAAGAAAAATTCCAAAGATACCGGTTCGGCGGTCAACGGCGGTGATCTCGACTGGGCCGAGGCCAACGTCTATGTGCCCGAGTTCTCGCAAGCCATGGTCAAGCTGAGCAAGGGCCAAGTCACCGACGCGCCAGTGAAGTCGCAGTTCGGCTACCACGTCATCAAGCTGGAGGATGTGCGAGACGTCCAGTTCCCACCGCTGGAGGAGGTCAAGCCGCAGATCCAGCAGCGCTTGCAGCAGCAAAAAATGATCGAGTTCCGCGACAGTCTGCGCAAGGCCGCCCGCACGGACTACAAGTTCGAGCAGTGAACCAGCGTCACAGCGACACACAGGGCGCCTGACAGGGCGCCCTGTTTCCTTGGCTCAGCGCCACAGCCACGCGACGGCCGCCAGCGCACCGATGAACAGCGGCTGGTGCAGCATGTAAAAGCTCAGGCTCCACCGTCCGAGCCAGGCCAAAGGCTTCAGGGCCTGCGGTGTGCTGCCGGCCAGCCAAGCGGGCCGATGCGCAAACACCCATTGCCCCATCGCCATCCCCCACCACATCACGCCCAGCCAAGGCAGCACGGGGACATAGTCTTCGGTGATCGGCTTGCGGGTGACGAGGCCCACCCAATTCATCCAACGTGCATCGAAAAACGGGTGCTGCACGAGCTGCGGCAACACGATGGCCACCCCGCCCAGCAGCCACAGCCATCGTCCCCAGCCTGCTGTGCAGCGGACGATGACGAGCATCACCGCAATGCCGTGCAACACACCGAAGTAGATGAAACTACGGGGGAACATCAGGTACGAACCGATGCTCACCAGCACGGCACAGCCGGCCACTTGAGCCCAACGTCGCCAAAAGCGCGGCCAGCCCTGCTCTTGCCGGCAGGCCACGGCCTGCCCCACACCGGCGCAGAACAGGAACAGCGACACGATGGCCGTGCGCTGGGTGGTCCAAAACGGGTCCTTGTAAAAATTCTCGTGAATGAAGCCGAAGAGGTTGAGGTCGTAGCAAAAGTGATAGGCCGCCATCCAGAGGATGGCCACGGCCCGCAGGACATCCAGTCGCTCGAACCTCAGCCCACCCATCGACGTGCGTTGCGGAACATGCGCATCCAGGGGCTGAACGCCGCCGGGTCGCCCGAGGTCCAGCTCATCTGGATGTTGCGGAACACCCGCTCCGGGTGCGGCATCATCACGGTAAAGCGCCCGTCGGCGGTGGTCACCGCGGTCAACCCGCCGGGGCTCCCATTGGGATTGGCCGGATAAGCCTCCGTAGGTCGGCCCTGGCTGTCGACGAAACGCATCGCGACGTGCACGGCCTTGGCGTCGCCGCGGCGGGAGAAATCGGCAAAGCCTTCCCCGTGGGCCACGGCGATGGGCAAGAGGCTGCCGGCCATGCCGGTAAAGAAAATCGACGGGCTGTCCAGCACCTCGACTTGGCTCAGACGCGCCTCGAACTGCTCGCTACGATTGCGCGTGAAGCGTGGCCAGGCCGCCGTGCCTGGGATGATCGACGACAGAGCCGCCATCATTTGGCAGCCGTTGCACACGCCCAAAGCAAAACTGTCGGATCGTTGGAAGAAGGCTGCGAACTGCTCGGCCAGCTGCGGGTTGAAGAGAATCGAGCGGGCCCAGCCCTCGCCGGCGCCCAGGGTGTCGCCATAGCTGAAGCCGCCGCAGGCCACCAGCCCCTGGAACTGGTCCAGTCGAGCGCGGCCGGCTTGCAAATCGCTCATGTGCACGTCGTAGGTGTCGAAGCCCGCCTGGTCCATGGCATAGCTCATCTCGACATGCGAGTTGACACCCTGCTCGCGCAAGATGGCCACTTTGGGCCGCGTGAGGTTCAGGAAGGGGGCGGCCACGTCCTCGGACGGATCGAAGCTCGGCTTGACCTGCAGCCCGGCATCGGCCGGATCGCCCACTGCATCGTGCTCGGCCTGCGCGCAAGCCGGGTTGTCGCGCAACATCGCGATGCGCCAGCTCACCTCGTCCCACACTTGGTGCAGCTCTCGCAGCCCGGCGGAAAACACGGCCTTGGCATCGCGCCAGACCTCCACGGTGCCGCGGTCATTGGGCTTGCCGATGACATGGCTGTGGCGTGACAGGCCATGGCGACGCAACACGGCCATGGCATCGTCGCGCCGTGCCGTGGGCACCTGCAGCACCACGCCGAGTTCTTCGTTGAAAAGCGCGCGCAGCGTCAGCTCGTTGCGGCGTTCGCTGACCTGCTGGGTCCAATTCTTGGAATCGCCATACTCGGCCCGGCTGTCGGCGATGCCGTCGCTTTCGGTCACCAACAGATCCACGTTCAGGCTCACCCCGCGGCGGCCGGCGAACGCCATTTCGCACACGGTGGCCCACAGCCCCCCGTCGCTGCGGTCATGGTAAGCCAGCAGCCAACCCAGGGCGCGCAGCTCGTTGACGGCCGCCACCAAGGATTTGAGCAGGGCCGGATCGTTCAAGTCGGGCACCTCGCCACCGAACGCCCCCAAGGTCTGCGCGAGGATGGAGCCGCCCAGCCGCTGGCGGCCTTGCCCCAGATCGACCAGCAGCAAGGTCGTGTCGCCGTCTTTCAACTGGGGCGTGAGGGTGCCGCGCACGTCATCGAGCGTGACGAAGGCCGACACGATCAGTGACACCGGTGCGGTGACTTGTTTGTCCACCTCGCCGTCGCGCCAGCGTGTGCGCATCGACAGCGAATCCTTGCCCACCGGCACGCTGATCCCCAGGGCCGGGCACAGCTCCATGCCCACGGCCTTGACGGTGTCGTACAAAGCGGCGTCTTCGCCAGGTTCGCCACAAGCAGCCATCCAATTGCATGACAGCTTGACTCGCGCCAACTCGATCGGGGCGGCCAACAGGTTGGTGATCGCCTCGGCCACGGCCATGCGCCCCGAGGCGGGAGCATCCACCGCGGCCAGCGGGGTGCGCTCACCCATGCTCATGGCCTCGCCGCGAAAACCCGTGTAGTCGGCCAAGGTGACCGCGCAGTCGGCCACTGGCACCTGCCAGGGGCCCACCATTTGGTCGCGATGGCTGAGCCCCCCGACCGTGCGGTCGCCGATGGTGATCAGGAAGCGCTTGCTGGCCACGGTGGGATGGCGCAGCACGTCGAAAGCCGCTTGCCGCAGGCTCACACCGGTGAGATCCAGGGGGGACGAGCGCCGCACCACGCGCTGCACGTCACGATGCATGCGTGGCGGCTTGCCCAGCAGCACCTCCATGGGCATGTCGATGGCCCGTTGACCGCCAGGTCCGTCCTCGAGCACCAAGGTTTTGTCACTGGTGGCCACGCCCACGACGGCAAACGGGCAGCGCTCCCGCGCGCACATCGCCTCGAACAAGGGCAGGCCCGCCGGATCCACCGCCAAGACATAGCGCTCCTGGCTCTCGTTGCACCAGATTTCCTTCGGAGCCAGACCGCTTTCCTCCAGCGGCACCTTGCGCAGATCGAAGGTGGCCCCCAAGCCGGCGCCGTCCACCAGTTCGGGAAACGCGTTGGACAGCCCGCCGGCGCCCACGTCGTGGATGGCCAGGATGGGGTTCTTCTCGCCCAGACCGAGGCAGTGGTTGATGACCTCCTGCGCGCGGCGTTGGATCTCGGGGTTGCCGCGCTGCACCGAGTCGAAGTCGAGTTCGGCCGCATTCACTCCGGCGGCCATCGAGCTGGCCGCTCCCCCGCCCATGCCGATCCGCATGCCCGGGCCGCCCAGCTGGATCAGCAGCGTGCCTTCGCCAAACGGCAGTTTGTGCGTCAGACCTTCGCGGATGCGTCCGAGCCCCCCGGCAATCATGATGGGTTTGTGATAGCCGCGGCGCACGCCATCGACCTCTTGCTCATAGACGCGGAAGTAGCCCCCCAGGTTGGGACGCCCGAACTCGTTGTTGAAGGCCGCACCGCCCAGCGGACCGTCGATCATGATCTGTAGGGCGCTGGCGATGTGGGCCGGCTTGCCGTAGGGCTCGCGTTCCCAGGGCTCGTCCGTGCCGGGCAAGTGCAAATTGGACACGGAAAATCCCGTCAGCCCTGCCTTGGGCTGGGCCCCTCGGCCAGTGGCCCCTTCGTCGCGGATTTCTCCGCCAGCGCCGGTAGCGGCGCCCGGAAACGGCGAAATGGCCGTGGGATGGTTGTGCGTTTCCACCTTCATCAGCACATGGGCCACTTCGTCGTGGGCAGCATAGCGCGGGGCGTTGGTATAGCCCTGCGGCCGCCAAGCCCGCACCGGGCCGCCTTCCATCACGGCGGCATTGTCGGCATAGGCCACCACGGTGTGCTGAGGCGCGCGCTGGTGGGTGTTGCGAATCATCGCGAACATCGAGCGCTCCTGGGGCTCGCCGTCGATCGTGAAGTTCGCATTGAAGATCTTGTGGCGGCAGTGCTCGCTGTTGGCCTGGGCGAACATCATCAGCTCGACGTCGCTCGGGTTGCGCTGCAGACGGCCGAAGGCATCGACCAGGTAGTCGATCTCGTCCTCCGACAAGGCCAGGCCGAAATCCCGGTTGGCGGCTTCCAGCGCGGCGCGTCCCTGGCCCAGCACATCCACACACTCCATGGGCTTGCCAGGCTGCGGGTCGAACAGATGGACGCAGGCCTCGCGCTCGAAGGCCACGCTTTCGGTCATGCGGTCGTGCAGTTCGGCGGCCAAGGCCTGCAAGGTGGCGTCCTCCAGCGGCTTTGCCCCCCGCAACAGCCCGCCTTTGAGCTGCAGGCGATACTCCGTCACGCGCTCGATGCGTTTGACCGCCAGGCCACAGTTGTGGGCGATGTCCGTGGCTTTGGAAGCCCAGGGCGACACCGTGCCCAAGCGGGGCATCACCACCACGAGCGCACCATCGTCGGCAGCGGTGTAGGGCTCGCCGTAATCGAGCAAGGCCGCCAGCTTGTGTTGCGCCTGCGGCGTCAACGGGCCGTCACACCATACCCAGTGCACATGGCGGGCGCTCAGGCCCACGATTTGTGGAGCGATGGCCTGCAGGCGCGGCAGCAGCGCTTGGGCCCGAAAGGCAGACAGGGCATTGCCGCCCTCGAAGTGCAGGAGGTGTTTGGCTGAAGCAATCACGTGGGGAACTCGTGCGCAGTGGAGCGGCCGCCCGGCCTGGCATTTCCCGGCCTTGCATGCGGCGAAGGAAACCGGACGTAAAAGCGGGATTTTACCGGGGTGATGGGTTCACAGCCGTGGCCTGAGATAATCCAGGCATGAGCATCACCATCAAGACGCCCGAAGATCTCGAAGGCATGCGTGTGGCCGGCCGCCTGGCCTCGGAGGTGTTGGACTACCTCACGCCGTATGTCAAGCCCGGCGTCACCACGGCCCATCTGGACAAACTCGCGCTGGACTACATCGAGAACGTCCAGGGAGCGACTTCGGCGACGGTGGGCTATCAGCCCCCCGGCTATCCACCCTTCCCGGCGGCGATCTGCACCTCGGTGAATCATCAGGTCTGTCACGGCATTCCGAACGACCGGCCGTTGAAGAACGGGGACATCCTCAACATCGATGTGACCGTCATCAAAGATGGCTGGCATGGCGACACCAGCCGCATGTTCATCGTGGGCGAGGGATCGATCGCCGCGCGGCGCCTGTGCCAGATCACTTATGAAGCCATGTGGCGTGGCATCGCCAAGGTCAAACCGGGGGCCCGGCTGGGCGACATCGGCCATGCGATCCAAACCTTCGTCGAGAACGCGGGCTATTCGGTGGTGCGCGAGTTCTGTGGCCATGGCATCGGTCGCAAGTTCCATGAAGAGCCCCAGGTGCTGCATTACGGCCGCCCCGGTACGCTGGAAGAACTCGTGCCGGGCATGGTCTTCACGATCGAGCCCATGGTCAACGCCGGGCGACGCGAGATCCGCGAGATGCCCGACGGCTGGACCATCGTGACGCGCGATCGCTCGCTATCGGCCCAATGGGAGCACACGGTGGCGGTCACGGAGACCGGCTACGAGATCCTCACACTGTCGGCCGGCTACCCGCCGCTGCCCGATTTCATCCGAACGACCACCTGAGACGGAGAGCCCGCATGGCCGTTGGAAGCACCGCGGCGCAGGCCACGCCGGTCCAGGATAGTGCGGCCCGACTGGCACAGCTGCGCGCGCAGTTCCGGCAAGGCAAGCAAGCCTTGTTGCAGGCATTTCGGGAGGCTCGCCCCACTGCCGCGGCGGCCACTCGGTTGGTACGCGATCTCTGCCGCCA
The DNA here is from genome assembly GCF_000381125.1 of Caldimonas manganoxidans ATCC BAA-369. GTDB lineage: Bacteria > Pseudomonadota > Gammaproteobacteria > Burkholderiales > Burkholderiaceae_C > Caldimonas > Caldimonas manganoxidans. The sequence continues at coordinate 83,280 of NZ_KB905940.1, forward strand.
TGTGGATCAGGCCTTGGTCGGCCTGTGGAAGCAGGCCGATCTCCCCGCTGGGGCGGCCTTGGTCGCCGTGGGGGGGTACGGGCGCGGCGAGCTCTACCCCTACTCCGACGTGGACGTGCTGGTGCTGTTGCCCGACGAAACGGAGTCGGGCCTCCAGGACGACGCCGCCAGAAAGGCCGGCATCGAGGGCTTCATCACGGCCTGCTGGGACATTGGCCTGGAGATCGGCTCCAGCGTGCGCAGCGTCCAAGACTGCCTGGACGAGGCCGCGCGCGACGTGACCGTGCAGACGGCCTTGCTCGAGTCGCGCTTGCTGTGCGGCTCGCGCCGTCTGTACCAACGCTTTTGCAAGGCCTTCGATGCACGCCTCGATGCGCGCGCCTTCCTACGCGCCAAGACGCTGGAGATGCGGCAGCGCCATCAAAAGTACGAAGACACGCCCTACTCTCTGGAGCCCAACTGCAAGGAAAGCCCCGGCGGCTTGCGCGATCTGCAAGTGATCATGTGGGTGGCCAAGGCCGCCGGTCTGGGCCGGACTTGGTCGGCCCTGGCCGCCCGCGGGCTCATGACCCCCTTCGAGCTCAAGCAAGTGCAGCGCAACGAGGCGTTACTGCGTCTGATTCGCGCCCGGCTGCACGTGGTGGCCGGGCGACGCGAGGATCGCTTGGTCTTCGACTTGCAGACCGCGGTGGCCGAAAGCTTTGGCTACCAGCCGACCAAGGCCCGGCGCGCCTCCGAAGCGTTGATGCACCGCTACTACTGGGCAGCCAAGGCGGTGGCTCAGCTCAATTTGATCCTGATGCTCAACATCGAAGAGCGCATCCTGGGCTCGCAACACACGCCCATGCGCGCCATCGACGAGCAGTTTCTGGACCGCGACGGCCTGCTCGAGGTGGCCAGCGACGACCTCTATGAGCGTGATCGCCACGCCATCTTGCGTACCTTCCTGGTCTACCAGCAAACCCCGGGCATCAAGGGCTTGTCGGCGCGCACCTTGCGCGCGCTGTACAACGCCCGTGGGCTGATGGATGCGGAATTCCGCCGCGACCCGGTCAACCGTGCCACGTTCATGCAGATCCTGCAGCAGCCACTGGGCCAGACCCATGTGCTGCGGCTGATGAACCAGACGTCGGTGCTGGGGCGCTACCTCTGGGTGTTTCGGCGCATCGTCGGTCGTATGCAGCACGACCTGTTCCACGTCTACACCGTGGATCAGCACATCCTGATGGTGTTGCGCAACGTGCGGCGATTCTTCATCCCCGAGCATGCGCACGAGTATCCGTTTTGCTCCCAGCTGGCCTCGCAGTTCGACCGGCCTTATGTGCTGTATGTGGCCGCCCTGTTCCACGACGTGGCCAAGGGCCGCGGTGGGGACCACTCCGACCTGGGGGCCATCGAGGTGCGGCGTTTCTGCCGCGATCATGGCGTGCCGAAGGAGGATGCGCGCCTCATCGAATTCTTGGTGCAGCACCACTTGACGATGTCGCGTGTCGCCCAGAAGGAGGACCTCAGCGACCCGGAGGTGGTGGCCGGATTTGCCCGGCTCGTCCAGACCGAACGCCGCCTCACTGCGCTGTACCTGCTGACCGTGGCCGACATCCGTGGCACCAGCCCGAAGGTGTGGAACGGCTGGAAAGGCAAGCTGCTCGAAGACCTGTATCGCCTCACCTTGCGCGCCCTGGGCGGGGCGCAACCCAATCTGGCCGCCGAGATCGAAACACGCAAGCAAGAAGCGCTGCAAATGCTGGCGCTGTATTCGATGCTGCCCGGCGTGCAAGAACCGCTGTGGCAGACCCTGGAGCTGAGCTATTTCGCGCGGCATGAAGCGGCCGACATCGCGTGGCATGCCCGCGCCTTGTGGCGCCACGTGGATGCCGGCTACGCCGTGGTCAAGGCACGGCCTTCGGCGGCTGGTGACGGACTGCAAGTGGTCGTGTATGCCCCCGACCAAGATGATTTGTTTGCGCGCATTTGCGGCTACTTCGACAGCGCCGGTTTCAACATCCTGGATGCGCGCATCCACACCACACGCACCGGCTACGCGTTGGACACCTTCCAGGTCATCACCACCAACCTCGACCTGCACCACCGCGACCTGATCTCGCTGGTCGAAAGCCAGTTGCTGCAAGCCCTCAGCCGCGACGGACCGCTGCCCGAACCCAGCCGAGGGCGTCTGTCGCGGCGGGTCAAGTCGTTTCCGGTGCAGCCGCGCGTGTCGTTGCGTCCGGATGAGCGTGCTCAGCGCTGGTTGCTCACGGTCTCGGCCAGCGACCGCTCGGGTTTGCTGTATTCCATCGCCCGGGTGTTGGCCAAATACCGCATCAATGTGCAGCTGGCCAAGATCACCACGCTGGGCGAACGGGTCGAAGACACGTTCCTGATCGACGGACCGGCCTTGCAGCAATCCAAGGTGCAACTCGCGATGGAATCGGATCTGCTCGATGCGCTGGCTGACTGAGCTGAAGACACATCTGCCCGCCTGGATGCTGGAGTGGCTGGATATCATCATTCCAGCCACCCAGGTGCTTCTGATCCTGTTGGCCGCCTACCTGCTGCGCGCCGCGCTGCGTCTGGCCATCAAGCGGGTCTGTGCGCACTACCAGTTGCCTGCCGAAGTGCACATGGGCGCGCGGCGTGTGCTGGGCTTCCTCGTCTATGCCGCAGCCATCCTGTTGATCCTGGAGCGACTGGGGGTCTCGGGCAGCGTGCTGTGGTCGGCCTTCACCGGCTTTGCGGCCGTGGCCGCCGTGGCGTTCTTCGCCGCATGGAGCGTGCTGTCGAACATTTTCTGCACGATTCTGATCTTCAGCACTCGGCTGTTTCGTCTGCACGATCACATCGAAGTCCTGGAAAGCGGCGACAAGCCCGGTCTGAAGGGGGTGGTGATCGACATCAACGTCGTCTACACCACGCTGCTGGAAGATCAGGGCACCAAGCTGCAAGTGCCCAACAACTTGTTCTTCCAACGCATGGTGCGACGGGGACGGCCGCCCGCCGGGCCCGAAGGCACGACCTCGGATGATTTCGGCGATTGAGCGGCGCGGGGCCCTCAAGCGGCTTGGCGATCGGGCTGCAGCCGCAAGGCTTGCGTGGCTGCCAGCGCGCGGCCGAAGGCGGCCACGGCTTCGTCCAGTTGGGCCGCAGTGATCGTCAGCGGCGGCGCGAAACGCACCACGGTGTCGTGCGTGTCCTTGCTCAGCACGCCTTCGCGCATCAAGGCTTCACACACGAGACGGGCATGCGCGAATTCCCGGTCGATTTCCACGCCGACCAGCAACCCTTTGCCCCGCACCTCGCGGATGGCCGGATGGCGCAGCGTCCGCAGTCCTTGCATCAGGCGCTCGCCCAGATGCGCGGCGCGCTCGCACAGCCCTTCGCGCTCGAGCAGCTCCAACGCGGCCAGACCCACCGTCGCGGCCAGCGGATTGCCGCCGAAGGTGCTGCCATGGTCGCCAGGGCGGAACACCCCCATCACTTCTTCTCGCGCGCAGAAGGCCGACACGGGCAACAACCCACCGCCTAGAGCCTTGCCCAGTGTGAGACCATCGGGCACCACGCCCTCGTGCTGGCAGGCCAACACACGCCCGGTGCGCCCCAGGCCGGTTTGCACTTCGTCACAGATCAACAGCACGCGATGCCGGGTGCACAGTTCGCGCGCGGCGCGCAAATAGCCCGGCGGCGGCACGATGATCCCGGCTTCGCCCTGGATGGGTTCGACCAGAAAGGCCACGGTGTTGGGCGTGATGGCCCGCTCCAGGGCCGCGATGTCGCCATACGGCACCGACGCGAAGCCCGGCGCGAAAGGGCCAAAGCCGTCGCGGTATTGCGGTTCACTGGAGAAGCCCACGATCGTGGTCGTGCGTCCTGCAAAGTTGCCCTCGGCCACCAGGATACGGGCCTGTCCTTCAGGCACGCCCTTGACCTTGTAGCCCCATTTGCGCGCGGCCTTGATCGCCGTCTCGACGGCCTCCGCGCCAGTGTTCATCGGCAACGCACGGTCCATGCCCGTGTCGCGGCACAAGCGGGCCAAGAAGGGGCCGAGGCGATCGGTGTGGAAAGCGCGGGAGGTGACGGCCAGCCGAGCGGCTTGCTCGGTCAGCGCCTGCACCAGCACCGGATGGCTGTGGCCGAAACTGACGGCCGAGTAGGCCGACATCATGTCCAGATAACGCCGCCCGCGGTCATCCCAAAGGTAGACCCCCTGCCCACGCACCAGGGTGACCGGCAGTGGGTGGTAGTTGCGTGCACCGAAACGCTCTTCGAGTTCGCGCGGGCTGGCGGTGAGGTCGGCTTGACGCAAGGACATGTCTGTCTCCACGGAATCATTGGTGATATGCCTCACTCTAGGCGTGGCAAGAGGAAATTTGATTTCCATTTGTTGTAGAAAATGACAAAATCTCGCAACAATATTTCATATGCCAGCGCACACCATGCCAGCCCCTCCTGCCCACGACCTGGACGCCATCGACCGAAGGGTGCTGGAGGTGCTACAGACCGACGGCCGCATCAGCAACGTCGATTTGGCCTCGCGGGTGCATTTGTCGGCGCCGCAGTGTCTACGCCGCGTGCGCTCGCTCGAGGAACGTGGCGTGATCCGTGGCTATGCGGCGCAGGTCGATCGCCAGGCGCTGGGGCTGACGGTGATGGCGTTCGTCGGCTTGACCATCGACCGCGAACAGTTCACCCGCGTGCGCGAGCTGGAAAAGGTGTTTCAAGATTTTCCCGAGGTCATCGAGTGTCACTCGGTCTCGGGAGATCACGATTACTTGCTCAAAGTGGTGGCCCCCGATCTGCGCACGCTGTCGCAGTTTCTCACCGACCGCTTGATGCAAGTCCCTGGGGTGGACAATGTGCGCTCCACCATCTGCCTGGAAGAAATCAAGCCGCCATCGGCGCTGCCAGTGGGCTGATCGGGGTCAGTCGTCGGTGGTCGCATCCAGCCCGGGAAACAGCACCGACGTGAAGCCGAAGCGGGTGAAGTCGCGCACTCGCATGGGGTAGAGCTTGCCGATCAGGTGATCGCATTCATGCTGCACCACCCGGGCGTGGAAGCCCTCGGCCTCGCGCTCGATGCGTCGCCCCTGCACATCGAAACCGCTATAGCGAATGCGGGCAAAGCGCGGCACCACACCGCGCAGGCCGGGCACGGACAGGCATCCTTCCCAGCCCTCCTCTTCCTCATCGGTCAGCGGTTCGATGTGCGGATTGATCAGCACCGTCTCGGGCACTGGCGGCGCCTCGGGGTAGCGATCATTGCGGGTGAATCCGAAGATCACCACCGCCAGGTCCACCCCGATTTGAGGGGCGGCCAAACCGGCGCCGTGGGCCGCACGCATGGTGTCGAAAAGATCCTGCACCAAGGCATGCAACTGCGGCGTGTCGAACTCACGCACAGGGCGTGCCACCCGCAACAAGCGAGGGTCGCCCATCTTCAGAATCTCGCGCACAGCCATCTCACACGTCTCCTTGGGACAGCAGGGCCTTCAGGCCCGCTTCGTCCAGCACCGGCACGCCCAGCTCCTGGGCCTTGGCCAGCTTGCTGCCGGCTTCCGATCCGGCCACCACGTAGTGGGTTTTCTTGCTCACCGAGCCGGCCACCTTGCCCCCTGCGGCTTCGATCAGCGCCTTGGCCTCGTCTCGGCTCATCGTGGGCAAGGTGCCGGTCAGTACCAAGGTTTTGCCCAACAGAGGGCGCCAAGCCTCGCTGGAAGCCCCTTGGACTTCGGGCCAATGCACCCCGGCATCACGCAACTGCTGGACCACCTCGCGATTGTGCGGCTGCTGAAAGAAGGTGTGTATGCTCTGAGCCACCACGGGGCCGACGTCGTTGACCTCCAGCAGCTCTTCCACGCGCGCCTCCATGATGCGCTCCAGACTGCCGAAGTGGCGCGCCAGATCTTTGGCCGTGGCCTCGCCGACATGGCGGATGCCCAGTGCGAACAAAAAGCGCGGCAGCGTGGTCTGCTTGGATTTTTCCAGTGCCTGCACCAGGTTGCGTGCGCTTTTGTCGCCCATGCGCTCCAGCGCGGCGAGCCGGTCCACGTCCAAGGCGTATAGATCCGGCAAGGTACGGATGAGGCCACCGTCGACCAGTTGATCGACGAGTTTTTCGCCCAGGCCCTCGATGTCCATGGCCCGGCGCTGGGCAAAGTGCAGCAGCGCTTGCTTGCGTTGGGCTGCGCAGTACAAGCCGCCACTGCAGCGCCAGTCCACCTCGCCCGGCTCGCGGACGATCGCACTGCCACACACCGGGCAGCGACCATCCAGCCGCCGGTACAGATCGAACGCCTCGCCCACATCGGGCGGCCGGCGCTCTTTGACCACGGCCACGACTTCGGGGATCACGTCGCCGGCCCGTCGCACGATCACCGTGTCGCCGACGCGCACATCCTTGCGGCGGGTTTCGTCTTCATTGTGCAGCGTGGCATTGGTGACGGTGACGCCGCCCACGAACACCGGTGCGAGTTTGGCCACCGGCGTGAGCTTGCCAGTGCGTCCCACTTGGATGTCGATGTCGAGCACCGTGGTCATTTGTTCCTGCGCGGGGTACTTGTGCGCGACGGCCCAGCGCGGCTCCCGTGTGACGTAACCAAGCTGGCGCTGCAGATCCAGGCGGTTCACCTTGTAGACCACGCCGTCGATGTCGAACGGCAGTTGGTCGCGCTTGAGGGCGATGCGCCGATGGAACTCGATCAAGCCCTGCGCGCCGTACACCACGCTGCGTTCCTCGCACACCGGCAGCCCAAAATCCACGAAAGCATCGAGCACCCCCGACTGCGTATCCGGTTGCTGCGGCCACCCCAGCACCTCGCCCCAGCCATAGGCAAAAAAGCGCAGCGGCCGCTGCGCGGCAATCGCTGGATCGAGCTGACGCACGGCGCCTGCGGCGGCATTGCGCGGGTTGACGAAGGTCTTCTCACCGCGCTCACGCTGGCGCGCATTGAGGCGCTCGAAGTCGTCCCGGCGCATATAGACCTCGCCGCGCACTTCCAACACCTCTGGGGGCGAGCCGCGCAGTCGCAAAGGAATTTGTCGGATCGTGCGGATGTTCTGTGTCACGTCTTCACCGACCTCGCCGTCGCCCCGGGTGGCCGCGCGCACCAGCACGCCATGCTCGTAGCGCAAGCTGATGGCCAGGCCGTCGAATTTCAGCTCGGCCTGGTATTCGAGGGGAGGATCGGCCTCGGTGAGCTTGAGTTCACGACGTACACGGGCATCGAAGTTGGCCGCGCCGGTGGGCTCGGTGTCGGTCTCGGTGCGGATGGACAACATGGGCACGGCATGCCGCACGGGCTCGAAGGCTTCGAGCGCCCGCCCCAGCACCCGCTGCGTCGGCGAGTCGGGTGTCAGCAACTCGGGATGCGCGGCCTCCAGGGCCTGGAGTTCTTGGAACATCCGGTCGTACTCGGCATCGGGGATCTCGGGGGCATCGAGCACGTAATACAGATGGGCATGGTGATGCAGTTGCTCTCGCAACCATGCGGCACGCTGCGCCGCCTCGGTCTTGGAGGCCGCATCCGGGTCGAACAGAGAAGACTGGCTCATGGCCCGGCATTGTCCCGCAGGGCGTACACGCTGACCACAGGGGCGTTAAGCTGAGGTCATCGTCACCGGGGGGCCTCCACCATGTCCGAATCCTTCGATTTCGATCTGCTCACCTTGGGTGCCGGCTCGGCCGGCGTGGCAGCTTCGCGTCGCGCCGCCGCGCATGGCGCCAAAGTCGGCATCGTGGAGGCCTCTCGCGTGGGCGGCACCTGTGTGATCCGCGGCTGCGTTCCGAAAAAGCTGCTGATGTATGCCGCCCAGTATGGCGATGCTTTGCGCGAAGCGGCCGAGTACGGCTGGGACCTGGCCGGGGCGGCCCCCCGCTTCGAGATGGCCCGCTGGGCCGCTCGCAAAGCCGCCGAGATCGATCGCTTGGAAGGGGCGTACCGCCAGTGGCTCGCCCACGCCGGCGTGACCCTCATCGAGGGACGGGCCCAGGTGGTGGGCCCCCACACAGTGCAGGTAGGCCCCCGCACGCTACGCGCGCGCCGGCTGCTGATTGCCACCGGGGCCACCCCGGTGCGCGACAGCATCCCAGGCATTGCCGCCTGCCCCACGTCGGATGAACTGCTGGATCTGCATGAACTTCCCAGCGATGCCACCGTGATCGGCGCCGGATACATCGCGCTGGAGTTCGCCAGCATCCTGGCCCGGCTGGGAGTGCGGGTGCGCCTGGTGCATCGGGCGGACTTGCCGCTACGCGGCTTCGACCAAGACCTGCGGCAACGCGTGGCCACCGCCTTGGACCAGGCAGGCATCGAGCGCTTGGCAGGCCAAGGCGTGAAGGCCGTGCATGGCGAGCCAGGCCGCTGGGTGGTGGAGCTGGCCGATGGTCGCCGTCTGGCTGCGCGCTACGTGCTCAATGCAACGGGCCGACGGCCCAATACGGCGGGATTGGGGCTGGAGACGCTGGGCATCGTGCTGCGCGCCAACGGCGCGGTCCCGGTCGATGAACGGCTGCAAACCTCGGCCACCGAGGTCTATGCCATCGGCGATGTGACCGACCGCCTCAACCTCACCCCCGTGGCCATCGCCCAGGGGCGCGCGCTGGCCGACGCGCTGTTTGGCCCCACGCACCGCTTTCCCGATTTGAGCATGGTGGCCACGGCTGTGTTCACCTTGCCGCCAGTGGGCACGATCGGTCTGACCGAAGACGCGATGCGCCAACGACGCCGGCCCTACCGGGTCTACGAGGCCGACTTCCGGCCGATGCGCCATGCCTTCTTTGGAGGTGCCGAGCGCTGCTACATGTCGAATCCCGGACGATCATATGGTCGCTTGTGAAACATATGCGGATGTGTGCGATGCCAGTCCTTCATGGCTTGCATGGGTGTGCGGGCGTTGAGTGCGGCCTGAGGCAGATGGTGGTTGTACAGCCAAGCGTAGCGCAACAGGGTGCGCTGCAAATCCTCGCCACTGACGAAGTGGTGGCTTTTGAGCACTTCTGCGATTCGGCCGTTGAAGCGCTCCACCATCCCGTTGGTTTGAGGCCGACGCACCCGGGTGAGCCGATGCTCGATGC
>NZ_KB905941.1 GCF_000381125.1 Caldimonas manganoxidans ATCC BAA-369
GCTTCTGCGCAGGCGTCAGGTGCGCAAGCTCGATCACCGGCACCTCGGCGAGCCCCAGCTTGCGTGCGGCCAGCAGCCGGCCGTGACCGGCGATCACACCGTGCTCGCCATCGACCAGGATCGGGTTGGTCCAGCCGAACTCGGCGATGCTGGCGGCGATGCGCGCGATCTGCTCGTCGCTGTGCGTGCGCGGATTGCGGGCGTAGGGGATCAGCGTCTCGACCTTGCGGTACGTGACGGCGAGCGTGTCCAGAATCGGTGCCTCGGAAACGAAGAAGCCCGCCGACGGCGGACCGTGGGCGGGCTGGGGGTGTCGGGGAGAAGGTCTCGGGCTGGAGGGCTGCAAACCGCAAACCCTGCAAACCTCGGTTTGCACCCTGACGCTATCGAAGCGCCGCGCTCGCGCCCCCCGCATGGCTCAGTGCCCAGGAAGGACCCGTGGATGGCCGGGCGGCTTCCTCGACCGTCGCCGCTGTCCAGAAGTTAGCGGGAATACTACCCCTGATCGACCTGCTTTGTTGCACTTGGCGGCGCGCACCATTTTGCATCTAACCCAAAACCACGAGCCGATGCGGCACGCATTCATCGGCGTTGTGAAATGCTTTGGACTTCTCACCTATCGCCCGTGGCATTCAGCCGATCGACCACCACCCCCAGCGCCCGCTGCCACCGCCGCCAGGCCGTGGTGCGGTCGCAGCCAAAGCGCGCGCAGACGTCGCGCCAGCGGTGGCGCTCGGCGCGCATCCACACGAGGTGACGCTCCTCCTCCTGCAGCCACTGCACCCAACGCATGGCCTCGAGCATGCGCTCGATGGCCTCTGGCGCGGGCGGGAAGCGCCGGATCGGGGCCTCCGCCCCAAGCGTCTCCCAGGGCATGCGCCGAATCGCCGGCCAGGTGTTGAAGTAGCCCTGCACCCGAACGGGTGGCAGGCGGTGCGCGGTGATGGCCGCCTCCCGGAAGCGCTCGGCCACCTGCTCGATGGTCCACTCAGCCATGGCGCGCCTCCCGGGTTTCATTGCGTGATCCGTACAGCCGCTCGCCGATGCGGCGGATCAGCTCGCGCTCTGCCCAGTCGAGCCGTTCATCGTCCAGCCCGACGACGAGCACGCGCAGCTCGCGCCAGCCCTGGCGCTTGACGGCTTCCACGTCCATCGGCTCGGGCTGCAGGCGTGCCAGCGGGCCACGGTAGCGAGGGGTTGGGATGTGCATCTCAGACCTCCTGCACCGCGTCGTGGCGGTCGATGGCCCAATGCAGCAAGGCCAGCGCATCGGCCTCGTTGTCGTCGGCGGGGGTATGACCGCGGGCGCGGGCGGCGGCCAGCATCGCGTCTTTGCGGGCATTGCCACGGCCTGTGGCGTGCTTCTTGATCGTGCCCACTGGCACGCCCTGGTAGGGGATGCCGTGGTGCTCGCACCAGGCCGTGAGCGTGGCGAGGAACCCGCCGTAGGCGTGCGCGGCGTCGGTCGAAACGTGGCGGCGCACCTCCTCGAAGTACAAAAACTGAATTTCAGAAACCGATTGCTGAATTTCAGCAATCCAGCGGCGGAAGCGCAGGAAGCGCATGCCGCCGCCTTCGAAGCGCTGTGGGCGGAAGCAGACGGCGCCGCTGGTGATGTGGCCGGAGCCGTCGCGCAGCGCCCAGCCGGTGGTGGTGCCCAGGTCCAGGGCCAGGATCGTGGAGATCATCGGTTCATCCTTTCATCGGTGTCCGGTGACCGAAGGTGGCCGACGTGCCGTTAATTGGCTCTCACCTGCGCGCGCGCACGTGTAGAGGAATTACCGGCAAGCCAGTCACCTTCGGTCACCCTTGGGGCTTTAGTCGTCGCGGTATGGGAGCCGTGCGCCGTAGTCCTTCGGCTTGAGGGACAGTCCCGCCAGCCCCTTGGTGCCCCCGTGCAGCCGCGTGCGTTCGAAGCCGCGGTTGGCCAGTTGCTGTGCGAGCCAGCGGCTCGTGCCGACGTACTCGCCCCTGCGGCCGGCCCACTCTTGCCAGCGCTGGAACACGTCGGCCACGGCCACGCGGGCCTGCGGGTGGCGCTGCGCCTCCTCGTCAAGGAAGTCGCCGATCGCGTCCTCCTCCTCGAAATACTCGGCGGTGGCCGACATCACGCTGGCCGGGGGCTGTAACCCTTCGCGCTGCCAGGTCAGACACCCCTCGACCGCCCAGGCCATGATGCCGTCGCGCTCGGCCTGGAGCTTTTCGGTGAGCCGGCCATCGCGCTTGTCGGGCGGAATCGTCACCGTGAACGGGATCAGGTGCAGCCGCCGCTTCATCGCCTCGTCGATGTTGCGGATCGCAGGTTTGTGGTTGCCGACGATGACGGGCTTGAACTGGGGCGTGTAGGTGAAGAAGTCTTTGTGCATGAAGCGCGCGGCGATGCGGTCTCCGCCGGTGATGGCCTTGACCTTGGATTCGGCCCAGCGCCTCCCCTGCTCGGTCTCGATGGCGGAGACGAAGCGCGCCCCGCGCAGGCCCGCGAGGTCCGTGGGATGGCGCTCATGGCGTGTCTCGACGAACGTCTCCATCGAGGCGGTGGCCGCGTAGTCGCCCAGGATCGTGGCCAGGGTGTTGACGAACACGCTCTTGCCGTTGGCGCCGGTGCCGTAGAGGAAGAACAGCGCATGCGCCGCCGTCGAGCCGGTGAGGCAGTAGCCGACCATGCGTTGCAGATACGCTTGGAGTTCGGCGTCGCCGCCGGTCACGTCGGCCAAGAAGGCCCGCCAACGCGGACAGTCGCCGCGTGGCGTGGCGGTGGCGAGCTTGGTCATCCGATCGGCGCGCGCGTGCGGGCGCAGCCGCCCAGTGCGCAGATCGACCACGCCGCCCGGGGTGTTGAGCAGCCAGGGATCGGCATCCCACTCGTCGGCCGTGGAGGCATGCCGCCGGTCGGTGCGCGCCAGCCGCTCCACGCCGCCCACCGTGCTGCTCGCGGCGAGCTTGGCCGCGAGCCGATGCGAGTCGGCCTTGAGCGCGGCCTCGCGGCAGATCGCGCGGATGAGGTGGTGCACCAGCAGCGTCTCGTCCACCTGCCAGCGCCGGCCGTCCCACACCAGCCACTTGCCCCAGGCTGAGCAGTAGCGCCAGTCCTCGGCGTAACGGGCGGTGAAGGTGAGCGCCAGGGCGTCGTCGGTGGCCCAGACGGAGGGCTCTTGTGTGGACTGTCCGCTGGCGGGCTTGATGCTCATCCGTGGGCCCGCGGCGATGAAGGCGGCGACGTCGAAGCCTTCGGCCGCGGCGTCGGCCACATCCCACCCTAGGGGCTTGTCGTCGGGCGGCAGCAGCACGTCGCAGGTGGCGGCGCCGGCGGCGAGTGCGGCCTGCGCGGCGGCCATCGCATAGTCCCAGCCCGGCTTGTCGCGGTCGGGCCAGATCAGCACGGCCTTGTCTTTGAGCGGTGACCAGTCGGTTTTCTCGACCGGGGCGTTGGCACCGTTCATCGCCGTGGTGGCAGTGATGCCGGCGTCGATCAAGGCTTGGGCACACTTCTCGCCTTCGACGAGCACGACCTCAGTGGCATTCTTGATGCCTGGCTGGTTGTAGAGCGGGCGCGGCTCGGGCGGGGCCATCCTGCGGCGGCGCGCGTCCCAGGGACGGAACTCCTTCTTGCGCCCGGGTGGGTCGTAGCGGTAGACGACGGCAATGAGCCGCCCGTCGGCATCGAGGTAGTCCCACTTGGCGGTGGCGGGGCCCAGATCGTCGGTCGGGATTTCCTTCTTGCGGCGCTTGCGCGCCGCTGCGGTGGGGACGCGGCCGACGAGGTCTTCGGCCAGATCGAGGATGCGGGCAAAGTCGCGCTCGGCATCGAGGCCGTGGTGGGCGGCGATGAGGTCGAAGACGTCTCCGCCCTCGCCGGTGGCGCGGTCGGTCCACAGGCCCGCCTTCTCGCCTGCGAGCACCACTTCCAGGCTGTCGCCGGGGCTGCCCAGCACGTCGCCGATGAGGAACTTGCCGCGGCGGGTCCGACCGGCGGGCAACAGGGTGAACAGCAGCGGTTCGAGGCCGGCCAACAAGGCCGCACGGATCTGATCGCGCTCGGCATCGCGGTTGCGCTGCAGCACGGCAGTAGGGTCGTTGAAGTCGATCATTCGCTCCCCTCGACTTCGTCCTTTTGTAGCGCATCCCGCTTGTGCGCAGCCGTGCTGCAGGCCGCCCAAGCCGACAGTTCAGACAGCCGGTAGCGAACGAGACCGCCCAGCAGGTAGTGCGGGATGCGGTAGCGGTTGCGCATCGCCGGATCGGCAAACCAGTAGTACGGCAGCCGCAGCGATGCGGCCGCTTGCTTGGCGTCGATCATCGGTTCGACGCCACCCGTGAATGGCGCGACCTGGCTCATGCAGCCCTCCAACACCGGTCCTGCCAGGGGCACATCCGGCATTCGACGTGGGTGGGATCGGCGAAGCCGCGCTGCAGCAGTTCGCCGGCGTCGGTGGCCGAGATCACTTTGACGGCGCGATCCGACATGCGCTGCGCAAGCCCAGCGTCGAACGGGACCCGCTCGGCGTAGAGCTCCATCGTGTCGGCGTTGACCGCGGTGAACAGCGCCGGGTGCTCGTGCAGGCCAAGGTAGGCCTGGTAGACGGCCACCTGCGCGGCGTAGATGGGCTTGGCCGCGGCCAGGCGGTGCTTTTCGAGCTCCCGCCAGGACTTGGCGCTCAAGGCTTTGTTCTCCCACAGCGCGGGATAGCCAAAACCTGGGCCCAGATCCGGTCCGGCAACGAGGATTCCGTCGACATGCCCCTGCAGCCGCCCGTCCAGCGCCGAGAAGCCAAAGGGCTTGCCCGCGTCGTCGCGCGTGCGCAGATCGAAGCCCGCGGCGCGCAGCCAGGCGGCCATGCAGTCCTCCATCACATGGCCGCGCTCGAAGATGCGCAGCAGGCGGCCGTCGGTCTCGCGGCCCGGATCGACCGGCGCGTCCGCGAACTCGTACTGAAGTTGCCGCTCGCAAGCCGCCCCCAGGCGCGAAGCGCCCAGGTAGGTGCGGCGCGGCTGCGCCGAGCGGGCTTGCTGCAGCCCGGCGTCGATCAGCGCCGTGATCTGGCCCGAGAAGCTCTTGCAGGCGTTGAAGTCCATCATCGCCGCGCCTCCTTCCGTGGCGCTTTGGAGGTCGACTCCGGCTCCTCCCACGGCAGGTCGTCTTCCAGATCCGCGAAGGGATCGGACACGGGGTCTTTGAGCCCGCGCACCGGCGGGTACTTGCTCGCCTCGTGGTGCGCAACCATCGCCTCGGTGTAGCCGGTGACGATGGCGTCGATGACCTCGAGCGCCTCGGCCTCGGAATACGCGCCGAGGGGCTTGTCGAAGCCGATGGCCTCGGCGGCCGCGCCGAAGGCCTTGAGGCACTTTCGCATCGCGGCCCGTTCGACGTCAGACGGATCGATCATCGCGACCTCCCGCTTGTCGATGCGGCCTTCCTGCACCCGCAGCCAATGGCCGTAGAGCGCGTGAAACGCACCCTGGCAGCGCCGCGAGCAAAACACCCAGTCGATCGGATAGCGCCGGGCGTCGCCCACCGGATGGCGAAGGTCCGCGTGGCCGTAGCCACGCGCCTGTCGTTTGCAGACCCAGCATTTCACACCCCCTCCTCGAGCTCATCGAGCAGCAGGCCCAACTGCAGGGCAGCGCCAGCAAAGGCGGCCTCGCAGCGGCGCTTGAAGTCGGGATAGCTCATCGAGCTGCGCGCAATCGCCGTAACCGCGTGAATCTGCGATTCCAAATGCGCGAGTCCCTGATCGGACAGCCACTGGTGGTGCTTCTGCGAGATGCCCTTGCGATTGCGGATCTCATCCAGCAGCTCCTTTGGCAGCACCGGCCCATAGACCCAGCGCAGCGTGATCTGGCCAACGACGTGCGGTGGGTTCTGGTCGTGGCCCTGGTACTTCCAGCCGAACAACCGATAGATGGCGCGGTAGTAGTCCGGGTGGAAGCGGCGCTCCCACGATGCGCAGGACTGGCGCAGCAACTTGGAGATCAGCTCCTGCAGCGCGTGCGGCGCACGGTGGTGCTGGTAGCCCGTGGCCTCGTCGATGAGAGCGACTTCGCCGGTGGTGGCCAGCGCCGAGAGAATCTTTCGGCAGTTGGGGACGATGTGCTGCCGCTTGGCATGCAAACGCCCCTGCAGCGCTGCTTCGATGATGCCGAGCGCGACATCGCTCAGGATGCCAGCCGGGAAGAACGTGCCGATCTGGCCGGACGGCAAGCGCACCTTTGCGTACCCTTTTTTCTCGAATACTGACAATGAGTTAGCGGCGAATTCACGGATCAAGGAACCGATTTGCGTACCCGGGCTTTTGTCCCGCAGACCCAAGGCGCGAGCCAGTTGGCGCTGGACATAGCCGCGCTCGCCGGTGGTTAGCACGACCGCCTCGCAGTCGAGATCGCCAAAACGCACGACGCCGTAGTGGCTGGCCGTGAGCATGGATGCGTTCATAACGGCCTCCCTCACTGTGCCCAGGACGGTTTGCCCGTCACGGGTGCGCGTTGCCCCGCCGATTGGTAGGCGGGCACTGCCTGCGCCGGACTGCCAGAGGTACCGCCGCCTGGATTGCCCTTGGGGGCTACGCCCATGTGCCGCGTGTAGTCCGGGTGGTCGGGCTCGACGGCGCTCTTGACAACGTTCTTCAGTTCCCCGCGGCCGTCCTTCTCGATGTCGATGCGGGCGAGGAACTCGATACCGTCGAGCTCATGGAAGCCCTGGATGCGCCGTGCAGCCACCGCCTGCGGCCCGTTGTCCTGGGGATGGACGTGGCGGGCGCTGTTGAGCACGGCGCGGATGAAGCTGCGGCCCATCTGGCCCCAGGCCGGCCCCTTCGGGGAATGCAGGCCGATGTTGCTCCAGAGCTTGCGGCGGGCGTACTCGCCCTCCAGCACCACGAACTCGGCCGCCAGATACACCGAGCCGGTCTCGAAGCTCTGCGTGGCCCAGCCGCCCGTCCAGCCCTGCGCCGGGTCGTCGTAGCCCCCGGGCTTGAGGGTCATGCGCACATGGGCGAGCGTGCCCTTGGGGATGAGGTCGTAGCTTTGCTGCTGCTGCGCGTCGTTGAAATCGGTCCAGGTGGTCATGGATCACTCCTTGAAGGCGGTGGGGGATGGCGGGATTCGAGAGGCGGCGGCGCACTTGGCGATGAGCGCGGCCAGGTTCGGCGGCTCCAGCAGTTCGAGCTGGCCGCTTCTGTCCTTGGCGGGATAGCCGTACGGGTTGACGGTGTGGCAGACGAAGGCGCGGTAGCTGCTGCCGTCCTCGGCCTTGATCTCGGCCAAGGTGATGACTTCATCGACGATGCCGGGGAGTTCCGCCGCGGTCTTGGCGCCCTCGATCTGCGGCACGAAGGCTTTGCGGTTGAATTCATCCAGACGCTCGTCGAGGATGGCCACGAACACGACGTGCTTGCCGCGCGCGTGCTGCAGGTGGGTCAGCGCCCCGATGAGCTCCGAACCGAGCAGGCCGTAGGCGCCCCGGGTGTCGGGCTTGCCGGTGCGCTCGCTGTAGGCCTGCGGCTGGGTCTTGGCCCAGACGAGCGCCAGGCGTGCGAGCACGGTGATCGAGTCGACGAAGTAGGTGTCGTACTTGGCCAGTTGCCGGGGATCGCCGTAGCGCTCGCACACCGCCCGGTAGTGCGCCTCGGAGTACGGGGCGTCGGCAGGCAGCGCGGGGTTCGGGCCGGCGAGGAACACCACCAGGTCGCGAAACTCCGGCCAGGTGGCTGGCCGCACGCAGTCGCCACGCCAGTCCTTGACGGCCAGATCCCCGGCCTCGAGGTCGACGAACAGGGTCGATCCTTCCGACAGCGTCTTGAGCTGGCTGGTCTTGCCGATGCCGCTCTTGCCCAGCAGCACGAGCTTGACGCCCTGCTTCTCGGCAAGGCGCTGATCGGCGCTGATGATGGGAAGCGCCATCACGCCACCTCTTTCAGTTGCTTGGCGACAGGGGTCGGAATTGAATTCCGAGCCTTTTCCTTCGGTTCGGTGCGCATGGATCACTCCTCCGAGACGAGCGCCAGCCGAAACGCCGGCTTGCCGGGCTTGACGGTGCGCGCGGCCTCGAACTGCGCGCGCAGCGCTGCGGGCCAGGCGTTGAAGCGCGACTCGGATACCGAGTACTCGACGTCGAGGTAGTCCTCGACGCGCTCGCCGGCAGCGGCGATGCGCCGGGCCATCTCCGACAGGCGCGCCTGGTCCCAGGCCACGCGCTTGGGGAGATCGACCGTCACGCGAAGCGGCCCGTCGTTCAGATGCACGACGCCGAAGTCCTTGCCGGCCGCCAGGCGCTCGGCGCGGGCCTGCTCGCCGTAGGCGGCATCCAGCGCAGCGTCGAACTTCGCGCGCGCCTGCTTGAGCCATGCCAGCGCTTCGTCCAGGTGGCGGCTGATCTCGGCCTTTTGCTCGGGCGGCAAGGCCGCGAGCTGGCCGATGGACATCGCCGCGATGTCGGCGGGGTAGAGGGTGAGGTCGTTCATGGCCGCGCTCCTCACTGGTACGCCCGCAGCGAAGTCGAGTAGCGCGCCACGCGCCGCTCATAGGCCTCGATGTCTGCGATCAGGTAGGTGACCCGGGCGCCGACCTTGCAGAAGACTGGGCCCAGTTGCTCCTGCCGCCAGCGCCGCAGGGTGTGGACGGACAGTCGCCAGCGGGCGGCGAGTTCGAACTCGTTGAGCGCGACCGGTGTCGTGCCTTCGGGGGGTGCCGGATAGAAATTCCGGGTGGATCGAACAGATGCAGGGTCTTTCTGCATGGCGGGGCTCCTTTTGTTTGGGAGCCCTCATTGAATGGCCTGGCGCTTTAGGCTTGGGCGAGCGCTTTTTAGGCGTTCACTAGGCGCGGCCCGACCGGTGGCGGGCCGGAAACGCTACTTAAGTCATTGATGTTTATGAATTTCTCCACCGTGTTTCGATTATTGCGATTTCGTTTGTTTCGTATATAATGCCGCTGTCGCATCCGATCCGACCGGGAGAGCCCCATGACGACCCCTGCCATTCCCAAGGCGCTGCCATCGGCCGAGGACATCGCGCTGGCTCGGGAGTCCTCGCGCGTGCTGTCCACCGTCCTGCAGACGCGTGCGCAGATCCAGCAAATCGACTTTCACGACGACAAGGGCGCGGTGCGTTCGGTGACGCTGCCGACATCGGCACTGCGCCTGCTGCTGGACGTGCTGACCGAGATCGGCCAAGGCAACGCGGTCACCCTCATTCCCATCCACGCCGAGCTGACAACGCAAGAAGCGGCCGACCTGCTCAACGTCTCGCGGCCCTTCCTCGTGCAGCTGCTGGAAAAGGGTGAGATCCCGTTCCACAAGATCGGCACGCACCGGCGCGTGCGCTATCAGGACGTGATCGCCTACAAGCACCGGATCGATGCCGAGCGGCGCAAAGCCCTGGATGAACTGGCGGCCCAGGCCCAGGATCTCGGCATGGGGTATTGAGGCGGATGAGCTCGCACTTCACCGTCATTTACGACGCCTGTGTGCTCTATCCGGCGCCGCTGCGCGACCTGCTCATGCACCTGGCGCTGTCGGATCTGTACCGGGCGCGCTGGAGCGACATGATTCACGATGAGTGGACGCGCAACGTCCTGGCCAAGCGCCCCGATCTCACCCAAGACCAGCTCGAGCGGACACGCCGGCTGATGAACGCCCACGTCCGCGACTGCCTGGTCACCGGCTTCGAGTACCTGATTCCCTCGATCGATTTACCCGATCCGGATGACCGGCATGTGGTGGCGGCCGCCATCCACGCCGGCGCCAGCCTGATCGTGACCTTCAACCTGCAGCATTTCCCGGCCGAGGCGCTCAAGCCCTACAACCTGGCGGCTCAGCATCCGGATGATTTCATCGTCGATCTATTGGATCTGCAGCCGGCCCGGGTGCTGGAGGCCGCGGCCCGCCACCGGCGATCACTGAAGAACCCGCCCAAGACGGCGGACGAATATCTGGACACCCTGCTGGCGCAGGGGTTGACGCAAACCGTGGCGGTCATGCGCCCATGGATCATGGCCATGTGAGGGCCTGAGGCGTTTTTCGGGAGGGAGCGTGGGCAAGAAGACCCTGACCAACGTGCACTGCCTGCTGGAGTTGATGGACAAAGCGCCAGCCCATGTGCTGAAGTCCTTCAGTACCTTGCCGGAGTGCCAGGCACTGGCCCGAGGATTCGACTGGTCGCAGGACGCAGCCGGACTGCCACAGGCGCTCGCCGAACACATCAAGCACCTGCGCAAGGAGCAGTGCGCACCGGCCGAGCGCGAGGCACTGCGTGTGCTGCGCCTGTCCACGCCGCGCAGCGCGGCTGTGCTCTCAACGGTGGCCGAGCAGCTCTATGACGAGGACCTGATCGCGTGTTTTCGGGGACAGGACGGCGGCGAGGTCGGGCGTGCGGTCTGGATGCGCACCCACTCGGACGACACGGCCAAGCTGTTCGATACCGCCGAGTCCATCGTCAACACCCGCGACCTGCGCGGCAACAAACGCCTGCACGACGCTTTCGACGTGCCCGGCGAGGCGCCGCCCTTCCTGTGGAACGACGGCATCAAGAAGGCCTTGGAATCCCAGCTGACCTCGGCCATGCGGCTGGCCGAACCCTGCGAGGTCATCCACGTCGCGCTGGAGGAAGACCACAGCGGAACGCCCCACACCACGCACTACCTGGTCGTGCGCTTTGCCGGCGAGCAGGTGGCAGCGGTGGAGATGCGCAACCGCCAGCGCAAGAGCTTCTTCTACTTCCCAGCGCGCGACGCCACCCTCATCTACGCGCCGCACCGCAAGATGCTCGAGGTCTATGCCGCCACCTTGACCACCCGCGCGCCACTGGCCAATGTGCTGTCCAAGCACGGCTTCAAGGCGCCGCTGTCCAACCGGCCGCTGGACCGCTCACGCTACGATCTTTCCCGCTTTGCTCGACCACTCAAGGATGAGAAGCCTCGGCTGGACGGCGCGAAGGTCGAGCGGCTGTACCTGGCGGAAGCCAAGGCACTGCTCGGTCACGCCACGGATGCGGTATCGCTGCATATCGACAGCGGCGCGGAACTGCACGAAGTGATCGCGGCGTGCTGGGGCGACCATCCGTTTTCTCATCCGGGCATGCTGCTGGGCGTGACCTTGGTCGCCGAATTGGTGTTCGAGGGCGAGCTCCATGTCACCCCGTTGGCTATCGTGCTGGCCGACCCTGGGCGTTGCAGCCTCTCGGGCGAGAAGGATGAGCGCCTGCGCCGTGTGGGTTTTCAGCTGCTCGAAGCCCTTGGGGTGCGTCGGCCACTGCATCCCGGCTCCGGCCGGGACGACCCGGCCCTCCTTGCGCAAGTGGCCCGGCTCCTGGAGAACGCGACCAGTCCGATGGATGGCTTCGCGCTGGCCAAGCTCGGCATCGACATCACACGGCTCGAAGACGAGGGCATCCTCATCGAAGGCGACCGCATCACCGAGATGACCATCCCGTTGGACGATGGTCCGCCGATGACGTTGACGCTCGAGCGCTGCGTCGACGCCGACCAGGTTCGCTACCGTGACCCGCTCACTGGCAACGACGTTGTCTTGCCCGCCCGGCACGCCCGAAGCTGGAAGGTGCGGCTGGACTGGCTGCGCGAGGAACTGGTCACGGGGCTGGGATCTGCACTCAAGGCCGTTCGCGGCCAACAGTTCGACGCGGACGACCCGGTGTTTCTTGGCGAGATGGCGATCGATGGCCAGGCCGTCGCGATCTACTTCGCATCCCGATTGTCCCACCCGCGCAAGTTTGCCAAGGTGGACGCCGCGCTGCGCCTGCGCCCTCGGGGGGTGGCAGGGGTGGTCCTCACCACGGCTTCTGCGCCATATCCTTTCGCAGGAACCAACGTCGTGATCCCGATCGAGGACGTACTGGCCGATGGCAGCAGCAGGACGGCCATCGACCTCGAACGGCTGAAGGTCGCCTACCGCTACCAGCAGCAGGCGGCGATGGGAGGCACGGCGGTCGCCCTCAAACGCTCGCCTGACGGCCATTCGGCAACGCTGTATGTCCCGGGTAAGCCGCCCTGGCAGGTCACTGGCAAAGGACGAATCACCGTCTTGCAGCGGCTGGTGGAGGCATTCCTCAGTGGCTCGCCTCACGTCAATACGAAGCAGCTGATGGACGGCATCGGCTGCACGTCACCGGCCAACCTCTTCACCGGCAAGCACTCGCCGTGGCGCGACTACATCGAACGCGTGCCTGGAACGCGGGCATGGCAGCTCAAGCTAACGTCGCTCGATGTCGTGATCATCGATGACAGCGAGGCGGACGAGGCGACCGCCGAGGCCGTGAGCGAAGAAGCCTGACATCCGCAAGGCCACGCCACGCAACACCTGTCCGATTAATCGGCGTTGCGATCCGCTTCGGACATCTGCACTCATCATCCCTGACGGTTTCGATTCCTTGGAGCCGTCATGAAGAACCTCGAACTGCCTTCTCCCGCGGACATGAGCGCTGCCGCTCGCGCGGGTGAGATCACCTCCATCCTTGCGGCCGCCATCGTCCGCACTCGTGTCGCGTCAGCGCCAACGCAGCGAGAAGTTGACCTTGGCTGTCTGCCCGACCAGCGCGTTCATACAACCCCCTCTCTACAGGAGCCGTTGTGATGAACGACATGAACGACAAGCACGCCAGCGTCGCCGCACGGATTGCCGAACTGGGCCACCTGCCGATGGCCGAGCTCTGGACGCTCTGGGATCGGTACTTTGAACGCCGCCCGGAGTTTCCGAACCGCACGCACGTCGAGTCCCGCATCGCCTACA
The DNA here is from genome assembly GCF_000381125.1 of Caldimonas manganoxidans ATCC BAA-369. Taxonomy (GTDB): domain Bacteria; phylum Pseudomonadota; class Gammaproteobacteria; order Burkholderiales; family Burkholderiaceae_C; genus Caldimonas; species Caldimonas manganoxidans. Next base: position 12,737 of record NZ_KB905941.1, read on the forward strand.
AGCTGCAAGAAGAAGCCTTCGGCGGACTTGCCCCCGAAACGCGCCAGCGCCTGGAGGCCATCGGCGCGAAGCACTCCAAAATCAAACTGCGCGCGCGCCCGCGCAAGTTCGACTTCGCGCCCGGTACTGTGCTGCTGCGCGAATGGGGCGAGCGCGAGCATCGGGTGACGGTCGACGCCGACGGTCACTTCGAATACGAAGGCCGCCGCTTCAAGAGCCTGACCGCCGTGGCGCGGCACATCACCGGCCAGCATTGGAGCGGCCCGCTGTTCTTCGGCCTGAAAGGAGGTGCGTGATGGCGGAGATCGCATCCCCGAAGCCGCGCAAGCGCTGCGCGGTCTACTGCCGGGTGTCTTCGGACGAGCGGCTCGACCAGGAGTTCAATTCCATCGACGCGCAGAAGGAAGCGGGCCATGCCTTCATCGCCAGCCAAAGGAGCGAGGGGTGGATCTCCGTCGCCGACGACTACGACGACCCGGGCTATTCCGGCGGCAACACCGAGCGCCCGGCCTTGAAGCGCCTGATGGCCGATATCCAGCGCGGCCAGATCGACATCGTGGTGGTCTACAAGATCGACCGCCTGACGCGCAGCTTGGCAGACTTCTCCAAGATGGTTGAAGTGTTCGAACGCCACGGGGTGTCTTTCGTCTCGGTCACCCAGCAGTTCAACACCACCACCTCGATGGGGCGGCTGACGCTCAACATCCTGCTGTCCTTCGCTCAGTTCGAGCGCGAGGTCACCGGCGAGCGCATCCGCGACAAGATCGCCGCCGCCAAGAAGAAGGGCCTGTGGATGGGCGGAGTGCCCACCATCGGCTACGACGTGGTCAACCGACAGTTGGTGGTCAACCCCGCCGAGGCGGCAGTGGTGCGGCGGATGTTCGAGGAGATGCTGACCATCGGCTCGCCTACTCAGATTGCGGCACGGCTTACGGCCGAGGGCATCACGACCAAGGCGTGGACGACGCAGGAGGGACGCGTGCGCACCGGCACGCGTATCGACAAGAAGTACATCCACAAGGTGCTGCGCAACCGCATCTACCTCGGGGAGTTGTCGAATCGGGGCCAGTGGTACCCCGGCGTGCATGAGCCGATCATCGAGCGCGAGCTGTGGGACCAGGTCCACGCCGTGCTGGCCCGCGACAGCCACGCACGCTCGGTGGACACCAAGATCCGGTCGCGCAACGACGCACTGCTGCGCGGACTGCTGTACGCGCCCTCGGGCGAACGGATGTACCCCACGTACTCGCGCAAGAACGGCCGCAAGTACCGCTACTACGTGTCGAAGTCGGAGGCGCGCTTCGGGGCGGCGGGCAAGACCTACGAACGCATCCCGGCCGACGAGGTTGAGGCCGCCACCGTCGCGCAGATCAAGACGGTGCTAAGCAGCCCCGAGGCCATCGCCTCGGTGTGCCTGTTCATCCGGAGAAACGGCGCGCCGATCAAGGAGGACGTCGCCGTGATGGCGATGCAGCGGCTGGGGGATGTCTGGGAGCAACTCTATCCGGCCGAGCGGCATCGCATCGCCAATCTGATGATCGAGCGTGTAGACATCGTGCCCGGCGGCCTCAAGGTGAAGTGGCGCGAGCTTGGGTGGAAGGAGCTGATCGGCGAGTTCGCGCCTGACAGCATCGGCGCGGAGCTGGTCGAGATGGAGACGGTATGAACGCGGAGGACACCGGCGCGCTGGAAACCTTTGTGCCGCTGGTGTTCCGGCGGCGCGGCATCCGGCGACTGGCGGTCACCGGCAAGGCCGTTCACGACCCGACGATCATCGAGGCGATTGGCCGTGCGCTTCATTGGCAGCATCTGCTGGACACCGGTGCGTTCGAAAGCGGCTCTGCCATCGCGCGGGCCGAAGGGTTGCACCACACCACGGTCAACGAACTGCTGCGCTTGACCCTGCTCGCCCCGGACATCGTCGAGCGGCTGATGGCGGGCCGCCAGCCACGGCTGCTGGCCCTGATCTGGTTCTTGCGCAATCCCATCCCGGTCGACTGGCAGGAGCAGCGCCGGGTGATCGAGAGTTTCGAGTAGGAGGCGAAATGGCCAAGAAGGACATCGGGAAAGTCACCGGCAAGCCGGTCACGTTCCAGATCCCGAGCCCCGCAGGCGGGGTGCAGATGGAGACGTTCATTCCCTGGACGCTGGTCAAGCGCGGCGTCCGACGTCGGGTGATCACGCCATTGGATGCGCCACAAGAATTCCTGTCAGAGGCCACCAGAGACCGGGAGGTGCGGGTGGCTGCACAGGACAGCGCCCTGATGCGGGCACTCGGACTGGCGCATCACTGGCAACGCCTGCTGGACGAACAGCGGGCAGCGTCGGTGGCCGAGATCGCCGAGGTCGAGGGCATGGACGTGACGCAGGTGCGCCGCCTGCTGCGGCTGACCCTGTTGGCCCCGGAGGTTGTCGAGCGGCTGGTGGGCTCGCCCGACGCCGTGCTGGAGAAGATGCTGCGCCGCCCTTGGCCGAGTAGTTGGGAAGATCAATCGACTTTGTTGAACTCCCTCTGATTGCGGTGAGTGGGGCAACCGCTGTCAATGCGCGTGCCGATGATGAACATCGGGGAAATGCGGGTGTTTGTGGGTCACCACCGCGTGGGAATGCTGGTGCGCATGAGGCTCCGACCCGTGCCAAGAGAAATCGTGTTCGTGTTCGTGATGTTCGTCGTGGCGATGGGGGTGACTGTGTACGAGCGGCTCGTGCGTGTGTGCGTGCTCGTGATTTTCAGTGAGATGTAGCCAGACGCCCCAGGCCATAAGCGCACTGGCCAGCCAGAACGTAGGGCCAGCAGGCTCGTCGAGAACCGTGAGAGCGATAAGAGCCCCAACGAACGGGGCCGTCGAGAAATAGGCCCCCGTTCGCGCCGTGCCCAGGCCACGGAGGGCCAACACGAACAGCACCAAACTCACGCCGTAACCCAAGAGCCCAAGGGTCATGATGGTCGCGGTCACGGCTGCGGCCGGGAACGTTAACCCCAAGGTGAGTGCGAGGGTGCAGTTGACCACGCCAGCGATCAAACCCTTGCTGCCGGCGATGAACAAAGCGTCCGACGCCGACACCTTGCGCGTCAGGTTGTTGTCGATTGCCCAGCACGCGCAGGCCAATGCAATCGCGAGTGGGCCGATCCCCCTGTCGCCGCCCGACGCTCCGACCGGCCAGGACAGGATCACGCCGCCAGCGACGATGGCGACCATACCCAGGACGATGCGCCGGTCGGCGTTCTCTTTGAAGACGAACCAGGCAATCAGCGCGGTCAGAACAGCTTCAAGGTTCAGAAGCAGCGATGCCGTAGATCCGCTGGCGTGGGACAGCCCGAACATCAGGGCGACGGGGCCCAAGATTCCCCCGAAGAAGATAGCGCCCAACAGCCACGGCCATTCGTGGCGCGCGACATCCGAGGGAGGCCAACCCCGGTCACGAATCGCCCGGGCAACCCCAAGGCCGATGCCGCTGCCCAGGTATAGCAGGCCGCCCAACAGCAACGGTGACGTTTCCCCAATGAGCAACTTGGCCAGTGGTGTGCTGGCACCGAACAGAACGGCAGCCGCCAAGGCGTAGAGAACGCTTCTATTCATAGGATGAGATTTTCGTCCCTCTTGCCGTCTGTTGACACCAGAATCGTCCACGGTGGCGTGTCTCGGTCGCCGCTGCACGGGAGTTTCCAACCACAACCGACCGCCTCTAAACCCGCGCCAGCAAAGGACGTGGCCTCAAGAACGCTCGCGTGACCACCAGAGAAAACGGAGAACAGAGAGGCGTCGTCGAGGGCGGAAACGCCGGACTGGAGGGGGAGGCGCTCGCGAGGCCATGCCGGGGAACCGCGCCAACATTGGGAGAACGGGCAAAAAAATCCCAACCGATAAGGGTTGGGATTTCGGTAAGTGGTGGAGGAAGAGCGCATCGAATTCGATGCCATCAGTGGCACCAGCGCTGGCGCGATGAACGCCGTGGTGTTGGCTGACGGCCTGATGGCCGGCGGCCGGGCCGGCGCGCGCGAGGCCCTGCGGCGCTTCTGGTCGCGCGTGAGCCGGGCCGGCGGCAGCACGCTGGCCGAGCCCTTCGCCGCCTTTTTCGGCGGCTGGACCCTGGCGGCGTCCCCTTTGCAAGGCTACCTCGACTGGCTGAGCCGCATGTTCTCGCCCCAGCAGCTCAACCCCCTGGACATCAACCCGCTGCGCGACATCGTCACCTCCGAGGTCGACTTCGAGCGCGTGCGCCGCTGCGACCGGGTGCAGCTGTTCATCTCGGCCACCCACGTGCGCACGGGGCGGCTGCGCGAGTTCCGCCAGCACGAGCTCACGCCCGATGTGGTGATGGCCTCGGCCTGCCTGCCCATGCTCTTTCGCGCCGTGGAGATCGACGGTGAGCCCTACTGGGATGGCGGCTACCTCGGCAACCCGTCGCTGCTGCCGCTCATCACCGAAAGCCCGGCGCACGATCTCGTCCTGGTGCAGATCAACCCCACGTGCCGCGAGACGGCGCCCACCACGGCGCAGCAAATCCTCGACCGGATCAACGAAATCACCTTCAACAGCAGCCTGGTCAAGGAGCTTCGATCGATCGCCCTGCTGCAGCAACTGCTCGCCCAGGAAGACCCTGCCACCGTCGCCACCCGTCAGCCCCTGTTCCGACAGCTTGCTGCACTGAAGCTGCATCGCATCGATGCGACCGAGGCGCTCGTGGACTTTGGCGCTGCGAGCAAGCTGCGCACCGGCTGGAGCTTTCTGCAGCAGCTCTATCGCCTCGGCCACGACACCGCCGACGCCTGGCTGGCGCGTCACTTCGGGCAGATTGGCCGCCGCTCGACGCTGGACCTGTCCAGCTATCGCTGAGAACTTTCCCTGGAGACCCCATGCTGAGCATCGCCGGGATCCTGTTGTCGCTGACGCTCCTGATGGTGCTGGCCTACCGCGGCATGAGCATCCTGGTGCTGGCGCCGCTGGCAGCGCTTGCGGCCGTGCTCTTCAGCCCCGGCACGCCGCTGCTGGCCAGCTACACCCAGGTGTTCATGCCAGCCCTGGGCCGCTTCATCGTGCTGTACTTCCCGCTCTTCCTGCTGGGCGCCCTGTTCGGCAAGCTCATGGAAGCCACCGGTGCGGCGCGGGCCATTGCCGAAGGCATCGTGGCGCGCCTGGGCGATGAGCGCGCCCTCATCGCCGTGGTGATGGCCTGCGCGTTGCTCACCTACGGGGGTGTCTCGCTCTTCGTGGTGGCCTTTGCGGTCTACCCCATTGCGGCAGAACTCTTCCGAGCCGCCTCCATCCCCAAGCGGCTCATTCCCGCCGCCATCGCGCTGGGCGCCTTCACCTTCACGATGACGGCCCTGCCCGGCACACCGGCCATCCAGAACGCGATTCCCATGCCCTACTTCGGCACCACGCCCTTTGCGGCGCCCGGCCTGGGGGTGATCGGTGGCGCGGTGATGCTGGGGCTGGGCCTGGCCTGGCTGCTGTGGCGTGCCGCCAGGGCCCGTGGCGCAGGCGAGCACTACGGCGATGATGCCCAGGCGCCGGTCACCGTGGACCGCAAGCTGCGCGAGCATGCCCAGGGCGAGGGCTATGACCTCGCCGAGGCCGCGCCCAGTGCTGCGGCGACGGCCCCGCCCGGCCTGGCCCTGGCGCTGTCGCCCATCGTGCTGGTCGTGGTGCTCAACTACATCCTGGCCGAACAACTGCTCCCGCGACTGGACACCGCCTATCTCGCCGAGGCGATGTATGGCAACACCTCGCTGGAAGCCGTGCGCGGCGTGTGGGCCATCATCGTGGCACTGGCCGTGTCCATCGTGTGGCTGCTGGCCACACTGGGCCGGCGCCTGCCTTCGTGGCGCGAGACGGTCGATACCGGCGCGTCGGCCGCCGTGCTGCCCATCTTCAACACCGCCTCGCAGGTGGGCTACGGCGCGGTGATCGCCTCCCTGGCCGGCTTCGCGCTGATCCGCGACGCGGTGCTGGGCCTGTCGCCCGGCAATCCGCTCATCTCGCTGTCGGTGGCCGTGAACGTGCTGGCCGGCATCACCGGATCGGCCTCGGGCGGCATGAGCATCGCGCTGAGCACACTGGGACAGACCTACCTGGAACTGGGTCAGGCGGCCGGCATCGCACCCGAGCTGCTGCATCGGGTCACGGCCATCGCCACCGGCGGGCTCGATGCCCTGCCCCACAACGGCGCGGTGATCACGCTGTTGTCCATTTGCGGGCTCACGCACCGCCAGTCCTACGCCGACATCTTCGTGGTGGCCGTGGCGGTGCCGCTGGTATCCTTGGCCGTGGTGGTGACCCTGGGCAGCCTCTTCGGCAGCTTCTGAGCGGGCTTCCGCCCACGCCCCACCCGCCCCTTGGCAGAACAGTCCTGCAACAGACGGCCCGCCGCGCCAGACCTGCACCCAGGGCGGGCCGACTCAGCCTGAGGCCAGCAGCCAACGGATGTCTTCGGTCAGTGCCTGTGCTCCCAGGCCGTGGCGTGCGAACAGACGCACGCGACCTTGGGCATCGAACACATACAAGCCGGCCGTGTGATCCATCGTGTAGCTATCGGGCGTCTTGCCCGGGACTTTGCTGTAGTAGACCTTGAACTCGCGGGCCACGGCCGCCGTCTGCTCGGGTGACCCGCGCAAAGCCACGAAACTGGGGTCGAACGCCTGCACATAGGCTTTGAGCACCTCGGGCGTGTCGCGCTCGGGGTCCACGGTGATGAACACCCCTTGCAAGCGATCGCCCTGGGCGCCCAAAGCCTGCTTGACCTGTGCCAGCTCGAGCAAAGCCGTGGGACACACATCGGGACACTGCGTGAAGCCGAAGAAGATCGCCACCACCTTGCCTTTGAAATCGGCCAAGGTGCGCTCGCGCCCCTGCGCATCGCTCAACGCGAAATTGCGAGCGTACTGCGCGCCGGTGATGTCGATGGCGTGGAATCGGTGGGCATCAACCCCCAACAGGCTCTTGACCTGGTCACAGCCGGCCATGGCCAAGGACGCTGCACCGAGCAGCAGCACAGATCGACGTCGCATTACCACCATCACCAAAGCCTCAGATAGTGATCGAGCAGCAAGGCCGCGAACAGCAGCGACAAGTGCACGATGGAAAAGCGAAAAGTGCGCCGCGCCAGCGCATCGGAATACGCCCGCCACAGGCGCCAGCCGTAAGCGATGAACCAGCCGCCAAGCACCAGCGCCGCCACGAGATAAATCCAGCCACTCATGCCATAGATGAAAGGAAGCAAGGAGGCCGACAACAGCATCAACGTGTACAGGAAGATGTGCAAGCGCGTCAGCTCGGCCCCGTGCGTGACCGGCAGCATCGGCAGTCCAGCCTTGCGGTAGTCTTCGGCACGGTACAACGCCAGAGCCCAGAAGTGCGGCGGTGTCCACAGAAAGATGATCAGACACAGCATCAGCGCCTCGGGGCCCACCTCGCCGCGCATGGCCGCCCAGCCCAGCACCGGCGGCATCGCTCCCGAGGCGCCACCGATCACGATGTTTTGCGGCGTCAACGGCTTGAGCACCACGGTGTAGATCACGGCATAGCCCACGAAGGTGCCGAAGGTCAGCCACATCGTCAACGGATTGACGGCCAGGTACAGCAAGCCCATGCCCGCCGCGCACAACAAGGCCGAAAACAGCAAGGTCTGCGCGTTGGTGAGCTCGCCTTTGGCCGTCGGACGCCACGCGGTGCGCTGCATGCGTGCATCGATGTGTTGTTCGACCAGGCAGTTGAACGCAGCCGCCGCACCCGCCACCAGCCAGATGCCCACCGTGGCAGCCAGCGCGACGCGCCAGTCGGGCAAGCCGGGCACGGCCAACAGCATGCCAATGACGGCACAGAAGACGATGAGCTGCACCACGCGCGGCTTGGTCAGCGCGTAGAACTGCAAGAACCGTGAGGTCACGGCTGCGGAAGTGGCAAGGGTTCCGGACATGAATGTCGCCTTGGGATTCTAGGTCGTGAGCCGGCGGCCGCCGTGCGCCAGGGCGGCGGCATGGGCCTGCGCCGCGCAGCGCTCATGCCGAGCCAGGTGCGCCCGGGTCAACAAGGCCGTGACCACGACCACCAAGCCCGCCGCACCGGCGGTGTGGGCCAGCGCGGCCACCAGCGGCCAGCCCAGCACCACATTGCTCAGACCACTGACGAATTGCCACACGGCACCGGCCAGCAGCCAGCCGGCCTGCCGGGCAAAGGCCCGACCTGCACGCCACAGCAGCGCCGCATAGGCCAGCAGCGCGGCCAGCACGACATAAGCCGCCAAGCGGTGCGTGTAATGGATCGCGGTCAACGCATCGAAGCTCAGATACCCGCCATCCCGACGCTCACCCAGCGGTCGCGCGATCTGAAACCCCTGTTGGAAGTCCATCGGTGGCCACCATTGACCATGGCAGGTGGGGAAATCAGGGCAGGCCAGCACGGCATAGTTGGTGCTGACCCAGCCGCCCAAGGCGATCTGAAGCCACAGCAGCGCAAACACCCCCCAGGCCAGGCGCCGCATGCCCGTCCCCAGGGCGAGTGGACGGGCCCGGTACACCTGATGCTGGGCCGTCAACAGCGCCAGCAGCAGCAAGCCGCCCAACAAATGAGCCGTCACGATGGCCGGGTACAGCTTCATGGTCACCGTCAGGGCCCCGAAGGCCCCCTGGATGCACACCCACACCAAAGTGGCCGTGGCCCACCAGGGCGACAACGCCAAACGCCGGCGCTCCACCCAGCTCGTGATGGCCATCACCACGATGAGCACCCCTACCCCGGTGGCCAGGTAGCGATGAATCATCTCGATCCACGCCTTTTTGTGGGTGACCGGCCCGGTGGGCATGGCCGTCTCGGCGGCGGTGATTTCGGCACGGGCTCCCACCGGGCTGGCGGCCCCATAGCAGCCCGGCCAGTCCGGGCAGCCCAAGCCCGAATCGGTGAGCCGAGTGAAAGCCCCGAAGACGACCAGGTCGAAAGTCAAGAACAGCGTCAAAGCCGTCAACGCGGCCAAGCGCACACCGGGCGTTGCGTCCCGGTTGCGCAGCCATACCCAGGTCAAGGGGCCCAGAGCGATCACGATGCCCAGCAAGGCCAGGCGCGCGATCGGAGTCAGGTCATAAAGCGCTTGTGTGTCCATGGTTGCCGCTCAGCGACCGGCCCGGTCCCAGTGTTGCGAGGCATTGAGCAAGCGGGTGAGATCGCGCTTGACGCGGGCCGGATCGGCCTGGGCGGGAAAGCGCATCATCCAATGCCCCAGCGGATCGACCAGGTACAGATGGTCTTCCAAGGCGTGCCCCGCCTCGGGCTCCAGCCAAGCGGCCACCTCCTCACGCGAGGCACGCAGCACCTGAGCCCCGGCAATCGCTTGCAGCAGTGCCGGTGCGATCGGCGCCTCATCGGTCACCAGCCACACCTTGTCGATGCGGTCTCGATCCTTGCCGGTCATCTCGCGCAATTGGCGCTGCAAATACAGGTTGCGCTCGCACACGGCATTACACGCACTGGAGCCGACCACGACGATCAACCATTGATGCCGCAAGCTGTCGGCCGCCACGGGCTGGCCGTGCAAGTCGCGCAAGTTCAGCGCAGGCAATGGCCGCTGCGGATCGATCAAATGGCCGTAGTTGGTGCGCCCTTCCGGCCGGATCACGTAGTAGGTGAAATACGAAGCGATCACCGGGGCGGCGCAAACCAGCAGCACCAGCAGCATTTTCAAGCGCCCCAGGCGCTTGCGTTCGTCCAGGCCCGGACGCGGCATGCTGTGCACCGTGAAACTCAAGGGCTCGAGCTCACGAGCCGCCACGGTGGCCTCAGCCGCGTCGGCGCCGGGGACGGAGGACTTGGAACCAGACATACAAACCTGCCATCAGTGCACACAGCGCGAACCACTGGAACGCATAGCCGTAGTGCTTGTGAACATCCACCGAGGGTTCGGGCCACTGGCGCAACAGGCCATCTGCAACGCCCGGTGCCGATTCGGTCTGGACGAGAGTGACCGGCCACACCGGCCGGCCGATTTCCTCAGCGTAGCGCTGAAGGTCGAGATTTTGCCGGATCACCCCCGAGGACTCCTGCGCGAATTGATAGAGCTTGGCCGGCGGGGGGGCAATCCGGCCGACCAGCTCGACCACTTCATGCTCGGGCGTCGGAATGCTGGGAATGCGTGTGCGATCGCGCCCGTCGCGCGGGACCCATCCGCGCTGCACGATCAGCACATCACCACGCCCTTGGACGACCAGGGCCGTCAGAACGAAGAAGCCCGGCTGCGGCCCGACCATCTGGCGATTGTCGAGAAACACCGTGTGGCCGCTCAGCCACTGCCCACGCACGAGCGCTCGGCGGTGCAGCCAATCCTCTGGCACCGGCGCTCCCGGCGTGAGCGTGTCCAGACGCACCGGTGGCAAACTGGCGCGCTCACGAAGCAGCGCCTGCAAAGCCTCCTTCTGCGCCGCCCGGTCGAGCTGCCATCGCCCGAGGGACGCCGTGACGGCCATGCCCACCAATGTGGCCGCCAGCACGACCCAGGCCCGCCAACGCCGCGATCCTGAGGACTCAGCCATGGTCGGCGGCTCGGCGCATAATGCCGTGTATGAAAGTCTTCATCGTCGTCGCCTTCGTGCTCATCCTGGCCAGCCTGGCCAGTGCTTTGGTGTTCATGATGCGAGACGGTCGCGACGGCAAGCCCAAGACCAACAACATGGTGCGCTCACTGAGCTTGCGCGTTGGCCTGTCCATCGCCCTGTTCCTGTGCATTCTGTTGGCCTACCAGCTCGGCTGGATTCAGCCCACTGGTGTGCCGCTGGTCAAGTAGCCCCCGGTCCCGACCGTCTGCCCTGATGGACAAACGCCGCTGCAAGCGCAGCGGCGTTTGTGCATTACAAGCCGCCCCTCGGATCCCGGGGCGCGCGTGGATCACATCCAGTACACCACGACGTACAGGCCCAGCCAGACCACGTCCACGAAGTGCCAATACCAGGCGGCCCCCTCGAAGCCGAAATGGCGCTCCGCGGTGAAATGACCCTTGTGCAGACGCAACGTGATGAACAACAGCATCAACATGCCCACGAACACGTGGAAGCCGTGGAAGCCAGTGAGCATGAAAAAGGTCGAACCGTAGATGCCCGAGGACAGCTTGAGGTTCAGGTCGCGGTAGGCATGCATGTATTCATACCCCTGCACGACCAGGAAGGTGGCGCCCAGCAAGATGGTCAGCCACATGAAGGCGATGGTCTTGCCCCGCTGGTTCTCGCGCAGGGCGTGATGCGCGATCGTCAGCGTCACACCGGAGGCCAGCAGCAAGGCGGTGTTGATCGTCGGCAGCGGCCAGGGCCCCATGGTTTGGAAGGGCTCGACGGTACCGGCCGGAGAGGCGGTCACACCCGGCTGCTGGCTGGGCCACAGGGCCTTGAAGTCGGGCCACAGGATCTGATGGTTCAAATCGGCCAGCATCGGCACGGCATGCACGCGCGCCCAGTACAAAGCCCCGAAGAAGGCCGCGAAGAACATGACCTCCGAGAAAATGAACCAGCTCATGCTCCAGCGGTAAGAGACATCGATCCGATCGCTGTACAAGCCGCTTTCGCTTTCACGGATGGCATCGCCAAACCACTGGAACAGCACCACCACCCACCACAGCAGACCGAAAAGCAGCGAGTAGGCGCCCCAGGTGTGGCCATTGACCCACTGTCCGGCGCCGAGGATCACGAAAAACAGGCCGATGGCGGCCATGACCGGGTGCCGCGAAGGCCCGGGAACGAAGTAGTAAGGCGTCTGGCCCTGATGTGTCGCTGCCGACATGTTTTCTCCTAAGAACTCTTCTCGATTCTTGGCTCCGCATCTTGGACGGAGCGTGTTCAATCGTCCTCAAACCCCGGCGGCCGCACCACTGCCGACCACCCAGTTCACCAGCGCGATGAGCCCCAGCACGAACAGCGCCGCCAGCACCAGGCCGACCAGCACCACATGCAAGGGATTGAGCGTGTTCACGTCCTGCGCATGGTCGGCCGAGCGACGCACGCCAAAGAACGACCAAGCGACGGCTTTGACCGTCTGCCACCACGAACCGCGGCGTCGCACGGCTTCGCGCAAATCGGCCCCCGGCCGTAGATCGGGCGCACTCACAGACGTGCCTCCTGCGCCACGGCCGCCGACTGCAAACGGTCCGACGCCATGCCTTTGCCCTTGACCTCGAAGAAGGTGTAGGACAAGGTGATCGTCGTCACATCACGAGGCAGCTTGGGGTCGATCACGAAAACCACCGGCCACTGCTTGGACTCCCCCGGCTGCAGGGTGTACTCGTTGAAGCAAAAGCACTCCAGCTTGTTGAAGTGGGCCGTGGCCTGTTTGGGGGCATAGCTCGGTATGGCTTGCGCCGCCATCGTACGGTTTTGCACGTTGCGAAACTCGTACATGACCGTGGCCAATTCCCCAGGGTGCACCGTGAGAGAACGCACCGCGGGCTTGAAGTCCCAAGGTCCGCGGGCGTTCGCGTCGAACTCCACCGTGATGGTGCGCGAAGTGTCGATTTGGGTGTTGACGGCCGCGCCTCGAGTGGAGGCAGTCCCGGGCACTTGCCGCTCGCTCAAGGACAACACATTGATGCCCAAGGCATCGCAAATGGCCCGATACATCGGCACCAGCGCATAGCCGAAGCCGAACATCACCACCGTGATGACCAGCAGCTTGCCCACCATGCGCCGGTTGTCCCGGCGGATGGCGCTGCGGTTTGCCTCGTGTTGCGCGGCCATGTCCTCAGCCACCGAAATAAACCATGCGCACGATGAAGCCGACGAAGAAGGCCACCACGACGCTCGCCAGGATCAAAGCCAGGCGAACGTTGCGCTTGCGCTGCTCAGGCGTCATGGTGCAAGTCCTCCGCGCCGTCGGCTCAGCCCACCACCTTGTTGGCTGCCGCATTCAGCTTGGGCGGCGTCTCGTAGGTGTGGAACGGCGCCGGCGAGGGCACCTCCCACTCCAGGCCCTCGGCCCCTTGGCCGTCCGGGTCGTTCCAGGGGCGCTGCGGCGCCTTCTCACCCTTGCCCTGCATGGCCGGCAGCACGATGAACAGGAAGAAGTAGACCTGCATCAGGCCGAACCCGAAGGCGCCGATCGAAGCGATCGCGTTGAAGTCGGCGAACTGCATCGGGTAGTCGGCATAGCGACGCGGCATACCGGCCAGGCCCAGGAAGTGCATCGGGAAGAAGGTGATGTTGAAGAAAATCAACGAGCCCCAGAAGTGGATCTTGCCGCGGGTCTCGGAATACATCACGCCGGTCCACTTGGGCGACCAGTAGTAGTAACCGGCAAACAAGGCATACAGCGAGCCGGCCACCAGCACATAGTGGAAGTGAGCCACCACGTAGTAGGTGTCTTGCAACTGGATGTCGATGGGGGCCATCGAGAGCATCAGACCGGTGAAGCCGCCCATCGTGAACACGAAGATGAAGCCCACGGCGAACAGCATCGGGGTCTCGAAGGTCATCGAACCCTTCCACATCGTGGCGATCCAGTTGAAGATCTTCACGCCCGTAGGCACGGCGATCAACATGGTCGCATACATGAAGAAGAGCTGACCCGTCACGGGCATGCCCGTCGTGAACATGTGGTGGGCCCACACGATGAACGACAGGATGGCGATCGAGGCCGTGGCATACACCATCGAGGTGTAACCGAACAGCCGCTTACGAGCGAAGGCCGGCACGATGTGGCTGATGATGCCGAAGGCCGGCAGGATCATGATGTAAACCTCGGGGTGGCCGAAGAACCAGAAGATGTGCTGATACATCACCGGGTCGCCGCCGCCGGCCGGATTGAAGAAGGCCGTACCGAAGTGACGATCGGTCAGCGTCATCGTGATGGCGCCGGCCAGCACGGGCATCACCGCGATCAGCAAGTAAGCGGTGATCAGCCACGTCCAGCAGAACATCGGCATCTTCATCAACGTCATGCCCGGGGCACGCATGTTGAGGATGGTCACGATGATGTTGATCGAGCCCATGATGGACGAGGCGCCCATGATGTGCATCGCGAAGATCGCAGCATCCATCGAGGGCCCCATCTGCAGCGTCAGCGGCGCATACAGCGTCCAGCCGGCCGCAGGCGCGCCGCCGGGCATGAAGAACGAGGCCACGAGCATGATGGCCGCGGGAATCATGAGCCAGAAGCTGAAGTTGTTCATCCGCGCAAAGGCCATGTCGGAGGCGCCGATCTGCAGCGGGATCATCCAGTTCGCAAATCCCACGAAGGCCGGCATGATGGCGCCAAAGACCATGATCAGGCCGTGCATCGTGGTGAGCTGGTTGAACAGCTCGGGGTTGACCACTTGCAGCCCAGGCTGGAAGAGCTCGGCACGGATGAGCAGGGCCAGCACACCACCGACCATCAGCATCGTGAAGCTGAACAGCAGGTACAGGGTGCCGATGTCTTTGTGGTTGGTGGCGAAGACCCAGCGGCGCCAGCCATGCGGATGGTCATGGGCGTGGTCGCCGTGGGCGTGACCGCCCACTGCATGACCGTGGTTGTCGAGAACAGCGCTCATGTTTCGTCGGTCCTTTCTTCAACTGCTCAGCGGGCGGCGGTAATTTCAGCCGGCTGCACGATCTGCCCGGTTCGGTTGGTCCAGGCATTCTTGGTATAGGTGATCACCGCGGCAATTTCAGTGTCGCTCAACTGTTTCCAGGACGGCATCGCACCGTTGCCGGCACCATTGAGCAAGATGTGGATTTGCTTGCTCTTGTCGGAGTCGAGCACCACCGCAGAGCCCACCAGGGCCTTGATCGGACCGGCACCAGACCCATCGGCCTTGTGGCAGGCCGCGCAGTTGGCGGCATAGACCTTCTCGCCACGGGCGATGAGGTCGGCCAGCTCCCACACCTTGGTGGGATCATCGGCCTTGGCTTGCATGAGCTTGCGTTGCTCGTCGACCCACTTGCCGTATTCCTCTTCGGTGACGACTTTGACATGGATGGGCATGTAGGCGTGCTCCTTGCCGCACAGCTCGGCGCACTGCCCGTAATAGTCGCCGGTCTTTTCGGCACGGAACCAGGTGTCGCGCACGAAGCCGGGAATGGCGTCTTGCTTGACCCCGAAGGCCGGCACCATCCAGGCATGGATCACGTCGTTGGCCGTGGTGATGATGCGGATTTTCTTGTTGACAGGCACCACCAACGGGTTGTCGACCTTGAGCAGGTAGTCGTCACCGGCGGGCTGGCCAGCGTCGGACATCTGGCGATGGGTGACGTCCAGGGTGGAGAGGAAAGAGATGCCCGCGCCTTCTCCGTTGAGGTAGTCATACCCCCACTTCCACTGGTAACCGGTGGCTTTGACGGTGATGTCGGCGTTGGTGGTGTCTTTCATCGCCACCACCACCTTGGTGGCCGGCAGGGCCATGCCAATCACGATGAGGAAGGGCACGATGGTCCAGATCACTTCGACCGTGGTGCTCTCATGGAAGCTGGCGGCCTTGGCGCCGACCGATTTGCGGTGCTTCAGGATGGAGTAGAACATCACCGAAAAGACACCGACGAAGATCACCAGACAGATGATCAGCATCATCCAATGCAGGAAGTGCTGCTCCTCGGCGATGCGCGTGACGGGCGGATGCAGGTTGAGCTGATTGACGGCCGGGCCGCCGGGCAGGCTGTTGACGGACGCCAGCGCGGCGCCAGAGGCCGCCCAGGCCCCGAGACCGAGGCCCAGACGCCGCGCCTGCTGCCAAAGAGCTTTCATGATCTTCATCGTGGTCATCTCAGTTTCCAAACCCCAGCTCACCCCTGCCCGTGCGGACCGCGCAGGGCTGCGCGCAATTCGTCGGCCAGTTGGGCTCGCCGCTCCGCTCGCAAGTGCCGCCCCACCGCCACTTCCCGGCCCGCGCTGGCCAGCTCGACCAGCGCCTGCGAACCACCGCGCTGCCCCACACGGACACGACGCGCCTCGAAAGTGACTTGGGTCACGCGGCCTGCCACTTCTTGTCGGACATGCACCCGCCCGCGCTCGATGACGATGCTTTCACGATCGAGCGCATGGCGCGCATAGACCCACAAGGCAAGCCCCAGGCCGGCCATCTCGAGCCAGGCAAACGGCAACACCAGACGAGCCCCAAAGGCCCAAAACACCAGCGCGATGCCGAATGACACCACGCACAACCCCGCATAGATCCTCAGCAGTTGGCGCGGCGTGAGGCAGCAGTTGCGTTTGAGCAGCCATTGCGGCGGGTCTTCGGACAATGCCAAGGCAGCTCCCGCTGCGGGGGCACTGTCGCGAGGGATCTTTGCCGAAATGGCCACCGCCATGGGTGCTACTGCTCCACTCACCTGGTTCGGAAGCGCCCGCACACGAAGCCGATGGGGAAGCCACCCAACCAAACTATGAGAGTTTAACTTACCGCAAACAACCCTCACAATGCCGTTTGAGGCAGCTCAAGGCCGCCGCAGCTCCACTGGCTGCGGCGTTCACCGGCCCACAGGGCGGGATCGACGCACCATGGCGCGCATGTCGTCCAAAGACACACGGGCTTGCGGCGCCATCTTCACGCTGGGCGCCGGCTTGAACGCATGTCCATAGACGATCTCGAAGGTCAATGACCAGCGACCGTCATGGCTGCGGGGCAGCTCGGCCAGCCAGCGCTCGCGCCAGCGCGGCGTGCGCAAGCCGGCGAAACGCTGCGGATGGAGATTGCGCCCGAGGCTGCGCAGCTCGGCCAGCATGCGCTGGCCGTCGTCCCAGGTCAGCGTGAGCGTTTCCATGTCCATCACGGGATCGGCAAAGCCGACGTGGACCAGCATGTCTCCCAGGTCGTGCATGTCGATGAAGTCCACGCCAGCCGGCCCCCAATCCAGGCGCTGAAAGACGGCGCGCACTTCGCGCAAGGTGTCCGGCCCGAAACAGGAAAACATCACGAAGCCGTCGATGTCCAGGGCCTCATGCCAGCGTTGCATCACCTCGACCGGATCGGCAGCCCAGTGGAGCATCATGTTGGCCCACAGCAACTGGGCCGAGCACGGCGGCACGGCATCGTCGGCCAGCACGGCATCGCGCCGCGCCCACCAGCGCTGCCACCAGGCCAATGACTGGGCCCGTCTGTGCAGCACGGCCGGGGTCTCGACCGCCTGCAGGCGTGCCGTCGGGGCATGGCGCCGCAGCAGCTCGTGGCTGCCGCCTCGAGCGGCCCACCAGTCGAGGATGCGTGCCGGCCGGGTTTTCACGATGTCCAAGCGCGAGGCCATGCGCCGCCCCACTTCCTCGTGCAGCCATGGTGCCGTGGGCCCCCATCGTCGACACGAGGCGGCCCAAGCCACGGGGTCGAGGTCACGCAAGCGGGGCGAAGTCGGCGCGGCGGCCGTCGGTGCAATCGGATCCGGCATGGGCCGGCAGTATATTGAGGGCCCATGTTCACCCGCTGGGTTCATGCCGCCGAACGTCTCGGGCGCCACCTGCCCAGCCAGTGCGCCATCTGTCGCAGCTGGCAGGAGGCCCGCATCTGTGGCGACTGTCTGCAGCGGTTTGCGCCTGCGCGTTGGCGCTGCCAGAGCTGCGCATTGCCTGCGCCCGAGGGCCAAGCCCGGTGCGGACGCTGTGTGACGCACCCACCGGCCTTCGAGCGCGCCGTGGCAGCCTGGGACCATGTCTATCCTTGGCAGGAATTGGTCGAGCGATTC
Source organism: Caldimonas manganoxidans ATCC BAA-369 (assembly GCF_000381125.1). Classification (GTDB taxonomy): domain Bacteria; phylum Pseudomonadota; class Gammaproteobacteria; order Burkholderiales; family Burkholderiaceae_C; genus Caldimonas; species Caldimonas manganoxidans. The sequence goes on from NZ_KB905941.1 coordinate 30,354, forward strand.
AAATTCCACGATGCGCTGGACTTGGCCGACGCCTTGGCGCAACAGCTGCATGCAGCCCTGCGGCGACAAGAGCCGCCGGTGCAGGTGGACTGCATCGTGCCGGTCCCGCTGGCGCCGGCTCGTCTGGCCGAACGGGGCTACAACCAGGCCTGGGAACTGGCGCGGCGCCTGGGCGTCCTGTTGGGCTGCCCGGCGCGCAGCGATTTGCTGCAGCGCCAGCGCGAAACGCCCAGCCAGGTGGGGCTCGATCTGAGCCAGCGGCTGCGCAACCTGCGGGGGGCGTTCGCTGTGCCGATCCCCCGGCGCGCGGCGCTGCAGGGTTTGCGCGTGGCCGTGGTGGACGACGTGATGACCACCGGCGCCACGATGTCGGCAGTGGCGCAGGCCTTGCGTGCGGCCGGCGCACGTTCGGTGCAGGCCTGGGTGTTGACACGCACGCCCAGCCCGCGCGACTGAGCAGCCGGCCCCCGGGTGCCGGACAATGCACGCCATGTTTCACATCGTTTTGGTCGAGCCCGAGATTCCACCGAACACGGGCAATGTGATCCGCCTGGCCGCCAATACCGGATGCACCTTGCATCTGGTGGAGCCTTTGGGTTTCTCGATGGAAGACCGCCTGATGCGTCGCGCCGGGCTGGACTACCATGAGTACGCCAGCGTGCAGCGGCATGCCTCCTGGGAGGCTTTGCTCCAGGTCGCCAAGCCGCCGCCGGACCGTCTGTTCGCCTTCACCACCCGAGCCAGCCGGCTGCTGTCAACCATGCAGTGGCGGGCCGGGGACTGGCTGGTCTTTGGCTGCGAAACCCGCGGGCTCGACGCCGCCTTGCTCGAACGCTTCGCGCCCTCGCAACGCGTGCGCCTGCCCATGCGGCCCGGCCAACGCAGCCTGAACCTCAGCAATGCGGTGGCCGTGGCGGTCTTCGATGCCTGGCGTCAGCTCGGCTACGCCGGCGGGGTGTGAACGGCGGGTCGCCTCACTCGGGCTGGACGCCCGCGGCGCGGATCACCCGGCTCCAGTTCTCGCGCTCACTGCGCATGAGGTGCGCCAGAGCCTGCGGCGCGGTCCCCACCGCGCTGAAGTACTGACCGAGTATCTTGGTGCGCACCTCATCGCTCTTGAGGATGCGCACCAGCTCCGCGGCCACCCGATCGATGATGGGCTTGGGCGTGCCCGCCGGTGCCAGCACGGCTTGCCAGGAGATGGCCTCGAAGCCGGGATAGCCTTGCTCGGCCACGGTGGGCAGCTCCGGCAAGGCGCTGCTGCGACCCAGCGTGGTCACGCCCAGCGCTTTGAGCTTGCCGGCGCGCACCTGACCCATCGCCAACCCAGGCACCATGAAGCCGGCCTGCACTTGGCCCGCCAGAATGGCATTGATCACGGCCGGGAAGCCTTGATAAGGCACGTGCACGAGGTCGATGCCGGCGCGCGTCTTGAACAGCTCCATGGCCAGATGGGAGGCGCTGCCATTGCCGACCGAGCCATAGTTGAGCTGACCAGGCCGCGAGCGGGCCAAGCGCACGAAATCGTCCAGGGTCTCCACGCCCAGGCGCGGATCGACGACGAGCACATTGGGGCTGGTGGCCACCAGGGTGACCGGCGCCAGGTCGCGGACGGGGTCATAGGGCAGGCTCTTATTCAACATCGGGGCCGTGACCAGCGGCCCTTGGATGGTCAAGAGCAAGGTGTAGCCATCTGGCGCCGCCTTGGCCGCCAGCCCGGTGCCGATGTTGCCGCCCGCGCCCGGGCGGTTGTCGATCACGATGTTCTGACCCAGGGCGGCCCCCAGGGGTTCGCTGATCAGGCGAGCGATGAGGTCCGGCGAGGTGCCGGCAGGAAATGGCACGATCATGCGGATGGGACGTGCGGGCCAGTCTGCGGCGCGCGCGCTGAACGTGCCGGCAAGCGCGGCGGCAGCCGCCGCCTTCAAGAGCTGTCGTCTACGCATCGGTGTTTCCTGCTAGATCCTGCTAAAAATCGGCCGGCCCTCTGACAGGCTCAGGCCGGGGGTTTGAATTCTTCGGTGACGGCACGCGACATCAGCAGACGCACGGCCTGCGATGCCGTCAGCCGGGCATCGAGCAACTCGACCACGGCAGCCGAGATGGGCATGTCCACGCCGGCACGGCGGGCACGTTGGACCACCGTGCGCGCGCTATAGACCCCTTCGGCCACATGACCGAGTTCACGCAGGATGTCGGACAAGGCCTGCCCGCGGGCCAGGCGCAGGCCCACCTGACGATTGCGTGACAAATCGCCGGTGGCGGTGAGCACCAGATCGCCCAGGCCGGACAGTCCCATGAAGGTCTCGGCCCGCGCCCCCAGCGCCAGGCCCAGGCGCGTCATCTCGGCCAAGCCACGGGTGATGAGGGCCGCACGGGCATTGTGTCCCAGGCCCAAGCCGTCGCACACACCGGTGGCGATGGCCAGCACGTTCTTGACCGCGCCGCCAACTTCCACGCCCACCGGATCGGACGAGGGATAAATGCGCAAAGCCTCGCCATGGAAGGCTTCGATGGCCGCCTCTCGCAAGGCTTCGTCGGTGCTGGCGGCCACCAGCGCGGTGGGCTGAGCACGCGCCACTTCTTGCGCAAAGCTCGGGCCCGACAGGACACCCACGCTGACCTCGGGGCAGACCTCGCGCGCCACCTCGTGGCCCAACAAGCCGGTGCCCGCCTCGAAGCCTTTGCACAGCCACCAGGCCCGGGCCGTGCGTGGCAGCCGGGCCAGCGTCTCGCGCAAAGCCGCCATCGGCGTGGCAATCACCAGCAGCCCGCCTTCGGCATGCGCCAAAGCGGCCTCGAAATCCGCCGTGAGTTGCAAGCCCGGCGGAAAAGGCGCCTCGGGCAGATAGCGTGGGTTGCAGCGCTGCACCGACATCGCCTGGACCTGGGCCGCATCGCGCGCCCACAGCATCGTGGGGTGCCGTTCAGCCGCACGGATGGCCAGTGCCGTGCCCCAGGCACCGGCGCCGAGGATGCTCAGACTCAGGGCCATGGCGCACCCCGACGATCAGGCGCTGGTGATGATGGGCGAGCCGCCGCCGTTGGTCTGTGTTTGGGCCTGCTGGGCTTCGTACATGGCCTGGAAGTTCACCTCGGCCAGGTGCACCGGCGGAAAGCCGGCCCGGGTGATCGCATCGGCCACGACCGCACGCAAGTAGGGATAGACGATTTGCGGGCAGGCAATCCCGATGATCGGATTGAGCTGCTCTTGCGGAATGTTGCGGATTTCGAAGATGCCGGCTTCCTTGGCCTCGACCAGGAACAGGGTCTTGTCCTTGATCTTGGTGTGCACGGTGGCGGTGACGGCCACTTCGAAGATGCCTTCGACCACGGGGTTGGCATCGACGCCCAGGTTGATCTCGACCTGGGGTTGTTCCTGCTCCAGCAAGATCTGCGGCGAGTTGGGCTGCTCGAGCGAGAGGTCTTTCAGGTAGACGCGCTGGATTTGGAACACGGGGGTCTGGTCTTGCTCGGCCATGATGGGGTTCGTCCTCGGAAAGTGAAAAACCCGCAACCGACGGATGGTGTGCGGGCTGCAGACCGTCGATTATGGCCGAGGCCGCAGACGAATCGATCACCTCAAGCGGAGGTCTGCCCCCGCAGCAGGGGCTCCAGCCCGCCACGCTGGTCCAGGGCGTACAGATCATCGCAGCCACCGACGTGCACGTCGCCGATGAAGATCTGCGGCACCGTGCGCCGGCCGGTGCGCTCCATCATGCGCAGGCGTTCTTCGGGATGCAGATCCACACGGATTTCATGCAGTTCACGCACGCCGCGCTGCTGCAGCAATTGCTTGGCGCGAATGCAGTAAGGGCACACCTGAGTGGTGTACATCGTCACGATCGGCACGGACTGTTCCTCAGCTGGACTTTTCGACCGGCAGGTTGGCCTCACGCCAACCGGCCATGCCACCGGCCAACACATGGGTGTTCTGATAGCCGACTTTGCGAAGCGTAGCCGCAGCGCGCACAGCACGTGCACCGGTGGGGCATACCACGATCAGGGGCAGGGCCTTGTTCGAAGGCAGTTGCGTGCTCGATTCGAGCTGTCCGAAGGGAATGTGCTTGGCATCCTTGATGTGCCCTTGGGCGAACTCGGCCGGTTCGGACACGTCGATGACCACACCCTTCTCTCGGTTGATCAAGAGCACGGCCTGGCTGGGGCTGACCGTGCTGCCGGCCACACCGCGCGTGACCAGCGGCCACACGAGCATGCCCCCCGAGACGAAAGCCGCCAAGATGAGGATCCAGTTGTTGATGAAGAAGTCCACGGAAACGTCCGCCCTCGGTGACTAGGGGCGCGGCAAGCCGCGCCGGGTTGCAACGGGGGCGGATTATAGAATTTGCGGTTTTCCGGCCGCACCCACGGCCCGTTTCATCATCGTCTTGCCAAGGAGATTGCCCGCATGTACAAGCTCGTGCTCATCCGCCATGGCGAGTCCACCTGGAACCTGGAGAACCGCTTCACAGGCTGGACCGACGTGGAGCTCACGCCCACCGGCGTGGAGCAGGCCAAACAAGCGGGGCGACTCCTGAAGGAAGCCGGCTTCGATTTCGACGTGGCCCACACCTCGGTGCTCAAGCGAGCGATCTGGACGCTGTGGCATGTGCTGGACCAAATGGACCGCACCTGGCTGCCGGTGATGAAGTCTTGGCGCCTGAACGAGCGGCACTACGGTGCGTTGCAAGGGCTGAACAAGGCCGAGATGGCTCGCCAGTACGGCGACGAGCAGGTGCTGATCTGGCGCCGCAGCTACGACACGCCACCGCCGGCGCTGGACCCCGATGATCCGCGCGGCCAGCGCCACGACATCCGCTATGCGCGGCTGCGCCCACAGGACATTCCGCTGACCGAATGTCTCAAAGACACGGTGGCTCGTGTGCTGCCGTACTGGAACGAGACGCTCGCCCCCTCGATTCGCGCCGGCCGGCGTTTGGTGATTGCCGCTCATGGCAACAGCATCCGCGCGCTGGTGAAGTACCTGGACGGCATCTCTGACACCGACATCGTCGGTGTGAACATCCCCAACGGCATCCCCCTGGTCTATGAGCTCGATGCCGATCTGAAGCCGATCCGCCACTACTATCTGGGCGATGCCGAAGCCGCCGCCCAGGCCGCAGCAGCCGTGGCCAACCAGGGCAAAGGCTGAAGTCGCAGCGGCTCAAGCCGCCAAGGCTTGCTCGATCGCCTGGCGCGCCCGTTGCGCCAAGGCCCGCCGCTCGGCGTGGTGCGTGCCCAGCGGCTCGAGCAGATGGACCGTCACCTGCAGGCCGTCGGCACGGGCCACCCACCACAGCGACTGCACGATGGTGGTGTCGCCCACATAGGCCACCGCGCAGCTGATCGCCTCACGGCGGTCGCTGTAGCGCAGCGCAATGGGTTGCACCGGCACGCCAGTGGCGATGGCCGCCTGCAACAAATTGGCATGGAACGGCAGCAGTTGATGGCCCGTGCCCGTGGTGCCTTCCGGGAAGACGGCCACGGTATCGCCATGGTGCAAAGCCTGGGCGACTTGATGCACCACACGCAGGGCATCACGGCGCTTTTCGCGTTCCAGATAGAGGGTGCCGGCGGCCGTGACGAGCCGATGCAGCACGGGCCAATGGCGCACCTCGGCCTTCGAGACGAATCGCGCTGGCGCCGTGGCATTGATGGCCACGATGTCCAGCCAGGAGATGTGGTTGGCCACGAAGAGCTTGGCCCCTGGCCGGGGCGTCCCGCGCACGACCAGCGTGATGCCCAGATGCCGCAACAAGGCACGCGACCACCACTGCACGCGCTGCCGCCGTGCGGCCGCATCGAGCCGGCCGAACGTCCAATGAACGATGAGCAAGCCATGCAACACATGCACGGCCACCCGCAGCAGCCTTCCAAGGGCACGCAGCGAACGCAGCATGCTCAAGCGGTAGTCTGGGCGTGTCGTTCGGCCGCCTCGTAGGCCAGCTGTCCGCCCACCAGGGTGTAGCGCACCCGTCCGGGCAATTCGTAGCCATTGAAGGGCGTGTGCCGGCCTTGGCTGCGCAGCACCTCAGGACGCACCTGCCAGCGCGCCAGCGGATCGAAGATGCACACATCGGCCACGCCGCCCTCGACCAGGCGGCCGGTGCTGGAAGCCAGCGACCCCAGCGCCTCGCCCAGCACCCGCACCGGCTCGCTGGTGAGCACGGCCAGCGCCCGCATCAGCCCCGCACCACTATCCTCTGCCCATTGGAGCGCCAAGCCCAACAGCAACTCCAAGCCCGTGGCGCCGGGCTCGGCCTCGCCAAAGGGCAAGGTCTTCTGGTCGTCATCGACCGGGGTGTGGTCGCTCACCAGGGCGTCGATGGTACCGTCGGCCAGGCCCTGGCGGATGGCATCGCGGTCGCGCTGCTGGCGCAACGGGGGGGTCAGACGCATGTCGGCATTGAAGTAGCCGATGTCCACATCGGTGAGGTGCAGGTGATTGATGCTGACATCGCAAGTGATCGGCAGCCCCTCGTCTTTGGCGGCGCGCACCAAGGCAAGGCCCGCGGCGCTGCTCAGACGGCACAGGTGCACACGCGCACCCGTGGCCCGCACGAGCTCGAAGATGGTGTGCAAGGCGATGGTTTCGGCAACCACCGGCACGCCGGACAGGCCCAGCCGGGTGGCCACGGGCCCGCTGGCGGCCACGCCGCGGCCCAGGTAGGCGTCTTGCGGACGCAGCCACACGCTGTAGCCAAACGTGGCGGCGTACTGCAGAGCGCGCAGCAACACCTGGGTGTCGGCCAAGGCCACTTCGGCCTGGGAGAAGCCCACGCAGCCGGCCTCGGTGAGTTCCGCCATCTCGGTCAGCGTGGTGCCGGCCAATTGGCGCGTCAGTGCCCCCAGCGGATACACCCGGGCCTGGTTGAGGTTGCGGGCACGAAACTTGAGCATTTCCACCAAGCCGGGCTCGTCCAGCGGGGGGTCGGTGTCGGGTGGACAGACGAGGCTGGTGATGCCCCCGGCCACCGCCGCGGCCATTTCACTTTCGAGCATGCCTTCGTGTTCATGCCCGGGCTCGCGCAACCGTGCTGCCAGATCGACCAACCCCGGGGCGACCACCAGGCCCTGCGCGTCGATGGTGCGGTTGGGATGGAAGTCCGCACTGACGGCGCCCAACGCGACGATGCGACCCGCCGCGATGGCCAGGTCTCCCACGCGGTCGGTCTGGCTGGCCGGATCGAGCAGGCGGCCGTTCTTGATCAGAATCTTCATGCTTCGTTTCCGGCAATGATGGACATCACGGCCATACGCACGGCAATGCCGAAGGTGACTTGCGGCAAGATCACGCTTTGCGCCCCATCGGCCACGGCCGAGTCGATCTCGACCCCACGGTTGATGGGCCCAGGATGCATCACGATGGCATCGGGCGCCGCCCAGGCCAGCTTTTCAGGGGTCAGCCCGAAGTTTTTGAAGAACTCACCGGCACTGGGCAACATCGCGCCGCTCATGCGCTCGTTTTGCAGGCGCAGCATGATGATCACGTCGGCGCCTTTGAGGCCTTCCCTGAGGTCATGGCACACACGCACGCCCATCTCGCGCAAGTCACTGGGCACCAGGGTCTTGGGGCCGACGGCGCGAATCTCTGGCACTCCCAGGGTGGACAGCGCATGAATGTCCGAGCGCGCCACCCGTGAGTGCACGATGTCGCCCACGATGGCCACCGTCAGCTGGGTGAAATCGCGCTTGTAGTGCCGGATGGTGTACATGTCCAGCAGCCCCTGCGTGGGATGGGCATGGCGCCCGTCGCCGGCATTGACCACATGCACATGCGGTGCGCAGTGCTGAGCAATGAGATAGGGCGCGCCCGACTCGCTGTGACGCACGACGAACATGTCCGCATGCATCGCGCTGAGGTTGGCGATGGTATCGAGCAGGCTTTCGCCCTTGGCGGTGGACGAGCGGGCAATGTCGAGGTTGAGCACGTCGGCCGACAGGCGTTTGGCCGCGATTTCGAAGGTGGTGCGCGTGCGCGTGCTGTTCTCGAAAAAGAGGTTGAACACACTCTTGCCGCGCAGCAGCGGCACCTTCTTGACCTCGCGCTCGTTCACACTGAGGAAGGTGCCCGCGGTATCCAAGATGTGGTGGATCACGTCGCGCGGCAGCCCCTCGATGGACAGCAGGTGAATCAGCTCGCCGTTTTTGTTGAGCTGCGGGTTGCGTTTGTAGAGCATGGGCGGCGTCGTTGCTGGGCTCAGAGCTGGGCGGTCTGGAGGTCGAAACTGAAATGGCCGGCCGCGTCGCGGGCCAGGCGCAGGCGCTGAGTGGCCGGCAGCCTCACGCGAGCGGCGGAAAACGCCGGCTGGATGGGCAGTTCGCGTCCCCCCCGATCGACCAACACGGCCAAGGTCACGCTGGCCGGGCGGCCGAAGTCGAAGAGTTCGTTGAGCACGGCCCGGGTGGTGCGCCCGGTGTAGAGCACGTCATCGATCAACACGATGTGACGATCCTTGACCTCGAAGGGCAGCCGAGTGTGATCGGCCGCGCCGGACAAGCCACGCGAGCCGAAGTCGTCACGGTGCAAGGCGCTGGAAATCACGCCGTGCTCCCCGGGCAGGCCCAGGTCGCGCTGCAGGCGTTCGGCCAGCCAAGCCCCGCCCGACCACACGCCCACCAGCACGGCGTCGGAGCGCAGCAGGGACCGCACTCCCTGGCGCAATTCGAGATACAAGGCCTCGGCATCGAGGTGCAGCATGGTCATGGAGGGGTCTCCCGAGTGGCCTCGCGCAGATACTGCTCGAGGATGAGGCAGGCGGCCGCCGCATCGGCGTCACGCGCGCCGGCCGCCAGCGCCTCGGTGGTGGTGTAGCGCTCGTCGACCTCGTGCACCGGCAGACCGAAGCGGCCATGGAGCTGGCGCGCGAAGCGCCGCGCGCGACGGGTGTTCTCGTGTTCGGCCCCATCGGGGTGGAAGGGCACGCCCACCACCAGCGCCTCGGGCTGCCATTGTCGAATCAAGCGACCCAGGGCCTCGAAACGGGCCTCGCCCTGGGCCGTCACGGTGCCCAAGGGCTGAGCCAGACCCAGCAAGGTGTTGCCGCTGGCCACCCCGACGCGCTTCGTGCCGAAATCGAAGGCCAGGAACTGCCGAGCCCGCTCAGGCATGACCGGCCTCGCCGGTGAGCATGCCAGGGTCGATGCCCAGCAGAGACAGCGCGCGCTCGTAGCGGTGATGGACTGGGGTGTCGAAGATGATGGACGGCTCGGCCCGCACGGTGAGCCAGCCGTTGCGGGCGATTTCGTCTTCGAGCTGACCGGCGCCCCAGCCGCTGTAGCCCAGCGTGACGAGCACCTTTTTCGGACCTGCGCCGTGAGAAAGCGCTTCGAGCACGTCTTTGCTGGTGGTCATCTCCAAGCCGCCTGGAATCCGCAGCGAGGAGTTGTAGTGGCCGCCTTCGTCGCTCAGGGGTTCGTGCAAGACGAAGCCGCGCTCGGTCTGCACCGGACCGCCGAAATAGACCGGCTCGTCGACCAGATCCGGCCGATCGAGTGTGAGATCGACCTTCTCGAACAGGCTTTTGAGTTTGATGTCGATGGGCTTGTTGATCACCAAGCCGAGCGCCCCCTTGTCGGTATGCTCGCACAGGTAGACCACCGCACCGGCAAAGGTGTCGTCGGCCATGCCGGGCATGGCGATCAGGAACTGGTTGGTCAGGTCGATACGGTGGTCTGCAGCCATGGTCGGAATTCTATTCCTCTGCCAACATCGCACCCCATGGAAAAGTCCCTTGACACCGCACTCGTGTGGTTCCGCCGGGACCTGCGCTCGCAGGACCATGCCGCCTTGTACCATGCGCTGCGCTCGGCGCGGCAGGTGTGGTGTGCGTTCGTCTTCGACACGGACATCCTCGACCCCCTGCCCCGGACCGATCGCCGGGTCGAGTTCATTCGCGACAGCCTGGTCGATCTGGACGCTCAGCTGCGCGACTTGGCCCGCAGCCACGGCCGCGAAGACGGAGGGTTGATCGTGCGGCACGGACGCGCCAGCGAGGAAATCGTCGCACTGGCGCGCCAGCTCCAGGTCCAAGCGGTCTATGCCAACCACGACTACGAGCCTGCGGCACGCGAACGCGATGCCCGTGTGCGAGGCGCCCTGGCCGAGGCGGGAATCGCTTGGCATTCGAGCAAGGATCAGGTGGTGTTCGAGGCCGACGAACTGCTGACGGCTGCCGGCACGCCTTACGGCGTGTTCACGCCCTACAAAACCGCGTGGCTGAAGAAGCTCAGACCCGAGGACCTGTACGCCTATCCGGTGGCCCGTCATGCCGATGCGCTGGCCCCGCGCCCCGAAGCCCTGCGCACCGGCGTGCCGGAGCTGGCCGCGCTGGGCTTTGCCAGCAGCGGCTTACACGACTTGCCCATTCCCACCGGCAGCTGCGGTGCGCGCCGGCTGCTGGAGGATTTCCTGGGGCGCATCGACCATTACCACGAGAACCGGGATTTCCCAGCCATCAAAGGCCCCAGCTATCTCTCGGTGCATCTGCGCTTTGGCACGGTGTCGATTCGGGAGCTCGTCCGCCTGGCTTGGCAGCGTGCGCAGGCCGGCTCCCGGGGCGCCGAAGTCTGGCTGAGCGAGCTGATTTGGCGCGATTTCTATCATCAAATCCTGTACCACCATCCGCATGTGGTGAACCGTGCCTTCCACCCGGAATACGACCGCATCCGTTGGGAACAAGGCAAAGCCGCCCAGGCCTTGTTTCGCGCCTGGTGCGAGGGGCGAACCGGCTACCCGCTGGTGGACGCGGCCATGGCCCAGCTCAACCAGACCGGCTACATGCACAACCGCCTGCGCATGGTGACGGCCAGCTTCCTGGTCAAGGATCTGGGCATCGACTGGCGCTGGGGCGAACGCTACTTCGCCGAGAAGCTCAACGACTTCGACCTGGCGGCCAACAACGGCGGCTGGCAGTGGGCAGCCTCCACCGGCTGCGATGCGCAGCCGTGGTTTCGCATCTTCAATCCGGTGACCCAAAGCGAGAAGTTCGACGCAGCCGGCCGTTTCATTCGCCGCTACCTGCCGCAATTGGCACGACTGCCCGACGCGCTGGTGCATGCGCCGTGGAAGGCACGGCCCGTGGACCTGGCTGCCGCCGGCATCACGCTGGGCACCACCTACCCGGCACCGCTGGTCCAGCATGAACAGGCGCGCCAGCGCACGCTGGCTCGCTATGCCGTGGTGAAGGAAGTGGGACGCTCCAAGCCTTAGAACAGCTCGATGTCTCCGACCTTGCCACTGGGCGCAAGCACGCCACTGCGCACCAAGGCCTCGTGGTTGCAGACTTGGTTGCGGCCGTGTTGCTTGGCGTGATAGACGGCGCGGTCGGCCCGCTCGAACGCAGCGCTGGGCGCATCGCCGGGCTGGACTTCGGTGAAGCCGATGCTGACCGTCACCCGCCCCACTTGAGGGAAGGTGTAGGCCTCCATGTTGGCGCGCAGGCGCTCGAAGGCATGGGCCGCATCGGTCTCCTGGGGACAGCGCAGCAGCACGACGAATTCTTCGCCACCGAAACGGTAGAGCCGGTCGTGGAAGCGAAAGGTGTTGCGCAGGATGCGGGCCACCAACAGCAGCACCTCGTCACCGATGAGGTGGCCGAAGCGATCGTTCACATGCTTGAAGTGATCGATGTCCACGACCCCCAGCCAGTGCTTGGTCGGGCCCAGCCCGCCGTGGCGGCGATCGCCATCGGAGGCGGCCACCGCAGCGCCGCCTTGGTGGGCCGTCTTGAGGAAGGCCTCATCGAAGGTCTTGCGGTTGAGCAGGCCGGTCAGGGTGTCGCGCTCGCTGTAGTCGAGCAGACCATGGAAGTTGCGATAAATGCGCAGAATGCTGCCGACCATGCGCTTCATGGCGGCCGTCAAGCGTTGCGCCGTGCGCACTTCGATCACCCCCAAGCCTTCCCCGTCGGCCACCAGCGGGAAGATCGTCACTGCCATCGGCGGGTTCTGCTGAGGGTCTGGGCCGAGTTCCACGAGGGCCTGTCGGCGCAGGCTGGCCTCGTGCTGCGGCAGAGTGTCGCGCGGTGGCAGGGTCTCGAAAGCCACCCAGGGCGGATCGGACACTGCCGTCGGCTGCCCGGCATCGATCCGAGCACGCAAGAGCCAGCGTTGATCGACCTCATCCCCGACCAGCTTGTACACCGCCACGCTCAGTGGCGCCAGCAGGTCCATCAAGGCATGGGCCAGGGTCACGTCCAGCAAATCGCGGTCCCGGTAGCCCGTGAGGGCCGCCAGGTGGTCGATGGCCGACGGGACGGTGCGAGGCATGTGCGGCACCCTCCGTCCAGAGTCAGTGCACCGGCTCGGCGCTGGCCGCTTGAGCGACATATCGGCCGATCAATGCCAGCAGCTCCTCCTCGCTGTAGGGCTTGCCCAGGTAGTGATTGACCCCGAGCTCGGCGGCGTAGTCGCGGTGCTTCTGCGCGATGCGAGAGGTGATCATGATGACCGGCAAATCGGCCAGACGCGCATCGGCCCGCAGGTTGCGCACCAGGTCGAAGCCGTCCATGCGGGGCATCTCGATGTCGCTGAGCACCACCGCGGGACGCTCCTCGGCCAGCCGCTCCAGCGCCTCCAGGCCATCTTTGGCCAACGCCACGCGGTAGCCCTCGCGGGCCAGCAAGCGCTGAGTCACGCGGCGCACCGTGAGCGAGTCGTCCACCACCAGCACCAGCGGCGTGGTCGGCTCGCCAGCCGCAGCCCGTTGGCGTTCGACCGCGTCGGCCTGGCGCTGCGCCTCGGCCCCAGGCTGCATCGCCGCCGCGGTGAGGGCCCGGGCCTCCTCGCCGTACACCGTGGCCAGGGCCACGGGGTTGTAGATGAGCGCCACCGCCCCCGAGGCCAGCAGCGTCATGCCGGCCAGACCCGGCAGTCGCGACAGCTGGGGCCCCAGGTTCTTCACCACCACTTCCTGCGTGCCCAGCACCTCATCCACATGCAGGGCCACGCGCTGCTGGGCGCTGCGCACCACCACGATGGGCTGCGTGCGCCCCCCTTCCTGACCGCGACCGCTGGCTTGCAGCAAGGCACCCAGCCAGAAGAAGGGCAGCATCTGCTCACCCAGCAGATAGACCGAGGTCTCGTACGCCCGCTGAACCTCCTCGGGGGTGGCGCGCCGCACGATCTCGATGAGGTTGGCCGGCACACCCACCGTCACGGTGCCACAACGCAGCATCACGATCTGCGTGACCGCCGTGGTCAGCGGCAGCACCAGCTTGAAGCTCGTGCCTTGTCCGGGTGCCGTGGCGGTTTCGATACGGCCCCCCATGGCATGGACATCCGAGCGCACCACATCCATGCCCACGCCGCGGCCGGCCAGTTCGGTGACCGTCTCGGCCGTGGAGAAGCCCGGCGTGAAGATCAGGTTGGCCAGATCGGCATCGCTGGGGTCTTCATCCGGCCCGATCAGGCCCATGGCCCGGCCTCGCTCGCGGATGCGCGCCAGGTTCAGGCCGGCCCCATCGTCACGGAACTCGATGGCCACTTCGTTGCCTTCCTGGTGCAAAGCCACGACGATGGTTCCGACCGGGTCTTTGCCCGCCGCCACCCGATCTTGCGGAAGCTCGATGCCATGCGTGACGCAATTGCGCAACAAGTGTTCGAAAGACGCGGTCATGCGGTCGAGCACGCCGCGGTCGACTTCGATCGAGCCGCCCACGATGTCCAAGCGCACCTGCTTGCCGGTTTCTTTGGCCGCCAGCCGCACGACACGGTACAGACGTTCGGACAAGCCTTCGAATTCGACCATGCGGGTGCGCAGCAGGTCGTCTTGCAATTCACGTGTCAGACGGGCCTGGGCCGCCAGCTCATCCTCGGTGGTCTCCAGCGCACGCTGCAGCGCCCGCTGCACCGTGGCCACGTCGTTCACCGACTCGGCCATCATGCGAGTGATTTCCTGGAAGCGGGTGAAGCGGTCGAACTCCAGCGGGTCGAAAGCCAAGCCTTCGGCCTTGGCCTGCTCCATGCGCGAGGCCATCTGCGTTTCGGCTTGCAATTCGATGTCGCGCAGCTGCTGGCGCAGGCGCTCCAGGTTGTCGGTCAAGTCGTTCAGCGAGCCCTTGATCTGGCGCACCTCGGACTCCAGCCGGGCGCGCGTGATGCTCACCTCGCCGGCCTGGTTGACCAAGCGGTCGAGCAACTGGGCGCGCACCCGCACGGCCGCTTGGCCAGTGTGCACCGCGGCACGTGCCGTGGCCGTCTGGACGGCCCCTGCCCCAGAGGCCGTCTGCACGAACCGCGACCAGTCGATCTCCGGCTCGACATCGGACGCAGCAGCGTGCGCCGCCCCCCCTTCCGGCGCAGGGGCAGGACCGCGATCCGTCGCCGCCACGCTTTCGGCCGGCCGCTCCTCGATCGGCAGGTCCACGTGTTCCATCAAAGGCGAGGGCGAGGACGGGGCCTCCAGCACCGCCGCGTCCTCGGGGCTGGCCTGAATCGCCGCCGTGGCGTCGGCATAGGCCTGGGCATCTTGGCGACGCAGCGCTTCGAACACCGCCATGATCACGTCGGCGCGGGCCTGGAGCGGCTCCACCTCCTCGGCGGTCACATCCCCACGGGCCAGCAGGCGTTCGATCGAGGTCTCGAGGCGGTGGGCGAGTTCGCCCAAACGCATCGCCCCGGCCAGACGAGCGCCACCTTTGAAGGTGTGCAAGGTGCGCATGCAAGCCTGGCCCGCCTGGACATTGCCAGGCTGCTGCAGCCATTCGCGCAACTGGCTGGCCAGCTGAGGCAACAGTTCCTGGGCCTCTTCTTCGAAAATGGGGAACAGGTCGGCATCGACCGCATCGATGGCATCGATGTCGTCGTCGATGTCCAGCCCCTGGCCAGGCAGTCCGGTGACATGCTTGGCCTGGGTCTGGGCCCAGTTCGGCAAAGACGACAAGTCCCGCAGCTCGGCGCGCCCCAAGTCGGGCAGCGCATCCCACCGAGACGGCGGCTCGGCCGACGAGCTCGGCGCGGCCAATTCCCCGTCCGCCGGCCCGACAGCCTCACCGACCGATTCGGCTTCAGCCCGGGCAGTGGCTTGGTCACGCGGGAGCAAATCGCCCGGCGTGGAATCCTGGAGCACGCCCGGCGTGGAGTCCTGGAGCTCGCCCCCCGCCTGCATCGACTCCAGCGCATGGGCCAACTGCTGCTCATGCTCGTCCAAACGCGCCAGCAACTCCGGCGAGGGCTCCTTCAGGAAACCCGCGGCGAACTGATGCAGCAAGCGACGGATCTCGTCGGCCACATCGACGAACAGCCGGGCCTGTTCGGCATCGCCACGTCCGATGGCTTGCACGCGCATCAGCGCATGTTCCAAACGGCGCGCCAATTGCGACAGATCGGTAAAGCCCACGGTGGCCGAGGAACCCGCCAGCGAATGCGCGTGGGCGATGGCAGCCTCGCCGACCGGGCGGTCCAGCTCCAAGGCCCACTCGGCCAGTTCGGTACTCAGCCGGCGCGACAGCTCGTCGGCCTCGGTCAAATAGATGTTGAACAGCGGAATGCCGATACGCAAGGGCCCGACGATCTTGACCTGGTCGCTCACCGGTTCGGAACTCGGTTGCGCCGGGTGGGACGCTGGCTCGGCGCCTTCGGTCGGTGCCACGCTCTGCAAGGGCCCCGGCTGGGCGGACTGCGGCGCAGCGGCTGCAGGCTCGGAGGCTTCGATGAGCCCCAAATCCAGGTCCAGGCTGCCGAAGTCAAGACTCACCTCGGGCAAGGGTTCGCGCACCGGCTCGTCCTCGACCGCCAGCGGCAGCTCGGCAGCGGCCGGCTCGGAAGGCGCCACGGGCGCTGCGGCATCCTCGAACGCGGACAGGTCCAAGTGCAAGGCCGGCACGTCCACCGGCACGGCTTGCGGCGCCACCGGTTCGGCCGCGGGCAACTCCGCCGGCATCGATACCGCCGTCGGTCCACCCGGCGCATGCACGGGCAGACGCCGCCCCTCCAGACGCATCGCGTCGGCTGCCGCACGGACCGGGGCGCTGTGATGCGTGGGCTCCACCCGCGCAGCGACTTCACCGACCCAGGCGGCCAGATAATCGAGCACCTCGCCCGTGAAGGCCAACAAGTCCTCGGTGGCAGGCTTCTGATCGGCCAGCCAGGTGTTGTACAGCTGCTCGCAGGCCCAGGCCGCTTCGCCGAAGTCGTGCAGGCCCACCATGCGCGAGCTGCCCTTGAGCGTGTGGAACGAGCGACGCACCGTGGTCAGCTGCTCGATGTCGTCGGGCGCGCGGGTCAACAGGTCCAAGGCCGCCCCGGCCGTGGCCATGACCTCCTGGGCCTCCTCGAGGAAGACGGCTCGCATCTCGTCGTCGTCTTCCAGGCCCGAGCGCCCGTCAGGCGCCGGGGCGCTCGCCGCAGCAACGGGCTCGGCCGCCAGGGTCGCCGCATCGGAGGCGGTGGACACGAAATCGGTGACCGCCTGCACGATTTGCTCGCGCACCGTCTGCAGATCGGCCTGGCCGCGAGCGGCCTGCTCGACGGCGGCATGGGCCTGATTCAACGGCTCGACCAGGGACGGCTGGTCCGCCACCATGGCTTGGTCGGACAAGCGCTGCAGCTCGGCCGACAGGGCTTCGAGCGAGAGATCTTCACGCTCGACCTGGGCGGCCAAGGCCTGGGCCTGTTCGATCAGCCGGGGCTCCACCAGCGTCACTGCCGGCGCCGGCGGCTCGGTCGAGCGACCCATCACCGGGCGCAGCTCCCCCCGCTCGGCATCGAAGGTGAACAGCGACTTGGCCAGCTGTGGCTGGTAGCTGAGCATGTCGATCAGGAAGCCCAGCGCCCCAAGATTGCCGGCCAGTCGCTCGAAGGTGGCCACTGCCGACGGTGATTGCGGATCGACCTCGGTGGCCAACAACTCGTCGACCACGTCGCGCATGCGCAGCACGGCCTGCGAGGCTTGATCCATGCCCAGCACCGAAAGCACGCCACGCATGGCGGCCAGTTGGTCCGGCACCGGCGCCAGCACGGAGCGATCGGACGGATGGCGGAAGTACTGATCGATCTGCTTTTCGGCCTCGGCCAAAGAAGCGCGCAGCTCCTGAACCACGCTGCCCATGGTCTGGCGATCCGACACCCGGCGGTACAGATCCTCCATCCAGGGCTCCAGCGGCTGCGCGGGCTGCCCCTGACGTACCGACTCGATGCGTTCGGCCAAGCGATGGCTGCGCTCTGCAAGCCGTGGGTCATCGAAGTCCGCATCCTCGAGCGAGGCCTCCAGATACAGCACACTGGTGGCCACCTCCATGGCCAGTGCGGCCGCAGGCGCCGCGGCCGACTCCACCGTCTGCGCCGCCGCGCGCATCAGCGCTTCGGCCAAAGACTCACCGGCGGGGTAAATCTTGCGCAGGGAATCTCCCACGAGGCTGAACTGCTCGTTCAAGCCGGTCAGGCGATGCATCTCCCCACCGGCCACGGCCGACCAGGCATCCTTGGCGGCGGCCACACGCTTGCGCGCCTGCACCAACAACGCCGGATCGAAGCGGCCGAGGTGCGACACCTCGTAGTCCACCGGCTCATGGTCTTCCAGACCATAGGCGCGACGCACGGCCTGCACACGCGGGGCCGCCCCCTCCTGAGGACGGCACTGGGCACAGAAGAACAGCAGATCCTGCGCCAAGCGCTCGGAGACGGCCGACTCGCCGCGCTCGATCATGCCGAACTGCGCCAGAATGCGCGAAGCCACACGCTTGCTGTAGACGTCCAGCGGCAACAGGCCCTGAGCCAGGGCTTCGAAGAAGGCCGCCGCCAGCCGCCAGAACGTGGCCGCGTGCATCGTCGGCGCACTGTGCCCGAGGCCGGCGCACAAATCACTCATGCGTTGGGCCGTACGGGCCGTGGACCGTCCCCGCATCAACGTCAGCAGCAACGCCTCGAGTTCGCCTCGCGTGGTCGCATCGGGACTGCGCGGGCCAACCCCGGCGACATCGGCCACTTCGGTCCAATGCCAGTCGACGCTCCACAGGTCGGCCGGATGGATGCGATCGGCCCCGGCCAGCTCCTGCACCGCGCGGTACTGGGGGAACAACGACACGCTGGACACCTTGCGGCCCGCCAGCACGCGCGAGAGGTAGTCCAACAAGCCGAACGAAGCTTTCTCGAGGGTCTCGACCGCTGCGGCGTCGAGCTTTTGGGGCTTCTGGATGTAGCGCTGGATGGCCGCCTCGCTGGCCCGCAGCACATTGGCTGCAGCCGGCATCCCCACGAGTTCGAGCGCACCGACGCCCTGGTGGATCTGCTGGCGCGCGGTTCTCAGGACCGACGGATCGACCGCGTCGACGTCCGAGCCGGCAGCGCTGTGGGCCTCTTTGAGGAAACGGCGCAAGGCCTTGTGTGCATGGTCGAGCGACTTGCGCAACTCCTCCTGAACCCAGGCCAGGGCGCTGAGGTCGTCGCCGGTCCGACTGTCTCGGTTGCTGCTGTCCATCCAGTGCCCCACCCTGCTCAGCTGATCTTGAAGCGCGCCACCGACTGCTTCAGTTCTTCGGCGGTCTTGGACAGCTCACGCACCAGTTGCGCCGTCGAGCGTGTGCCCTCACCGGTTTGCTCGGTCACCGCGAAGATGTGCTGAATGTTGCCGGCCACGATGTTGGCCGATTCGGCTTCACGGGAGGCCTGGGCCGAAATCTCCTCGATCAGCTCGGCCAGCTGGCGCGACACGCGGTCGATCTCACCGAGCGCCGTGCCGGCGTGGTCCGACAGTTTGGCCCCTTCCACCACGCCCTGCGTGGAGCGCTCCATGGCCGCCACGGCATCGGCCGTGTCGGTCTGAATGGTTTTGACCAGCGCGGCGATCTGCTTGGTCGCATCGGCGGAACGCTCGGCCAGCCGCTGCACTTCCTCGGCCACCACCGAGAAGCCGCGCCCGGCTTCACCGGCCGAAGCCGCCTGGATGGCGGCGTTGAGCGCCAACACGTTGGTCTGTTCGGTAATGTCGGAAATCAGCTCGGTGATCTCACCGATCTCTTGCGAGGACTCGCCCAGCCGCTTGATCCGTTTGGAGGTTTCCTGGATCTGT
Source organism: Caldimonas manganoxidans ATCC BAA-369 (assembly GCF_000381125.1). Lineage (GTDB taxonomy): Bacteria > Pseudomonadota > Gammaproteobacteria > Burkholderiales > Burkholderiaceae_C > Caldimonas > Caldimonas manganoxidans. The sequence goes on from NZ_KB905941.1 coordinate 49,363, forward strand.
TCACGAATGGCATTCATACCGCCGATGGCGTTTTGCACGGCCCGCAAGCCTTGCTCGGCAGCCAACAGCGACTGACGAGCCACTTGGGCCGATTGCTGGGCTCGTGCCGACACTTCGTTGATTCGGCTGGCCATCTGGAGCACCGACTCACCCGTGTCACGAATCTCACGCAGCTGCTCGGTCGAGGCTGCCAGCAGTTCGGTGGACGTGGCCTCGACCTGTTGCGTGGTCTCGGTCACCCGCGTCACCGTACCCTGCACCTGAGCCACGAGGGTGCGCAGTTCCTCCACCGTGTAGTTCACCGAGTCGGCAATGGCACCGGTGATGTCCTCGGTCACCGTGGCTTGTTGCGTCAGGTCGCCTTCGGCTACCGTCTGCAACTCGTTCATCAGCCTCAGAATGGCCGCCTGGTTGGCATCATTGATGCGCTTGGCTTCTTGCTCCTGCCGCTCGGCCTCCAAGCGCTGCTGCTCGGCCAGCAGCGCACGCGCACGTTCGGCTTGGAAGTACACATAGAGCAGCCCGAGAATGCCGACCAAGGCCAAGACGATGGAGGTCAACAACACGATCAGGTTGACGGTGCCGAAGCCGGTCTTTTCGGACAGCAGCGTCTGCACTTCTTGCAAGCCCTTACGCAAGGCCTCGGAGTCGTCGATGATCACCACCTGGGCTTCGCGGGCCGACACCAGCCCCTGGAGGTTGCCCAAGATGGCGCCGGCCTGAGTGCGGGTTTGCTCGTACAGCGCCTGCAAGGCCTGCAGGCGTTCCCTGGTCTGCTCGTCGCGCGTGGGTGGCAAGCGCAGTTCGGCGCTGCCCTCCAGCAAGCCTTGCGCGATTTCACGGAAAGAGTTCAAGTCCTTGCCGAGCAAGAACACGGCCTCGGGCGAGACGCCTTCCATCGTCAGGAACTCGTTGGCCGACTTTCCGATACGCTGCGTCAGCATCACCAGCTGCCCTGCGGCGGAGATTTCGGCCGGCGAGGCATTTTGCTGCAGCTTCAGCGAGGAGATGGTCTCGGCAATCTCCAGCAGGTCGGCCGACTGGCGGTTGATGGTGCGCAAGGCTTGCCCCACCTGCGTCAAGATCTCCTGCTGCGACAACACGATGCCGGCATTCTTCTCGGCGCGGTCGACCAGCGGCATGATGGGCTCGAGGGCCGGCTGCACATCCGGGGCCACCGGCACGAGATCCGCTCCACCGTTGCGCAGACCACGCACGCCAGCGGCCAGCACCGAGGCACTTTCGCGCACCTCGGCAAAGGCCTGCGGGTTGCCCACCAGGGCCTGAGACACTGACTTGGCCAATCGCTGCGACTGCATCAGCGCCTCACCGGTGGTGCGCACCTGCGCTGCCACGTTGTTGGCATTGTTCTGCGAAATGCCCACCACCGCCAGCAGGCCGACCACACCCAGCACGGTCAGCGCACCCAGGATCCGCTGCTGCTGGGCCACCGGCAAGTGGCCGATCAAGGGCAGCCGGGAACGGGACTCCACGGCCTCGCCGGCTTGCATGCGTGTTTGCGCAAACTCGCCAGGCAATTCCGAGGGCGCCACCTCGGAGATGATGGAGGAGTCCTTGTCGGTGGAGGACGCCCCGTTGGGCCGCGTCTCCAGGCTGATCGTCGCATCCGCCCCCGGCAAAGGCAGCTCGTCCGAGGCCCCGTCGTACGGCTTGCCCAGTGAGTCCTCGCCCGGCCCCTTCTTGCCTTTGCCGGTGATCTTGCTGATGAAACTCATATCCCCTCTAGCTTTCTGCTCGAACGTCACTCATAGCAGGCCGGTCGTCGCCGCGCGAGGCGCCCCGTCAGCCCACGATCCTCAGGAATGCCTCGTCACGCGCCAGCGCGGCCAGGTGCAACTCCTGCCATACGCGCCCCTGGGCGTCGCGCAGGCGTTGACCCACGAAGCCGGGCCGCGGCGCACGCTCATCGACCCCGTCGTCGGCCGGCTGGAGCTGCTCGCGGCTGCGCAGACCGGCCAGCCGCTCCACCAGCAAGGCGCAATTGACATCCAACGACGGATTGAGCGCGATCAATCGGGCCTGTTCACGCAAGCCGTCGGCGCTTGCCATGTTGGCGGCCCGCAAACCCAAAAAGGCCGCCAAGTCGACCACGCCATGCAGGCCGCCACGCAGATTGGCCACGCCCAGGAACCAGGGCGATGTATGCGGCACGCTCACGCAGGATGAAAACGGGAAGATCTCGCCGGCTTCTTGCAGCGGCAGCAGGAACCGCCGTCCTGCAGACTCCACCGCCAACCAGTTGGCCGTGCGCGCCTCGGTGCGAGCGGCCTGCAAACGCTCGGCCAACCGGGTTTGCAGCTCACGCAGCGCTTCTTTGTTCGCCATGGTGTATGTCTGTGCTTGCTCGGGTGCGGTCTGACACCTGCGTGCCGCCGTGCCCGCGACGTCTCATCAGTCGAAGGCGCGGATCTTGTTGATCAGTTCCTCGGCGTCCACGGGCTTGACCACATAGTCGCGCGCGCCTTGGCGCATGCCCCAGACTTTGTCGGTTTCTTGGTTCTTGCTCGTGCACATGATCACCGGCACGTCCGCATAGTTGGGGTCGCGCGTGATCGAACGCGTGAGCTGAAAGCCGTTCTGGCCGGGCATGACCACATCCATCAGGATCAGGTCGGGCTTGTCCTCGGCCAGACGCCGCCAAGCCTCCTCTCCGTTTTCGGCCGTACGCACGCTGTAGCCGCGCTTGGTCAGCAGTTCGGACAGATGATGCAGTTCGGTCTTCGAGTCGTCGACCAACAGGATCTTTTTGACTGGCATGGCGTTTTACCTCACTCGATCGGGGCTGACCCACAGGTGCCCCCGTGCAAACGGATGCAATGAGAAAGGGCGCCGGCAGTCGGGCGCCCCGGGATTCATGCGGTGCGGCGGTGCTGTTCCACGGCCTGGAGCAACTGGTCTTTGGTGAAGGGCTTGGTCAGGTAATCCTGCGAGCCGACCATGCGTCCGCGCGCCTTGTCGAACAAACCGTCTTTGGATGACAGCATGATCACCGGCACCGAAGAAAACTTGGGATTGCGCTTGATGATCGCGCAGGTCTGGTACCCATCGAGCCGCGGCATCAAGATGTCGCAAAAAATCAAATGCGGCTCATGGTCATTGACCTTGGCCAGCGCATCGAAGCCGTCCTCAGCCAGCACCACTTCGTAGCCGCCTTGCTTGAGGAAGATCTCGGCACTGCGGCGAATGGTGTTGCTGTCGTCGATGACAAGCACCTTGGTGGCCCCCGCAGGCATGGCCCGACCGTTCGAAGCAGCGGTATCGCTCACTGAAGCCCTCTCCTCAACGACTTGAACTGGCTGTCCTCGCGTCTGTCGCGCTAGATCTGCACCATTTCGAAGTCTTCCTTGCGAGCGCCGCATTCTGGGCAAACCCAGTTCATCGGCACATCGGCCCAGGCAGTCCCCGGGGCGATGCCATGCTCAGGGTCGCCGGCGGCCTCGTCATAGATCCATCCGCAAATCAGGCACATCCAGGTTCGAGACTCGCTCACTTTGTATCAGTTTCACTACAATGATGCGAGGCATTGTAGCCTTGTGAACACACAAAACCGCGAGGGTTTGTGCGAACTTACACGTGATTGTTCATGTGAAGTTCCCTGCCGACCGCCCTCGCCCACCGCACCGGCCCGCATCCATGTCCCAAACCCCCCAAGACCCGGCCCCCGACGCCCCCGAGGACGCCGCCGCCCCGCCGTGCGTGATGAGCTTCAACGCCAACGACCCCAGTGGCGCAGGCGGCTTGGGTGGCGACGTGGCCACCCTGTGCGCCATGGGAGCCCACCCCTTGCCGGTGGTCACGGCCATCTTGCTGCGAGACACCGCCGAAGTGTTCGATCACCACGTGCTCGACGATGAGGCGGTGGTCGAGCAGGCCCGCAGCATCCTCGAGGACACGCCGATCGCTGCCTGGAAAGTCGGTTTCCTCGGCAGCGCGGAAATCATCAGCGTGGTCGCCGAGGTGTTGTCCGACTACCCCGACGTGCCCCTGGTGGCCTACCTGCCCAGCCTGCCCTGGATGGAAGAATCCGCCCACGAGGCCTATCACGACGCGTTCCGCGAACTGGTGCTGCCGCAGGCCTCGGTGCTCGTGGGCAACCACAAGACCCTCACCGACTTTTTGTTGCCCGACTGGGATGCCGATCGGCCAGCCTCCCCGCGTGAGCTGGCCGTCGCGGCAGCCGAACATGGCACGCGCTTCGTGCTGGTCACCGGCATCCAACTGCCCGACCATTTCGTCGACAACGTCCTGGCCACGGCCGACGGGCCGATCAGCGGCGAACGTTTCGAGCGCTTCGACGCCGGGTTCGTCGGCGCGGGCGAAACCCTGTCGGCCGCCCTGACGGCCATGCTGGCCAACGGGGCGGACATCACCGCCGCAGCCGCCGAGGCCCTGGCCTTCCTGGACCAAACCCTGGATGCCGGCTTCCGGCCCGGCATGGGCGCGGTGATTCCCGACCGGTTCTTCTGGGCTTTGCCACCGGCCGAGGGCTCACCAGAGCCTGCCGACGAGGCCGAGGATGGCGCCCCGCCGGATCGGCGTCACGTCCACTGACACACAAAACCCCGCCGACGGGTGCGCCCGTCGGCTCCGACTCTCGCTTCGCATGGCCACCAACGAACAACTCTTCGAACGCGCACGTCGGGTCATCCCCGGCGGCGTCAACTCGCCGGTGCGCGCCTTCCGCGCCGTCGGGGGCACACCGCGCTTCATCACGCGGGCCCAGGGCGCGTATCTCTATGACGCCGAAGGCCGCCGCTACATCGATTACATCGGCTCTTGGGGCCCGATGATCCTCGGACACGGCCATCCCGCCGTGGTGGAGGCCGTGCAGCGCGCCGTGGCCGAGGGCTTGTCCTTCGGTGCGCCCACCGAGCGCGAGATCGAACTGGCCGAAGCCATCCTGGATCTGGTGCCCTCGGTGGAACAGGTGCGGCTGGTGAGTTCGGGCACCGAAGCCGCCATGAGCGCGATCCGCCTGGCGCGCGGAGCCACCGGCCGACCCAAGCTCATCAAATTCGAAGGCTGCTACCACGGTCATGCCGATGCCCTGCTGGTGAAGGCCGGCTCCGGGTTGGCCACCTTCGGCCACCCGACCAGTGCCGGCGTGCCGCCCGAGGCGGTGCAGCACACCTTGGTGCTGGAATACAACAACCTCGATCAACTGGAGGCCGCGTTTGCCGAGCACGGCACGCAGCTGGCCTGCGTGATCATCGAGCCGATCGCCGGCAACATGAACTTCGTGCGCGCCAGCGTACCGTTCATGCGCCGGCTGCGCGAGCTGTGCACACGGCATGGGACGCTGCTGATCTTCGACGAGGTCATGACCGGTTTCCGCGTGGGTCTGCACGGCGCGCAGGGGCTCTACGGCCGGCTCATCCCGGGCTTGCGGCCCGACCTCAGCGTCTTCGGCAAGGTCATCGGCGGGGGCATGCCGCTGGCCGCCTTTGGCGGCCCGCGCGCCATCATGGAGCAGCTCTCGCCGCTGGGGCCGGTCTATCAGGCCGGCACCTTGTCGGGCAACCCGGTGGCCACGGCCTGCGGCCTGGCCACGCTGCGCGAGATCCGCCGACCCGGCTTCTTCGAAGCACTGTCGGAGCGCACCCGCATGCTGGTGGACGGCCTGCAAAGCGCCGCACGCGAAGCCGGCATCGACCTCGCCGTGGACTGCGAAGGCGGCATGTTCGGCTTCTTCCTGGCGCGTGAGCTGCCGCAAAACTACGGGCAGGTCATGGCCACCGACAAGGAGGCTTTCAATCGCGTCTTCCACGGCATGCTCCAACGCGGGATTTACCTCGCGCCCGCGCTGTACGAAGCCGGCTTCGTCAGCGCCGCCCACACGGCCGAAGACATCACCGCCACCATCGAGGCCGCCCGCGCCACCTTCGCATCCTGGGCCGCCCCCTGATCCCATCGCTGCCGGCCCCGCGCCGGGATTCACGCATGCATCTGCACATTCTTGGCATCTGCGGCACCTTCATGGGCGGGCTGGCCGCCCTGGCCCGCGAGGCAGGCCACCGCGTCACCGGCTGCGATGCCGGTGTCTATCCGCCCATGAGCGACCAGCTGCGCGAGCTGGGCATCGAGCTGATCGAGGGCTACGGCGCCGACCAACTCGCCCTGCGTCCCGATGTCTGGGTGGTGGGCAACGTGGTCAGTCGCGGCAACCCGCTGATGGAGGCCGTGCTTGAGGCCGGCTTGCGCTACACCAGTGGCCCGCAGTGGCTGGCCGAAAACGTCTTGCACGGCCGCCATGTGCTGGCCGTTGCCGGCACGCACGGCAAGACGACCACCACCTCGATGCTGGCCTGGATTCTCGAGGCCACCGGGCGCCAGCCTGGTTTTCTGGTGGGCGGCGTGCCGCAAAACTTCGGAGTGTCGGCCCGCCTGGGTGCAGGGTCCGCCTTCGTGATCGAGGCCGACGAGTACGACACGGCGTTCTTCGACAAGCGCAGCAAGTTCGTGCACTACCGGCCGCGCACTGCGGTGCTGAACAACCTGGAATTCGACCACGCCGACATCTTCGACGACCTGGCGGCCATCGAGCGCCAATTCCACCACCTGGTGCGCACCGTGCCTGGCGGCGGCCGCCTGGTGGTCAATGCGCGCGAGGCCAGCCTGCAGCGTGTGCTGGACAAGGGTTGCTGGAGCGAGGTGGTGCGCTTTGGCACGGCCGAAGGCTTCGAGGCCCGCGGCGAGCCTCAAGACTTCGAGGTCTACCGCGATGGCCAGGCCGTGGGCCGGGTGCGCTGGGAGCTGCTGGGCGAGCACAACCAGATGAACGCGCTGGCGGCCATCGCCGCGGCCGAGCACCTGGGCATCTCGCCCTCGGCGGCGGCCGAAGCGTTGGGCGGCTTTCGCAACGTCCGTCGGCGGCTCGAAGTGCGTGGACAGGCCGGCGGCGTGACCGTCTATGACGACTTCGCCCACCACCCCACGGCGATGCGCACCACGATCGACGGCCTGCGCCGCCGCGTGGGCTCGGCGCGCATCCTGGCCGTCTTCGAGCCGCGCTCGAACACGATGAAGCTGGGCACGATGAAAGCGCAGCTGCCTTGGGCCTTGGAAGCAGCCGATCTGGCCTTCTGCCACAGTGGCGGCCTGACTTGGAACGCCGCCCAGGCGCTGGCCCCCTTGGGCGCCAAGGCCCAGGTGGCCGACAGCATCGACGGCGTGATCGCCCAGGTGCTGGCCGCCGCGCGTGCGGGCGACCATGTGCTGTGCATGAGCAATGGCAGCTTCGGCGGCATCCATGGCCGCCTGCTGGAGGCGCTGGCGGCGCGCTGAGCGCGCGCGTCAGCGATGCTTGAACACCGCGGGGCGTTTGGACAGAAAGGCGTCCATGCCCTCTTTTTGATCCTCGGTGGCAAACAAGGCGTGGAAGGCGCGACGCTCGAAACGCAGTCCTTCGTCCAGCGGCGACTCATAGGCCCGGTTCACGCATTCCTTGGCCGCCAGCAGGCTGGGCAGTGAATAGCCACAGATGGCGTCGGCCGCGGCAAACGTCTCCTCCAGCAGCTTGTCGGCTGGCACCACCCGGGACACCAGACCGGCGCGCTCGGCCTCGACCGCATCCATCATGCGCCCGGTGAGGATCAGATCCATGGCCTTGGCCTTGCCCACTGCGCGCGGCAAGCGCTGCGTGCCTCCGGCGCCGGGAATGATGCCCAGCTTGATCTCGGGCTGGCCGAACTTCGCCGTGTCCGCCGCGATGATGATGTCGCACATCATCGCCAACTCGCAGCCGCCGCCCAGCGCAAAGCCCGACACCGCGGCGATCACCGGCTTGCGCACGCGCTTGAGCGTTTCCCAGTTGCGAGTGATGAAATCCGATTTGTAGACCTCCATGTAGGTCCACTTGGCCATGGCCGAGATGTCGGCACCGGCCGCAAAGGCCTTCTCGCTGCCAGTGATGACCATGCAGCCGATGGCATCGTCGGCATCGAAGGCCAACAGCGCCTGGCCTAGCTGATCCATCAGCGCATCGTTGAGGGCGTTGAGCTGCTTGGGCCGGTTCAGGGTGATGACACCCACCTTCAGCGCGGCCTGGCCGCGCACTTGGGTCAGGATGAGGGGTTCGCTCACGGGCTTCTCCTTTCGCAGCCCTCACTATACGGCCCCGCCGATGGCGTGAAATCCGACCGGCATGCCTCCACCGCAGCGCGCTCCACAGGAGCTTTCCCAGTGGCGTGAGCGGATGGGGCGCGTTAAGCTGCACGCATCGCGCTCAACCAGGGTGATCGATGGCTACGGTGTACCGCAAGACGGAAAAGGGACAGGCCGAAATCGCCACCCGCCAACACCACCTGTCCATGAAGCTGCGCTCGGCGCTCATCATGGTCGATGGCAAACGCACGGACGAGGAGCTGCTGCGCATGATTCCTGGCGATGGCCAGGAACTGCTCCAACAGCTGCGTGATCAAGGCTTCATCGAGGTGATCGCCGTCACGGCGCAGCGCTCCGCATCGAATGGCCCCAAACCGGCAGACAGCGTCCCCCCGCCGACGGAGTCCAGCTTCGGTCAGGGCCCCACGGGAGCGGACTTCATCGCCCTGCGCCAGCAGGCTGCCCGCTTCATCTCCGAGCAGCTCGGACCCATGGGCGACGATCTGGCCGTGCGCTTGGAAAAAGCCAAGGCCTGGGCGGACATGAAGCCGGTGCTGACCATGGCCCAGCGGGTGCTGCAGGACAACCGTGGGCCGACGACGGCCGAAGCCTTCCGGATTCGTTTCATCGATCCGTACTGAACCCCGCGCATCATCGGCGGGGCCGCCGCGCCACCTTCGACAGCGGTCAACGGGCCTTGAGCCAGGCTCGACGACGCTGCAATTCGCCATCTGACGCCGGATCGGCCGGCACCAACACCACCGAGCCCAGCCCGGCGGGAATCTCCACCGTGAGCGTCTTGAGACGTTGATCTCGACTGACGAGCAGCCGAGCCCGCCGGGGCTCAGCCGCAGGCCCGAGATAGATCGACAGATCGTCGAGCTTGCGCAAATGCCAATCGTCCACGGCCAACAGCTCATCGCCGGCGGCCAGCCCGGCGCGCTCGGCCGCACTGCCGCGCAAGACGGCCTTGACCGTCAGCCCGCCGTTGTCGGCCACGCGCACGCCCAAGCGCTGAGCCCAGGTCGGGGGGTCGCGCTGCCAGCGCACCGCATGAGCACGCAGCAGTTCTTCCAGCGGAAGATCTTGCGTGCCATGCACCCAGGCTTGGAGTTCCCGTCGGTAGCTGCGCCCGCCGACGGCCTCCAGCGCCTGCGCGAACAAGGCTTCGTCCATCGGGCCGCCCCCGGTGTGCCGCCACAGCCAAGCCATCACCTCGTCCAGCGTGCCACGCCCTTCCTGCCGCAGCCGCAAGTCCAGTGCCAGCGCGACGAGCGCCCCTTTGGTGTAGTAGCTGATGGTCGCATTGACCGTGTTTTCGTCTGGGCGGTAATACTTCACCCAGGCATCGAAACTGGCCTGCGCGACGCTTTGCACCCGACGGCCCGGCAGCGCAAGGGTGTTGGTGATCGTGCGCGCCAACAACTTGAGGTAGCGAGCCTCGTCGATCAAGCCGGCACGGCACAACAGCAGGTCATCGTAATACGACGTGAAGCCTTCGAAGAGCCACAGCAGCTGCGTGTAATTCTCGCGGCCGTAGTCATAGCGGGCGAATTCCGCCGGCCGCAGGCGCTTGACGTTCCACGCATGGAAATACTCGTGGCTGATGAGCCCCAGCAAAGTGACGTAGCCCTCGGACAGCCCCTCCTCGCCCAAGCGCGGCAGATCGCGCCGGCTGCAGATCAATGCAGTGCTGGCGCGGTGCTCCAAGCCGCCATAGCCATCGTCGACGACGTTGAGCATGAAGACGTAGCGGTCGAAAGGAGGTTTGCGCCGTCCGTGCCAGAAGGCGATGGCCGTCTCACAGATGCGCTGGGCATCGCGAAGCAATCGTTGGCCGTCGAAACTCGGCGCAGCGCCACTGACGACGAACTCGTGCTCCACGCCCTGGGCTTTGAAGCGCCCGCGCCAGAAGCCACCCAGCTCGACCGGATGGTCGACCAGCTCGTCATAGTCGGCTGCTTGGTACACGCCCTGCCCGCGCGCGTCGGTGCGCACGGCAGGCAAAGCGGTGGCCACCTGCCAGCGCGGCGGCAAGCCACGCAGCTCGACACGGTGGGGTTCGTCCTCGCGGCCGTGCACGCGCAAGAACACCGAGGTGCCGTTGAAAAACCCACGATCCGCATCCAAGTAGGCCGCCCGCACCGACGTGTCGAAGGCATAGACCCGATATTCGATTTCCAAGGCACTCGCCCCGCTGCAGCGAGCCCGCCAGGTGCACTTGTCCAGCTGCTCCAGCGGCACCGTGCGCGAGCCCTGCCGCGCCACCAGCCCTTGCAGGTGACGCGCAAACTCACGCACCAGATAGCTGCCTGGAATCCACACCGGCAGCGACACGAGGGTGTCGGCCTGCGGACGGACGACGCGCAGGACCACCCGGTACAGGTGGGCCTGCAAATCATGGGGCTCGATGCGGTAGTGGATCATCCGGGGGCGCTTCAGCGAACTTTCACCTGGGCGAGCTGCTGCTCGATCTGGGCCGTGTTGAGCGCCCCCGGAATGCGGGTGCCGTCTTCGAAAATCAGCGCCGGGGTGCCATTGATGCGGTGTTTGCGTGCCAGCTCGGTGGATCGCTCCACCGCTTTCCAATCACAGCCCGCCGGCGCCGGCGGCGGCGCGATGTTGCGCAGCATCAGGTCTTGCCACGCCTTGAGGCGGTCTTTGGCGCACCAAACGTCGCGCGACTTGGCCAGCGAGTCCGGCCCGATGGGCACCGGGTAGAGAAAGGTGTAGACCGTCACATCCTTGACCTGCTGCACGTCGCGCTCGAAACGCTTGCAGTAGCCGCAATTCGGGTCGGCAAACACGGCAATCTTGCGTTTGCCATTGCCGTTCTTCATCACGATGGCGTCTTTGAGCGGCAGGCTGGCGAAGTCGATGGCGGTGAGCTTCGCCACGCGTTCTTGGGTGAGGTTGCGCTGAGCCTCCAGGTCGATCAGCTCACCGCGGATCAGGTAGTTGCCCTGGGCATCGGTGTAATAGACCTCATGGCCGACTTGCAATTCGAACAAGCCCGGCACGGGGGTGGGCAGGACCTCCAGCTTGGCATCGGCCGGCAGCCGGGTCTCGAACTTCTTGCGGATCACCGCCTCATTGGACCAGGCCGGCACGGCCAAGGGCACCAGCAACAGTGCGGCCAAGATGGAGCGCAATGACATCACGAATTCCTTCAGGCATCGAGCGCGCGGGCCGTGAGCCAGCGCTTCAGAGGCGGCAGGGCATTGACCAGACCCAAACCACGGTTACGAAGTTCCTTCAACGGTGCCGACGATGCAGCAAACAAGTGCAGCAGACCATCGGTGAGCTGCCCCATGGCCCAGGTCGGCGCACGACGCGCACGCGCATAGCGGCGCAGCAGCCGCTCATCCCCCAGACGTCGCCACGCCTCTCGTGCAGCGAGCACTTCGGCCAGGGTCTGCACATCGGCCAGACCCAAATTGAGCCCCTGCCCAGCCAAGGGATGCACCACGTGCGCCGCATCGCCCAGCAACACCCAGCCCGGGCCACACACCCGGTCGGCCTGGGCGAACACCAGAGGCCAACCCACGCAGGGACCGTGCAGTTGGAGCCGACCGGCCACACCGCCCGTGGCTTCGTTGAGGGCCTGCTCCAGCGCCTCAGGGCGCGCCCTCAACCAGGCCTCGGCCTGCGCACGAGGTAGCGACCACACCAGGCCGTAGGAAGACTCGGGCTGCGGGCGGTCGAAGGGTAGCAAGGCCAACACATCGGGGCTGCGAAACCATTGACGGGCAACGCCCCGATGCGGCGCATCGGCCACCAGTCGGGCGGCCAGTGCGGTCTGGCCATAGTCGTGCCGCGTCCATTGCACCCCAAGCGCTGCGCGCCGCGCCGAATGGCGCCCCTCGCAAATGGCCTCGAGCTCGGCGTGCACTGGGCGATCCACCACGGTCACATGCGGCTGGAACTGCAAGGCCCGGGACAGTTCCAGTTCGAGCGCGGCCGCATCGACGATCCAAGCCAGCTCGCGCACCCCTTGTTGCCAGGCCGAGAACTCCAGTGCCGCCCCGGGCGCATCGCCCTCGATCCGCATGTCGTAGACCGGTGTGGCAGCCGTGGAGGGAAGGTGGGGCCAGACCTTCAACCCTTCGAGCAGGGCCACCGATCTGGCGTTGAGCGCATAGGCACGCACATCGTCGGCCGACGGGCTCGGCAACGGCGCACTGAGGGCCACACGCAGCCCTTCGCGCGCCAGGGCCAAGGCGAGCGTCTTGCCGACGATGCCGTGGCCCAGGATGGAAACGTCGTAGCGGCTCATGATGGCTCATTGTAGGGGCCGGGGCTCTATGATCCGTGCCTGAAGGCTCCCATCGTCCTGCCTGAAGCCACCCACCCGGTCGGGCTCGCCCAGGGCCGTCGGCTGGGCATGGCGCCACACGCTGGAGCGATCGGCGCGGCAGCCCCCTGGGCATCGGCTGGCGCCCACTGCCCGGACGATGGGCCTGCTGCAACACAAGCACAGAGGAGTGGGTTCAAGTGAGCGATGTGAATTTCCGTGTAGGCGCTTTGTACGTGCATCCCATCAAGTCCTGTGCAGCCGTGCCGGTCCATGAAGCCTTGCTGATCGAGACCGGTCTGGAGTTCGACCGTGCCTGGATGGTGGTCGATGAGCATGGCCATTTCCTCAGCCAGCGCGAACTGCCACGCATGGCGCTGATCCGCCCCACACTGCGTGCGGCCGACATGGTGCTGCGCGCGCCGGGCATGCTGACCTTGCACATTGCCTACGACACCGTGGAAAGCCCCACCCGGGTGACGGTGTGGAACGACGCCGTGCCCGCCTATGACATGGGCGACCTGGCGGCCCAATGGTTCAGCGACTTCCTGGGCCGGCGCGTGCGCCTGGTGCGCTTCGACCCGGAACACAAGCGCCTGTCCAGCCTGGAGTGGACCGGCGGCCTGGAAGCCGAAAACCAGTTCACCGACGGCTTCCCGCTGTTGGTGCTGACCCGCGCGGCGCTGGACGAACTCAACACCCGCCTGGCCGCGCAGGGGCTGCCGGCGGCCAGCCCGGAGCGCTTCCGTCCCAACCTCGTGCTCGATGCCGTGGACGAGACCCTGACGGCCCATGCCGAAGACCATCTGCAAGAGCTGCAGATCGACACGGATGATGGTCCGGTGCGCCTGAAGCTCGTGAAACCCTGCGTGCGCTGCTCCATCCCGGATGTGGACCCGGTCACGGCCGACACCGGCCACGCCATCGGCGACGCCTTGGCCGGCTACCGCGCCGACCCCCGCATGGACGGCGGACTGACTTTCGGCATGAATGCCATCGTGCTGGAAGGGGTGGAGCGGCTGCTGCGCGTCGGACAATTGGGCACGGGTCGCTGGGCCTTTTGAGAACGACCTTACCCTGAGACCGACCTTGCCCGCCGCTGCGGCAGCTCACACCTCGGCGGCGCGGCACTGACGCAAAAAATCCGCCACGTAGTCCACGCCCCGATCGAGGCGCCGCACGCCCAGGTGGATCTGCTTGAACACCCCCTGCTGCCCCAGCCGCAGCCAGGCCAGCGGCAGGCGCTGGGCATACTCTTGCACCAACCATGCCGGCATGGCCGTCACGGCCCGGCCGGCGGCCACCATCTGCAGCAAAACTTCCGTGTTCTCCACCGTCTTGTGCCGCAAAGGCAACACCCCCGCCGGTGTGAGAAACCGGGTGTAGACATCCAAACGATCGGGGCTCACCGGGTAGGTGAGCAAGGTTTCGCCAGCCAAGTCTTCCGGTTGCGCCCACGACTGTGCCGCCAGGCGGTGAGCCGCGCTGACCACCAGCACCTGCTCGTAATCGAAGACCGGCTCGAAATGCACCTGGGCGTGCAGCAAGGGGTCTGGCGTGACAAGCACATCGATGTCGTGGGCCAGCAGCGCGCCCATGCCACCGAACTGGAACCGCTGGCGCACATCCACATCCACGTCCGGCCAGCGCGCCAAGTACGGGCCCAGATGCCGGTGCAGCCATAGAAAGCAGGGGTGACATTCCATGCCGATGCGCAAGGTGCCGCGCTCGCCCCGCGCATACTGCTGCAAGCGCTCCTCGGCCAATTCCAGTTGCGGCAGCACCCGCTGCGCCACCGCCAGCAGCGCCTGACCTGCCTGGGTCAACACCAGCCGCTTGCCTTCGCGGCGCCACACCGGCGTGCCCACTCGCTGCTCGAGCTTGCGCATGGTGTGGCTGAGGGCCGATTGGGTCAGGCACAAGCGTTGCGCGGCCGCGGTCAAAGAACCCTGACGCTCCACTTCGCGCACGATCGCCAGGTGGATGCGCTCGATCATGAACTGGATTCATTGATTTTTGATGAAAGATCATTTTACTTCATGGCGCATTGGGGCCAGCATCCCAGCCTCACCAAGGCTTCATCTCTGCGGACTCCATGCCAACGATCACCACACACAACCTGGGCTTTGCCCGCATCGGCGCACACCGTGAACTGAAGTTCGCGCTCGAATCCCACTGGCGCGGCCAGACCCCGATCGACGCGGTGCTGGACACCGCTGCGCAGCTGCGCGCTCGACACTGGGGCTTGCAATCGGGGCTCGATTGGGTGCCGGTGGGCGACTTTTCCCTGTACGACCACGTGCTGGACACCAGCGCTGCCTTGGGCTGTTTGCCCGAGCGTGCCCGTGCGGCATCGCTGGATCGCTGGTCGGTGTACTTCCGGGCCGCGCGCGGCCGGGCTCATGCGCGGTGCCCAGCCGCGCCCGTGGCCGCGGCCGAAATGACCAAGTGGTTCGACACCAATTACCACTATCTGGTGCCCGAGTTCGACGCGCACACCCGCTTCGAGCTGGACGATCACTGGCTGCAAACCCAATGGACGCAGGCCCGGTCTTTGGGCGTGCGAGGCAAGCCCGTGCTGCTGGGGCCGGTGAGCTTCCTGCGCCTGGGCAAGGCCCGCGACGGCTCGGACCGCCTGAAGCTGCTGGACGCCCTGTTGCCGGTGTATGCCCAATGGCTCGAACGCCTGCACCGCGATGGCGCCACCTGGGTGCAGATCGACGAGCCGGTGCTGGTCGAAGAGCTGGACGCGTCGTGGCGGCATGCCTTCAACCTGGCCTATCACACGCTCAAGGCCGTCCCGGTCAAGCTGCTGCTGACCACCTATTTCGGCCCCTTGGGCGAGAACCTATACCTGGCGGCGAATCTGCCGGTGGCCGGCTTGCATCTCGATGCGGTGCGGGCGCGCGCGGAAGTGAGCGCCGCGCTCAACCTCTTGCCGCCCACCAAGGTGCTGTCCTTGGGCGTGATCGACGGCCGCAACGTCTGGAAAACCGACTTGGACGCCACCTTGGATTGGCTGGAGCCGTTGGCCGCACGGCTGGAGGAGCGGCTGTGGTTGGCGCCCTCGTGTTCTTTGCTGCACGTGCCGGTGGACCTGGACCTGGAACGACGCCTACCGCATCCGTTGCGCGACTGGCTCGCGTTCGGTGTGCAAAAACTCGACGAACTGCGCTGTCTGGCCCAAGCGCTCACCCAGGGCAAAGACAGCGTGGCCCAACGGCTGGAGGAGCAACGACAGGCCGTGCAGTCACGGCGCGACAGCCCCAGCGTGCATCGGCCTGCCGTGCAAGCGGCCTTGGCGGCATGGGACGATGCGCTCGGACGCCGGCGCAGCCCCTACGCCCAGCGCATCGCCGTGCAACAGCAACGCCTGCAACTGCCCGCCTGGCCGACCACCACGATCGGCTCGTTTCCGCAGACGGCAGACATTCGCCTGCAGCGCAAGCGCCTGCGCGATGGCCTGATCGACCCCGCCGCCTACGAACAGGCCATGCGGAAAGAAATCGCCCATTGCATCCGCGTGCAAGAGGAACTGGGGCTGGATGTGCTGGTGCACGGCGAGGCCGAGCGCAGCGACATGGTGGAATATTTCGCCGAGCAACTCGATGGCTTCGCACTGACCGAGCATGGCTGGGTGCAGTCCTACGGTTCGCGCTGCGTCAAGCCACCGCTGCTGTATGGCGATGTGCAGCGGCCCGCACCGATGACCGTGCGCTGGGCCACCTACGCGCAGTCGCTGAGCACCAAGCCGGTCAAAGGCATGCTCACCGGCCCGGTGACGCTGCTGAACTGGTCCTTCGTGCGTGACGATCAAGCGCGCGAGACGACATGCCGCCAGTTGGCACTGGCCTTGCGCCAGGAGGTGCTCGACCTGGAAGCCGCCGGCGTGGCCATCATCCAAATCGACGAGCCGGCCTTGCGGGAAGGGCTGCCACTGCGCCAAGCCGACCAAGCCCATTACTTGCGCTGGGCCTGCGCCTGCTTTCGCATGGCGGCCAACGGGGTGGGCGACGCCACGCAGATCCATACCCACATGTGCTACAGCGAGTTCAACGACATCATCGAGCACATCGCCGAGCTCGACGCCGACGTCATCACGATCGAGACGGCCCGCTCGGCCATGGAGTTGCTCGACGCCTTCGAACGCCACCATTACCCCAATGGCGTGGGGCCGGGGGTGTATGACATCCACAGCCCCAACCTCCCATCCGTGCAGCAGATGATCGATTTGCTGCGCCGTGCCGCGCAGCACTTGTCACCGCAGCAGCTGTGGGTCAATCCGGATTGCGGGCTGAAGACGCGGCAGTGGGACGAAGTCGTACCCGCGTTGCGCCACATGGTGCAAGCCGCCCGTTGGCTGCGGGAGCACACCACCGAGGCCACTTGAGGTAAAGTGTTTTCTGCTTCGCGGTGTCTTGCCCCAAGGCAAGAATGAAAAGGGAACGACAGAAGGGTCGCGCAAGCGACCTATGCTGTGGCTGCCCCCGCAACTGTGATCGGCGAGTTCGCGGTCCATCGAGTCACTGGCCTTGCGCTGGGAAGACCGACCCGAACCATGACCCGAGAGCCAGGAGACCTGCCGCGAAGTCATGTGTCAGTGAGCAGGGCGGGGTGTCCCTGGTCTGGGCGCGCACCACTGTCCCACGGATCGCTGGCGGCCTCGAGCAGGCTGCCATGCGCGACCGGGGGGCGGCGGCATCCCGGTTCGACGACCCTCGTCCTTGCATGCAGGAGTCGTTCGTCCATGCCCGTCGCTTCTTCGTCCACCGTTCCCGCCGCCGTCGTACTGCCCACGCTGCGCACCGTCGATATGGTCTGGCCCGACCAGTCCAATCACCATGGCACCTTGTTTGGTGGCGCCGCCGTGGCCATGCTGGACCGTCTGGCCTACATCGTGGGCACCCGCGCCTTGGCCGCCCCGGCCGTCACCGCCAGCATCACCGAGCTGGCCTTTGCCCATCCTGCCCCGGCCGGGCAGTTGGTCGAAGCCCATGCGCGCGTGACCGACGTGGGCGAGCGCTCGGCCTGGATCGAAGCCGAGTTGATCAGCGAAGACCTGCTCAGCGGACAGCGCACCCACTGTGTCAGCGGCCGCTTCGTGATGGTGCGCCCCGCATCATCGCCACCGGCCGCGGCCCGTACGCCGGCCCATGAGACCCGCGCCGACGTGCCAGCCCAGGCCTGCACGGTGGCCGACATCGTCTTTCCCGGACATGTGAATCACCGCGGCATCTTGCATGGCGGCCCGGCCATGGCCTGGATGAGCAAGGCCGGCTTCGTGGCCGCCACGCGCCACAGCCGCCGCAGCGTGGTCATGGCCGGATGTGAGCGCGTGGACTTCGATGCTTCGATGCGCCCGCGCACGTGGGCGACATCGTCGAAGCCCACGCCTGGGTGCAACGCACCGGACGACGCTCCATCCAGGTGCAAGCGCAATTGTGGGTCGAATCGGCCCCCAGCGGGCAGCCGCAACGCTGCGCCACGGCAACGATGACTTATGTGGCCCTCGACCCTTGAGTTGCAGCGCTTGCAGCCGGCACATGCCCACGCCCTGCAAGTGCTGATGCTGTCGCTGTCGCGCGCCGACCGGCATGCGCGGTTTGGCCATGCGCTGGACGACGCGGCCCTGTGCGCTTGGGTGGAGGCTCTGGACTGGCAGACCCAACGCGCCTGGGGTCTGTGGGCCGCGCCCGACGTGGGGCTGGTGGCGGCCTTGCACCTGTTCGACATGGACCAGGCACGCAGCCACGAGTTGGCCGTGGTGGTGCATCCGCGGCTGCGGCGTCGCGGACTGGCCCGCTTGCTGCTGCAAGCGGCCTTGGCCCAGGCGCCGGAAGTCAGCCGCTTGTGGTGCGCGCATGCCCACCCCTTCATTCGCGCCGAATGCGCCCATCATGGGTGGTCGCTGCGCCACGCCGGCCCGCAAGGCGGCTTCGAGATCGGCCTGCGGCCTGACTCGACCGCACAGGTGCCGCCGCTGGCAAGCCCGGTAAAATGCAGGGTTTGACTTCGCACGGCCCCAGACACCATGAGCCTCCGCTGCGGCATCGTGGGGCTGCCCAATGTGGGCAAGTCCACACTCTTCAATGCCTTGACCAAGGCCGGCATCGCTGCCGAAAACTATCCCTTCTGTACCATCGAGCCCAATGTCGGCGTCGTGGAACTGCCCGACCCGCGCCTGCACAAGCTGGCCGAGATCGTCAAGCCCGAACGGGTGGTGCCGGCCCTCGTCGAATTCGTGGACATCGCCGGTTTGGTGGCCGGGGCCTCCAAGGGGGAAGGCCTGGGCAATCAGTTCCTCAGCCACATCCGTGAGACGGACGCCATCGTCAACGTGGTGCGCTGCTTCGAGGACGACAACATCATCCACGTGGCCGGCCGCGTGGACCCGATCGCCGACATCGAGGTGATTCAAACCGAGCTGTGCCTGGCCGACTTGGCCACGGTGGAAAAGAGCCTGCAGCGCTACACCAAGGTGGCTCGGGCCGGCGGCGACAAGGAAGCCCAGCGCCTGGTGGACGTGCTCAACCAATGCCAGGCCGCACTCAATGAAGGCCGACCGGTGCGCAGCATCGACTTCAGCAAAGAAGAGCGCGCCGTGCTCAAGCCGCTGTGCCTGATCACGGCCAAGCCGGCGATGTTCGTCGGCAACGTGGCCGAGGACGGCTTCGAGCACAACCCTCTGCTAGACCGCCTGAAGAACTACGCCGCCCAGCAAAACGCGCCGGTGGTGGCCATCTGTGCCAAAACCGAAGCCGAGCTGGCCGACATGAGCGACGAGGACCGACTGATGTTCTTGCAGGCCATGGGCCAGGACGAACCTGGGCTGAACCGTCTGATCCGCGCCGCCTTCAAGTTGCTGGGCTTGCAAACCTATTTCACCGCTGGCGAGAAAGAGGTGCGCGCCTGGACCGTGCCCATCGGCGCCACGGCGCCGCAGGCCGCCGGGGTCATCCATTCCGACTTCGAGCGCGGCTTCATCCGCGCCCAGACGATCGCCTACGAGGACTTCATCGCCTACGGCGGCGAGCAAGGCGCCAAAGACGCTGGCAAGATGCGTGCCGAAGGCAAGGACTACATCGTCAAGGATGGGGACGTGATGCACTTCCTGTTCAACGTCTGAATCCCACGCCTTCTTTTTCTTTGCTTCCAGGCGAGGCGCCCCGTGCAGGCGCCTCGTTCGTTTTCAGCCGAGGTCACCGCCATGACATCTGTCCTGTCCACCTTGCTGTCGCCCATCGTGGCCGGCTGCTGGCGCATGGCACAGTGGGGCTGGACACCCCAAGAACGCCTGCGCTGGATCGAGCAATGCCTGGAGCTGGGCGTCAGCAGCTTCGACCATGCCGACATCTATGGCAGCTACACGGTCGAAGCCTTGTTCGGCGAGGCCCTGGCGCTGGCCCCGCCGCTGCGCTCGCGCCTGCAACTGGTGAGCAAGTGCGGCATCCAGCTCGTCTCGCCGCAGCGCCCGCAACACCGCGTGAAGGCCTATGACAGCTCGCGCGGTCACATCGTGGCCAGCGTGGAGCATTCGCTGAAGGCACTGCGTACCGACTACCTGGACCTGCTGTTGCTGCACCGTCCCGATCCGCTGCTGGATGCCGACGAAGTGGCCGAGGCGTTCGAGGCGCTGCGCGCGGCAGGCAAGGTGAGGCACTTCGGCGTCTCGAACTACTCGCCAGCGCAGTTCGAATTGCTGGCCAGCCGCACGACCTTGGTGACCAACCAAGTCGAATGTTCCTTGCTCCACTTGGCCCCGCTGCACGATGGCAGCTTCGACCACATGCAACGGCTGCGGCTGTCGCCCATGGTGTGGTCGCCACTGGCCGGCGGCCGGCTGTTCACCGGCGACGGCCCGACCGAGCAGCGCGTGCGCGCCGCCCTGGAGGGCGTGGCGCGTGAACACGGCTGCAGTGCAGCCACCGTGGCACACGCCTGGCTGCTGCGCCTGCCCTGCCGACCGCACCCCATCGTGGGATCGCGCCGCATCGAGGCCATGCGCGAGGCCGTGGCGGCGCTGTCGCTGCGGCTGGAGGCGCCGACCTGGCATGCGCTGTGGTCGGCCAGCACCGGCCATCCAGTGCCCTGAGGGCTGCTCAGCCCAGCGTCATCAAAGACGCATTGCCGCCGGCGGCCGCGGTGTTGACACTCACCGAGCGCTCGACCACCAAACGCTCCAACGGCACGGCCGTCTCGCCCGGGGCCAGACGCACCAGCCCCACCACCGGCCCAGGCCGCTCGGCCAGGGCATGCTGCACCGCCCGTGCCGCCTGCGGCGTGCCATGCAGCAGCACCACGTCCAGCGGCCCCGGCGCGCGCAAAGGTTCGGCACGCAGCTCCACGCACCGGGCCACTTCGGCAGGCAGCTGCGCGGCCAGCGCGGCGGTCTCGGCCGGCCAAATCGCGCGCCCCCGCACTGCCAGCACGGCCGCCAATTGCACCAGACGGTCCGCCTCGGCATCGGCCAGGCACAGCACGGCTTGCCGGCCCTGCAGGCCATAGGTGTTGCGCTCGCCGGTGGGTCCAGGCAACGTGAGCTCCGCCCCGACCCGCGAGGCGGCCGACAGGCGTTCGCACACATCCGCCAGCCCCGGCTGACGTGACGCCAGCCAATCGCGCAAGACGCCCAGCGCCGGCGGCATCGCTGCGGGTTGGCCTCGCAGCGCGTGCGCCAGCACCGGCTGCGGCGCGCGCGAGAGCAATCGGTACAGGTACAACGGCCCGCCGGCCTTCGGCCCCGTGCCCGACAGGCCCTCGCCACCAAAGGGTTGCACGCCGACCACCGCGCCGATCATGTTGCGGTTCACGTACACATTGCCGACATGGGCATGACGCAGCACCTGCGCCACGGTCTCGTCGATGCGGGTGTGCAGGCCCAGCGTCAGGCCATAGCCCGTGGCATGAATCTGTGCCACCAGGTCCAGCAGCGACTCGCGCCGGAAGCGCAGCACGTGCAACACCGGGCCGAAGACCTCGCCCTCGAGGTCGCGCAGGTGTTCGATCTCGATGAGCGTGGGCGGCACGAAATGCCCCGGGGGCAAAGCGCCGGCATGCCGGGCTTGGAGGACATGCACACGCCGGCCGCGTGCACGCAGGGCCTCGATATGTGCCTCGATGCGCTGGCGGGCCTGCGCATCGATCACCGGCCCCACATCCACATCCAAGCGATCGGGACGGCCCAAGGCCAACTCCTCCATCGCTGCGCGCAGCATGGTGAGGATCGTGTCGGCCACCTCCTCTTGCAAGCACAACACACGCAGGGCCGAACAGCGCTGGCCTGCGCTGTCGAAGGCCGAGGCGAGCACATCGGCCACCACCTGCTCAGGCAGGGCCGACGAGTCGACGATCATGGCGTTTTGCCCACCGGTCTCGGCAATCAGCGGCAGCGGCTGGCCGCGCTCGTCGAGCCGATCGGCCAGGGCGCGTTGGATGAGTCGCGCCACCTCGGTGGAGCCGGTGAACAGCACGCCGCCGATGCGCTCATCGGCCACCAGCCGTGCGCCCACCGTCTCACCACGGCCGGGCAGCAACTGCAAGGCCGTGCGCGGCACCCCGGCCTGCCACAAAAGCTGCACCGCCTGCGCGGCGATCAAAGGCGTTTGCTCCGCCGGCTTGGCCAGCACCGCATTGCCCGCCGCCAAGGCGGCGGCGACCTGGCCAACGAAGATGGCCAACGGAAAGTTCCATGGGCTGATGCACACCACTTTGCCCACGGGAGCGTGGTCCATGCCGTCGAGCTCGGCGCGCAGCTGCGCGGCGTCGAAGCGCAAAAAATCCACCGCCTCGCGCACTTCGGCCAGCGCATTGGCCGCGGTCTTGCCCGCCTCGCGCATCAGCAGCCCCATCCACAGCGCCATGCGGGCTTCGAGCGCGTCGGCCGCGCGCTCCAGCACCTCGGCGCGCTCGCGCGCGCTCGCCCAAGCCCACGGCTGCGCCAGCCGCAAGGCCCGATCGATGACTTCATCCGGGGTTTCGACCACGGTGCCGACGCAGTCGGCAGGGTCGGCCGGATTGACCACCGTCACAGCCTCGGCCTCGATCCTCATGTCTTCGGCCCACAAAGGCGCCGCATGCCAAGTCTGCCGGCGCGCGGCCTCCACGGCCTCGGACAACTGGGCCAACACCCGCTCGTCGGCCAGATCCAACCCGCGGGAATTGCGCCGGGCCTCGCCATAGAGATCGACCGGACGCACGATGGCCGGGTGCGGACGTCCCAGTTCGCCCTCCTGCGCTGCCGCCTGCTCCACCTGCTGCACCGGGTCGCGCACCAGCTCGTCCAAGGACACGCCAGGGTCGGCCAGCCGGTGCACGAACGAAGTGTTGGCGCCGTTTTCGAGCAAACGGCGCACCAAATAGGCCAGCAAGGTCTCGTGCGTGCCCACCGGGGCATAGATGCGACACGGCCGCCCCAGCCCACCGGCCTGCGGCGGCGCCACCACCTGCTCGTACAAGGGCTCGCCCATGCCATGCAGGCACTGGAACTCGTATTGGCCCGGCTGCCAGCGCGCTGGGTCGGCCAGGTGATAGATGGCTGCCAGCGTCTGCGCATTGTGCGTGGCGAACTGCGGATACACCGCCTCGGGGGCGGCCAACAAAGCGCGCGCGCAGGCCAGATAAGACACATCGGTGTGCACCTTGCGCGTGAACACCGGGTAGTCGTCCAGGCCGTCGAGCTGGGCGCGTTTGATTTCGCTGTCCCAGTAAGCGCCTTTGACCAAGCGCACCATGAGCCGACGCCGATGGCGCCGGGCCAAATCGATGAGATGCTCGATCACCGGCAGCGCACGCTTCTGATAGGCCTGCACCACGAAGCCCAAGCCCTGCCAGCCCGCCAGCGAGGGCTCGCCGCACAGCCGCTCCAACAGATCCAGCGACAGCTCCAAGCGCTCGGCTTCCTCGGCGTCGATGTTCAAGCCCAGGTCATGGGCCTTGGCCTGTTGCGCCAGCCGCAACAGCACGGGATAGAGCTCGTCCATCACCCGGGCGCGCTGCGCGCGGCAGTAGCGCGGATGCAAGGCCGACAGCTTGATCGAAATGCCCGGTCCGTCGATCACACCGCGGCCTGCGGCCACCCGGCCGATCGCCTCGATGGCCGCCTCATAAGCTTGCGCATAGCGCCGCGCATCGGCAGCGGTCATCGCCGCTTCGCCCAGCATGTCGTAGGAGTAGCGGAAACCCTCGGCCTCGCGCACTCGGGCGCGCTGCAGCGCCTCGCCAATGGTCTGGCCCGTGACGAACTGCTCGCCCATCAGGCGCATCGCCACGTCCACGCCCTTGCGGATCAACGGCTCGCCACCAGCGGCCAGCAGACGCGTCAGCGAAGCCGACAGACCCGTCTCGCTATGGGTGGCCACGAGTTTGCCGGTGATCAACAGCCCCCAAGTGGCGGCATTCACGAACAGTGAAGGGCTGCGTCCCAGATGCGCCTGCCACTGGCCGCGTGCGATCTTGTCCCGGATCAGCGCATCGCGGGTGGCCGCATCGGGAATGCGCAGCAAGGCTTCGGCCAAGCACATCAAGGCCACGCCCTCTTGCGACGACAGCGTGTATTCATGCAGCAAGGCCTGCACCAGACCATGGCGCGTGCTGCCCGGCGGGCGCTGGCGCAGGCCTTGCGTCAGACGGCGCGCCAGGGCCTCGACCGGGGCGGCCAAGCCCTGCGGCAGCCGGGCCTGCGGCACCAGGGTGGCCATCACCTCAGGCTCGGGGCGGCGCGTGGCGTCGGCGATGGCCTGCCGCAGCGGCGCTTCGACCAGGGGGCTGGGAGCGTGGAACGGAACGGGGGCTGGCAGTGACGATTTCATGGCGATCACCAAGGGGATGATTGCCGCCATGGTGCGCCGCTGCCGGATGGATTGTTGGCGGATTTAGACCCGTTCAGAAGGATATGTCTCTAGCAAATTGGCTTGACACTAGAAAGAAGTCCGGCCAACGACCGCACCGTCTCGCATCCATGCGGGTCCCCCTCGTCACATGCCGCTGAGGCCCGATGTGTGACTTGCCGCGACTATCGATCGTCGTTGGGGCAATCGCTGCGGCGCTGCGTCAACTGCGATCCGTTCGTCGCCTGACGCCCACGACGAACGCCGACACCAGTCCGACCACTGTCGTTCCACCGATGATCGCCGCGACCCAGTCGTGCCCGGCCATGGCCAAGTGATATGAGGCGTACAAGGCAGACGAGCCCATGAAAAGCCCCGCCAGGATTCCCAACAATCGCTCCACGAACACGAAGCCGTTCACCCGACTCGTTTCAGCCCTGCGGAAGTCGCCCTCTTTTGTGGTTTCGTCGAAGAACCACTCAACCCGGTCAGGCGCAAGTTCCCGCAGCCTCTCGATCTGCGCGATGGGCAGAATGGGGGCGTCCGTCTCGTGCTGAGACAGCGTGACGTGCCGCTCTCTATCCTTGAGTTGTGCCGTAGTCGACCTTCCCACGTTGCTCCTCCCTCAAGGCCTTCGTCGCGGCCTTTTTCATATCAACACCAACTCGCTTGATGTCCCCAGCGATGTTTCTCATGTCGGCAGTACGGTCACCTGGGCTCGGATAACGATATTTTGGGGCCGTCCCGAACGCAGACAGCACGTCACCCACCCCAATGATCAGATTGCGTAGGTGTTCCATGATGTCGCTCCTTCCTGCGATTCCTGATCGTGTCAGGATGCTGGGCTGCCAGTTGCGACGATCGTAGCAAAATCGTATGCCCTGCATCTGTCAGTGATTTCCCACGAAGGGACTCATTCATTGGTGCTGCTCGCACCTGCTCCATTGAGATCGACGACTCGACCGACCATCTGTGGAATGCAGGTGCAGTACGAGTCGCGAGAGGTCTGTGGCAAAAATTTGATGGTAAGAGCCCTCGGCCGAATTGGACCCGGTTTGATGCGGTTGGGCACGGCGCAGCACTGGCCATTCTTCAAGATGGGTGCCCCTCGCACAAAGGCCCCTCGTGTGGAGACACTGAATCGAGTGCGCAGCCCCATCATGGGCAGGCCTGTAGTGAGGGGCTTGGCGGAAAGGGAGGGATTCGAACCCTCGATACGGGGAACCCCGTATACCGGATTTCGAGTCCGGCGCATTCGACCACTCTGCCACCTTTCCTGGGACCGTCGGCTCGCGGGCGGTCTTCCGCAAGCGAAGTTTTAGATTATAGCCTGTCAGGCCCGCAGCTCGGCAAGCCCGCCCAGGTAGGGGCGCAGCACTTCGGGCACTTCGATGCTGCCGTCGGCCCGCTGGTAGTTTTCCAGCACGGCCACCAGCGTGCGGCCCACGGCCAAGCCCGAGCCGTTGAGGGTGTGCACCAGCTCGTTCTTGCCTTGGGCGTTTTTGAAGCGCGCCTGCATGCGGCGGGCCTGGAAGGCTTCGCAATTGGAACAGCTGGAAATCTCGCGGTAGGTGCCTTGTGCCGGCAGCCACACTTCGAGGTCGTAGGTCTTGGCCGCGCCAAAGCCCATGTCGCCAGTGCACAGCAGGACCACACGGTAGGGCAGCCCGAGCTTTTGCAAGATGGCCTCGGCATGACCCACCATTTCTTCCAAGGCCTCATCGCTCTTGTCGGGATGGACGATCTGAACCATCTCGACCTTGTCGAACTGATGCTGGCGGATCATGCCCCGGATGTCGCGCCCACCGCTGCCGGCCTCGGAGCGAAAACACGGGGTGTGCGCCGTGAGTTTGATCGGCAGGGCCTCCAACGGCAAGATTTGCTCGCGCACGGTGTTGGTGAGCGAGATCTCCGAGGTGGAGATGAGATATTGTTCGTGCGACTGTTCGTCTCCACCGCGCAGCACCCAGAACATATCGTCCTTGAACTTGGGCAATTGGCCCGTGCCTTCGAGCACTTCGCGGTTGACGATGTAGGGCGTGTAGCACTCGGTGTAGCCGTGCTCGGTGGTTTGTACGTCGAGCATGAACTGCGCCAGCGCCCGGTGCAGCCGCGCGATGGGGCCGCGCATGAACGTAAAACGCGCCCCCGAAAGCTTGGCGCCGGTCTCGAAGTCCAGGCCCAGGGGGGCGCCCAGGTCCACATGGTCCTTCACGGGAAAGTCGAAGGCTCGCGGCGTGCCCCAGCGGCGCACCTCGACATTGGCGGATTCGTCCGTGCCGACGGGCACGCTGGCATGCGGCAGATTGGGTACGGACATCAGCAGCGCATTGAGCTGCCGTTGCACCTCATCGAGCCGCTCGGCGCTGGCCTTGAGTTCGTCGCCGATGCCGGCGACCTCGGCCATGGTCGCGGCCGTATCCTGCCCTTGGGCCTTGAGCTGGCCGATGCGCTTGGACAGCGCATTGCGCTGGGCTTGGAGTTCCTCGGTGCGCGTCTGGATGCGTTTGCGCTCGGCTTCCAACGCGGTGTAGCGTTCGACGTCGAGGAAGGGTTGGGGCGATTTGCGAGTGGATAGGCGCTGCACGACCGCCTCGAGGTCTTTGCGCAGCAGGTTGATGTCGAGCATGATGCTTGAGATGAGTCGTCGTCGGGAATCGGCTCAACGCGAGCCTTTGTGCAAATGCGAGGGAATCGGCGGCTCGCCCATGGACCTGTCGCCCAGGCCGCGCGGCAGCGGAAAACGCATGGTTTCTCGGATGCCGTCCATGCGACGCACGGCGGTGGCGCCCAGGTCACGCAGACGCGCGATGACCTGCTGCACCAGGATGTCAGGGGCCGAGGCGCCGGCGGTCAGACCCACCCGCTGCTTGCCCACGAACCATTCGGGGCGCAGATCGTCGGGTCGATCGACCATGTAGGCCGGGGTGCCAAGCCGGTCGGCCAGCTCGCGCAGGCGGTTGCTGTTGGAGCTGGTGGGGCTGCCCACGACGATGACCACGTCCACCTGCGGGGCCAACACCTTGACGGCGTCCTGCCGGTTCTGCGTGGCATAGCAGATGTCTTGCTGCTTGGGCTCGCGCACCTGCGGAAAGCGCTGGCGCACGGCCGCCAGGATCTCTGCGGCATCGTCCACCGACAGCGTGGTTTGCGTCACCACGGCCAGTTTGGCCGGGTTGTTCACCTGCACGCGCTGCACGTCGGCAACAGTCTCCACCAGGTAGATGCCCTCGCTCAACTGCCCCATGGTGCCTTCGACCTCGGGATGGCCTTTGTGGCCGATCATCAGGAACTCGTAGCCTTCCTTGTGCAGCTTGGCCACTTCCACATGCACCTTGGTGACCAGTGGACAGGTGGCATCGAACACCGTGAAGCCGCGGCGTTGGGCTTCCTCGCGCACCGCCTTGGGCACGCCGTGGGCGCTGAAGACCAGCGTGGCGCCCGCGGGAACCTCGGCCAGGTCTTCGATGAAGATCGCCCCCTTGGCTTTCAAGTCATTGACCACATAGGTGTTGTGCACGATTTCATGGCGCACATACACCGGCGCGCCAAACTTCAGCAGCGCACGCTCGACGATCTCGATCGCGCGATCGACGCCGGCACAAAATCCGCGCGGCTCGGCCAGCACGACTTCTTGCAATTGCACGGGTGGCGCCGCTGCCATCACAACACTCCGATGAGTTGCACCTCGAAGGACACCGGCAGACCGGCCAAGGGGTGGTTGAAGTCGAACAAGACCCAGTCTTCGCCGACCTCGCGCACCACGCCCGCATACTGGCCCGCGCCATCGGGCGTGGGGAATTGCACCACGTCGCCGGGCCGGTAGTCGGCATCGGGGTCTCCCAGTTCGATCAACAGGCTGCGCTTGACCCGCTGCAGCAACTCGGGATTGCGCGGGCCGAAGGCCTCGCCAGCCGGGATGTCGAACACTTGGCGGGCGCCTTCCTGCAGCCCCAGCAAGCGCTGCTCCAGGGCCGGGGCGAGCTGCCCGGTGCCCAGCGACAGCGTGGCGGGCTTGTCGTCGAAGGTGTTGATGAGGTCGGCCCCGTCGGGGCCGGCCAAGCGGTAATGCAGGGTCAGAAAAGACCCAGGTTGGACGGTGGCCACGGCGCGTTGCGGTTATGTAGACTGACCGACATTGTAGAAGTCCGGCTCCCTGACCCGTGGCCGCCCGTGCGGACGGCCCTTCGCCCCGGATGCACCATGTCGATCAAGGACCTGCCTGCCGACGCCCGCCCTCGTGAGAAGCTCCTGACCCTGGGCCCCGCCGCCCTGGCCGATGCGGAGCTGCTGGCCTTGTTGCTGCGCACCGGCTTGAAAGGCACCTCGGTCCTGCAGCTGGCGCAGCAGCTGTTGCAGGGCTTCGGTGGCGTGGCTGGATTGCTGCACGCTCGACCCGATGAGCTCGCGCGGGTCAAGGGATTGGGCCCGGCCAAGCGGGCCGAGCTCGTGGCGGTGCTGGAGCTGGCCCGACGCGCCCTGGCGCAAGTGCTGCACTCTCGGCCGGTGTTCGAATCCCCCACCCAAGTGAAGGATTATTTGCGGCTGAAGCTGGCCGACTTGCCCCATGAGGTGTTCGCAGTCCTCTTTCTGGACGCCCAACACCGGCTGTTGACGATGGAAGAGCTTTTTCGCGGCACGCTGACGCAGACCAGCGTCTATCCGCGCGAGGTGGTCAAGCGCGCCCTGGCATTGAATGCCGCGGCGGTGATGCTGGCACACAACCACCCCTCGGGCGTGGCCGAACCGTCCAAGGCCGACGAATACCTGACGCGCACGCTGCAATCGGCCCTGGGTCTGGTGGATGTGCGCGTGCTGGACCATTTCGTGGTGGCTCGGGAGCATGTGGTGTCTTTTGCCGAACGGGGGTTGCTGTAGAGATGAAAGCCCGCAGCCTGGCCGATTTGGGCGCCATCAAGCAATTGCTGCAGGCGCAAGCCCGTGAGGCTGCCGAACGTGAAGCGCGGCGGCGTGAGCAAGAGGCGCGCCAGCAGCGCGAACGTGAGCTGTTCGCACGCAGCGTGGGGCCCGTGCACGCACTGAAAGATCCCGGCTGGGCCATGGTGCCACGCCCGCGCCCCGCCCCTCGGCCACGGCAGCGCGTCCTGGATGAGCAATCGGTGCTGCGCGAGGCGATTTCCGATGAATTCGATGTCGAGACGCTGCTAGACACCGACGAGACGCTGTCGTTCCGCCGCCCCGGCGTGGGCCTGGACGTGGTGCGCCGGCTGCGCCGGGGTGACTGGGTGATCCAGGCCCAAATCGATCTGCACGGCCTGCGCCGTGACGAAGCCCGCGAGCAACTGGCGGCCTTCTTGCGCGAGGCCGTCCGGGCCGGCCTGCGCTGCGTGCGGGTGGTGCATGGCAAGGGGCACGGCTCGCCAGGTCGCCAGCCAGTCCTCAAAGCCAAGGTGAAGTCCTGGCTGGTGCAAAAGAACGAAGTGATCGCCTTCACCCAGGCGCGCGCCTCGGACGGCGGCGCCGGCGCCTTGGTGGTGCTGCTGCGACCCTCGGTCGGGCACCGAGGGTAAAGCCCCAGAGCCCAAGCCCGGCCGGCTCAGCGAGCCGCGGGCGCCAGGCGATCCAGCTCGGTGGCCTCGACCCACTGCGTGGCGGTGGCTGCAGGCAGCTCGAACACCTCGGGGCGACTGGACGCTTTCAGGCGATACGCATTGTCGGGTCCGCGTGCCAAGACATAGTCCACGGGGGCGGAGGCCCCTTGCCGCAGCACGCTCCAGCGGGCCACCGGCGCCTGCCAGGCCTGGGCCGGCAGATCATCGCGGCTGAGCACGCGGCTGACGCGCAAGTTGGCCAATAGGTCGGCCAGACGCTCGGCGGCCTGCATGTCCAGCCGTCGGCCTTCGGGCAGCTCCTGGGCTTGCCAGCGCGCGGCTTCGGCGCCTTCGCCGCCGGCTCCGGCCGCTTCCGGGCGCAACGCCAGGCCAGCCACGTCGATGCGCTCGATCTGCGGGCGCGGCACGGCCAACAAGCCCAGATCACGCCAATCGTCAAGGCGCACAGAGACCTCGTAGGCCGGCAGGTCGACCACATGCACGGTGTCACGCCCGACCACGCGCACATGCGTCTGACGCATGCCCGAGGCGCTGCCCAGCACCAGCGTGGCCAGGGTTCGATCGCCCTGGGCCAGGGTGATGCGCCGCTCGTAACGGTCCTCCGTGAGCGCGAAGCGTTCGTGCGCCTCGGCCCGGGTGGCCACCGGCACCCCTTGGCGCAAGGCCAGCAGTCGATCCAACAAGCGCTGGACCTCGCCCGCAGCAGCCGGGAAGGGCGGCTCTGCCGTGGCCACTTGCCAGCTCTGCCCCTGCCGGCGCAGCTCGATGCGCTCGCTGGGGCTGCGCGCTTCGATCACGAGGCGGTCCACTTGATCGGCCGTCACGGCCAACAGAGGCGCCCGCGCAGACGCCGAGGACGCATCACTGCGCCCCCACAGCCCCACGATCAGGGCCAGCACCCCTTGCACGGCCAGCACCGCGGCCAAGATCCATAAGGTTCTCGTTGAGATCCGCATGATTCAAACCTCCGCCAGCACCCGTTGATGACGGCGCCGATCGGCACGCGCGACGAGGTGACGCCACAGCAGCACCGCAGCCAGGCCCAGCGCGGCCAG
Organism: Caldimonas manganoxidans ATCC BAA-369; assembly: GCF_000381125.1. Lineage (GTDB taxonomy): Bacteria > Pseudomonadota > Gammaproteobacteria > Burkholderiales > Burkholderiaceae_C > Caldimonas > Caldimonas manganoxidans. Next base: position 80,234 of record NZ_KB905941.1, read on the forward strand.
CAGGTAGTTGGCCGCCTCCCAGCGGGCCGCCTGCCCTTCGGGCAGCGGCTCCAGCGTACGCGCCCATTGGCTGCGGCCGCGCAGGCTCAGCAAGGCGCGATCTTCCAGTGCCCAGTCGATCACGTTCTGCAGGAACGCCACCGGCTGCAAGTACAAGGTATTGAGCCCTTGAGAGGCCAAGTCGATCGCCGCATCCGAGCCGAACGCATTGCTGGCCACCACGACGAGCCGCGCCGAGGCCGGCGAATGCTCGATCACGCTCAAGGGCGTGCCGTCTTGGTCTTTGGCGCGCGGCGCGTCTTTGCCGCGGTAGAACGACTCGAAGCGCCCCTCCAAGGCCACGGCCAGCAGGCGCGGTCCGCGCTCGCCTTGCACCGCAAAGCCGGTTTCGGGATGGCGGCGGTAGTCGGGCAACACGTCCAGACTGTCGGACACCCAGCTGGCGGGGGAACTGTGCAGCAGCCGGGCGACTTGTCGGCCCGCTTGCCGCGCTTCGTCCACCTGGATGGGCGAGGCCCAGTTGAGCGTGAGCTGACGCAGCGCTGCCGTGATCGGATGGTGCGGGTCCAACCCATCGTCACGCAGATCCGGGAAATGCGGGTACGGCAGCATGCGGATCTCGCGCACGGTCAGGCCGCCCACGCTGCGCTGCACTGGCACGGGCAATGCGGCATTGCGTTCGTCCAGCACCATTTGCGCGTCGATGCGCAGCCCATGGTGGGCCAACCAGTCCTCCAAGCCAGAGGTCTGACGCCGGGCGGTGAGGCTGGCTCCCACCTCCACCTGGAACGGCGAGGTGGCCAGCACGACGCTGCCGCCACGCATCAGGAACTGGTCGATCGCAAAGCGTTGCCGATCGTCCAGATTCTCGGGGCTGAGCACGAGCAACACGTCGGCCTCGGCGCTGAGGCGACCGTCGCTGAGGTCGGTGTCGATCACGCGCGCGCCCTCGCCCAGCATCTCGGTCAGCCGACCAAAGCCGGTTGCGCCATACCCCTGGGGCCGCCACACTGCCACGGTGCGCAAATAGCCTGGGGCCATACGCTGCAAAGCCGCATCGATGTTGCGCTGCAGGGCTTCGCGCTCCAGCGGCTGCGGCAAGGGCACTTGCACGGCTTGCCCCTGCTCGCTTTCGAGCACCATGTAGAACCAGAAGGGCTTGGGATCGATCAGGCTGGCCACTTGGGGGCCAAAGCCGTAGCGCTGCTGCAGTTCGCGCGCCAACGCGCCGCCGCCGGCATCGGGATCGGCAAAATGCAGCTCCAGCTTTCCCTGAGAGCGCTGGCGCAGCGTCTCCCCGATCGAGGCGAGGTGACCGCGCAGCTGACGCAGCGGCTCGGGCAAGCGCTCGTCGGGCGACACATACGCATTCAGCCGCACCGGCTGCGTCAGCCGTGCCGCCGGATTGCCGCCGGATTCGTAGGCCTGCACCACCTTGCGAATGGCGCGGGTCAACGCATATTCGGGATCACGCAGCACGACGTCGAGCTGTCCTTCGCCGCGCGCCTTCACTTCGATCAGATCACGATAGCCCAAGGTCTCGTGCTGATCGCCATAGGCCACGACGACGTCGAAGTAGGAGCTGACCACTGCCGCCTGATGACGGCTGGCCATTTGGAACGGTACCGGCCGCACACCGTAGCGCGAGGCCGCCTCTTCCTCGGCTTGACGGTCCTGTTGGGGGTCGATGATCTCCACGCGTGCGCGCGACCCGGCCGCCACCGCATACTCTTGCAGCACGTCTTTCATCTGCGGCACCAGCGGCGCCAGCAGCGGATGGGTGCGCGAGGAGAAATAGCCGCGAATCAGCAAGGGCTCTTGTAGCGAGGCGAGCTGGGTTCGGGTCGCTTGCGACAAGCTGTACTGCCGCCCCTCGGTGAGATCCAGGCGCGCCAGCGACAAGGGGGCAAGCCAGAAATGCGCGGCCACCAGATTGGCCACGCCCAGACCCACGGCCCAGGCCCAGCGACGCTGCGCCGCTTGGGCGGGCTGACCCACCCAGCGCAAGCGCTCCAAGCCGTAGAGATTGAGCAACAAAAAGATGCCGACGATGCTGACGTAGTAGTACAGGTCCCGCAAGTCGAGCACGCCGCGAGTGATGGACTCGAAGCGCGAGCCGCTGCCCAGCAGCGCCAGCACACCCGCCACGTCATGGCCGAACAAGGCGGTGAAGAAGTCCGCCCCCACCAGATAGAACGCCCCACAGACCACGGCCGTGAGGATGAGCGCAACGACGGGATTGTCCGTGCGTGCGCTCAGCGTTTGCCCGATGGCCACATAGGCGGCGGCCAGCAAGAGCGTGGCCACATAGCCCCCCACCACAGGGCCTGGATCCAACGGCCCCAACCAGGCCGCGGTGAACACCACCGGCCAGGTCAGCGCCAGAGCCAGCGCCACCAAGGCCCAAGTGGCTAGGAACTTGCCCAGCACCAGGCTGGCTGGCCGCACCGGTGCGGTCAGCAGTGTCTCCATGGTGCCGAAGCGGCGCTCCTCGGACCAGCTGCGCATCGTCAGGGCCGCCACCAGAAAGATCAGCAGCAGCGGCATCCAACGGAACAGCGGGCGCACATCGGCAATGTTGCGAGCGAAGTAGGCCTCGACCCAAAACACCACGAACAGCGTGGCAGCCAGGAAGCCGGCGATGAACAGGTACGCCGCCGGACTGGCGAAATGTCCCCGAAACTCTTTGCGCGCTATGTGGCCGATTTCCCGCAAGCAGTCACGCATGGTTCACCTCCCGGACAGTGTCGGACACCAGGCCGTTGACCTCGGCAAACACGGTCTCCAGATCGCGCTGGCGTGGCTGCAAGGCATGCAGACGCACGCCGGCACGCACCAGCGCATCGGCCACGGCCGCAGCCGCTTCGATCGGCGCCTGCACGCACCAGCACGGCGGCGAAGCCTCCCCAGGCTCGGCCCGCACCTCTTGCACGGCGGGCAGTTCGCGCAAGGCCGCGGCCACATCGCCTTCGGCACGCACGAGCAAGCCATCCCCGCGCTGCAGATCGGTCAGTCGGGCGTCGAGCACCAAGCGGCCGGCGCGCATGATCAATACCCGCTCGCAGCTGGCCTGCACTTCTTGCAGGATGTGGGTCGAGACGATCACCGTGGCCTGACGCGCCAGCTCGGCGATGAGCTCACGCATGTGCAGGATTTGCGTCGGATCCAATCCGTTGGTCGGCTCGTCGAGGATCACAATGGCCGGGTCGTGCAAGAGCGCCTGGGCCACGCCCACACGCTGCCGATAGCCGCGCGAGAGCGTTTGGATCGCGGCGGTGGCCTTGTCCTTCAGTGCGGTGCGGGCCATCGCCCGGGCGACGGCCTGCGCGCGGCGGGAAGCCGGCACGCCGTGCAAGGCCGCCTGGAAGTCCAGGTAGTCGATCACCGTCATCTCCGGCCACACTGGACAGTTTTCTGGCAGATAGCCGATGCGCTGCTGCACGGCGCGGCGGTGTAGACCGACCTCCAGGCCGTCCACCCGCACCGAGCCCGCGCTGGGCTCGAGATAGCCGGTGATCATCTTCATGATGGTGGTCTTGCCGGCACCGTTGTGGCCCAGCAGGCCCACCACCTCACCAGGCGCGATGTCGAAGCTGACATCGTCCACGGCGGTCAGCGCGCCATAGCGACGCGTCAGGTGTTCCACCTGGATCATGTTGGGAGGCTCCTCCTCGGAACGAACGAGTTCGCGCCGGGCAGCGCCATGCACCCCCGGCGGGCTGGATGGATGGGAGTTCGGCGCCCGTTGGGCGCCTCGGGACCTTGGCGGGCCGCCTCAGGGCGGCCCGGCGCGCACGGCCTCGGACATGAGGCCACAGGGCCGCAACGGCGGTGAGATGCGTATCGGATTCATGGCCATGCAGGACAGCTCAGAAACCGTGACGTGACGATCCGCCCCCTCAGATGGGGCTGCAGCGAAAAAGTTCAAGTCTGCGTAGGATCACGCAACCAAGATCGCCCGGAAGTCGTTGACATTGGTGTACGTGGGCCCAGTGATGACCAAGTCCCCCAACGCCTCGAAATAGCGATAGGCATCGTTGCGATCGAGCACCTCTGTCGCGTTGAGCCCCAAGGCCTGGCCGCGCGCCAAGGTATCGGGGGTCACGATCGCGCCGGCGTTGTCCTCCACGCCGTCGATGCCATCGGTGTCGGCCGCCAGCACGTACACGCCCGGCTGCCCCTGGAGGGCCAAGGCGGTTCCCAACAGAAACTCGGTCGCCCGGCCACCGCGCCCACCGGCACTGCGCACCGTGACCGTGGTCTCACCGCCAGACAGCAGCACACACGGCCGCGCGAACGGCTGGTTGCGCCGCGCCACCTGGCGAGCCAAAGCCGCATGGACTTGCCCGACCACACGCGATTCGCCCTCGATTTCATCGCTGAGGATGTGGGCCTGCACACCCAGTGCTTGCGCGGCCTCGGCCGCCGCTTCCAGCGCCTGCTGCGGGGTGGCGATCAGGTGGACCTCATGCCCCTCGAAGATCGGATCGCCGGGCTTGGGAGTTTCCAGTTCGCCGCGCGCCCAGGCGGACTCGATGCCGGCCGGCAATGCGATGCCATAGCGCCGCACGATGGCCAAGGCCTCGGCACAGGTCGTCGCATCGGGCACCGTGGGGCCACTGGCGATCACACTGGGGTCGTCGCCAGGCACGTCGGAGATGACCAGCGTGACCACCCGGGCCGGGGCGCACAGCGCGGCCAGCCGACCTCCTTTGAGGGCCGACAGATGCTTGCGCACGCAGTTCATTTCGTCGATCGAGGCCCCGCTTTTCAACAGCGCGCGATTGATGTTCTGCTTGTCTTGCAGCGACAAGCCCGGCGCTGGCGCGCTGAGCAAGGCCGAACCGCCGCCGGAGATGAGACACAGCACCAGGTCGTCAGCCGTCAGCCCGCGGGTCAGCTCCATGATGCGCTGCGCCGCAGCCTGCCCGGCCGCATCGGGCACGGGATGCGCTGCCTCGACCACCTCGATCCGCCCGGGCGAGGCCCGATAGGCCGGGGGCACATGACCGTAGCGCGTCACCACCAAGCCACTGAGCGGCGCATCCTTCGGCCACAGGGCATCGACGGCCGCGGCCATCGCACCGCCGGCCTTGCCTGCGCCCAGCACCAGCGTGCGGCCACGCGGCACAGGCGGCAACCGTCCTTGCAAACACCGCTCGGGCTGGGCCCGTGCGATCGCCACCTCCAGCAAGTGGCGCAACAGGGCGCGTGGATCATCGAAGCAGGCTGGCAGGCTCATCAGCGAAGACTCCCGGGAAAATTGCCGACAGTCGGCAAGCCTACCTCATCCTGGCGCGGCGCGGCCGCACGATGCTCACCAAGGCTTGACTGGGCCGCCACGCGCATTCGATGATTGTCACGAGACTGCTGCGAATCCATCCGTCACGGCGAACACAATCATGGGTTTACGGCTTCCCGCTGGCATCGAACTCGCATCCTTCCGCCCCCGTCTCCTCGATGATTGGCGGCAATACAACCGCCAACGCTTCGTGCAAGACATCTCGGCCGGCCTGACCGTGGGCGTGGTGGCGCTGCCCTTGGCCATGGCCTTTGCCATCGCCTCTGGCGTCAAGCCCGAGCAAGGCCTCATCACCGCGATCATCGCCGGCTTTCTCATCTCGGCGTTGGGCGGCTCCAGCGTCCAGATCGGTGGGCCGGCCGGCGCCTTCATCGTGATCGTGTATGGCATCGTTCAGCGCTACGGCCTGGGCAACCTGCTCATCGCCACCGTGTTGGCGGGGGCCCTGATGTTCTTGATGGGCTTGTTCAAGCTGGGCGTGTTGGTGCGTTACATCCCAGTCACCATCGTCATCGGCTTCACCAACGGCATCGCGGTACTCATCGCTGTATCCCAAGTCAAGGATTTGCTCGGCCTGAAGATCGAGCATCTGCCGGCCGACTTCTTCAGCCAAATCCGCACGCTGGCCCATCATCTGGACAGCTTCAACCCCATCGCCCTGTGCATCGGCCTGGGGTGCCTGGCCATCGTCATCCTCTGGCCGAAGCTATATGCCCTGCCCGCCGTCGCGCACTCACCTGCGCAGCGCATGTTGAAGGCGGTGGCCCGTCTGCCTGGGACCATCGTCGCGTTGGGCTTGGCTACGGCATCGACCGCGCTGTTCGGCCTGTCGGTGGAGACGATCGGCTCGCGCTTCGGCGGCATCCCTCAGACCCTGCCCAGCCCGCAATGGCCGGCCTTTTCCTGGGATGGCATCCGCCAACTGTTCATCCCCACGCTCACGATTGCCATGCTCGGCGCGATCGAATCGCTGCTGTGTGCACGGGTGGCCGACAGCCTGAGCGACCGTCCTCGCCACGACCCCAATCAGGAATTGATGGGGCAGGGCGTGGCCAACATGGTCGTGCCATTCTTCGGCGGTATTCCGGCCACCGGCACGATTGCACGCACGGTCACCAACGTCCGTTCCGGCGCCACCAGTCCGGTGGCAGGCATGGTGCATGCGCTCACACTGCTGGCGGTGGTGCTGGTGGCCGCGCCACTGGCCTCACACGTGCCGCTTTCGGCTTTGGCCGGGATCCTGCTCTACGTGGCATGGAACATGGGCGAATGGCACGAGTTCGTGCGCTTACGCCAGTTCTCGATGCTCTACCGCGTGCTGCTGGTGGGCACTTTCGTCCTCACGGTGGTGTTCGACCTCACCGTGGCGGTGGAAGTCGGTCTGGTGATGGCCTGTATTTTCTTCATCTACCTGTCGAATCCCGGACGATCATATACTACCGTCACGCCACGGCTACCTGCTCGCGCGCAGCGTTCTGGCTGAGATTTTGGGCCCGCGGCGCAGCAGCAAGGCGGTCTGATACCGGGGAGTTCCACACATGATCACTCGACTGCACAAGTGCGCCCGCACCACACCGCGCGTCAGAGCCGAAATCGCCGCCAGCAACGACCCCATCGCCACGCTGGCACAGCGCTACGGGGTGTCGCCCATGACGGTGCTCAAGTGGAAACACCGCACCGACTTCGAGGACCGTCCCCACACGGCACATC
>NZ_KB905942.1 GCF_000381125.1 Caldimonas manganoxidans ATCC BAA-369
CCCCCGGGGGGAGCCAGCCATGCCCGTTCGTCGATCTGCCAAAAGCCCAAGAGAGCCGGGAACGATGGCCGTGGCGCCGCGAACCGGCTCGCGCAAGCCTCAGGCAGGCGCAGGTTCTCCGAGCGGGGGCTCGGCCAAGCGGCGCAAGGCATCGACATCCAACACCTGGACGGTGTAGCCGGCCACGTCGATGACGCGCCGCTGCCGCAACTGGCGCAGCACGCGCGAGAAGGTCTCGGGCGTGACGGCCAGTTGTGAGGCAATGGCCCGCTTGCGCTCCCGCAGAGCAACCAGCGCAGTCTGGCTGCCGTCGTGCCCGGGTCGAATTTCGGCGTGTTCCAGCAGCCAGGTGGCGCAGCGCGCCTCGGCATCCTTCAGTATGAGATCCAAGTGCCCCTCGGTGAGGCAGCGCACGCGGCGCGCCAGCACGCGCAGCAGGCCATCGGCCAGGCTGGGATGACTGACGCAGCACTCGCGCACGGCCTGCACGTCAAAGGACCACAGCAGCGCTTGGCCTTGGGTGAGAGCATCTTCGAGATAGCAACCCCCGAGCCAGGCGCTGGCCACGTCCAACCACTGTCCGGGCTCCACCAATCGGGTCTGCTGGGCCAGGCGCCCTGCACGCAGCGTTCCCAAGGCCACTGACCCGGAAACGACCAGCCACAGCGCCGAGGCGTGCTGACTGCGATCCAGCACGACGCACCCGCCGGCCAGCGTGTGCTCGCGCGCCAGTGCGGCCAGTGCTTGGGCCGCATCCCGGCTGACTGGCGCCGGGGACAGCGCCGCTTGCAGCAGGGCGACGCGGGCATCGAAAGGAATGCCGCGCTCGCGCGGGGCCGGCTCGCGAGGATGGCCTCGGTATCGGTCCATGAGCCTGTTCATCATGTGCTCCACACACACGCACCATGAGATCGTCGAGCCCAGACTCTGGCAGGTCGGAACGCACCCGGTATTGCGTTGTCTCAAGAAAGCCGATGTGTGGTTGCGCGGCACGGTAGCGTTTGCGGGTTGTCCCCAGGCATCACACTTGATCCAGCGCAAGGTCGCTTGCCCCTGTGGGCCCACCTGCTGGCCCATCGGGCGCACAATGGGGGACGTTTGCCATGGGGCTCTTGGGGCCGATCCTTTCGCGTGTGGCCATGCTTGCCGGATTTCATTCCCCCGCCGTGGGCTTTGACCAGCCCTTCGAGATGCTCGAGGCCTGCCACGAGCGCGCGCAGCGCAGCGTGGCTCTGCTACAGCGCCTGATCGAGCATCTGCATCGACTGGGCAATGACGAGCCGGCGCGTCAGGCCGCAGTCGATGTGTTGCGCTATTTCGATATCGCAGCGCCGCATCACCATGATGACGAAGAACGTCATGTGTTCCCCCCTCTGCTGGCCTTGCCACGAGATGCTGTGCATGCCCCCGTGCTCGACGCGGTGCGCAGGCTGCAACAAGATCATCGACGCATGCGGCGGCTCTGGGTGCGCTTGCGCGAAGCGCTGCATCGTCTCGCGCAAGGGCTGCAAACCGATTTCTCGCCGCAGCAGCGCCGACTGGCGCAAGACTTCATCGCGCTGTATGACCGCCACATTGCGTTAGAGGAACGCGTGGTCTACCCTGCGGCCCGCCACCGGCTCGACGCCCAGGCCCTGTGGGCCATGGGTCGAGAGATGGCTTCGCGCCGGGGCGTCGGCCAGGTCAGATTCAACGCTGCGACACGCTGAACGCCGGCTGCAAGCGGGCGCTGGCCACCAAACGCAGCACGGACTGCAGGCGCTCCTGGTCCACCGGCTTGGTCAAGTAGTCGTCCATGCCGGCCTCCATGCAACGGGCACGGTCCATCGGCATGGCCCGCGCGGTCAGCGCCACGATGGGGCAATGCCAGCCATGCTGGGCCTGCAGGGCTCGGATGCGATGCGTGAGTTCGATGCCGCTCATCCCGGGAATCTGCACATCGAGGAAGATGAGGTCGAATTCTTCGGCATCGCATTGCGACAATGCCTCCTCGGCCGTCACCGCCGCACGGACCGAATGGCCGGCGCGACGGATCATGCGGCTGGCGATGAAGCGATTGACCGCATGATCGTCCACCAGCAGCACGGACAGGCCATGGGCGGTGTCGCTGGCCGTCTCGTCGTTCTCCAGCCCTGCCACGCCCAGATAGCCGGTGGATTCGAAGCGCGAGCGCGCCTTGTCGCGCGAGACATTGACCGTTGCAGACGCCGCGGCATGCCAGCCCTGCGTGAGCTCGTCTTCTTGGGCTTGCTTCGCCGCAGGGGTCAACGGCAGCAGTGGCAGGGTCAAGTGGAAGCGGCTTCCCACGCCGAGTTCGCTTTCGGCCCAGAGCTGTCCGCCCAAGGCCTGCGCCAAGCGGCGCGAAATCGTCAAGCCCAGTCCGGTGCCGCCAAATTCCCGGGTCGTGGAGTTGTCGGCCTGGGTGAAGGAGTCGAAGATGCGATCGAGCTTGTTAGGGGCGATGCCCACGCCGGTGTCAGCCACGCACAGGTGCAACATGGCCGAGCCGCCGCGCCCTTCGGGCCAGGCCGCCACCTCCACACGCCCTCGCCGGGTGAACTTGATGGCATTGCCCACGAGGTTGACCAGGATTTGTCGCAACCTCAGTGGGTCACTGACCAGCTGTGAGGGCACCTCAGGCGCAACGGTGCATTGCAAAGTCAGCCCCTTGTCGGTGGCGCGCGGCTGCAAGGGAGCCAGGACCTCATCCAACAGCGTCCGCAGGTCGAAGCCCAGGTGCTCCACGGTCAGGCGGCCGGCCTCGATGCGCGACAGGTCGAGGATGTCGTTGAGGATGTTCAACAAAGAGGTGGACGAGGATTTCACCAAGCTCAAATAGCGACGCTGGGTCTCGTTCAGCGGGGTCTCCAGCGTGAGATCCACCAGCCCCATGATGCCGTTCATCGGGGTGCGAATTTCGTGGCTCATGTTGGCGAGAAACTCGCTCTTGGCGCGGCTGGCCGCCTCGGCGGCGGCTTTGGCTTCACGCAAGGCGGCTTCGACCTGCTTGTGCTGCGTGATGTCGGTCACCACCCCCAGGATGCCGCCCACCTGGCCCTGGGCACCGGTGAACAGCGTGCGGCTGTGAATCAATTCGCGTGCCTCGCCCGAAGGCAGCATCAGACGCGTCTCGAAGGTCTGCACCCCCCCACTGGCCAACAAGCGCTGGTCCTGCGCTTCCTCCTCGGCGCCGGCGGCCCCCAACACATCGCCGGCGGTGCGCCCCAGAAAGTCTTCGCGACGCACGCCGATGAGCTCCTCGCACGCCCGGTTGCAACCGATATAGCGACCCAGCGCATCCTTGAAATAAATGGGGTTCGGGATGATCTCCACCAATTCCTCGATGAAGCGCAACTGGTGCAGCACCTCCTCCTCGGCTTGGCGCTGCAGCGTCACATCGGTGTGTGTGCCCACCATGCGCAGGGGCCGCCCGGTGGCATCGCGCGCCACCACACGGCCACGCGAGCGCACCCAGCGCCATCGGCCATCTCGGCTGCGCACACGGAATTCCCCTTGATAGCAAGGGGTTTCATTGCGCAGATGAGCCTGCAACTGCTCTCGCGTCTCACGCCGGTCTTCGGGATGCATGTGCTCGCGCCAGCGTGCCAAGGTCATCTCGATCTCGCCTGGCGCGTAGCCCAGGATTTCCAGCAAACGAGGGCTGAAGTAAGCCTCGCCGCGTTCCAGATCCCAATCCCAGATGGCATCCTGCACACTGTCCATGGCCAGGCGCATGCGCTGGGCATCACGGTGCTGTTGCCGGGCCTGTGCCAGCTCGGATTCCAGCGCCGCCAAGGCTGAGGCTACCGCTGCCAGGCAGCGCTGCAGCTTCACCACCGCTTGGGCACGCCCGGCTGGCTCGGCCCACCCGAGCGCGCTCAACCAAGCGGCCAGCTCCTCGGGCTGGCTGATGTCCAGGTGGGTGCGCATCAGCTGCGTCAGGGTCGACCCCCAGTTCATGCGGGCAAGCTCGGCGAGGGCTTCACGTTCGTCTGGCACGGTAAGGCACATTGTGCCGGCGAGTCGGCCAAGCGAAGCCGCCGAGAGGGAGCGCACTCACAAATTGCAACAGTGTCACCGCGCGCTGCGTCGATTTGTTCACTTTCTTCACGGCCGCCGCAGGAATTCACGCCCCTCATCGACACGGGCCATGCCATTGACGGAACACCCTCGGCGGCATCGGATCAGTGTGGGCGAAGAGTCCGCGTTGGGCCTGGCGGGCCTGGCGCTCCTCGGCGTCATAAGGGCCGCGGCCCGACGCAAAGCGATAGTTCCAGGCCCATCCCTGCGAGACCATCCACGCCCCGATATCTTCTCCTTCATGGTACAACCGTCCCAGCCAGCGCGCATAGGCGTCTTGGCGGGACAAGCGAATCGTCACCGTCTGCCCCAACACGCGTTGGGCCAAAGCCGCTTGCGCCTGTGGGCCGCCGCTCTGGCAGGACTCGGGAGCGTCGATGCCATCGATGCGCAGCTTGATGCGACCTTCAGGCCGCAAGCCGCTATCCATCATGTCGATCCAGACCGTGTCGCCGTCGGTGACATGAACCACCCTGGCAGTGCGCTCTGCCGGGACCGAAGCCGGCGCTGCCGCAGCCGGCAAGCCGGCCAAGCACACCGCCAGCACCATGCCCGAGGGCCCGATCCACGCCCTGCTGCGACCCGACCCTTGCCCCGACCGGGTCTGCCGCAGAACAATATGCGCTTGGGGGCCCCCCGGGCCCCGCGGGCCCGACGGCAGATCGGTTCCAAGGAGGATCGCCATGCCGACCTATCAGTACCGTTGCGAAAAGTGCGGGCATGTCTTCGAGCATGTCGAACACATCGCCGAGCATGACACCGTGCGATTGAGCTGCCCGAAATGCGGCAGCCAGGCCCTGCAGCATACGCCGACGCGCTTTTTCGTGCAGACGTCGAAAAAGAGCTGACCCCTCGCTGCTGCAGTGCCGGTGACGCAGCCAGCCAGCGAGCGCGCCCAAGCCGCCCCGCGGCTCACGGGTCCATGCCCCGCTGGGCGTCCTTCAGCAAGCGCGCCAAACGGTCCGCCAGCTTTTCGTTGCTGAGTTTTTCGCGGAAGCGCTCGACCATCAACGGCAGGCTCATCGGGCTGGGCTGGCGCAGGTCCACCATCACGCGGCGCCACAGCTGCAGCCTGCGCAGGGTAAGGGTCAAGCGCTGCAGCTCGAGCTCTTGGCTCAACACCTCCTGCTCGGCCTGGCCCAGCAGGAGGTTGCCAGCATCGTACTTGCGGAAGACCTCGAAGAACAAACTGCTGGAGGCCTGGAGCTGCTTCATGCTCTTGGGGGCCCCCGGGTAGCCGCTGAACACCAGCCCGGCCACCCGGGCGATCTCGCGGAATCGTCGCCGCGACAACTCGGTGGCATTGAGGCTGGCCCACACATCGTGCAGCAGATCGTCGATCGTGAAGATCGAGCCGTCCAGCACCGGCGCCACGTCCACCGGTTCGGCGCTGAGCAGCTCCAAGCCATAGTCGTTCACCGCGATGCTGAAGGTATTGGGCCGATCGCGAGCCAGCCGCCAGGCCAGCAGGCTGGCCAGCCCCAGGTTCGCCCATCGGCCGGCAAAGGGATAAAAGTAGAGGTGCATGCCTTCGCGAGAGCGATAACGCTCGATCACCAGCGTGCCGGGCCGCGGCAGCCGCGAGACGCGACGCTGCATCTCCAGCAGGGGCCGCGCCGCCTCCAGCTCGGGCTCGCCAAACTCACCCTGGTCGGCAGCAGCCAGCAATTCCAGCACGGCGTCGGCCATTTCGGTGGACAAGGGCATCTTGCCGCCCCCCCAGCGCGGCACGGCCCCACGATCCTTCTCGGCGCGGCGCACGTAGGCGGTCATGTCCTGCACGCGAACGAACTCCAACAGCCGACCCGCGAAAAGGAAGCAATCCCCCTTCTTCAAGCGCGCAATGAAGCTTTCCTCCACCGAACCGAGGCAGGCCCCGCCCAAGTACTTCACGTGCATCGACGCCTCGCTGACGATGGTGCCCACTTGCATCCGGTGGCGGCGTGCAATGCCCGCATCGGTGACTCGGTAGACGCCGTCGATGCATTGCACCCGATGGTATTCCGGGTAGGCCTGTAGGCTGGGGCCGCCTCGTTCGACGAACGTCAGCGCCCAGCGCCATTGGGCATCGGTGAGCTCCCGGTAGGCCCAGGTGCTGCGCACCTCGGCCAAAAGGTCGTCCGCTTCGAAGCCCCCGCCCAGGGCCACGGTGACCAGGTGCTGCACCAGCACGTCCAAAGGCTTGTCGGGCGACGAACGCGCCTCGATGCGACCGGCCCGTGCGGCGCGCCGAGCGGCCGCGGCTTCCACCAGCTCCAGCGTGTGGGTGGGCACCAGGGTCACCCGGCTCGGCCGCCCCGGCGCATGGCCGCTGCGGCCGGCTCGCTGCAACAAGCGCGCCACCCCTTTGGCCGAGCCGATCTGCAACACCCGCTCCACCGGCAGGAAGTCCACCCCCAGGTCCAGGGAAGAGGTGGCCACCACCGCCTTCAACCGCCCCTCCTTCAGGCCCTGCTCCACCCAAGCCCTCACGTTCGGGTCGAGCGATCCATGGTGCAGAGCCACGATGCCGGCCCAGTCAGGCCGCGCTTGCAACAGCATCTGATACCAAAGTTCGGCCTGCGAGCGAGTGTTGGCGAAAACCAGGGTCGTGCCGGAGCGCTCGATGTCCTGCACCACCGGCGCGAGCATTTGTCCCCCCAGATGCCCCGCCCAAGAAAACCGCCCGGGGTCGGCCGGCAACAAGGTGTCGATCACCAAGTCCTTGTCCACCCGCCCCTGCACCAACACGCCCTCGTGCTGATGCCCCAGCAACGCAGCCATGGCCTCTTGCAGATGCCCCAGCGTGGCGCTCAACCCCCAGATGACCAGCCCGGGGTGCCAACGCCGCAGCCGCGCCAAGGCCAGCTGCACTTGCACGCCGCGCTTGTTGCCCAGCAGCTCGTGCCATTCGTCCACCACGACCGTGTGGACCCCGGCCAAGCGCTCACGCGCATCGGGCCGTGTCAGCAGCAGGCTCAAGGACTCGGGCGTGGTGACCAGGGCCTCGGGCAGGCGGCGGTCCTGCCGGGTCCGCTGCGCGCTGGGCGTGTCGCCAGTGCGCAGGCCCACGTGCCACGACGGCGCCAGATCGGGCAAGGGCTGGGACAAGGCCCGCACCGCATCGGCCGCCAGGGCCCGCATCGGCGTGATCCACAGCACCCGCGCGCCGGACGGCGCCGGGGCCACGACCCGATCGCGCATCAAGGCCCCCAACCACACGGCATAGGTCTTGCCCGCGCCCGTGGTCGCATGCAGCAGCCCGCTGCGCCCATCCAGCATGGCTTGCCACACCTCGCGCTGAAAGGCAAACGGCTGCCACCCTCGACGGGCCATCCAAGCCTCGGCTGGCGCAAGGTCCGGGAAGCGGGAATGCGGCAGCGCGATCATGATCTCAGGCCGTCAGGATCCAGCCTTCGAGACCGTCCACCTGCGGCGGCCAACCCCAGCGGGGCTGATCCAGCGCCCAGGCTGCCTGCATCAGGCACAGCACGGCATCGAGCCGGTCGCCGGCCGCATCGGCCGCCAGCGCGTCATGCTGCGGCGAGCTCAGTTGCAGGCGCAGCCCAAGGCGGCCACGCCCTTGCACCAGTGCCTCGATGAGGTCTTTGCGGGCGATCCAGCGCTGGCTCGTCTGACCGGAGGCCTTGTCGCTCTTGTAGCTGCGCGCCCCGATCAACTCGCGTGCCAGCATCCCGGGGTAGCCCTCCAAGGCCACTCGGCTGGGATCGCCAGCTTGTAGGCCCGGCAGATGAACACCGGCACGGCGCAGCGCCGACACCCCGGCGTGCAGCATGTAGGCCACCGGCGGATGAACCCACTTCATCGAGGGCGACGACCCCGCCCGCCTGTCGGTGGCTCGGTGGGCGAACTTGCTGCCCGCCGGCCGCGCTTGGCAAAAAGCCGCAAACGTCGCGCGAATCTCGGCGCGCGTCAACGCGGCGTAATGGTCCATCAGCGCCGGCCAGTCGGTCGGCCAGCCCAAGTGCTCCACCAGCTCACGCGGCAGCCCGAAGGGAAAATCGAAAGCCCCCACCCAGGGCCCCGGCTGCGCCAGCCAGTCCTCGAACGCGGCCGCATCGCTGAGCGCCAACAACTGCAACAAGCGCACCCGCGCACCCTGACGCTGGCCGACGGCAATGGTGATGGGTTTGCGCCGCGTGGGTCGGCTGGTGAAATCCACCCCCAGCACGCGCAACCCTTCGGGCCACGATCGGCCCGCTCGATTCAGCCACAAATCTTGCACCCGTGCATTGTCCCGGAGCCGACACCGCTCGCAAAGCTCCCCCACAATGGTGGGCCACTCCACCGCCGCCATGGAACGACAACCTCCACCTGCTGCTGCACCACGCCGACTGTGGCGACGCCTCGCCTGGGCACTGGCGGCCCTGCTGGTGCTGGGTGTTGGCGGCTTGCAGTTGGCAGCCTGGCAGCTCAAGGCTCAGGTCGAACAGGCCTTGGGGCCGCGCGCCAGCGTCGGTAGCCTGCGCATGACCTGGGCCGGCGTGGAAGCCACCGAGGTGCGCGTGCGCTCCGACCGCAGCCAGCGCACCAGCCATTGGCCCGCCGAGGACGAGCTGCGCGCGCAACGCGTCGTGCTCACTCCCGACCTGTGGAGCCTGCTTGGCGCCGAGCTGCGCATCCATCGGGTCCGCATCGATGGCGCGTACCTGTCGATGTGGCGCACCCGCGAGGGGCGACTGCGAGTGCTGCCAGCCCTCTTCGACCGCCCGCAGTCCCCCCAACCGTCGGACACGCGCGACCGCGGGCCGGCCTTGCACATTGCGCAGATCGAACTGCATGACGCGGCGGTGGAATTTTTCGATGCCTCGGTGCGCCAGCCTGCGCTGCAGCTGCGTCTGGAAGGCCTGCAGGTGCGCGTCGGGCCCTTGGATCTGCCGCGCCTGGACCGGCCCACCGCCATCGAGCTCGACGGCATGCTCAAGGGCGTGCACCGCGACGGCCGGGTGAGGTTGGCTGGCGAAGTGACCCTGGCCACCGCCGATGCGCGTCTGAAGGCCGATCTGCGCGGCGTGGATCTCGTCGCCCTGCAAGCCTATCTGATCAAGGTGTCCGAAGCCGGGGTGCGGCGCGGCACCATGGACCTCAGCCTGGAGGCCCGCGTACGCGATCAGCAGCTGCATGCCCCCGGCCGCCTCACGCTGATCGGGCTGGAACTGAACCACGGCGGTGGCGTGCTGGGCACCTTCGCAGGGGTGCCGCGTCAAGCGGTGCTGGCGGCCATGAGCCGCAACGGCAAGCTGGAAGTGGCGTTCACGCTGGAAGGGCGCCTGGACGACCCGAATTTCTCGCTCAACGAAAACTTCGCGCTGAAGGTCGCCGGCGGCATCGCCTCGGCCCTGGGCGTGAGCCTGGGCGGCGTGGTCGAAGGCGTGGGCAGCGTGATCAAGGGCCTGTTCGGCCGATGATCGAGGCGGTGGCCATCAGCTCCTCCAACAGCGCCATCGAGACCCGGCCCGGAACCGTGTAGGGATCGAGCATCGGCTTTTCTGAATATTTCAGCACGATGGACGGGTTGATCTTGGCCAGGTTCACCTGTCCCATGGTCCAGCCGGCAAACCGGCGTTCGGCGATTTCTTCGTAGTGCAGCAAAACCACGTCCTTGTGACGCTCATCACGGACGATCTGGCCATACAGTTCATTGACCGGATCGCGTCCACCTTCGAGCACCTGCATGAACAAGCCGCCGTTGTGGCACAAGATGCCGGTGATGCCCAAGCCCGGGTTGCGCGCGCGCGACTGCGCCAAGATGGACTCGATGACTTCATTCGTGAGCGGCTGGGCCGCACGGCTGGCATAGAGCAGACGGACGAGCATGGAAGAACCTCAGGGCTTCTTGCTGTTGAGCAGGGCCAGGAACTCGCGGCGCAGATTGGCATCTTTCAGAAAGCTGCCACGCATCACGCTGTTGATCATCTTGGAGTCCATGTCGCGCACGCCGCGCCACTGCATGCAAAAGTGATCGGCCTCCATCACGATGGCCAGCCCATCGGGCTGCATTTTTTCTTGCAGCAAGTCGGCCACCTGCGTGACCGCCTCTTCCTGGATCTGCGGGCGGCTCATGATCCATTCGGCCAGACGCGCGTACTTGGACAACCCGATGAGGTTGGAATGTTCGTTGGGCATCACCCCCACCCACAAACGCCCGATGATGGGACAAAAATGATGCGAGCAAGCGCTGCGTACCGTGATCGGGCCGACGATCATCAGCTCATTGAGCCGCTCCACGTTCGGGAACTCGGTCACCTCAGGCTCGGGCACATAGCGCCCCCTGAAGACCTCGCGCAAGTACATCTTGGCCACACGGCGTGCGGTGTCCTGGGTGTTGTGATCACTTTCGGTGTCGATCACCAGGCTTTCGAGCACGCCGGCCACTTTGGCCTGCACTTCGTCGAGCAAGGCCTCCAGCTCCCCGGGCTGGATGAACTCGGCAATGTTGTCATTGGCATGGAAGCGGCGCTGTGCCGCCTTGATACGCTGGCGAATGCGCACCGAGACCGGCACGCCTTCATCGTCGCTGGGTTTGGGGACGGAACTCAGTACGGTCATGGATGAGGTCCTCTCGAGGACAGACGGCGATCGTAGCAGCCGGGCCGTGGCCCGCCGAGCATCCTCGCGCAATGGCCCCCGAGTGTCCAGGCCTATCAGAGCCAGGCCGCCAGCGACTCCAGGCTGTCGGCTTCGTGCACCGCCTTGTCGTCGCGCACACGCAGCATGCGAGGGAAACGCACGGCCAGACCACTCTTGTGGCGGGCACTGCGGTGGATGCCTTCGAAACCGATCTCGAACACCAGCGTCGGCCGCACACGGTGCACCGGCCCGAAGCGCTCCAGGGTGGTTCGGCGGATGACTGCATCGACGCGCCGAAACTCCTCGTCGCTCAGCCCCGAATACGCCTTGGCAAACGGCACCAACTGCAATCCCCCGGGCGACGCCGGCTCGCGCCGAGCGATCGCCTCCAGCACCGCCTCAGCCTCGGCCGGCTCGCGCGGCTGGCGGCTCCACAGCGCAAAGGTGTAGTCGGTCAAGAGATTGGCCCGCCGCCCATGGCCGCGCTGGGCGTAGACGAGCACCGCATCCACGCTCATGGGGTCGACCTTCCACTTCCACCACAGGCCTTCGGCCTTGGTGCGGCCAACCCCGTAGCGGGACTGCCGCTGCTTGAGCATCAAGCCCTCCACCCCCCGCTGGCGCGAGCCTTCGCGCAGCCGCGCCAACTCCGCCCAGTCAGCCGCCTGCACGAGGGTGGACACTGACAGCACCACCGGTCCATCGGCCTGCGGGCCCCAGCGCGCAGCCAGGGCCTCGAGCCGCCTCCGCCGCACCGCCTGGGGTTGCATCCGCTGGTCCTGCCCCTCCCACTCCAGCAAGTCGAAGGCCATCAGCCTCACCGGCGCATCGGCCAGCATGCGCCGGCTGAGGTGTTTGCGGCCGATGCGCTGCTGCAAAGACGCAAAGGGCGCAGGGCGCTCATCGGCCCACACCAGCAATTCCCCATCGACGACCGTGCCCTCGGGCCAGGCGCGCGCAGCCTGCACCACCTCGGGAAAGCGGTCGGTCATCAACTCCTCCCCGCGCGACCAGATCCACACCTGTCCAGCGCGACGCACCACCTGCACGCGCATGCCGTCGTACTTCCACTCCACCAACCAGTCCGACACCGGCCCTAGCATGTCGTCCATGAGCTGCGGCGGCACATCCAATGGATGGGCCAAGAAAAACGGATAGGGCTGACCCACCTGCAGCCGCGCATCGATCATCGGCGACACCAGGGCCTCGAAGCGGGCCGCATCGGGGGGCGTGCCGGCCGCGCCCACGGTGCTGGCCCAGCCCATCAAACGCTGAGCCATGACCTGGGCCGGCACGCCGGCATGCTCGGCCAGCGCGCGCGTCACCAACAGGCGCGACACCCCGACCCGCAGCCCCCCGCCCATCAGCTTGCCCAACAGAAAACGGCCCGGCGTGTCGAGCTCGTCCCACCACTGGCGTAGACGCTCACGCTGCAGCTCGGGAGGCGCCCCGCGCAAGGGCAGCAGGCGCTGCTCCACCCACTGCGCCAGCCCCAGGTCACTGGAACGCGTCGGCGCGGGCAGGACGAGGGCGATGGTCTCGGCCAAATCTCCCACACTCTGATAGCACTCCTCGAACAGCCACGGGTCGATGCCCGCCCTCTCGCACGCCCAGGCCTTGAGCTGCGACGTCCCCACCAGCTGCCGCGGCCGGCCGCCACACAGGAAATACACGGCCCAGGCCGCATCGGCCGCCGCCGCCCGCTCGAAATAGCGACGCAGCGCCGCCACCTTGTCGCGGGTGGACGTGCTGGCATCCAATTCGGCGTACAGCTGGGCAAAGTCACGCATCACACGCCTCAGCCTTCATCCCCATACTCGGTGCGCAAGGCGCCGGCCTCCCAACCCCGTTCCTGCAGCCAGCGCACCATGGCCGCCTCATACCCATGCGTCACGATCACGCGTGCGGCCCCACTGTCACCGATGGCCTGCAGCAAAGCGGGCCAATCGGCGTGGTCGCTCAGTGGGAAGCCCCGGTCCACGCCCTGCCGCCGCCGGGTGCCACGCAAAAGCATCCAGCCGCTCGCACATCCGTCGCGCGCATCGCCCAGACGGTGCGCCCAACCACTGCGCGAAGCCGCCGGCGGAGCGATGACCAGAGCCCGGGCCAGTGTTTCGGCCGTCAGATCCGGCCCCAACGTCAAGGTCGGCGGCAAGCACACGCCGGCGGCCACATAGGCACGATTCACCGCCGCAACCGACGGGTGCACCACCAGCGGCCCTGGGCCCTCGCGCAGACCGTGCAGCAAACGCTGCGCCTTGCCCAAGCTGTAGGCATAGAGCAGACTCGGGCGGCCCTCGGCGGCATTGGCCGCCCACCAGGAGCGAATCTCGTCCAGCACGCGCGCCGGGGACGGCCAGCGATAAATCGGCAGCCCGAAGGTCGATTCGGTGATGAAGCAGTGGCAACGCACCGGCTCGAAAGGCGCGCAAGTGCCATCGGCATCGAGCTTGTAGTCCCCCGACACCACCCACACCTCGCCTCGATGCTCCAGTCGCACCTGAGCCGAGCCCAGCACATGCCCGGCCGGATGCAGCGACACCGAGACCGCCCCGATCCTCAGCACCTCGCTATAGGCCAGGGTCTGCAGTGAAATGTCCCCCAAGCGCTCGCGCAGCACGCCTGCACCTGGTGCGGCCGCCAGATAATGCTGATGGCCTGCACGCGCGTGATCGGCATGGGCATGGGTCAGGACCGCGCGTTGCACCGGCCGCCAGGGGTCGATATAAAAATCTCCGGCGGGGCAATACAGCCCTTGCGGACGCCACACCACCAGATCGGTGCACTCGCCCATGCCTTCAGTACCGGCCGGTGGCCCCGGCCACCCGCATGAAAAGACGCGCCACCCAGGCCACGAACCCACGCCGCAAGTAGCGTCGCCAGGCCGGCAGGCCCAGGGTCTGCACCGTGACTTCCCGTGAGGCCGCCACGGCCTGATCGATGTCCCGGGCCAGCTCCTGGACGAAGTGCGCGTCTTGCACGATCACATTGCCCTCGAGGTTGACCAACAGCGACAAGGGATCGATGTTGGAACTGCCCACGGTGGCCCAATCCTCGTCGACCACAGCCACTTTGGCGTGCAAGAACGCCGGGGTGTACTCGAAGATGCGGATGCGATGGCTCAACAGCTCGTCATACAGGGCCTGAGCCGCCCATGCGGCCATCCGATAATCCACCTTGCCCTGCAACAGCAAGCGCACCTGCACCCCCCGCTGCGCCGCTTGGCGCAAGGCCCGGCGAAAAGCCCGCCCTGGGTAGAAGTAAGGGCACACCAGGTCCACCCGCCAGCGCGCGCTGCGAATGGCCTCGATATAGGCACGCTCGATGGTGCGACGCTGCCACAAATTGTCGCGCACCACGAAGGCCACCCGCACGGGGCAGGGATCGTTCAGCGCCTGCTCGACCACCTGCCAGCGCGTCGCACGCAAGCGCCGCAGCATGCGCCGCGCCCGCGCCACCGGATGCGAACTGCGCGCCAGCTCCACGAGCTCATCGCGCCAGTCCCGCCCCAGGCGCGACCGTGTCCACAACGCCCGCGCGGTCTGCTCCATCATGGCCACCACCGGCCCACGCACCTCCACCGCAAAGTCCAGCCTGGGGCTATCGCTCCAGCCATGATGGATGTCGAGCCGATCGTCGATGATGTTGATGCCCCCGACGAAACCCACGTCCGCATCGACCACGCACAGCTTGTGATGCAAACGGCGCCACTGCCCCGGTTGCAGCCAACTGCGCCAGCCCTGCAGCGGACGGAACACCGAAAACCGCACCCCCGCTTCCGTCAAGTCACGGCCGATGCGCTCCAGCGTTTGCCCCGAACCGAAACCATCGACCACCACGCTGACCCGCACCCCGCGCCGCACGGCCCGCGCCAGGGCGGCCACCATGGCCCGCCCGGCCACGTCGTCATGAAAAATGTAGGTGAGCAGCCAGACCCGGTGCCGGGCGCGGGCAATGGCCTCATGCATCGCTGGAAAGAGTTGATCCCCGCCACGCAGCAACCGCACCTGGTTCGACCCGGTGAACAGCGCGCGCGCCTGGGCATACCACGACAGCACGTGGCGATCCGATTCCAACAGACCGTCACGGACGGAGCTTGGGTCGGCAGGGGCGCTCATCGCTCAGGCCGGCTCCAGTTCGGCCACCAAGGGCAGGTGGTCGGACATGCGCGCCCAGGACGTGCCCCGCGGCACGAAGGTGGACAAGCAACGCAGCCCGCGGGTATAGACGCGATCCAAAGCAAACACCGGCACACGCGATGGAAACGTCGGCGGCCACCGTCCCCGCGGATCGCCGGCACGCTGCAAACCCAGCTCGTGCAAGGCTGGGTCGAGTTTTTCGCTCCAATCGTTGAAGTCACCGGCCACCACCAACATGGCATCGGACGGGACATGCCGTTCGATGAAGTCCGCCAAGCGCTCCACCTGACGCACCCGGCTGGCGTGGATGAGGCCAAAATGCGCCACCACCGCATGCAGCTCCATCCCCTGCCACTGCACGGGCACATGCAGCAGACCCCGCTGCTCGAAGCGGTGGTCGGACACATCATGGTGTCCGACCTCGCCGATGGGCCAGCGCGACAGCAACGCATTGCCATGCTCGCCATCGCGCGTGACCGCATTCGTGCGGTAGGCCGCCACATAGCCCTCGGGCGCCAGAAAGTCGGCCTGCGACTGCTCGGGCCAACCGAACCACGTGCGCGCGAAGCGACGGGCATCACGGCGGTGGAAGCGGCGCACTTCCTGCAGAAACACGAGATCGGCGTCCAGCGCCTCCACGCCCAAACCCAGGTTGTGGATTTCCAACCGCTTCAGCGGTCCCACGCCACGCACCCCTTTGTGGATGTTGTACGTGGCCACCCTCAAGCACCGGCCCTCGGTGCCGCCGCCCGCCGGAAGCTGGCTCGACTGCAAAGGATTCATGCCCCCTCCCCGGGCACCTGAGACGCAAACCGCGGCAGCATCAGCACGGCCTCGGCATTCGAGGGCGAAAAACAGCGGTCGGCCGCCTCTCGCCACGGCAGCCAGACGTACTGCAAGTGCTCCCGAGGCGCCAGGCGGATCGGCGTGTCGCGCGGTACCCGCAAACCAAAGACATGCTCGGTGTTGTGCGTCACCCCCGCCGCGTAGCGATGGCGCCAGACCGGATAGATCTCATAAACGTTGCGCAGCCCCCAATCGACCAAATTCGTCATGGGCACCGCCTCACAGCCGATCACGATCCCGGTCTCCTCGGCCACCTCGCGGATGCAGGTCTGCACCAGCGGCTCGTCCAGACGCTCCTTCGAGCCGGTGACACTTTGCCAGTAGCCTGGGCGGTCCGCCCGCTCCAGCAGCAACACTTCCAACGCCGGGCTGTGGATGACCACCAGGACGGACTGCGGAATCTTTGGCGGACGTTCACTCACGACGGCAACTCCTTGTCTGGGCCAAATTTTGGATCATCCATCCCCCAAGCCCTCCCCCACAGCGCGCCTGCGCACCCCGAAAACGCCAAGGGGTGGCGCAAGGCCACCCCTTGGACAACCGCGCGCCCCTGGGCGTTCAGCTGCCTGCCGAAGCCTGCTGCGGATTGCGCAGGCGAATGTGCAGCTCGCGCAGCTGCTTCTCGTCCACGTAGGACGGCGCCCCAGTCAGCAGACACTGAGCCCGCTGGGTCTTGGGGAAGGCGATCACGTCGCGGATGGACTCGGCCTTGGCCATCAAGGTCACCAAACGGTCCAGACCGAAGGCCAAACCGCCGTGAGGTGGCGCACCATACTGCAGGGCATCGAGCAGGAAACCAAACTTCTGGCGGGCTTCCTCCGGCCCGATCTTCAACGCATTGAACACCTTGCGCTGCACATCGGCACGGTGGATGCGCACCGATCCCCCGCCAAGCTCCCAGCCATTGAGCACCATGTCGTAGGCCTTGGCGATGCACTTCTCCGGAGCGGTGTCCATGAGATCCTCATGACCGTCCTTCGGGGCGGTGAACGGATGATGCACCGCGTTCCAGCGCTGTTCGTCCTCGTCGAACTCGAACATCGGGAAATCCACCACCCACAGCGGTGCCCAGCGATCCTCGAACAGGCCATGTTTGCGGCCAAACTCGCTGTGGCCGATCTTCACCCGCAGCGCACCAATGGCATCATTGACCACCTTGGCCTTGTCCGCGCCGAAGAAGATCAAGTCGCCATTGCGCGCACCGGTGCGCGCCAGGATCTCGGCAATTGCGCCATCGTGCAGGTTCTTGACGATGGGCGACTGCAGGCCCTCGCGGCCTTTGCCTGCGTCGTTGACCTTGATCCAGGCCAGGCCCTTGGCGCCGTAGATCTTGACATACTCGGTATACGCATCGATCTCGCTGCGGGTCATCTCACCGCCGCCAGGGATGCGCAGCGCCACCACCCGACCGCCGACGGTGTTGGCAGGGCCCGAGAACACCTTGAACTCCACGTCTTTCATCACGTCGGTGAGCTCGGTGAACTCGAGCTTGATGCGCAGATCGGGCTTGTCCGAACCATAGCGATGCATCGCATCGGCGTACTTCATCACCGGATAGACCGGCAACTCCACGCCCATCACATTGCGGAAGACCGTGCGGATCATGCCCTCGAACATGCCGCGGATCTCCTCCTCGGTGAGGAAGGAGGTCTCGATATCGATCTGCGTGAACTCGGGCTGACGGTCGGCCCGCAAGTCCTCGTCCCGAAAGCACTTGGTGATTTGATAGTAGCGGTCGAAGCCCGCCACCATCAGCAATTGCTTGAACAGTTGCGGCGACTGCGGCAGCGCGAAGAACATGCCGTCGTGCACCCGGCTGGGCACCAGATAGTCGCGCGCGCCTTCGGGCGTGCTCTTGGTGAGCATCGGCGTCTCGATGTCGATGAAGCCATTGGCATCCAGGAACTTGCGCACCTCCATCGCCACCCTGTAGCGCAGCATCAGGTTTTTCTGCATGTACGGGCGGCGCAGATCCAGCACCCGATGCGTCAAACGGGTGGTTTCCGACAGATTGTCGTCATCGATATGGAAAGGCGGCGTCACGCTGGGGTTGAGCACCTCCAATTCCTGGCACAACACCTCGACCTTGCCGCTGGTGAGGTTGGCGTTTTCGGTGCCGGCCGGACGGGCGCGCACCTTGCCCACCACTTTCAGGCAATACTCGTTGCGCACGCCCTCGGCGATCTTGAACATCTCGGGGCGATCCGGATCGCACACCACCTGGACGAGGCCCTCGCGGTCACGCAGGTCGATGAAGATCACGCCGCCGTGATCCCGGCGACGATGGGCCCAGCCCATCAGGGTCACGGTCTGACCCATCAGCGCTTCACTGACGAGGCCGCAATAGGTGGTTCTCATGCAATCACTCCAATTCGAGGAGGGGCGCCGCCACATGGCACCCAAGGGCCCCACGGCCCTGAACGAACACCGGGCCTGGTGCGGCCCGGCGCAAACATCGGTCGATCAATGACAGGCGCAGGCGCTGCCACAGGGCGTCGAAGCTGCGCTGGAGCCTGACGTCGAACTGGACGACGCCTCGCCGCCGCTGGACGTCGCCCCCCCGTCGGACGAAGCGCCCGAGCTGCCCGCCCCTTGATTGGACGACCCGCCGCGGAAGTCGGTCACGTACCAGCCCGAGCCCTTGAGCTGAAATCCGGCGGCGGTGACCTGCTTGCGGAAGGTTTCGGCGCCGCAGCGCGGACAGTTCGTCAGCACGGGATCGGAAATCTTCTGGAGCACGTCCTGCCCATGCCCGCAGGACTCGCACTTGTAAGCATAGATGGGCATACCGTCACCAAGATGGAAACGCAAAACTCTAAATTATAGGCGGGCAGGCTGGGTTCAAGTCCTGCCCACGCCGGTGCGCCGACCGCCGCAACCCGCTTGCCACACCCGGCCTTCCGGCGGCGCCATCGAGGCACGTTTCCTGCTTTGCCCCAAGAACACCCCCCCCCTATAATCCGCGCGCATCGTCCCCCCCCATGCCGCGAAAGGATGCCCCGATGCTGCTGACCCTCGTGTTCGTCTACCTGGCATTGTCGATTGCCATCGGTTTGTACGCTTCGCGGCAGGTCCACAGTGCGCGTGACTACATCACCGCCAGCCGCCATCTGCCGTTCCCGGTCGTCATGGCCATGGTGTTTGCCACCTGGTTCGGCGCCGAAACCGTCCTGGGCATCTCGGCCACTTTTCTCGATGAAGGCTTTCGCGGCCTGATCTCCGACCCGCTGGGCGCCTCCCTGTGCCTGGTGCTGTTCGGCCTGATTTTCGCCCGCCCGCTGTACCGGTTGAATCTGCTGACGCTGGGCGACTATTTCCGTGTGCGCTACAGCCGTGCGGTCGAGCTGGCCGTATCCATCTGCATCGTGCTGTCCTACCTGGGCTGGGTGGCTGCGCAAATCACCGCCCTGGGACTGGTCTTCAACGTCCTGTCGGCCGATGCCATCTCGATGAACCAAGGCATGCTCATCGGCATGGGCGTGGTGCTGCTCTACACGGTGTTCGGCGGCATGTGGTCGGTGGCCGTGACCACCTTCGTGCAGATGATCGTCATCGTCGTGGGGTTGCTGCTGGTCAGCTCCGAGGCCGCCCAGCAAGCCGGGGGAGTGGCCACCGTCATCGCCAAGGCGGCCGCCGATGGCAAGTTCGAATGGCTGCCCACCCTGGACGCGGTGGACCTCCTGGGCTGGACCGCCGCACTGTTGACCATGGCCTTGGGCTCCATTCCTCAGCAAGACGTCTTCCAGCGCGTCAACTCCTCCAAGAACGAGTTCGTGGCCGTCTGGAGCACGGCGCTCGGCGGCGTGGCCTACTTCTTCTTCGCCGCGGTGCCCTTGTTCCTGGCCTACAGCGCCCACCTGATCGACCCGACCCTGGTGGCGCGGCTGATGGAAGTGGACTCCCAACTCGTGCTGCCCACGCTGGTGGTCGAACACATGCCCTTCTGGCTGCAGGTGGTCTTCTTCGGTGCGCTGCTGTCGGTGATCATGAGCACGGCCTCCGGCACGCTGCTGGCCCCGGCCGTGACCTTCGCCGAAAACGTGCTGCGCCCCTTCATGAAGGGCTTGAGCGACCAACAGTTCTTGAACATGACCCGCCTCATCGTGGCCGGCTTTGCGGTGCTCGTCACCACCTACGCGGTGGCCACCGACGCCACCATCCACACGATGGTCGAAAACGCCTACCGCGTCACGCTGGCCGGCGCCTTCGTGCCCCTGGCTTTCGGCCTGTTCTGGAAACGCGCCAACAACCGCGGCGCCGTCCTGGCATTGGTGTTCGGGCTGGGCACCTGGTTGGTGCTGGAGATCCTGGGCATCGACGAGCCGGTCGAGCCTCAGCTCTTTGGCTTGCTGGCCAGTGCCGTGGGCATGATCATTGGCGGCCTGAGCGGACCGGCGCCCCAGCAGCTGCAAGCCGCCACCCAGCGCGCCTGACGACGACGATCCCTCCCTGCAGCCCTCTCTACCACCAGGGCCGCACCCGAGTCAGGGCCAGCATGGCCAGCATGCCCAGCGTGAATCCGATGCCGCCGTAGAGGATCGCCTGGAGCAAGCGATTGGTGCGGCGCTGTTCCTCGATCAAGCGCCGCAACTCCTGCCGGTGCAGCGCCGGGGGATGCTGCAACGCGTGGTGCAGCAGGCGTGGCAGCTCGGGCAGCAACTTCGCGTAGCGTGGTGCCTCCTTTTGCAGCCGCGCCCACATGCCCTTCCAGCCCACTTGCTCATGCATCCAGCGCTCCAGGAAAGGCTTGGCCGTGCTCCACAGGTCCAGATCGGGGTCGAGCTGCCGCCCCAAGCCTTCCACGTTGAGCAAGGTTTTCTGTAGCAACACGAGTTGCGGTTGGATCTCGACGTTGAAGCGTCGGGAAGTCTGGAACAAGCGCAGCAACACCTGGCCCAAGGAAATGTCCTTCAACGGCTTGTCGAAGTGCGGCTCACAGCAGGCCCGAATGGCCCCTTCCAGTTCGTCGATCCGGGTCTGCGGCGGCACCCAGCCGCTTTCCAGGTGAAGTTCGGCCACGCGCTTGTAATCGCGCCGGAAGAAGGCGATGAAATTCTGTGCCAGGTACTCTTTGTCGAACTCGGTGAGCGTGCCGATGATGCCGAAATCCAGCGCGATGTAGCGGCCAAAGCTGGCCGGATCGACACTGACCTGGATGTTGCCCGGGTGCATGTCGGCATGGAAAAAACCATCGCGAAACACCTGGGTGAAGAAGATGGTCACGCCGTCGCGGGCCAGCTTTTTGATGTCCACCCCTGCCTCGCGCAGCCGCTGCACCTGGCTGATGGGGATGCCGCGCATGCGCTCCATCACGATGACCTGCTCGGCGCACAGATCCCAAATCATCTCGGGCACGATGACCAGGTCCAAGCCCTCCATGTTGCGCCGCAACTGTGCCGCATTGGCTGCTTCACGCACGAGATCGAGCTCGTCGTGCAAATATTTGTCGAACTCGGCCACCACCTCGCGAGGTTTGAGCCGCTTGCCATCGGGCCACAAGCGTTCCACCCAGGCCGCCAAGATGCGCAACAGGCCCAGATCCTCCTCGATGACCCGCAGCATGCCCGGCCGCAACACCTTCACGGCCACATCGCGGCCATCACGCAAAGTTGCAAAGTGCACCTGAGCGATCGAGGCACTGGCCACCGGCACATGATCGAACTCGGCGAACAACGCCTGTAGCGGCCGACCAAAGGCCGTCTCGATCGTGCGAACCGCCTGCTCTGCCGGAAACGGCGGCACGCGGTCCTGCAAGCGCGCCAGCTCATCGGCCACCTCGGCCGGTAATAGGTCCCGCCGTGTGGACAACACCTGGCCGAACTTGACGAAGATGGGGCCCAGACGTTCGAGCGCCTCGCGCAACCGTTGCCCAGCCGGCCGCCCGAACCGTCGGCCCCCCCCCATCATCCGCGCCAGCAGGCGCACCGCCGGCTGCGGCGCCTCCCGCAGCACGATCTGGTCCAGGCCGAAGCGCCAGACCGTCCAGAGGATGAACGTCAGTCGCAGCAGGCGTTTCATCCGGTATGCCCGGGCCGATTCGCCCCACCGTCCATGCGGGCCGCCAAAGGCGCCATAGCCTTCAACGCAGCCCGCACCGCCGCCCCCAGCGCACGCAGCACGGTGGCCGCCTGTCGGGCGGCGACATCGCCCATCAGCCGCGACAAATCCTCCTCGACATCCCAGCGCAGGTGGTCCATCAGCCAGGCCAGCGTCGCGGCCAATTCGGCATCGCCTTGCAGACTCACCGATGAGCGGTCTCCGGCGACCCACTGGGCCGCCAGCCGCACCGGATTGGACGCATCCACCACCAGATCCAAAACGCCGGGCGCATCACCCGCTGCCTCCACCCGCTCCAGCAAGCCGGCCCGAGTGATTTCCCAGCACACCGGCGGCGCCGGCGGCAACAATGCCGGCCAGCCGCGCAGAATCAGGCGCACCCGCCGGCCCGCCTGCGGCGCCAGCCGACGCGTGGCCTCGGGCTCGGCGGCCAACAAATGGTTCAGCGCAAGAGTGAGGCGATCCAGCACCGCTGGGCCGAGCAGTTGGGCAAGGGGTTCGAGCATGGGCGGGATTGTAGGTGGGCCGCCAAGCCTCGGCGGCGGAAGCATGCCGGCTTGGCCGCTTCTGGAACAATGTGCACTCCGCACGCTTGCCTCATCATCCCATGTCTCGTATCTTGCTGACCGGTGCCACCGGCTACATTGGCTCCCACACTTGGCTGGCCTTGCATGCCGCAGGCCACCAAGTCATCGGCCTGGACAATTTCGCCAACAGCTCCCCCGCGGTGCTGGATCGAATCGGCGAACTCACGGGTTGCGAGCCGACCTTCGTGCAGGCCGACGTCTGCGATGCCACGGCCATGGACGCCGTGTTCCAGAACCACCCCATCGACGCCGTGGTGCACTTTGCTGCCTACAAAGCAGTGGGCGAATCGGTGCAGCGGCCGCTGGCCTACTACCGCAACAACCTCGGCGGCCTGCTGACCGTGGCCCAAGCCATGCAGGACCACGGCGTCTTCCGCGTGGTCTTCAGCTCATCGGCCACCGTGTACGGCCAGCCCGAACGCCTGCCCATCACCGAAGACGCCCCACTGGCCACGACCAACCCTTACGGCACCACCAAACTGATGGGCGAACGCCTGCTCGAGGAGCTGCGGCGCTGTGACCCGCGCTGGCAAATCGCTTGTCTGCGCTATTTCAACCCGGTCGGCGCCCACGAAAGCGGTCGCATCGGCGAGGACCCCCGCGGCACCCCCAACAACCTGATGCCCTACGTGTGCCAAGTGGCCGTCGGCCTGCGCCCCGAGTTGCAAGTCTTCGGTGGCGACTACGACACCCCCGACGGCACGGGCGTGCGCGACTACATCCACGTGATGGATTTGGCCGAAGGCCATGTGGCATCGCTGCGCCATTTGCTCGACACCGGCCAGTCCCATACCGTCAACCTCGGCACTGGCCAAGGCTACAGCGTGTTGCAAGTGATCCGTGCCTTCGAGCAAGCCAGCGGACGCCCCATCCCCTACCGCATCGTCGCGCGGCGCCCCGGCGATGTGGCCGCTTGCTATGCCGATCCGGCGCGGGCGCACGAGTTGCTCGGATGGAGGGCCAAGCGCGACCTGGCGGCCATGTGCGCCGACGCCTGGCGCTGGCAACGCACACATCCTCGCGGATTCGCCAGCTGAACCTCGCACAACAGCCTCTGACGTCCACCATGTGACAGGCCGGCGTCCCATCCCCCCTCAGGCACGGGATGTGACAAATGCACGCCATGCCGGACACTTTCGGTCACATTCGGGGGAAAAGTCCATGAGAACGCTGCTGGTCCTGGTCGCGCTTGCAACGCCCATCGTGGCGGCTGCCGTCGACCGCGACATCGACAGCCGCCCGGCGGGCAGCCCCCCTTCCGAAGCGTCCCCGCTGACCACTGCCTCGTACCAGGCCGCCGCTGCGATGGCTCGGGCCCCGGTCCGAGACGCCCTATTGCCCACATCGATGGCTGCCACTCCCGAACTGCGGTCTCCGAACGCAGCGGTCGGCCCATGGCCGGGCGTCCAAGGGCTGCCCACGCGGCCCCCTTTGAACGTGCCCGCCCTGAGCGGGCCTGCGCAGCTCGCTGCAGAGCCATCGCGCTTGCCACAATCAGGCCCGCAGTGGTATGCGCTCATCGCCGCCGGCATCGCCGCCATCGGCTTCATGGCCCGTCGGCGCACCCGCGGCTGACCCCCCCCACACACCGCCCCCCGTCGGCAGCCGCCCCAGGCCAGGGCGGCCGCTGCGCTTTGGGCCCCGTCGTCGCAGCCCAGGCTCCCCTCATTCGCGGGTCTGGCCCCGGCTGCCCCCCAACTCGCGTGGGTCGCCGCCGATGACTTCCAGCCCACAATGCCACGAGGCTGGTACCCCCGGGTGTCTGCGCGCCGCCGAGCCGTTGGGCGTCATCGCGTCGGACACCGAGCCCGGGTCCCTGCGCTGCCGCTCCATGCCCTGAAGCTCCGCATGTTCGACGACCGCAACAGCCCCAAACGGACCTTCTTCGGTGCCCCGCAGTCCGTCACGTCCATGGTGGCCGCGCTGCTGGAGCCTGGCCTGATGGTGGTCTCGCTTTTGCTGGCCTATGCCTGGTTCGATCGGCCAGTGGGCCACCCCGAGCTCGTTCTGAGTTTGCTGGTGTTCGCGCTGGCCTTCCCCGGACGTGACCGCTTTCGCTACACCCCGCTGGCCGCCGCCACCGACATTGCACTGAGCTGGTTCACCCTGATGGCCATCTTCGGTCTGCTCGGCTACGCCACCAGCAGCTTCGGCTTGTTCGACACACGCGCCTTGCTGCTTTGGGCCGTGGCCACCCCGGTGCTCCAATGGCTGGCGGTGTGGATCGGGGCGCGCATCGTCAACTACCATGCCAACCTCCCGAGCTCTCGGCGCAGCGCCGTCGTGGTCGGCGCCGGCCCGCTGGGGGAAAAAGTCTCGCGAGCGCTGGCCGAAAGACGCGACCGGGGCATCGACTTCCTCGGCTACTTCGACGACCGCACCGACGAACGGCTGCATGAAGGTGCCGCACCGCACCGCTTGGGCATGCTGCGCGACGTCGGCGCCTTCGTGTCGGCCCATGGCGTACGCGATGTCTACATCACGCTGCCCTTGGGATCCCAGCCACGCATCGTGCGGCTGCTCGAGCAGCTCCAGGGCACCACGGCCAGCCTGTACTACGTTCCTGACGTCTTCGGCATCAGCATCATCCAAGGCCGGCTGCAGGACATGGGCGGGGTGCCGGTGGTCGGCATCTGCGAGACGCCTTTCACCGGCACCAATGAACTCGTCAAACGACTGAGCGACATCGTGATGGCCAGCCTCATTCTGGCGTTGGTCTCCCCGCTGATGCTGGCCATTGCCATCGGTGTGAAGCTGAGCTCTCCCGGCCCGGTGATCTTCAAACAACGCCGCAACGGCCTGGACGGCCGCGAAATCATTGTCTACAAGTTCCGAACCATGCGAACACTGGACGATGGACCCGTGGTCAAGCAAGCCACCAAGAACGATCCACGCATCACCCCCTTCGGCGCCTTCCTGCGCAGGACCTCGCTCGATGAACTGCCGCAATTCATCAACGTGCTGCAAGGCCGCATGAGCATCGTGGGCCCGCGCCCGCACGCCGTGGCGCACAACGAGGAATACCGCCGCCTGATCAAGGCTTACATGGTCCGCCACAAGGTCCGGCCGGGCATCACCGGCTGGGCACAAGTCAACGGGTACCGCGGCGAAACCGAGGTCATCGAAAAAATGCAAGCGCGCGTCGAATACGACCTGGAGTACCTGCGCAACTGGTCTTTGGGCTTGGACCTACAGATCATTGCGCGTACGATCCGCCTGATGCTGTTCGATCGGCATGCGTATTGATGCCCAACGCAGCAGCACACCTCGCATCCACGCTCCAGAGCCCAGTGGCTCACTCATCTCACCGGGAGACCTCCGTGAAGCATGAAACCCATCGACGTCCGCTGGACGTCCTGATTCGACGTCCCCGCATCTGCTTCCTGGCCTGGAGTTTGATTGCAGCGGGTTCCGCGTCGGCTCAGGAGCGCCCATGGACCTTGATCGCCAGCCAGGCCGTGCGCTACGACTCCAATGTGTTTCGCGCCGAACGAGGCACTCCTTCTGAAAGTGACGTCTCTTCCATCACCAGCATCGAAGGCCGTCTGCGGGCGCGCTTGGGGCGGCAAGTCGCTTATCTCTCAGCCGGCGCGAGTGCTCATCGTTACCGCGATAACGATCAGCTGGATTTCACAGGCTCCATGCTTGAAACAGGCGTGAACTGGGCCACGGTGGAACGGCTATCTGGCACCCTGCGCTACGTGCAGCACCGCGGGCTGGCCGTATACGGCTTGGCAGGCGTTCCGCAAACGACCGACCGCGTCTTGGAACGGGCACAGCTGAGCGAAGCCACCGTTCGCTTCGGCATCACTTCTCGCTCGGCCCTCCTGGGTAGTTTGGCGCAGCGCCGTGTCGATTATTCAGCGGTTCAGTACCAGGATCGCGAGTTTGATCAGAACATCGCATCACTGGGCTATCAGCACGGTATCGATCGGGCCCTGACCCTGGGTGTGGGTGCACGCTACACCCGGGAACGTACCCCACGCTATGAAGAGCCCACCCCCGGCAACTTCATTGCCAACCGGGGCACGCGTCGGGATCTCGATGTCACCGCCCTTTGGCAGGCCTCGGGCCTGAGCACCATTTCAGCGCGGCTCAGCGTCACTCGACAACGATATACCCAAGCCGAAGCCGCCGATTTCTCGGGGCTCACGGGTTCCTTGCGTTGGTCTTACCAACCCACCGGCCGGCTCCGACTGAACGCACAGTTCGATCGGGATACCGGCGCAGAAACCCGTTTTGCCGACTTTTCTGGCAGCGGGGACACCTCCAGCCAGGCGGCCGAAAGCCGCCGACTGGCCAACAGTGCCCAGCTTGAAGCGTTCTATGAGCTCACAGGAAAAACCCGCCTGAACACACGCCTGCGACACACGCGGGCCCAACTGAGCGACGGATCCAACTCAGGACACGACACCACCAACATTTACGGGCTGGGCATCGAATACCAACCCACACGCACACTGCTGCTGGGATGTGAAGCCGCGCGAGAAAACCGTTCGACCCGCTCGCCGCTTTCATACAGCTACCGGGCCACCATGGCGCAATGCCTCGCGCGCCTGACACTGGACTGACCCATGCACGATCCGGCGACCACATCCAAGGCTTGGCTCTCGAGAGTCGCCCAGGTCGGCCGTTCCAACAGGTTGCTCTTGTCGTTCAGTAGGTTCTTGTGCCTGTGGTGGTGGATCCTCACCGCGTTTTGCGCGCCCAGTGTCGCCAGCCCAAGTGACATGCCACCCATCAAAGCTCGAATCTTCATTTCAGGCCACAGCCTGACCGATCGGCCCCTGCCTGATCATCTCGAGAAAATCGCCGAAAGCCTGGGCACCCCCATCCTGTGGAACCGGCAATACGTGGTTGGGTCTTCCATCCGGCGTAGAGTGCAAGGCGACAACCCACACTCCACCGCATTCGAAGGGTATCGGCAGGGCTACAACCGCGACACCGAAGGCCTCGACGTGATCGCCGAGTTCAGATCACCGCGAACCACCGACGGACAGCCCTACGACACCCTCCTGATCACAGAACAGCATGGTCTGCTCGGAACCTTGATTTGGAACGACACGGTGCGCTACCTGCGCCACTATCACGATCGATTCATCGATGGCAACCCCGAAGGGCAGACCTTCTTTTACGAGCCATGGATCAGCGTGGACGACAAGAACGCTCCGTGGCGGTGGATCGCGTACGAACGTGCCGCATCTCCCATCTGGCACTGCATCGCCGAGCGGGTCAATCTCTCGCTGGCGGCCGAAGGGCGTCGCGACCGCATCACGCCACTGCCGATGGGGCTGGCGCTGGCTCAACTGATCGAAGACAGCCTCAGCCCTTCAGGCCCCTCTGCTCTGAAAGCTGGCTCCACGCTGGAGACGGTCAGCCAGTTCATTGGTGACGACGTCCATTTGGGCCCCCTGGGCATGTACTACGCAGCATTGGTGACCTATTCAGCCCGCTTCAAGCGCTCCCCTATTGGCGCTTGGGCACCGAAAGATCTGCGCCCCGAACAAGCGCGTACCCTGCAAGACCATGCCTGGGCATTCGTCAGCAGGTATTACCGCGATCTACGCCCCCGTACGATGGAAGAGTGCCGAGATTTGATTCGTGACGATTTCGCTTGGCGCTATTGGTCGTACATCCGCGACACCTACTGGCGCCGAGAAACGAATGTCTTCGTGGCCTACGCCAAATGGATCCGCCATTACATCCAATGGCGGTACATGCTCTCACGACAAGCCCCCGGCAACCCCTTCCACTACGACGCTGCCCAAGACGCAAATTATTGGTTGTCTCAGTGAGACTCGAACCTCAGCGGATCGACCGGAGGGCGAACTACCTCCTGCATCCACTTGGCGCGGCGCTGCAACCATATGGACTGGGTGTTGGCGCGAGCAAACTCGACACCTCGTGCCGCCATGTCGGCCAAGCGCTGAGGGTCGGCGGCCAGCTGCTCGAGGCATTTCGCCAGGGCCTCGGGGTCCGGCCAAGGTGACAAGACGACAGATTGGCTGGCCTGGGCCAGATCCCGGAAGTAGCTGATATCGAAAGCCAATAGAGGAATCCCGCGGGCCAAAGCATCGAAGGCTGCGCGAGGCGTATCTTCGACCAATGGAGTGGCCACACACACATGCATGGAACGTAAACGTTCAAAGAGCTCTGGGCCATAAGGAACCGGTGACATGAAACTTACGGCGTCGTCCAAATCGGCATCGATCACCTGCGCGCGCAAATCCGCCTCGCACTCCCCTGATCCAATCAACGTCAGGCGGACGTCGGCCCCTCGTTGCCGGGCAATTCGAACCGCCTCGATGGCTTTGTCCAGCCCCTTGTATGGTACGAATCGACCGAAATACACCACCTGGAGCGGATGCCCAGCACAGCGCAACTCTTGAATACGCACCTGCAGCTCACCCTCGGTCAGCACATCCTCAAGACAATGTGCCACGTCATAAAAGTTCTTGACGTGAGGACGGCCTTTACCGAAATGTTTGACCATGGATGCGCTTTTGAGCAAGACGAGTTGAAACATGCGCGGGGCAAGCCACACCTGCGCATACACCAGAGGGTCGTAAACCAAACGGTTGACCAAATACTGCCTAAAGTTCCATAGTCCCACCTGGCGGAAACGACGAGAATGCTCACGAAAGTCGATGTCGACCAAAAACATGACTGGCCGACGTTGCAGCCACGCCGCAAAGTTGACCATGGCCATCAGAGGACGCCAGATGTCGTCAGCCACGCCTGAATGCACCACACCAGCACGACGTACGATACAAAGGATGCGGCGCCACAATTTCAGTGATTCACGCAACCAGAATCGCTTGGCCGACGTATCCGTCCGATGAGCGGGAACGAACAACACTCCGTCACGCTCGAAGTCCACTTCACTCAGGTGACCCGCACCCGCTGCATACTGCGCATCGGTCATCGCCGGAGCCAACAGTACGACCCGATCGAACGCACTGCCGATGCTGATGCGCAACTGCTTGAGGTGTTGCGCAAACGCACTTTCCGTGGCGAAGCGAGTGGCCGAGAACGGGTAAGCCGGGGCTTGTACGGCGATCACGTAGTCCATGAGCGAGTGTCACTTGTATTCAATCAACTGAGCACGGCGACCTTGCCACTGGTCACGCCAAAACTGGAGATGGCCGACCAGTTCTGGAAAACGACTCAGGGTATGAAAAACAGCCTGCAGAATGCGCTCACGCGCGGACCCTCGAAATCGCAAAAATAGGCGCAACACCTGCAAAGGGTAGATCAGCAGCACCAACAAGGCCGCGGCGGACCACCATGGCCACAGCGCAAGCACCGCCCCGAGAGGCCCCAAAGACCACACCCAGGTCCGGCGGGTTTCACGCACACAATGTCGCTGCGCCGACGCGCCGTGCAGATACCGACCTGCCGCATAAGCATAGCCACTGCGAACCATGCGCAGCCACCACTGCCGAAAGCGCGTCATGGCTGCGTCATGCAAAGTCATCTCCAGCGGCAATGCATAGAGCTCCCAGCCTGCGGTGCGCAGACGCACACACAGCTCTGGTTCCTCACCCGCAATGAGGTCATCCCGGTAGCCTCCGACCTGCTCCAGCGCTTGGCGGCGCAACATCACGTCGCCGCCAAAAGACTTCAACTTCCCTGGGGGCTTGTACCACTCCAGGTGACACAGCAAATTGAACACCGATCGTTCCGGGTAGCGTTCACGGCGCTGACCACACACAGCGGCCACCTGTGGATGGGCCGCCAAAAAGGACTGGGCCTGTTCCAACCAACCGTCCACCACCTCGCAGTCCCCATCGACGAACTGGATCCACCGGACCTCAGGGGCCAACTGCAACAGCCGGCGCCAGCCGGCGTTGCGCGCGCGAGCTGCAGTGAAGGGAAGGGTCATGTCGAGCTCGACGCAGGCCACCCCCATCCCCTGCGCCAAGGCCAGCGACCCGTCGGTCGAACCGGAATCCACATACACCACATGGTCGGCCTGCGAGCACACCGACTCCAGGCAGCGCCGCAAGCGTTCCCCCTCATTGCGGCCGATGATCACCACACCCAGTTGCGATCGTTCCATGCGCGCCCCGCTCAAGCAATACTCACACCTGAAGTGCTTTGCTAACCATCGGCAAGCGACTTGCGGCCATCATGTGCCGGACCCTGGCCGCAAAGGTGTCTTCGAACGCATGGCGCAGGGCAAACTCACGCCCGCGGCGAGCAGCAGTCGCAAGCTCCTCACGATCCCTAGACAAACGCGCTACCTGCTGGGCCAAATGCTCCACGTTCCCCATGGGGCTGAGCCATCCACTGCCGGAATGCTGGACGATGCCTTTGAACGCCTCATTGTCATACCCGGCGATCGGAACACCACAGGACATCACCTCAGGGTAGGTGCTCGAGGGATCACCTTGCGTGTGGCAGCAGATGAATAGATCAGTGCTTTGTTTGAGCAAAGGAATCCATTGCTGCTTGAAGTCCAGAACACCCATCAGACGGACTTCGTTGGACACTCCCCGCCGATCAATCTCTCTCGCGAGGCGCTCTTCGAGAGTACCCCGACCATAGATATCAAGTGTGAATGAAATACCCAGTCGTTTGAGTGCCTGCGCAAAGCGCGGTAAATCGAGCACCCCCTTCATTGGAATCAAACGTCCACCAAACACCAAGCGCAATGGCCCACCTTCCCTTAGCGCCGCCAGCTTGATATTCAGACTGTCCTCATCGATCACGTTGCTCCGTGACACACGATTGTCGAAAAAGAGCATCACATTCGAGTGAAGGTGACGATATACCTCATATGTTGGTGATCCACTGCACTGCAATCCGGCTGACAGCGCCAACGCACGGCGACGCTTCGCCTCGGCCTGCATCAACCACAACTTGCGCCGCCAGCGACGAATGGGGTTGCTCACCTCCGCATCGACGATTTGCATTTCCGTCTTCAAGGTGTACTCACTGGTGAACACGATGGGAACGCCGAGGCGTCGACACAAGCGTGCCGTCTCCAACTCGAAGGGTGACAAGAAGGCCATCACCAGGGCGGCCCGATGAATGCGCGATGCCAGATCGTCCAGACGGCTCGGGCGCAGCTCGAACGCCGGAGAAAACTTCTCTGGCATGATCTCGACATGGTCCATGTCCGTTCCCATGGTGTCGGTGAGTCGAACCAGCGTGGTCACCGGCCCAGGCCAAGACTGCGCATAAGAATTCACACCATCGATGAACTTTTGGGTGAGGATCAAGCCTCCATGGGACCCACGGGCAGCCTTCAGGCTGGGCAGCAAGATAAGTTCGTGGCTGGGATCTGATTGAACCTCGGCTGAGAGCGGCTGTTGCCACGGCGCTGGCATGAACTCGACCACGTGATTCATGACAGCCGCTCCAACAAGCGAAGAACCTCGTCGATCACCACCTTGAACCCACCGGGGGCTGGCTCGGCCACCACGAATGCAAACCGCATATGCATGCGATCGGTGTATTCCTTGTACGCCAAAGCGAAGCGGTCGGGCGGCTGGATGACCAGGAGGCTCGCGCCATCGGCCACCGAGAAGATGGCATGTGACAAATGGCTCCCCTCGACGGCAACGACCACGGGAGCATCCAAAGAGCGCCACGCAATCTCGTTCGCGCTCAGGTGTTCCGGGTCGAGAATGTCATACCCCAGTGCGCGCAGGGTCTGCTCCAGGTCGTCTTCATTGACCAGGCTGCGCGGCTCACCCAGGACGCCGCGGCGCAAATAGACCCCTGCGGGCGGTGATCGATTCGGTTGCTGCTTCAGGCTTGCCCGCAAGCGGCGACGCAGCTCTACGTAACGCCGGAGTTTGAAAGTGTTCTGCGCAAAGTCGGTGTAGTAGACCAAGCGCCGGATGCGCGCCCTCAGCGGCACATGGTGCTGCGGCAGTTGCAGCAAACTCCGATAGCCCGCTTCGTGAAGGTAGGGCTTGGAGACCATCGCGATGCACGGGCTGCCAGGCTCAGGAATGAGGCTCAATGGCATGTCGTCGAGCATCATGGTTCCGAAGAAATGGCTGCCGGAGTGGCTGGTCATCAAGTGCACTTCGTCCAAGCTTTCGACAGGGGCTGCCCCCATGTCGAGCACTTTTTCGTCGCCATATCCGACCTTGAGCTTGGACGCGCCGCGGTAGAGAAACGCCCCGACCAGGTCGACATCGGTCACCAGATGCGCCACCGAGGCCGCATGTTCGATGAAACCGCCGGCCAATAGCGTGTGCTCGGCATCCCAGTTCCGCCACGGCGACAGGGCAGCAATCCGCTCGATCGCACCGGGCAAGAACAGCGCAGGCGGCACCATGGTGCGCTGCGCAGGACACAGCACCCACTCACGACTGGCCATGCGATGAAACTCCGGTGAGCGGCCGGCCACCACACGCCGAAACACACGCTTGACCATGGGCAGGTTCAGTTGCATCACATCGCTCCGCAAGACGACTTGGATCACGCCGGCCCGAGTCGCCGGGCAAGGGCCCCGACCCACCGGACCGTCCCGCCTCCAACATCCCCGCCCCAGAAGCTTCGAACGCAGAGTCGTTCGATGCGCTGCCCGACCTGGATCTGAACCTGCGTGACGCCGCCGCTCAAGCCCACCTCGAACGAACGGGCGTTCAGGTTGAAGCCCTCTCCCAACGCTTTGAGGCAGGCCTCTTTGCGGGTCCATCCCTGCAAGAACAGCCGATCGCGAACCGATCCGTCAGCCCGGAGCAGCTCGGCTTGCTCCTGAGGTCCAAACACGGTCATGGCCAGATCGTGCGCATCCTCGATGCTGCGCATCACCTCCAGATCGACACCCACCTCACCGTCTTTGCATAGCGCGATCAATGCCACATCGACGCTATGGCTGAGGTTGAAGTGCCATGACGCCCACGCCGGGTTCGCCAAGTAGGGCTTGCCACGCGGCCCGGTGTCGAACCGGAGCTCGACCGGACTGCACCCCAGATGACGGGCCAGTCGATCCCGCAGGGCGACATGGGCTGCCACGTAGCGACGTCGATCCCTATCCAACCTGAATCGCTCGCCACGCTCGCGTTCTCGTGGCGACAAGCCGGCCTGCGCCTGCTCGCTGGGCCAATGTTCCAGCCCCGCCAGCCAAAGCGCCACCCCATCGCAGCACACCGGATGGGAATCTCCGACACGTAGCGAGATCATCTCGGGCAGATCAAGCTCGATCATGTCGAAGCAACTCGATGATGCGAGACTGTTCACTCGTTTGCAGTCCCGGGTAAATGGGCAAGCACAAAATCTGATCGGCCACGGCCCGGGCCACGGGCAGCAGGCGCGATGCCGGCGACACGCGGTCCCGGTAACGCGGCAAATCGCTGACCAGCGGGAAGAAGTAACGGCGCGCATGGATGCCGTTGGCCTTCAAGCGCTTCAGAACATCGTCCCGAGTCTGTCCATACGCTGGCTCGACCCGAATCGGAAAATAGGCGTGATTCGGTTCTTCCTCCGGCACCGCCCTTGGAAGAACGATCCCGGGTACACCGGCAAGCCCTTCCCGGTAGTAGGCATCGATGTGAGCCCGCTGCCTGATGGATGCATCGATGTGTTCGAGCTGCAACAAGCCCAGTGCAGCGCAGAACTCGTTCATCTTGCCATTCAGGCCCAGGCCTTCCACATGGTTGTCTTCGACGATCCCGAAGTTTTTGAGCCGGTCGAGCACGGCCTTCGTGTGTTCATCCCGAGCCACCATCGCTCCCCCCTCGAAGGTGTTGAAGACCTTGGTGGCGTGGAAGCTCATCACCGAGACGTCGCCCCAAGACATCAATGAACGTCCTCTCAGCCTCACGCCGAAGGCATGCGCAGCGTCGTACACCAGCCTCAAGCCATGAGTGCTTGCCAGCGCTTCGAAGGCATCCACGTCGCAAGCGTGACCAAAGCAATGCACCGGAAGAATGGCACAGGTGTCCGTGGTGATGGCTCGCTCGACGGCTCCGGGGTCCAAATTCAGGCTGACAGGATCGATGTCTGCAAACACAGGGGTCAATCCAGCCCATTCGATGGCCTGAACCGTGGCCACGAAGGTGAACGGCGTCGTGATGACCTCGCCGCGTAAACCGAGCGCCCGCAGCGCCAACATGAGCCCGATCGTCGCGTTGGTGCACAGGCTCAGATGCGCCACCCCCAGATGACGCATCAGTGCAGCTTCGAATCTCTGGTGAAAGGGGCCGCCATTGGTCAGCACCCGGCTGGACCAAATCTCCTGCAGGCTGGGCAGCAGGGATTCCAGAGGGGGCAGTTCCGGTCGCGCCACGTGTACTCGATGCATGGTGTTCCTGACCCCGTCTCGCATGCAGCCACCACCGATCGCGTAGACCGCTAGCGGTGGATGAGCGTGAGCCCGTCTTCGGCGTCGGGCTT
Source organism: Caldimonas manganoxidans ATCC BAA-369 (assembly GCF_000381125.1). Classification (GTDB taxonomy): domain Bacteria; phylum Pseudomonadota; class Gammaproteobacteria; order Burkholderiales; family Burkholderiaceae_C; genus Caldimonas; species Caldimonas manganoxidans. Next base: position 34,640 of record NZ_KB905942.1, read on the forward strand.
CCACAGAGGACGCCACAGCACCGAATGAGCAATGAAGTCACTCAGCATCTTCGGCGGGTCCGGATCTTCCTTGCCCTGCAAACGCCGACGCACTCGCCAAAGAGAAAATCCCAAGATCCACGCAAGATCCGCGATCGAGCCGTAAAGCCGACCATGGTGCTTCACGAAATAGCGACGGCGAGATTCGAACCAATACGCTGGCCGTCGTGGTACGACCGCAAGACGAGCGGTCACCCCAGTGCTCTGCCCGGCGATGTGCATCACGCGGGCGGTCGGCTCGTACCACACCTCCCATCCGGCTCGGCGGGCGCGGCGGCAAAAATCGGTTTCCTCGTAATAGAGGAAATAGCCCTCGTCCATCAGCCCCACCTGCTCGAACACCTCACGGCGCACCATCATGCTGGCACCGCAGACCCAATCGACCGTTTGCGGCTGTGAGCCCATGCGTCGGGCCACGAGCTTGGCACGCAACAAGCGCGTCACCCAACCGAGGCGAATCGCATGCTCGAACTCGCTGGCGATGGAAGGAAAACGAAACGCATAGGGCCAGGGCTGACCATCGTCATTGTCGATGCCACTGCCGACGATGCCCGCACGCGGATAACGCTTCACAAACTCGGTCAGCGCGGCCAAGGCCCCAGGCCGCACCACGGTGTCCGGGTTGAGCAGCCAGAAATAGTCTGGGGGGCGATCGCAACGAAGCGCCGCACGCAGCGCGAGGTTGTTGCCATAAGCAAAGCCGCCGTTGCGTTTGGACTCCAAGACCGACGCCCATGCTTGCCATCCGTTCGTCTCGATGGCCTGACGGATCCGCGCCTCCGAGCCGTCACCGGAGGCATTGTCCACCACGACCACGCGCGCGCGCCCCTCCGGAACGCCGGCTTCTGATGCGAGTGATCGAAGGCAGTCGATCACCAGAGCCGCCGTGCGGTAGTTGACGATCACGACCAGCGTCTCTACCCCGGCAGGACACCGATCGTCCGACTGTACGTGGGGGGCCGGTACGGGCGACACACCCATCATTCCACCTCTGCCGGCTGGCGCTGCTCGGACCGCACGAAGGCCGGGCTGGCCGCGGCCGATCCATCGCTTCGAGGTGGCACACGCTCATGCGAGCCCCCATGACGCGACACGGCCTCATCGATGCATTGCTGCATGTGCTGGGCCAACACGCCCACATGCGGCTCCTGCAGCATGCTCGTGTGGCCCCCCGGCACATCGATCACTTTCACGGTGCCGTCCACACGCGCCCCCCAGCCCAGTTGGTCGTCGCTGTAGATGTTCTGGTACGGCTCATCGGCCTCGCTTCCATCGCCCTGAGTGCCTCGGAACACCACCACGTCCCCGCTTCTGAACAGACCTTGGGGTCGATGCTCCCTGTGAGCGACTTCGTACATCTTCAGGAAGTCCAGCCCATGTTCCTCGTCGGATGGCGAGGAGCCCACCTCACTGCGCTGGGCCTGATCCCGCATGGCTTTCACTTTGCGTGCCGTCTGGAAGCGCTCCAGGCGGGACTGCACTTCGTACAGCGCGAGGTTGCGGGTCTTGGCCAGCATTTTCGGCACGGCTCTGCCGATGCGCTGCAAGGTCGAGCCGGCACTCGGATCATTGAGCGTGCCCAAGAAACGGTGAATCCGTTTCTGAGTTTGTCGGAAGGGGCGCTCCTCGGCTTGCACGTCCGCGGCATCCATGATGCCGACGAAGATGGCTTTCTGTCCCGCGTCTTCGAGCTGGCGCGCCATCTCGAAAGCAATCACACCGCCCGCACACAGCCCCGTCAGCAGATACGGCCCTTCGGGCTGCACGCTGCGCATCGCCCGCACATGCGCCGCGGCCATATCGACGATGCGGGTGTGGACGTATCGGCCATCATGATGCATTTCGGGCTGCAAGCCGTAAACGGCATGGCCTTGATCGAGCTTGAGAGCCAAGCTGCGGTACAGCAGCGTTTCTCCCTTGCCATCATGGACGAAGAAGATCGGCAATCGCTCGCCGCCGGCGCGAATGCGTACCACCGTCTTGGGCAAGGTCGGCGCATCCACACCGACCGTGCGCTCCGCCGACGCGACACTGCCGCCTTGCGCCGCGCCGCCTGCGACGGGATCGGCTGGCGGGGGCTCGATCAAAGCGGCCAATGTCTCCACCGTCGGAGCCTCGAGCAGCGCCGTCAGTGGCAACGCCTTGCCCGTCTTGCGCTTGAGCTTGTTGATGACCTGCACGGCCAGCAGCGAATGGCCGCCCAAATCGAAAAAGTTGTCGCTGGCACTGACCTGGGCCACACCCAGCATGTCTGCCCACATTTGCGCGATGAGACGCTCGGTGTCGGTTCGAGGCGCTTTCCAGTTGGGGCGCGCGTTTTCCGCTGCAGCCTGCGCCGCGACCGACGCCGGGGGCGTTGCCGGCATGCGCAGCTTCTCCAGGGTGGCGTGCAGATCCTGCGGAGACACGGCCACCTGGGCCAGGCGGCCATGCGCCAGGACACGCTCGAACACCTCGGCGCCCTCGACGCTGCGCAGTCCTTCGGACAAGCCCATCTCCAAGACCTTGTTGGCCGTCGCGCGGGGCCGCTGCGCGGCCACGGTGCCCGCATCGGCCGGCGCGTCGAGCAAGGCTTTGTCGCGCACACGCACCATCGTGAACTCGCGAATGTCCACCAGCACTCGGCCGCTTTCGTCCATGATCGTGACGTCATAGACCGCAAACTGCGGCGGGGTCTGCGCCGGAGGGCGTAAACGGATGTGGCTGTACACCTTGGCCGTCAGCGGGGCAAAAATCTGCAGGCAGCCATACGAGGCGGGCACGAAGAAGTCGCGCGCCTCGTCAAAGCCAGGAATCAAGGACTGCGCACCGGCCGTGGCCATGTCCATCATGGCCGGGTGCAACTCGAACTGCAGCAAGTCGTCGCTGAAAGTCGGCGGCAGCTCCAGGGTTGCCAAGGCCTCGCCGTGGCCAAACTCGATGCGGCGCAAGTTGCTCCAGCGCGGCCCGAACTGCAAGTGCAGCGCTTGTTCATCGCCGCGGAAATTCTGCACGCGCATGGTGCAGCGCCCGGCAATCGCCGCAGGTGCGGGTGTCACCGGCGGCATGGCGTCCACATAGCCCACTTCGCCTCGCACGTGGTCGGTCCATTCACCTTCAGCAGCGCCGGCGGTGGCGCTGCGCAACGCGAAGTCGTACTGACCGCCCGGCAGCGACCGCAGGTGCACGCGCAGTTCACGCTGCTCACCCTCGCGCACCACGAAAGGGGACTGGAACGTGACATCGCGCAATTCCAGCGCGCGGGGTTGGGCTCGCCGAGTCGCTGCGGCCCGCACGATCTCCAGGTATCCCGTGCCGGGGATGAGCGCATGCCCCCCGCGGAGGCGGTGTTCGTCGAGCAGCCAATGCCGATCGACGGAAAAGCGGGGGCTGTACACACGCTCTTCTTCCGTGTCCAGCAAGCAGCGCTCCAGCAGTGGATGATCCACCGGCACCCCGTCGTCCGAGGCCTCGTCGGCCGCACCCAGGCCCAGCTGGCGCGCCAGTTCGGCCGCCATGCCCACTTCCTGCCACTGGCTCCAGTTGATGGCCACGGTGTGGCACCCCTCGCGGGTCATGCGATCTTGGGCAAAAGCATCGAGGAAGGCATTGGCCGCGGCATAGTCGAACTGCCCGGCCAGACCAGCAAACGAACTGATCGAGGAAAACAACACCAGAAAGTCCAGCGGCATGTCGCCCAGCACTGCATCCAGCGTGAGCGTGCCCTGCACTTTGGGCGCCAGTACCGCGGCGGCGGCCTGGGGATCCTTCAATTGGATGACCCCATCATCCAGCACCCCCGCGGTGTGCAGCACACCGTGCACAACGCCGAAGCGCGCCACCGCCTGCTTGACGGCCTGGCGCATCTGCGCGAGATCGGTCACATCGGCCTGGACCACCATCACTTCCGCACCGGCGGATTCCAGCGCCATCACATCCCGGATCCGCCGGCTGGTGGCTTCGTGCGACCCTTTCACGCGAATCCAGTCAGACCAATCGTCGCGTGGCGGCAGGCCTGTGCGGCCCACGAGCACGAGCCGCGCTTGCACCGAGCGCGCCAAGTGCTTGGCCAAGGCCAAGCCGACACCCCCGAGCCCGCCCGTGATCAAATAGACCCCACGCTCCCGCAAGCAGGCCTGAGACGAGCGGGCTCGCTCCAGCCGCACCGGCGCAAAGTCTTGCAGCCAGCGCTCGCCCACGCGCAAGGCCACCACCTCGTCGGATGGCACCGCCGCCAACTCCGCAGCGACATCGGCCGCCAGGCTTGCGATGCGTGGCGAGCCTTTGGGAGGCAGCAGCACATCCACCGTGCAGCAGCGAATGTGGCGGAACTCTTGGGAAATCACCCGACAGACCGCTGCTGCCGTGGCCTTGACCGGCATCAGGCCGGATTCGGCCCCGATACGCTGCAACTTGTCGGTGACCACCGCAAGCCGCATTGGCTCGCTCAAGTCCTCTCGCCCAATGGCCTGCGCAAGTTGCAGCAAGCTGTAAAAGCCCAAACGGAGCAATTCCTCCGCCGTCTTGAGACTGCCGTCGAGCCGGCGTTCACCGGTCACCGACCACAGGTGGAAGATCCGATTGGGCAAGGCGGCACTCGCACGCAAGGCAGCAAAGAGCCGGTCGTAATCGCCGGCAGCGTCCGGCACGATGGTGAACCGTCCGTCGCCCCGTTGCGCATAAGCCTTGCCCGCACGCACACACGTGACGACATGACCGGCCGCGCGCAACTGGCGGGCCAACTCCTCGCCCAGACCGGCCTCGTCTTCAAACACCAACACGGGACCGTCCATCGGCTCTGGCGCAGGCCGCGGCACACGCTTCCACACGGGTTCGTAAAACCAGTCGGCCATGTCGGTACGACGCACCAGACGTTCCTCCAGCGTTGGGGCCGCCTGCAAGGACAGTCCTGGCTCGATCCAATGGCGTTGCCGGTCGAATCGATACGTGGGCAGTGGCAGACGCAGCCGGCGCTCTCCCTGGCGGAAGCGCGCCCAGTCGATGGGCGCACCCGCCGCCCACAGCCGCCCCAGCACGCCCAACACATAGGCCTGGTCATCGACGGTCTCGTCCGGGTGACGCAGGGAATTCAAGACCACCTGCCGAGGCTTGCGCGCACTGTGCTGGCGGGCCAGCGATGACAAGGTACGGCCAGGGCCAACCTCCAGCAGGATGAGGTTGTCGTCCTTGAGCAGTTCTTGCAACCCATCGGCAAAACGGACGGTATGGCGTAGATGCCGCACCCAGTACATCGGATCGGTCGCTTCGGCCGGGGTGATCCAGGTGCCCGAGAGGTTGGAGACGAAGGGCAAGGTCGGGGGCTTCATCGTGACCCGCCGGAAGAACGCGCCGAATTCCTCCAGAATGGGTTCGAGCATGGAAGAGTGCGCAGCCACGTTGATGCGCACTCGGGCCGCCTCGATATCCTCTGCCTGTAGCGCTTGCTGCAAGGCCTCGATGGCATGCACCGGCCCCGACACCACGGTCAGTGAGGGGCCATTGACCGCGGCGATCGACAGCTGTGGACCGATGCGTGCCTGCACCTCGGCCTCGGGCAACGGCACGCTGAGCATGCCACCTTCGGGAAGCGTCTCGAACAGGCGGCCCCGCAATTCAACCAAGGTCAGCGCATCTTCGAGGCTGAACACCCCGGCCAAATGGGCCGCCGTGTATTCGCCCATGCTGTGGCCGATCATCGCCGTGGGCATCAAACCCCAGGACATCCACAACTTCGCCAGCGCGTATTGGGTGGTCAGCAACAGCGGTAGAGCCAGCGACGGCCGCTCGATTCGACGCGCGGCTTCCTGCTCTTGCCCGGCAGGGGGAAAGAGCAATTCCTTGTACTCGGCGCGGCCACGCCGAGCCAACAGGGCCAGGCATTCGTCGACGGCTTGTCGATAGACCGGTTCGGTGCGGTAAAGATCGGCCCCCATGCCCGGGTACTGCGCGCCGCCGCCAGCGAACATGAAAGCCACACGGTGAGTGCCGCAAGCGCCTGGCATGCTGATCACGCGCTGCGGATCCATCGCCTCGAGGGCCTGAGCTGCATCGGCCACATCGCGCGCGACGACGAAGCGCCGCAGCGTCATGGGCTCGCGCCCCACCTGCAAGGTGTAGGCCACGTCGGCCAGATTGATCTGCGGGTGTGCCCGCAGATGGGCGGCCAGCGCCGCCGTGTTCGCATCCAGGGAGGCCTGAGACTTGGCCGACAGCAGCAACAGCTGGTGCTGGCGCGAGGGCCCTGACGGTGGGCGCGGCGGCGCCTCTTCCATGATGAGATGGGCATTGGTGCCCCCCACCCCCAAAGAGCTCACGCCTGCACGGCGCGGCACGCCCGGCGGCGGGGTCCAGTCCTTCAGCTGGGCATTGACATAGAAAGGACTGCGCTCGAACTCGCAGGCCGGGTTGGGCTTGGAAAAGTTCAGAGACGGTGGCAATTGTCGATGCTGCATCGCCAAAGCCACCTTGATGAAACTGGCCACGCCGGCAGCCGTGTCGGTGTGCCCGATGTTGGTCTTGACCGAGCCGATCCCGCAATAGCCGACCTTGTCGGTGCCTTGACGGTAGGCCTGCGTCAGCGCGGCGACTTCGATCGGATCGCCCACCGGCGTGCCCGTACCATGCGCCTCCACGTAGGTGATGGTCTCCGGCGAGACATTGGCGATCGCCAGCGCCTCGGAGATCGCCTGGGCCTGCCCATCGACGCTGGGGGCCATGTAGCCCACTTTCATCGAGCCATCGTTGTTGATGGCCGACCCTTTGATCACCGCATGGATGTAGTCCCCATCGGCCAGGGCATCGGCCAACCGACGCAACACCACCACGCCCACGCCACTGCCAAACACCGTGCCTTTGGAGTCCGCATCGAAGGCATGGCAATGGCCATCGGGCGACAGGATTTCGCCTTCCTGGTAGACATAGCCCTGGCGATGCGGCAGCTCGATGGTCACGCCGCCGGCCAGGGCCATGTCGCATTCCCCGTTGAGCAGACTCTGCACCGCCAGGTGGATGGCCACCAGCGACGTCGAGCAGGCCGTCTGCACGTTGACGCTCGGGCCCTTGAGGTTGAGCAGGTACGACACCCGGGTGGTCAGAAAGTCCTTGTCGTTGCCGGTGTGACGGATCAGAAAGAAGCCCACCGACGAGACCAGCTGCGGATTCGTCAGCAGGTTGTAGGGCATGTAGGCGTTATGGCCGGAGCCGCCAAACACACCGATCGAGCCTTTGAACTGCGAGGGCATGTGGCCGGCGTTCTCCAGCGCTTCCCACGCGCATTCGAGGAAATGCCGATGCTGCGGATCCATGATGGCGGCCTCGCGCGGGCTGAAGCCAAAAAACGCGGCGTCGAACATCTCCATGTCGGGCAACACGGCGCCCACCGGCACGTAGTTCGGGTCGCGCAACTGCGCGGGCTTGACGCCTGCAGCCAGCAATTCCTCCTCGGTGAAGCGGGTCAAAGACTCCACGCCATCGCGCAGATTGCGCCAGTACTCGTCCAAGTCACGAGCTCCAGCGAATCGCCCCGCCATGCCGACGACGGCGATATCGGTGTCCAGGCCGTGGGCAGACGTGTCGTTCATACGATCATTCCATGGACAAGCAATCGATCCAGGGGCTCAGGTGCCCTGGTCCGTGGTGAGCGCCGCACGCTGGCCCAAACGACGCTGCAGGGCCGCCCGACGCCCCTGAGCACGATCTCGGCCTTGCTGTGCGGCTGCGCCATCGTCTCCTTCCCGGCCCAAGTAAGCGCTCAGGCTCTCGATCGTCGGGAAGCGGAAGATGTCGGTGATCGACAGCTCTCGCCCCAGGGCCTCTCGCAGGCGGCGATGCGCCTGGACGGCCAACAGGGAATGCCCCCCGAGGTCGAAGAAGTTGTCGCGCGTCCCAACCTGCGGCAGCTTGAGCACGTCTCTCCAAATCGCGGCGATGGCCTCTTGCAAACCGCTGGCCGGCGCCACGAAATCGGCCGCCGGTGCTGCCGCCGGTCCGTGGTCGGGGGCAGGCAAGGCCTTGCGATCGATCTTTCCATTGGGCGTTTGCGGGAGGGCCGGCAGCCAAACGAAATGCGATGGCACCATGTACTCGGGCAGGCCGGCGCGCAGATGCTCTCGCAGGGCGGCCACGGGCGGCGTCTGGCCCGCATGGGGGGCGCAGTAAGCCACCAATCGCACATCACCCGGGCTGTCTTCACGTGCCACCACGACCGCCTCGCGCACTGCCGAGTGGCTCAGCAGCCGGGCCTCGATCTCGCCCAGCTCGATGCGATAGCCCCGCACCTTGACCTGGTGGTCCAATCGCCCCAGGAATTCGACCGTGCCATCCGGGCGCTGGCGCGCCAAGTCCCCCGTGCGATAGACACGCCCGCCGGCCGCACCACGGAACGGGTGCGGCAAAAAACGCTCGGCGGTCAACTCGGGACGATGCAAATAGCCCCGCACCACGCCCTGGCCGCCGATCACCAGCTCGCCCGGCACCCCCACTGGCACGGGCTGCTGCCGGCGATCGAGGATGTAGATTTCCTGGTTGGCCAGCGGTCGGCCCAGTGGCACGATGCCATCGACCGCGTGCACCGGCTGCACGGCCGACCAGATCGTCGTCTCGGTCGGACCGTACATGTTCATCAACACGCCAGGCACCAAGGCTTTGAGATCACGGGCCAAGGACGGAGGCAACGCCTCGCCACCGACCATCATGCGACGCAGCCGCCTCAGACCTGCGACGGCCTTGTCGTCATGCGTCAACATGCGAGCCATCGAAGGCGTGCATTGCAGATGCGTGACCGAGTGGCGCTCCATCTGAGCCGCCAGCGAATAATCACCCGTGACGATACGCCGTGGGGCCGACAGTTTGCGCAACTGGTTCAGATACTCCAGATGCGACAGCACGGTCTCGGTATCGACCCCGAAATCGATCAGGCAGGCGATCTCGTCCACACCAATGCCCTTGATGCGATCGACCATCGCCAAACAGCCCTGCGGCGTGCCGAACAAACCGCTGGTTTCATAGTAGCGGTTGAACGAATGTTCCAGCAGCGCGGTCATCTCATCATGGCTGAGGCTTTGCAAATCGATGTTGGCGCTGGCCTCGTCCATGCCTTGGCGACGTTTGAACGCCGGGAACGACCACGCATATTGCTTCACCAGGTTGAGTGAGCTGCGCAGATATTCGATCAGCGGCTGGCGCACCGTCTCACGCACCCTGTCTTCGTCGGGGCCCACGAAAGTGTGCAACATCAGGGTGACATGACCTTCGCCAGGATGGCCGGCTTCCTTCCAGGCTTTCCTGTAGGCAGCCAACTTGTCGGCCAGCTCTTCCACCGATTGACCGAGCAGATGGGTCAAGACATTGGCGCCGAGACGCCCGGCTGCAACGAAGGTCTCCGGGTTGCCCGCCGACGTCACCCAGAACGGCAACTCGGCTTGGACCGGGCGCGGCAGCGTGCGCACTTCCACCGGCTGGCCCGTCGCACCGGAAAAACTCACGGTCTCGCCACGCCACAGCCTGCGCACGATGTCGATGCCTTCGAGCATCACTTGCTTGTTGTGGGCAAAGTTCTCTGGCTTGAGCACGAAGTCATTGGGCTGCCAACCCGATGCAAAGGAAATCCCGACGCGCCCCTTGGACAGGTTGTCCACCACCGCCCATTCCTCGGCGATGCGAGCCGGATGGTGCAACGGCAGCACCACGCTGCCCGAACGGATCTTCACCCTTTGCGTGATCGCCGCAATCGCTGCGCTGGTCACCGAGGGGTTGGGATACAAGCCGCCAAACGCATGGAAATGCCGCTCCGGCGTCCATACGGCCGCAAACCCGTGCTGGTCGGCGTACTTGGCCCCCTCCAGCAAGAGCCGGTACTTGTCACCACCGCCTTCGGATTCATCGCTCGAGAAGTAGAACAGGCTGAAGTCCACCGGACGGTCGGCATGTGGCCCGCGGGCAGGCGAGGCCGCGCTGCGGTCTTCGTCGGAGGCAATCACCACCTTGAAGCCGCGCGTGAGCGTCCAGCACAGCTCCAACACCGAGATGTCGAAACTCAGGCTGGTGACGGCCAGCCAGGTGCCCGGTTCATCCTCACCGAGATGGCGGTCCATGCCCGCAAAGAAATTCACCACGTTGCGGTGCTCGACCATCACGCCCTTGGGGCGCCCCGTCGAACCGGAGGTATAGATCACATACGCCAAGTGGTGCGGCTGCGCCCCACCGTCGAAGGTCTCGTCGGATTCCGTGGCGATGGACGACCAGTCGCTGTCCAGGCAGAGCACGGCGGCATGATGAGGGGGAAGCTCATCGCGCAGACGCTCCTGGGTCAACAGCACCGGAACCTTGGCGTCCTCGATCATGTAGGCAATGCGATCGGCAGGATAGGCAGGATCCAGCGGCACATAAGCTCCCCCGGCCTTGTGCACCGCCAACAGACCCACCATCATTTCCACCGAACGCTCGACGAACAGCCCCACCAGCGCGTCCGGCCGCACGCCCAGCCGAGCCAGGCGCCGAGCCAGTTGGTTCGAGCGGCGATCGAGTTCTGCATAGGTCAGGCACTGGTCTTCGCAGACCACGGCCACCGCATCGGGGGTGCGAGCCGCCTGTTCGGCCATCAAGTGATGGATGCAAGCATCGGCGCGCACCGGCCAGGCAGTGTCGTTCCATTCGCGAAGCACGCGATCGCGCACCGCATCACTGAGCAAGGGCAATTCACCCACTGGGCACTGCGGATGCGCTTGCGCATGGGTCAGCAGGGTGAGCAACTGCTCGTGCAGCTCGCCCACCTGTTGATGGGTCAACTTGCTCGCATCGAACACCCAGCGGATCCGCCGGCCATCCTCGGAGATGCCCAGCGTGCACTCGCTGCCGGGCAAGGCGCGCGTGTCGGCAAGGTTTGCCACCACCTCGATGGCCACTGGAAAGACACCGGGGTCGCCGGCGGCAGCCGCCTGCGCGCGCAGCTCCACGCTGCGAGCCACCAAATCCACCGGGTAGCTGCCGCGACGACGCAATTCGCCCAGCTCGGCGCACAGCGTTTCGCACCACCGCGAAAAAGACTGTGCAAAGTCCACGACGGCACGCAAAGGCACCTGCGGGGCAAACCAGAGACCGAGATCCTGGGCGCGCTGTCCGGCCTGGGCATCGGCATAGCCGAGGTCGAAGCCGTCGCGATCGGCCAGACGAGCCAGATGCGCCACCACCGCGGCAATGACAAAGGCCACGTCGCCCCCTGGCAACTCGGCATCCCGGTGCACATAGACCGGCTTGGCATGCGGGCGGCTGCGATCCACATACGGCAATTCCACCGGGTCACGGGTTTCCAGGCGGTCCCGCCAGAAACCCTCGTGCACACTGGCCAAGGCATCCAGCTCGCTCAGGCGCTGTGCCAGCGCACCGGCAGGCGCCTGCAAACGCACCCCCGGCACCAGCGCGGCGTCTTGCGCCAGAGACTGCGGGGTCAGTGGCCGACCCAAAGCATCGCTCAGTCGCCGCAGCTCCACATCGAAAGATGCCGTCGCCACCGCGAGGCTTTGATCGTCCAGCCGCAACACCGTGCCAGCGGGCAGGCCAGATCGTGTTTCCAAAATGCGCGCCTCGCCCACGCAGACCAGCCGGCCGCCATGAACGAACTTGGGCAACCCCACCGGATTGGCATAGCTGCCGAAATCGAGCGCTCGCACGAACGTGCAGAGGCGTTCGGCCTCTTGATCGAACATCAAGGCACAAGCGGCCGCCGGACGGTCCTTGCGGCGGAAATAGCGCTGCGGTGGGGCTGTCTGCGGCAAGGCCGACAAGTGGGCCGAAGTCAGTTGAGGCAACAACTCCTCGAAACCCGCAATCCCTGCCTCGAAACACTTGGTGTTCAGACTCACGGCCGTCTCGTTCTCATCGATCGCAAAGCGCCGCTGCACGAGGATCGCCCCCTGATCGACCTTGTCGGTCATCAAGTGCCAGGTGATGCCATATTCACGCTCGCCGTTGAACAAGGCCCACACCGGGGTGTTCAAGCCTGCGTACTCGGGCAACGGGCCATCGTGGAAGTTGATGGCCGCCACTCTGGCGACCGAGATCACCTCCGAAGGCAGGACCGAGAGATTGCTGACGCTAAAGAGATAGTCGAGCGGCTGAAGCTCAGGCGACTCGCACAATTGCCCAGCCTCTTGCAAGACCCGAACCCCTTGCTGGCTGGCCCAATGCCGGATGGCTGGACGCCGACTGACGACAGCCACGATGACATGCCCCGCCTGCTGTAGGATCTGGGCGCATTGGATGAGAAGCGATTCGTCGCCGATGAAGGCTGCGCGCATCGGGTTGTGCATGGAGATGTTCCAGAGAGCCCACGAAGGCAAAACATGAGCCGCGTTGGGTCGCAGGCTCCACGTTGACGAAGGAATTCTCTTCGAGCGATGAGAGGCCAACATCCCCCTAGATGGGTGCGAAAGCCAGATCCATCCGCCACCCGCCCACCGCGCCGATACGCATCCCCCAGATCTTGCGACACGCCCAGCCGCCGCCGCCACGCATTCCTGACTGCGCATGCCGGGCAACCGCAAAGTTGTTTCTAGTTGTAATCAAATCGTCCTCACAAGGCGAGAAGGATCGCCTTCAGCTGGCCCCAGACCCCCCCCTGATTTGAGGGGAAAGTCACACCCGGCGCACGCCCCTTGGAGAAACGTTTTGTTTCTTTCTTTGATCCCCCCTTACGGGTGGGTTGCCCAGGGGCTTTAGCATCTTCGCAAGCTTCCGTGCTCCCTGGTGCCCAGCGCACAGACTCCGTCTGACAACACCGGGTTGCAGCAGCGCCCACACGCTCGAGACCCGAGCGGTCGCTCTGCCGTCCATCCATCCCCCTCCACCTTCAGTGCTTACCGCCGCTGCGCGGGAGGGTGTCGTCTGGTCTTGTCAGAAAACGTGATTACCATGCAACTCGCAGTCAATTCTTCACTACGTCTTTCGATGCTTGCCGAGGTCATGGCCGCCTGCGTCCTGCTGTCCGCCTGTGGTGGTGGCGCAGGCGGCGCAATGGACGAGGCTCCGTCCTTCACGCCCGTCAATGGGCAGGACGAATATGTCGATGCGCAAGGCAAGCGCTGGTATTGGAATGGCACCCGCTGGGTCCAAGGCAGTAAACCCTCGGTCATCTCGCCAAGCCCTGCCCCCAGCCCGGCGCCAGCACCGTCCCCCACCGGCTGGACGTTCTGTGCCAACGAATACCAGTTCTGCTCGTTCTCTGGCACGGCCCAAGTGCGCTATGGCGCCAATGGGGTTTACGCCTACGGCACGTTCACCAACGGGGTGGCCTGCAGCAATGACGTGTTCGGTGACCCTGTGCGCAACGTTCTGAAGACCTGCGAGGTGGGGACCACCGCGGCCGCAGTGGCACCTGCACCTGCACCTGCACCTGCACCTGCACCTGCACCTGCAGCGGCGCCGGCACCCGCACCCGCACCCGCACCCGCACCCGCACCCGCACCCGCACCCGCACCCGCACCCGCACCCGCACCCGCACCGGCACCCGCACCGGCACCTTCGACAGGCGCAGCCCCCATCGCTCGCTTGCAGGCGACCCGTACGATCGGACCCGCGCCTTTGGCTGTGATATTTGATGCCACCAGCACCTCGGCCCCGTCCGGCATCGACGCTTTTCACGGCCTCACCTACGAGTTCGATTTCGGCGATGACAGAGGATTGACCTGGTCACATTCGGGTCGCCCCAAAAACACCGAGTCTGGCGGACCTTTGGCAGCCCACGTTTATGACCTGCCAGGAACTTACACGGTGCGGGTACGTGCTCGCACGCCTAGTGGCGCGTACTCAGACGCCACGATGACGATCACTGTGCAGAATCCGTCCGACGTCTTCCCTGGCCAGAACACCATTTGCGTGTCCACAATGGCCGACTACACCGGGTGCCCAGCTGACGCGGCAAGAGCCACTGGACTCCCCTCCAGTTATGCTGGCAAGCGTGTCTTGTTGCGGCGAGGAGAAAGCTTCCCCGCCATCAACATCAACCGTCAGGATGATCAAGTGATGATCGGCGCCTACGGCTCCGGCGCCAAGCCGCGAGTTCCCAGCGTCTTCATCAACGCAGGTCGCTTGGGTACGGGTTTTGCGGATGATGTCACCGTGATGGACCTCAGTATCACAAATGAAGGCATCTATCACAGCGACTCGGGATCCCGCTATCTGTTCTATCGGAACGATTTGGTCACCCCTGGTGGAAACAATCGTATCGATATTGGTGGTGCACTCGATTTTTACGGCGAACGCAACCCGTCGATTCCCTTCTACTACCCGCGTGAAATCTTCATCGTAGAGAACAACATCCTGGGGCAAGTGAACAACACTCAAAGACCGTTCTTGAACATCTCCGGTCAAGGGTCGAGATTCGCCGTGCTCGGCAATGACGCCAGCCGTGCCGAGGAGCATACCAGTCGCTTCTTTTCGCTTCACAAAAGCGTGATCTCACACAACGCTTTGCGTGGGCAGGCCTACAGCGGCAGCGGCCCGTCCATTCGACATGCGCTGAAGATCCACTCTCGCGGCCTAGGGACCTACAACGACCTCTGGCACGTGAGCAACCGCTGGGCCACCAGCCAGGTGATCATTGCCGACAACATTTTGGGCGACCCGGCAGACAATGGTTCCTGGACGGCTGCTGCGGGCCCACAGAACCGGGATCCTGGCACGGATGAAGGCATCGAAGACCTGATCGTCGAGCGCAACACCTTTATCCGTGGGCCTTACACCAATACGGAGATGTATTTGGTGGGTCGCCGGGTCACTGCGCGAGGCAATGTTCGGGCTGATGGGGGGCGTCCCAATCTCAGCATCGGAACTCCGCCGGTGACGATGCCTGCCGAGTGGCACGGTCCCTACTTCCTACAGTAATGCTGGTCAAAAACAACACCGATTGTTTTCAAAAGGGCGCAACAGCGCCCTTTTTTTACACATCAGCGGACCCCTGATCTCTTGACCTTGCCCCACCTGACCACAACTTGTTCGTAAATGGATCGAATCTGCTGAGCCTTGCGATTCCATGTATAGCGCTCGAGCACTCGCGCCAAAGCCCGCGCGGAAAGCTGCCGTCTGCGCTGAGCGTCGTTCAGCAGCTCCTCGATGGCCATCCGGACCGATTGGATGACCGACGCACGCGAGCCCAAGGGGATGCGGTATCCGGTATCTGCATCCACCAGCTCGCCCGGCCCACCATAGTCCACCACCACCGGGACGACGCCAAGAGCCATCGCTTCCAGCACCACGCCGCCGCCAAACTCTCGGATACTGGGAAACCCGAGCACATGGGATCGGCTCAGAACGCCTCTGACGGCTTCGTGTGACTGCCACCCGTGCAACGTGACACACTCCGAGAGCCCGTGCTGGCCCACGAAAGATTTGAGCTCGGCCATCATCGGGCCATCACCAACGATGTCGGCACGGACCTGCCCCGCTTTCAAGAAGGGCAGCAAGGCTTCCAACAAAAGGTCCGGACCTTTGTAGGGGACCAGGCGGCCGACGAAGCAAACATTCAGCGCGCCGCCTTCTGGCTGCGCCGGCCGCGCAGCGAGAAACTGCTCGCTGATGCCATTTTCCGGCATGTAGAACACATCATCGCGACGGCCTAGCCGAGACAGCTCTGTCTGCGTGTGCCTCGAGCCGGCGATCACGGCAGCAGCGCGCGAGACCGTCGAACGAACGCCTGGCCAAAACTTGTAGGCCGACCGGACGTAGGACAGCCATTCCTTTTCCTTGCGGCGCACATCACCATATCCGGGGGGCCAAGGCAAGCCTCCGTTCAGTGGCCCCAGGATGAATGGAACACCGGCCTTCAAACACTTGCGATGCAAGGGGCTGGGCGCCGTTGGCGTCAGAGGGGTCAACCGATGCACCACGTCGAACTCCCCTCGGTGGATGGCATCGCGATATCGCTTCCACACGAGGCTTTCAAAGTACGGGTACACCATGCTGCTCAAGGCCGTCTTCGTGGTCCAGCCCAGGGTGCTGCCGCCTCTGAGCACGCCAGCCAGGGCGTACATCGGGCGCTCGACCCGTTCGGAATCGATGGCGGTGAAATCGATGCCTTCCCTCAACCCCTGCCGCAGAAATGCATCTCGGTTGCGAACCTGCGTGACGATGTGTGCATCGACCTCTTTGGCAATGGCCGTGGCCAGGGACCAGCCGACCAAGGGGACGCTGACCCACTCGGGATTGGCCTGCTCCGCGATCAAAAGAACTCTCATGCCGAGCTCCGAGAGTGAACTCGCCCATGGGCCGCCAGCAGCCTGACCAACCTGCTGGCTTGGGTGTCGATATCATGCCGCTCCAAGGCGCGTCGATGGGCCGCCCGCCCCATGTCGAGAAGCTGGAGACCATCGGCCTTCAGGCAGGCCCTCAACGCATCTGCAAGACGTTCCACATCACCGGCCGGGGCCAACCAGCCGCACTGCCCTTCAAGCACCAACTCCGGAATTCCCGCCACAAAGGTCGCCACCACCGGCCGGCCCAGGGACATGGCCTCCATCAGAACCACCGGCAGGCCTTCGCAGAAGCTGGGCAGCACCAGCGCGCGCGAACGCAGGATTTCTTCTCTGACCTGGTCGCTGCGGATCCACCCCGTCACACGGACTTGGTCGGCGATATCCAGTTCCTGGGCCAAGCGTTCGATCGCGGGCCTGAGCTCACCATCGCCGGCCAGCACCAGTTCGCACCCAACGCCTTCGTCCTTGAGTCGCCGCAACGCATGCAGCAACAGGAGCTGCCCTTTCTCCGGGCTCAAGCGACCGACGCAAACCAGCCGAGCCGCATCGACCGGCTGGATGGTCACACCCTCATGAAAGCTTCGGTCCAGTCCGCAGTGAATGACATGGATCTTGGACCACAAAGACGCATCGCACCATCGATACAGCTGAGCACGCCCATAGGAACTGACGGCCACCACGAAGGCCGCCCGGCGAATTTTCTCGGGCAAGCCGATGAACTGGGGTTTGTCGGTCTCACCAGACCCATGCGCCGTGAAGCTGTAGGGCAAGCCGGTGAGCACCCCCGCCAGCATGGCCACCTCGGCCGGATTGGTGCCGAAATGGGCGTGCACATGGGACACGCGGGCCGCCTGCAGCCAGCGCGCCAGCAGGCAAGCCTCGGCCAGATAGATCCAGTGCACGGGCAAGGGGCGGTCGGATCTGCGGCTCATGCGTGTGGCCAGCCACCAAGCCCGCATGAAGCGTCTGGGGGCCGCCACAGCCATGCGCAAGCTTGCCAGCACGAGGGCCACCACACCCGCATGAAGCACATAGCGCGTCTTGGACCGCTCGCTGACGTCCTGTGGGTCGACGAGCGGCTCGTCCCAGCCTCTCAACGCAAACCGTTCGATGATCACGCCCTGACGCTCCAAGGCGAGGATCTCGCGGCGAATGAAACTGTGACTGACCTTGGGATACTGGTTGATCAGGTAGGCCACGCGCAGCGCCTGTCCCCCAGACGCAGAACGAGATTCAGACATAAACACGATGGCGATGACACCAATGCACCAGGACATAGAGTGCCCAGATGCGTGACCAATACAGGCCGGGCGCCCCCTGTTTGAAGGCACGCCACAGCCGGGCGACGTTGTCGGGGTCCGGGCCGGCCGGTCGCACCAGATCGGGGTCATTCAGTGTGTCGTCGATGCGTTGGCCCAAGCGGCTGCGCAACCAGTGGTCATAGGGCAGTTCGAATCCCGACTTGGGACGCTCGAACAACGCCGCAGTCAGGCCTGTGAGGCCGACACGCCTGAGCAGCGCTTTGCGACATAAGGCATACGCCATTTGATACAGACCCAGCAGATCGGCTCCACGAGCCACCATGTCCGGTAGCTTGGCCCAACGGGTCTGGGGGGGAAACCCACCGCAAGAAGGCTGAAGCATCGCGGCCATGGCCCGGGCCAGCGCATGCTTGAGCGAGACTGGGATCCACCGCGTCCGGCGGGCCCAATGCGCCAGAACGGGCAGGTCCCGAAAACTCGCGTAGCCGCCAAAAAGCTCGTCGCCACCGCTGCCAACCAAAGCGACCTTGAATCCCGCATGGGCCACCGCATGCGACATGAAATATGAGTTCAGCCCATCGAAGCTCGGTTGATCGAGGCTGGACAGTGCATCCTCCAAACGGGAAGTGAACAGAGATTCCGTCAACAAAAGTTCATGGTACTGGGTGCCGATGGCCTGAGCGACGCGTCGGGCATGATTTCCCTCGTTGTGCTCTGCTTCCTCGAACGCCAGTGTGAACGTGTGCACCGGGGTCTGCGAGGACCGTTGTGCCAGATTCGCCACCACCGAGGAATCCACGCCCCCGGAGAGGAAAATGCCCAGGGGAACATCGCTGGCCAAGTGCAGGCGCACGCAGTCCTTCAGCGACGCTGCCAGTTCCGCTTCAGAGGCGGGGACGCCATCCTCTGAGGGCAAGCGCCAGTATGGGCGGCGCTCGACCAGCGCGCCCCGTGCGTCGAGCACTTGCAGCTCACCGGGCCAGAGGGTTTCGATGCCTGAAACGATGGTCCGGGGGGCCACGGTAAAGCCATTCCAGACGACACAGGCCACGCTAGCCAGATCCAAGCGAGGTTGGGCCATCAGGCCACTGGCCAGCAACGCACGCACTTCGGAAGCAAAGGCCACCGACCACTGACCCGCCGGATCAGGGTTGCGCATGATGTACAGCGGCTTGATCCCCAGCGGATCGCATGCCAGGATGAGTCGACGCTCCCGCCGGCACCAGTATGCAAAAGCAAACATGCCCCGCAGCGCAGGGATGCCCGCAGTACCTTGCAGACTCAGCGCACGGAGCATGACGGCCGTATCCCCGCTGGAGCCCAGCTCAGATCCACCATGGGGCAACCGGGCGCGCAACTCGAGGTAGTTGTAAATCTCTCCGTTGAGCACCACCACATCGCCGGACATCGGGTCGATCATGGGCTGCACGCCGTTGGGCGAGAGGTCGAGAATGGCCAAACGTCGATGGGCCATCATCGGCCCCCAGCCTCGCTCATCCGGCTCGGCTTCCCAGAACCCATCGGCATCGGGGCCTCGATGCCTCATGGCATCGGACATTCGCCGTAACGCGGCGCGGTGATTCTCGTCGATGTACCCAATGATGCCAGCAATGCCGCACATGATTCGTCAAGGGATGAAAACGGGAGGCATGCGAGAAATCAATAGGGCAAGGGCTCATAGAGTTGGCGCATTTCCTGCACCGCTTTACGCTTGCCAACGAGCAGAACGCGGCGGTGGTAACGCCTCAGAAAGGCCCGGAACGCCACATCTTGATAGCGGGGCTTTCGCTGGATGGCACTGCTCAGCCAGCCCCACAGCATGGCCAAGCTTCCGAGCACATAAGGTTTCTGATGGATGCGGGACACGGCACTGGCAGCCATGAACAAGAATCCGGTGCCCATGAAATACTGCCCATAGCCATGACGCATACGCCCGGTGAGGATGCCTCTCTGGCTGGATCCCATGGGCCGCAAATGAATGAAGCGCAACTCGGGCTCATCCCAGCTGCAGGCCTGCCACCCACGCATGCGGCATTGATGGCAATCGATGCCGTCCCACATCACCTCCCGAACAAACCCACCAATGGCCCGAAAACAGGCTGTCCGGTAGAACTTGGTCATGCCCAGAGATGTGTCATCTCCGTGGCGCTCGCTGATCAGTCTGCCGCCTTCTTCGACATAGGCTTTGCCGCTACACGTGGCGATGCTGCGGTCTTCGTTCATGCGATGCATCAAGATTTCGAAATACCTCGGGGGCAGCCGCAGATCGAGATCGAGCTTGCACAGAAAGTCGTACTCCGCAGGATCGATGGCTGCATAACCGCTGTAAAAGGCATCCACCACTCCGGGGCCGACGGCGCGGTAACCACGGTCGGCTCGCGTGATGACTTCGATCCAGGGGTAGCGCTGCACGTACTCTTTCAAAATCGTTGGGGTATCGTCCGTCGATCCATCGTCGACGATGACCCATTTCGCCGGTAGCACCGATTGCGCCAAAACACTGTCCAACGTCTGGCGCATATAGCGGGCCTCGTTGCGGCACGGCGAAATCAGGACGTAGCGCTGGCCACTGTTCATGGAGACTTGTCCACCTTCGGGAGCCAGAAGGTCAATGGCGCCATGGGCTCCCCAGCAAGTTCAATTTGAACCGGGTCAGATCGTCATAGCGACCCACCGGTATGCGGCCAATGGCAAAGAAGGGATCGCCGCGACGCCACAGCCCTTTTCGGGTGGTCAGCGCCGTTTGAAAGCCCACAGACCGGGCGCATTCCATCAGCGCTCGGTTGTGATTGCCATTGGGATAGGCAAAGTGAACGATATCGCGCCCGGTCCACTCACGCAGCCGCCGAGCCGAGAGCACCATGGATGCCAAGGCATCGTCGATCGAAATCTGATCGAGCAAGTTGTGACAATCGGTATGAGCGCCAAGCGTCACCCAAGGAGAACGCGACAGCTGTCGCAGCTGCTCGATGCTCAGAGGCGCAAGCGGCTCGAAGTCGCTGCGTCGATACGGCTGCAGCTGACGCACCACGTCATCGGCCGCCACTTCGCGCTGCTCAGGGCCCAGCCCTTTGAGCGCTTGCAGTAGCGTCCCCAGCAACTGCCAGCGCACCGGACCGGATCCGGTCGGCACGACGAAGGACTCCAGGCCGTAGCAGGAAAGCTCGAGTGTGACGGCCTGACAAACCTGCAAGGCATTCATCACGCGGTCGAACCAATACGGACGACCATTTGCGATATGTCCGGTCGCCACATAAATCGTGACCGGCAAGCGCAACCCATCCAGCAGAGGCAGCAGGTATCGGTACAGGCCGGTGTGTCCATCATCGAAGGTCACGACCACTTTGGGGCGAGCAGAATAGGTGCTGCCGCGGACGTGGGCCACCGCCTCATCCAAGGAAACGATGTCGTAATGCAGCCGCAGCCATTGCATCTGCGCAATGAAATCGGACCGGCGAACGACGGTCCATGCGTCGAATTGCTCGTCGTCAGGCCCCAGGGTGTGATACATCAGGACGGTCACCGGATCGCCACGCAGCACTCGGCGACGCGCTAGGGCATAGATGCCACCGGAGGTCAGGACTCGGCGACCCAGCTGCTTGGGAAACAAAGCTGTCAGTGTCGCTAGCGGCATGGAAGGATGAACCCGCAATCACGTGAATGGCCACGGCGGACAATGTTCGGCCACCTACCGAGCGGCCGACGCACTGGAAGAGTGCTCTGGATTATTTCCTCGACCCGGGCGGCGTACGACCCCCTACTTGGGCGTGTACCGGTCAGGCGATCCTGCGTCACACTGCGCTCGCCGACGGGGACATGGCAGTGCTCGGCGCAATCCGTCCCGTCCGTCGGCACTCGTCGATATGGATGCCAGCATGTCCCGTTCGGTGCTCGGTCTGATTCTCGTCAATGTGCTCTTGACCTCGATGGCACAAATCATCCTCAAAGCAGGCATGAGTGCCGACACGGTGCAAGCTAGCTTGGCCCAAGGCGCTCGATGGTCCACGGCCTGGACGGTCGGGACCCACCCATTCGTACTGTGCGGTTTGGCGCTGTATTTCGCTAGCGCGGTTCTCTGGCTGCTGATCCTCGCCAAGGTCGAGGTCAGTCTGGCTTATCCGTTCGTGGGTTTGGGCTTCGTCATCACTATGCTGCTTGCTTGGTGGATCCATGGAGACAGCCTGACTCTCACACGCATCGCTGGCACCGTGCTCATCGCCGTCGGTGTAGCAATACTCGCGCATCAATGAGCCGAATGAACGCCTTGCATCACGACGTGCCGCTTTGCGTCGATTGTGACGGCACCCTGCTTCGCACGGATTTGCTCCACGAAGGCGTGCTTTTACTGCTCAAAAACGCCCCGTGGAAGATTTTTCTCCTGCCGATGTGGCTCTTGAAAGGGAAAGCCTATCTGAAGGCACGGCTGGCGCAATCCGTGTCATTCTCATGGAGCACGTTGCCGCTGAACGATGATGTGGTCGACATGGTACGTCGAGCGCGCGTGGAGGGGCGAACCGTCGTCCTGGCCACGGCTTCACACCGGTCTCAAGCCGAAGGCATCGCCAGCCACCTGGGTCTGTTCGACGATGTGGTGGCCTCCGATGAGAAGGTGAACCTCTCGGGTCAAACCAAGGGCCAGGACTTGGTTTCTCGCTACGGAGAGCGTGGCTTCGACTACCTCGGCAATGACCGGGCGGATCTACCCGTTTGGCAACATGCTCGCCGAGCCACAGTGGTATCTGCCAGCGATTCACTCATCCAGGCCGCGCGGCGAGTCACCGAAGTCGAACGGGTGATCACCCCGATTCGTCCGGGCTCGATGACTTACCTGAAGGCACTGCGAGTTCATCAATGGCTGAAGAATTTGTTGGTGTTCGTCCCCTTGATCGCTGCGCATGCCTGGGGCCGCATCGACGAGTTGCAAGCCGCTGTGATGGGCTTCTTGGCGTTCAGCTTATGCGCATCGGCCGTCTATGTGCTCAATGATCTCGTCGACTTGGAGTCCGATCGTCGGCACGTGCGCAAACGTTTTCGGCCTTTTGCTTCCGGGCTGATCCCCATATGGCAAGGCTGCTTGATGGTCCCGGTTCTTTTGGCAGGCGCTTTCGGTATCGCAGCCTCACTGCCTGCCAGGTTTTTGCTGGTCTTGGTCTTGTATTTCTTCCTGACGCTGGCCTACTCGCTTCTCCTGAAGCGGCAGGTCATTGTGGATGTCTTAATGCTTGCTGGCCTTTATACACTGAGGGTCATCGCGGGCGGGGCTGCCACGGGCATCGTGCCGTCGTTCTGGCTGCTGGCTTTTTCCATGTTCATCTTCCTGAGCTTGGCGGTAGTCAAACGCTACTCGGAGTTGTTGGTCACGCTGCAGCAACGACAGGGGCAGCCTGCGGGACGTGGCTACACCGTCAAAGACCTGCCCGTCCTGATGTCGATCGGGACGGGATCTGGCATGGTGTCCGTGCTGGTGTTCGCCTTGTACATCAACAATCCGGAGATCTCCAAGACCTATGGCAATCCCCTTTGGCTATGGCTGGTCCCCCCCTTGTTGTTGTACTGGGTAAGCCGGCTATGGATGAAAGCGCACCGCGGCGAAATCGATGATGACCCGGTGGTTTTCGCCGTACGAGACTGGCAAAGCCTGTTGGTCGTCACCTTGTCCACCATATTTTTTTTGCTGGCATGACGCGCCATGGACTCAAAGCGAAGGCCTTTCATACACCATGGTCCAGTGCCCATACCACCAGCGATCGATGCGACTGTTGTAAATCCGGCGCAAGCCGTGCGACGCGACCCAGGCATCGACTTGATCGGGGCCGACGTGATGCACCCATTGGCGAGCCAGCACCAGGTCATGCATCTGGTTGGCAAGTGCGCGCCAATATGGACGGCTTACCATGTCTTTGATGATCAAACGACCACCCACGGGAACCCGATCGCATAAAGAGGCCACGAAACTGCGCTGATGTGGAGATGGCACATGGTGGATCACATCCACGACGCTCACCACATTCCAAGGTCCAGAAGGTATGCCATCTTCAATGGATCGAACCTGAAAGTCCAGGCAGTCCGCCAGCCCAGAATCCCGTGCCGCCCGCTGAGCAGCTTGAATCGCGGGTGCAGCCACATCGAAACCATATCCCTTGTCGACTCTGCCTTGACGCGCAAGCAGCAACAGAAACAATCCTGCGCCGCAGCCAACGTCGAGCACGCGAGATCCCACAGGAACCTGCTCCATCACATCTTCCAAAGGACAGATGTGTGGACGAAGCCCCTGAAACAGCCGCACCCTGGCGTTGGGCTCGCGTCGATACACGAACCGAGCCTCGGTTGCAAGAACCGCTGCGTCCAACCGAGACGATGAAGGGATACGGTTTGCAACCATGAGGTGGCGTCCTCGGAAGATCAATGTGAACGCAAGACCCGCCCAGACTCATGGACGGCGCGCGCAAGCCGCGACGAATTACGCCATTGGTGAGTGAGATGGGCCATGCCGATTCCAAAAAACATCGCAATCTGACCCGCAAAGTTCAGGTGGTAGCGATCCTGAGACACGACAACCGCATGAATCACCGTGTAAGCGACGACCGTCAGCATGACGGGTGAGAACACAACGCGCACCCATCCTTCGCGACGAGAGATCACCCAAACACCGTACAGGCTCATCAGGAAAAGTGCAGCCCATGTCACTTGGGTAAATCGTTTGAACCATAGCACGGAGGACTCCCCGAAGCGCTGAGCAATGCCTTCGGCGTTCCATCCCACTCCGATCGATTCATTGCCGTAAAGCAAAAACAATTTTCTGAAAGCACGAACGACGAATGCCACCGGATCGGCCAAGATGTACTCGCGCGCCATGGCGCCCAGCACGCGGGCTTGCACGTTGTCGGGCAATTCCGCAATGGATGGGGGCACGTTCATGTGGCTGCCTCCGGTGCCTGGCGTATTACCCATCCATAACGTGATGCCTCCATTGGTGGAAATGAGAACCAGCTCGCCATAGAGCTGGTAGTTGCGCCAAGTCCATGGGGCAATCACCACAGCCATGACCACACCTGCCATCAGAGCCGTTCGTAGCTGATGCCCCAGATGACGACGGGGAACCGACGAGGTCAACACCATGGCCATCGCGTACACGCCCGGCAGCATGAGCGCTTGGGGGCGAACCAGAGCAGCCATGCCCAAGAGCAATCCGGCCCAGGCTCCCCGCCGCCAAACCGAGCCTCGAGGCATCGTCCAGACATCCAAGGCCGCCACCGTCAACGTTGCGAACAGCAACTCACTGGCCAAGATGGTGGTGAACATGATCAAAGTAGGCCATGCTGCCAACAAACCGGCACACCACAGGGCCGCCGACTCCCCATAAAAACGGCGGGCGACCCGAGCCGAGGTCAGAATGAGAGCCACGGAGATCATGATGTGCACAACGACCAAGCTCGCGTAGCCATAGCCGAACATCCAGTACATCGCGGCATAAACGAACGATGTCCCAGGAGGCCAGAAAGCGAATGGATGCTCCGGCGTCCAGCCAAACACGGCGTGCTCGACGAGGTTGCGAGCAAATATGTCGTAGCCGGCACTGTCCGACAGCGGGATCACTGGGATGAGCAGGGCCCACACCAGTCTCAGCGACACGGCCATGACAATGATCCACATCAAGCGTCGGGCATCGGACCAGCGCTCTTCTCCACGTGAAAACAAAGCATCTTGCATCGCGAGATCCTGTCTATTGGCATTGCGGATGCCCATGCGCTTTGAGCAATGCACGCACTCGATCGGGCTGCTGGAATCGCATCATCTTGCCAAGCAAAGACTTCTTCATAAACGGAAAACCGGCGTCCACAAGCTCGAAAGGTCGCCGTAGGCACGGATCGTCGATCGACGTCCCATCGCTGTACCAATAAGCGCCCACCGACATGGATTGGTAGGCCACGCGAGCCATCAAGAGCTCTTGGACCCAGATGACCTGATCAGCCCCATCAAACGCATGATCTGAAAAAAAGACTGCGCGTAACTGACTCAACCGAGTGCCGGTGACATGCCGAACGATGAAGGCATACGACTGAAGATGGTTCTCATTGAGCGCCGACCCAGTAAAGCCGGTCAGGTCCCAACGCGCCTCCCGCAAGAAAGGCAACACGGGATGAAACGGACCGAACATCGAATCATTGAGAAGGAGCACGTCCGCATGAGGGGAATGCTCGGCAATCGTCTCGAGTGCCAAGGTGTAAGCAGAAAAGTCGTACCCTCCCAACCCTTTCCAATACAGAGCATTGGCATACGAATGCAGCTCTTCGGGAACAGCAGACGCGTCGGAAGTGGCGCACACGACGAGAACGCTGCACCCCTCATCGCGCAAGCGGCTCAACGTGAAGCGGTGGGCTTCACTCAACTGACCCCATGGAAGGAAAATGAAATAGGCCACCCAACGCTCACGGGCAAAGGCCGGCTTGATCGCCACCGAGGGGGGCCTCGGACGCCGGTAGAACCGGCAAGCGACCCATCGCTTCCAACGAATACGCAAACTTGGTTCGCTCGGCTCGAAGTCCCACCATGTTCGAAGGCCCGCGACATCGCCAAGGCGCAAACCACCAGTCACGCCCCCACCGTCCGATGACTGTTGCAGCATGGCGTTCATCAGGTTCAGCCTCCCAACACAATCTGCATGGAGCGACCAAGCTGGCCGATCAAATCACGCTTTTCGCGTAGCGGGCGAGGACCAAGCAGCGTTCGGATCGCGACCAGGATGGCCGACGTGAGAATGATGGCTTTGGCAGCGAACGCGTGGACGACGCCTCCATGTTTGCGAAAGTAGCGCACCTGGTTGCGCATGAACTCCGCCCTCCACAACGGATGGCGAACGATGGAGGCACTCCCCACATGAAAGATGCGCGCCTCGGCCAAGAATCGAATCGGACGCCCCGAGCGCCAGATGCGCAGGCAAAGATCCACATCGCTATAAAACAGAGGCATCGATTCGTCGAAACCACCGATGGCATCGACGTCGCTGCGACGCATGAGCAGGCACGCACCGGGCGGCTGCTCTACATCGGCTGACGACAGGTGGTCGAAGTCTTTCATCGACGCATGGTCGCGGTATCGTCGAGCGAACTCGAACCGCTCAAAACCGAACTGGTCAATGGCGACTTCGATGAGCTTTGGGAACCTTCGGCAGATGGGCTGTACGCTCCCATCCGGATTGTCCAGACGAGGAGCGACGGCCCCGTAGGCCGGGTGGGTTTCGAGAAACTCCATCATCCGTCGCAATGCCTTCGGCGTGACGATGGTGTCGGAGTTGAGGTAGCAAATGTAGCGCCCCTTGGCAACGGACGCTCCCTGATTGCACGCCTTCGAGAAATACTCGTTGCGCTCATTGCGAATGAGCAACACCTGCGGGAACTCTCGTGCCACCATGTCGGCCGACCCATCATGGCTGCCGTTGTCCACGACAATGACCTGCAGCGTGCAGCCCTGGTCTTGATGGAGGAGCGACCGCAGGCAGTCGCGCGTCAGTTCCAGAGTGTTCCACGAAGGAATCACCACGGAAATGTCCGGCTGCACACCTTCAGAGTCCTGCAGATGGAGACTGTTCATAGGCATGGGAGCGTGTTTGAGTTTCTTCGGCGGGTGGCCTGACCTGCTGCAACCATTCGCCTGCCA
Source organism: Caldimonas manganoxidans ATCC BAA-369 (assembly GCF_000381125.1). Lineage (GTDB taxonomy): Bacteria > Pseudomonadota > Gammaproteobacteria > Burkholderiales > Burkholderiaceae_C > Caldimonas > Caldimonas manganoxidans. The sequence goes on from NZ_KB905942.1 coordinate 61,821, forward strand.
TCTTGGCCAAAGGCCATCCAAACACTGCGGTCGCAAGCAAGGCCTGGGCAAGCAACCGCCACGCAGGGTGGAGGTGTTGCAGGATTCCGATCTGCGCGGGCAACACGAGGATGAAACAGACGGTCATGGCGATGACCAGGGTGTAGCGCAGCTCAGGCCACACGTCGAGCAATTGGATGCGCCGCGCCAGATACATGGCCAGCACGAGCTTGATCAGGTCAGACAGCGCAGCGGCCCACACCGCACCGACGAGCCCTCCCCAAGCGATTGCCGGCGCAAGCAAAATGCAAAATGACGCCACCTTGGTTCCATTGACGGCTGCCACCCAGTGGGCTCGTCCGCTGGCCAGGAAAGCCGCGCCATAAATGCCATCGATGATGGCAAACCACGCGCCAATCGACAGAATCACGATGTAGGTCCCGGCATCGGCGTAGCGATGGTCATACGCCAAGTCCACGAAGCTTTGAGCGCAAACGATCACGGCCGTCACCAGGTAGGCACCCGCCAAGAGCATGGGAGGCTTGGATCTGGCCACGATCCGACTCAGCGGTTCATGGCGATCGAGCATGCGTGCATACAGAGGAAAGGCAATCGCCATCTGTAAACGCCCCATGAGCATGGGCGTCATGATCGCCAGGCTGGCGGCAATCGCGTACACGCCGACTTGGTCCAGTGGAAACAAGCGCGCGAAAACCAACTTGTCGATCTGCAACGCAAAAAAGCTGATCACTGTGCTGAGGAACACCCACTTCCCGAAATGGACGATGTCGCGCACCGCAGACCGATCCCAACAGAATCGGTTGCCAGCGCCAGGAAGCATGAGATGGCTGAGCACGCAATGCAGCAAGGCGCTGACGATCGCCCCCAGGGCCATTGCCAGCACGGAACGAGTGACCCACGCCGTCAACAGCATGACAACCATGCCGCCGAGTTGCGCGGCCAGCTCGATGAACGTCACCCGCGACAAGTTGACATGCCGCGCCGCGGTCTTGAGCTTGGTGGACTGGAATGCGTCCACCAGTGTACCTATAGCCACCAGCGGAATCAGCCATCGAAGGTTCCAAGCGGCAGGATCGTTTTGAGCATAGAACGCTGCCACTGGCCATGCCAAGGCTGTGGCCACCGCGGCGAGCACGAGGCCACGCAGCACTTGAAGTGTCCAAGCCGTATCGAGAAAATCCCTCTCGTCGCCGCGCTTGTTCTGAACGATGTTCGGCCCCAATCCGATGTCGGAAAACATCACCAGGCCTTGCATGATGGCCGCCACGATGGCCATCAATGCGAAAGCTTCTTGGAAGAGAAGCGCGGCCAAAAGGATGTTTCCAACGAGGCGGCCCACCTGCGAAAGACCAAATCCCAGCAGCACCCAGGCCGTGCCTTGAGCGACCCGATGACCCAGATCCTTCGCACCACTGGCTTGGGTGGATGATGAGGATTGCGATGCAGTGAGTGCAGCGGGTTCGGACATGGGCGTCTTTCTCACGGGGGGCTTTACTGCGACAGGGCCCCGAGATAGGGGTTGTCATGCCGCGCACCGTAGGTCGCAGCGCGAACGTCCGCATGTGATTTGTCTTTGACAGATGCAGCATCCGCTTGGCGGACAAAGGTCACGCAAAGTGCCAGCAGCATCCAGTAGAACACCGGGATCACGGTGATGCTGCTGACCGTCGCGATCGTGACGGCCACCCCCACCAGCGCCCCCAGCAGGGATCGCCCCAAAGGCTGAAGCTCTTCGTCTCGACAGGCCGGTTTGCGCAGCGAACGCCACAGCAGCAGCCCTATCCACAAGAAAGGCGCCACGAACAAACCCAGGCCCACCGCACCGGAAGACAAGGCCACGCCGATGTAAGTGTTGACGATGTCGATGATGCCTTGGCCTTGGCGCATCACCTGCATCGCGGGGTGCAACAGGAAATCGGGCACACCAAAAATCGGACTTTCCCAAAACACGATCATCGACACATCGAAAAGCCGTTGTCGATACTCGACACTGCCCGGCTCCACCGTACCGACGAAGGGCAAGAGATCAATGAAATCGTCCGCATACGGCGTCAACAGCAAGACGCCAAACCCCATCGCGCCCAAGACCACCAAGGCCACCAGACGCTTGAGGCCCCCGGGCCCCAACGCCATCGCGGCCACGATCCCGGCAGCAGCCCCCACCCAAGGGCCTCTGGACAAGGCAGCAAACAATCCTGCGGCCAGCACCAGCATCGAAAACAGCGCTTGCCACCGTGCAGCCAACTGTCGTGCGAGCCCCATCGAAAAGATCAGGGCGATCATCATCGTGTAACCCAGCGCAATTGCGTTGAGCGAAGTGACATTGGCCCGCAAGGCTCCGCCTTCCCCTCGGGTGAGGTACATCGGCAGTGAAATCGGTAAACCGAGGGCCTGGCGCAGACTTTCGTACAGCAGCCAATGGCGCGTCATCTCGAAGACCGCGAGCACCGCAGTGATGGACACCGCCAGGGTCAAGGATGCCATGCATTCTTTGAGCGCTGCCACGGACCTCACCGTGCGCGTGACGACGAAGTAAGGCAACCAAATGTCAAGCCAGAGATAGAACCCGAATCGCATCGTCCCGGTGACCGAATCGAACATCGACCGGTGCACGAACGAATACAGCAAGTAGGTCAGCAGCAAGCCATCGCATATCCGCCACGGTCCACTTGCCGGATCGGACGGCTGCCTCGCCAAGCGCAGTGCGGCAGGCAGCAAGATGGCCAGATGAAGCATGCGCACATGGTTGATGGCGAAGATGTGTTCCATCAGGCCCATGCCGGGGATGGGTTGCTCGAAGCCTGGAACCGCCACGACCAATAGCGCATACAACGCCGCCGGGTTGTGTTCTTTTTTTCCAGCCATCAGCAACACGAGGCTGGCGAAGATGGTGTACAGCCAAAAGTCGTGGGACAAGAAGGCCAGCAGCGTGACGGCAAACCACAGTTTGCAGCGACGATTGAAGTCCTCCCTGCCCATCAAGCGGCCAACCACTGCCCGGCGAGCCACCCAAAACGCTGGAATCGCCACCCCCAGCACGACGATGAGGGCCCTGAAATGCTCTGGCATGACCGATGACCTGCGCGTTTCAAAGACCCCGAGTCCAGCGTTTCCGCGTCGATCCTGAGCGACGATGCACCGATGTGTTGGATGCCATCATCGAGTCTTGGCCCGACGCGATGGCACAGTGTTCAATACCGTGCCGGGCAGCTGGATGCCCATGGCTTTCATTTCAGCCATGAACTGACGCAATGGCTCCACCCTGGTATGACCGTTACGCGCCACCGGCAAGGCAGCACCAACACGTGCAGAGATCAAAAGGGCATCCTCACCGTCGGACAAACTGGGGGTGTCGATCAACACGACATCGAAACTGGCCCGTGCACTGCCAAGAAAGTCGGCAAACCCGATTTGTCCCAACAATTCCAGTGGATTGGGGGGTGTCGGCCCGGCAGGCAGCACGAACAATCCGGCCAAGTCCGTGATGTGAACGATGGCCTCGTTGCCGCATCGGCCCGACAGCAGCGTGGACAATCCGTTGCGGTTTTCCAGTGCGAAGAGTTCATGCACTCTGGGTTTGCGCAGATTGGCATCGATCAAGAGCGTGCGCTCCCCCGCTTGGGCAAACACGACGGCCAAATTGGCAGCCAGATAGCTCCTTCCTTCTGACGGGCTGACGCCGACCACACACAACATCTGCCGTCTATCGGCTTTATTCAGCCAATGCAATGTCAAATGGTTGCGCAAGGAGCGAAACCGTTCGGCCGCAGGGCCGAACGGTTCATAGGCCGTCTCCAACTCGGCACTGAGCAGACGCTCTCCGGGACTGGGCCTCAGGTAAGGAAAAGCGAACTGCGCGGCCAAAGCATGTTGAACATCCTCTGGCGAAATCAGTTCGAGCTTGACGGCCATCTCTCCAAACCGCATGCCGTGCTGGCGCTGCGCTTGGAGCACACGATCAATGTCGTGAGCCTTCAGCTTGCCCGCATCCACCAAGATCGCCCCAATCGGCCGACTGATGCGCTGGAGGGCTGGGACGACAGACATCGACATCTTCATGCACTGCTTCCCGGCAAACGCAAGACGGTTGGCCCACTGGGCGGATGGGACCGGGGCAGCATTGGGCGATGCCTGGTTCGAGTCGGTTTGCCTCCAAACGCCGCAATCAGGGGAACGCCTTCGACACCATCCAAATCTTCCACGCCCCGGATGCGCCGATCCCACAACTCCAACCCTAAGGCCAGCAACAACCCCAAGCCCAATCCTCCGGCCAGGGATCCCAATATCCCAACCTTCACCTTGCGGCTGACGTACTCCATGGGTTCGATGGCCGGACTGAGCATGCGCAAAAACGACTGGCTCGACTGGCTTTCGAGATTGAGTTGACCGGTGCGTTGGCGCACGGCGTCATAGGCTCTTTGCGCAGTTTCCACGTCGCGCATGAGCACGGCGATCTGGTCCCTTGCCGCGCGCATTTCCAGCAATCGACGTTTCTGTGCCTCGATCATTGATCGCAGCGCTTCGACTTTCTGGGCGCTGGCGCGGCTGACCACCGAGGTGCTGTTGGACACACGGCGGATCTCGGCATCCAGTTGTTGGCGCAATTCCTCGATCTGAGCCTCCAATTGGATACGTTGCGGGTGGTTGCGCCCCAGGTTGCGGCTGATCTCGCTCAAGCGGGCTTCGGCCTGACTGAGTTGACTGCGGATCTGGGTCACCCCCGGATTCATGAGCACATCCGGAGACGCTTCACCGGCATTTCTTTGTCGCGTCACGGCATCGACTCGCTCGGCTTGAGCCGCCGCAAGCTCGCTCATCAGGGCATTGAGCCGGGCCGTTTCTTGGTCCAGCCGCTCGTCGGTGACCACGATGCCTGCTTGCTGTTGAAACTTTGAAAGCCGGGCTTGGGCGGCCTCAAGTTCGTTGCGCAATGCACGCGCTTGGTCTTCGAACCAGGACGCCGACTGCCGGGCCGGCCCCACACGCATCTCGACCGACACATCGATCGCCGCCTGAGCCAAGGCATTGGCGGCGGCCGCCGCGACAGCGGGCTCGCCATGCGAGAACTTGACTGCAATCACATTGCTGCCGCGCACCGGTTCCACCGTCATGCTGCGCTGGATGAATCCGGCGAGGTAGCGGTCCAGCGGCATCTTGGCGTCGGTTTTCTCGCGCCAGTCTTGGATCACCTTGGGATCGTCGAGCATGCCCAAGGCTTTGACCACCCGCGCGGCAACGACATCGCTGCGCAGAACTTCCAACTCGGTGGCCATGCTGAATGGCGCCGCCAAGCCACCCAAGACCGGGTCGGGTCGCATGTCCACCACCAGCCTGGCCTCGGCGGTGTACTGCTTGGGCAGGCTCAGCACCGTGGCGATGCCGGCAGTCGCCACGGTGACGAACACGGCCAGGACCAGCCACTTTCGGGCCCAGATCATCCGCAGGTACTGGAGAGGCGTCAGTTGGGGCATGGTGCGGGCCTAGAAAATGGATTCGCGGACATAGATCACGTCGTCACGCTCGACGACGTCGGTCAGCTTCAGCTCCAGCACACGCACGTTGCCATGGCCGTCTTTGCGGTGCACACGCAAGCCACGTTCGGTGCCGCGCTGCGTCAGTCCGCCGCCTTGGGCCAGGGCTTGCATCAGGGTCGTGCCGCGCTCGAGCCGATAGGCCCCAGGGCGCTGGACTTCACCGTAGATGTAGAAGACCGGGTTGCGGTCGACGAACAAGGTGTCTCCATGGGCCACCACGACATCGAGATCGGCCCGCCCGCCTTGCAGAACCGCCGGCAGGTCGATCTCCAGCCGAACCGGCTGACCATCGCGCATGCCGGTCAGTGTCACGATGTTGCCCCCTTCCGGGGTGATGCCGCCGGCGGCGGCGATCATTTCGGACACCTTGGTATTGACGCTCTCGATGGGATAGCGACCCGGCCGCGCCACTTGACCCAGGATCGAGACCTGCGCACTGCGCACTTGCACGAGCAGCACGCTCACTTGGGGGTTGTTGACGAAGTTGCCTTCACGCAGCAACCGTGCGATTTCGCTCTGTGCCGAGGTCGTGGACCGTCCAGCAAGCTTGATCGTGCCCACCAGAGGAAACGCAATTTCGCCAAGCTCGGAGATGCGGGTTTCCAGGCTGAGGTCGGGGTTCTGATACACCGATATGCGGATCACGTCGCCCGGGCCGAGGATATGCTCGGCGCGCTGAGCCTGGGCGGCCGAACACAGCCCGAGCAAGAAAGACAGGAGGATCAGCCAGCGTCGCATCATCGTGTGTTTCCTAGGAGTCAGTCGACGGGTGGACTCGTACGGCTTCACGGACCGAAGCGAAACCCACGGCAGCACACACCTGGACATCCACCCGGCGCAACCCAGCGCCCAGGATAGGACTCGAAGGCAGTCTAGCCCCGCCACCTTGGTGCGGGCCAGCCCTCAATTAAGGGAGAAGGTCGAGGAAGAAGGGAGGATGAGACCTCACTGCAGGGCCTGGACACCGGCCAGCAGCCAGCCCTGATGCCCACCACGGGCTTTCGTGAGGTTCCAGATTTCGCGGAAGGGAGAGGCGCCAGCGCTCACTTCCTCGCGGATCATTCCCGAGAATTCGACACTGGCGAGATAGTGGCCCCCCAGGTCTTCCACGCCGAGCAAGGTGGCCTGCAGGGTCACGACATCCGTGCGGTTGGGCCGATCGCCCCGTTCGGCAAGCTGCGCGCGCACGTTGGCCAGCATGTCATCGGTCATCAGCTCCCCCAGTCGGACCAGATCGGCCTCGTCCCAAGCTTGCTGAAGGATGACGAAGTTGCGCTTGGCTGCATCCAGGAAGCTGACCGAATCGAAACCTTCAGGCACCCCCCACCACGGGGTCGGCACACGTTCGCTGGGCTGCGACGTACGGACGAGGTGCACACTGGACTCGGGAGCGAAATGCGAAGGATCGTATTCGCTGTGCGCCAACGAGGATCGCGTCAGGCGACGGCCACGCCCCGGCACTGCGGCCGACGCGGTCGGCCCGGCCAGGGGCCGGCGGCGCCAGCCCCACCAGGCCAGCCCCCCGACCAATGCAGCCAAAGCCAGTCCAAGCAACCATTCGGCCACCCCACCCCCCCATCCAAGGGAATGGGTCAGTTGTGACAGGCCGAGCCCAGACGCCAAACGGGAAAGCACACCTGCATCAGCCTGCGGCTGGGCCTGGGCCAGACCAGGCAGACTTCCGGTCAAGGCCAGCCACAGGCCCGGCCACGGGTCGGCTTGCCCACTGGTGGCCCGGCGGTCTCTTGGGCCCACCTCAGCACTTGATACCGACATGCAGGGCCACCACGCCAGCCGTGAGATTGTGCACGTCCACATGGCCAAAGCCCGTCTCCTTCATCAGTGCCTTGAGCGCCTGCTGGTCCGGGTGCATGCGGATGGATTCGGCCAGATAGCGGTAGCTGTCGGCATCGCCGGCCACCCATTGGCCCAGTCGCGGCAACACATTGAAGGAATACCAGTCGTACACCTTGGACAAGGGCGCAGCCACTTTGGAAAACTCCAGCACCAGCAGCTTGCCGCCAGGCACCAGCACTCGGCACATCTCGGCCAGCGCTTTGTCCTTGTGCGTCATGTTGCGCAGACCGAAGGCCACACTGACGATGTCGAAGCTGTCGGAGGCAAACGGCAAGCCCTCGGCATCGCACAACGCGGTGGGCAGCAAGCAGCCTTCGTCGATGAGGCGGTCGCGGCCCACGCGCAGCATGGATTCGTTGATGTCGGTGTGCACGACCAAGCCAGTCGGTGCCACCCGTTTGGCGAACCCACGCGCCAAATCGCCCGTGCCGCCGGCAATGTCGAGCACTTTGTGCCCGGGACGGGCGCCCGAGACGGCCAAGGTGTATGCCTTCCAGACCCGATGCAAGCCCGCCGACATCAGGTCGTTCATCACATCGTAGCGCTTGGCCACCGAGTCGAACACGCCGCGCACCCGTTGCGCTTTTTCCGCTTCGTCAACCGTCTGAAATCCGAAATGTGTGGTGCTCATGGTTCACATCGTAAGTGCGGCCGCAGCGCACCGCGCCGACAACCCCGTGGGGCCACGGGACATGGTGAAGTCCTCAATGAGGGTGCCCGCATCCCCCCGTGGTCTTGTCCGGCATGGGCGCGTCGCGATCGAGTCCGGCTTCGGCCAGGCGGCGCTCGTAGTCGGCCCACAGTCGATCCTGCTCGGCCCCAAGGAAGTAAAGGTAGTCCCAGGAATAAATGCCGGAGTCATGGCCGTCGCTGAAGGTGGGCTGCACGGCATAGTGGCCGACCGGTTCCAGCGCGACGATCTCGACTTCGCGCTTGCCGGTCTGCAAGACCTCCTGCCCCGGGCCATGGCCTTGCACTTCCGCCGAGGGGGAATACACCCGCATCAATTCGAACGGTATGCGGAAATGCGCTCCATCGCTGAAACGCAGCTCGAGCACCCGCGAACGCTGGTGCACCGTGATCTCGGTGGGAACGGGGGAGGATTTGTCGAGGCCAGCCATGAAGTCATTCCAAGCGCTCGGGCGCTTTGCAGACAGAGTGCATGCAGTGCTTTGGATGAGCTGCAAGAGCGACTCAAAACACCAGGGACACGTTCACATGCAGTTTATCGTCGCCTGGAATGGGCGAGGTGGGAAGAAGGTTGTGGTCGGCGCGGCTGCCCGTCACCACGCGGGCATAGTCGGCCCGCAGGCTTGCCCCGCTGGCGTGGGCATATCGTAAGCCCAGCCCCATGCTGGCCAGGCGGTCCTCGCGGCGGCGCAAAGGGCTGTCGGGCTGATCGCTGCGCACCCAACCGGCGTCGATGAAGGCCAGCGCACGCAGCCCCGGCCACCGTGTCGGGGCGGTCAGCTCCAGTGTGGCTGCCATGCCGGAGTCCCCATACAGCGCGCGCTCGGGCACGCCGCGCACCGAACCGATGCCGCCCAGCGCAAAAGCTTCACCGGCCAACAACAGGTCGGTACTGCTCTGCGCCTGCAAGCGACCCGACAACTGCCAGCCAGGGCCCAGCGAGGTCGTGGCCTGGGCCGCGCCCCGCCAGGCCGTCCAACGGGTGGTCTCGATCGAGGGGTTCTCGGTCTGATAGGCAGCCAACTCGTTGGCCCGACCGTGCGGCAGGTTGAACGCCAGTCCCAAGCGCCCCTCCCAAGACCAGAGCCCGTCGGGTTCTTCTTGCTGCACCGCATACTCCAGCGCCAGCACCCGGGTGCGGCGATCCGAAGCCCACGACCCGCTGCCGGCCAGCTGGCCAGCACGAAACAGACGGTCTCTGAGGCTCACCGAGGCTTTGGCACGCCAGTCGATGGCAGCGGCCAAATGGTAGGTATAGCCCAAGGCCGTTTCGTGGCCCGCCCCTACAGACACAAAGGTCGAAGGCGCCTGCTCGGCCGGCTCGAGCCCGAAAGGGCCGACCCCATCGGTGCGCATGTGCTCGACCGACACCACGCCCCCCCAGGCATACACCGGCACGCGGTAGCGCAGGCCGAATTGATCGATGTCATGAGGGCGATCCGTCGAGCTGGCGTAAACCCCCACGAAACGATGGTCCAAGCCGAAAGGCTTGTCATGCCCCAAGGCCATGATGAGGCGATCGCGCCCGGTGTCTGGCGTGCCGTCGTTGTTCCACGCCACGCCGGCGTGCCAGGGCCGACGCTCTTGCACCTGCACGGTGGCCGACACGGTGTCGGCGCGGGCCCCTGGCGAAAGCGCCACTTGCAACTGGCGCGAGGGATTGTCATTGGCGATGACCATCTCGCGTGCCAGCCGTCGCAGGTTCGGGGTGGTCTGCTCTCGAAGTTCGGGCAGCGCCGCGCGCACTTCGGCGACGTCGAAGTACCGCCCCGCCCCTTCGACCCGGACGCTGTCGATGGTTTGCCGCAGCACCTGCAAAGTGATGGTGTCGGAGAGGTTCTGCGGCGGCAACACCACCCGGTACAGCCCATGGCCTTGGTCACGCAGGGCCTGCTCCAGCGCCGCCCCCACCCGTCGCAACATGGCCGGCGAGCTTTCACGGTGCAGGAAAGGCGCCAGTAATGCCGCGGTATCGGCCGCGCTGAGCGGATTGTCCCCCGTGATCGCAAAGCCCTTGATGGTCGATGGCGCGTCCCCGTGCTGCAGTTGGGCAGACGCCGCCGGTCCTGCAGCCGCCAACGCCAGGGTGAGCCCCCCCAACCGCAGGGCGGCACCACGCGCCATCAGAAGAATGTCCCGGGAATGCACCCTCAGGCCATCCTGCAGGCGTGTCAGGAAACGATCGATGCAAGCGAAATCCATGAGCCTGTGGCCGGCATGGCTGCCGGAGGTCCAAACCACGGATTACATCACCGAAGCCTTCGGTGGCCAACCCTCGTCCTTGGGGAGGGCGCCGCCGCTCAGGGCCACCCGCCCAAGGCCAAGGCCATGGCCATGGCCCGATCCACCGCCGGCAGACGCTCTCGCAAACGACCAAGCGCCGCGGCCTCGACCCCGCGCTGGGCAGCGCCCCACACGGGCTGCGGAAAATGGCTGTCCCACTCGAAGCGGGCGATCACATGCCAGTGCAGGTGGGGCACGACATTGCCCAACGAGGCCAGGTTGATCTTGGTCGGCGCCAACTCACGGCGCAGCACGCCCTCGATGGTCATCAGCCATGCCAGGCAACGCTGCTGCTCGGCCGGCTCCAGATCGCTCATCTCGCAGGCGTGTTCACGGCGCACGAGCCGGTAAAAGGCCGGAAAGGCTGCGTCGTCCACTCGAATCACGCGCCAACCCGGCAGCTGCGTGACGATCCAGCCCCCCGGCTGATGGCACAGCGGACAACCGGTCACCGGGTGCCGAGCGGCTTCAAAGTCGTCGCACCAAGACGCTTCCGCTTGCATGGGAGGCCTTCCGCTTCAAACCAACACGCGCTCGATGCCCCCATCGTTGGCGGCTTTCACGTAGTCGGGCATCCAGTTCTCGCCCAGGATCTTGCGAGCCATCTCCACGACGATGTAGTCCGCCTCCAACAGCCCATGGTTCAGATCCTCGCCATAGCGCGACAACCCTTGCAAGCAGCTCGGGCAGGAGGTCAGGATCTTGATGTTGTCCTGCGGCCGCACGGCACCGGTGCTGCGCAACGCGGCCTCGCCCTTGCGGATCTCTTGCTCTTTGCGGAAGCGAACCTGGGTGGCGATATCCGGCCGAGTCACGCCCAGCGTGCCCGATTCACCGCAGCAGCGCTCGCTTTTGAGCACTTGCTCGCCCACCAGGGCCTTGACGGTCTTCATCGGATCTTGCTGCTTCATCGGGCTATGGCAGGGGTCGTGGTACAGGTAGGCCCCCTGCCCCTCGAGCTTGATGCCTTTCTCCAGCAGGTATTCGTGGATGTCGATGATGCGGCAGCCGGGGAAGATCTTGTCGAACTCGTAGCCCTGGAGCTGGTCGTAGCACGTGCCGCAGCTCACCACCACGGTTTTGATGTCGAGATAGTTGAGCGTGTTGGCCACGCGGTGGAACAGCACCCGGTTGTCGGTGATGATTTTCTCGGCCTTGTCGTATTGACCCGAACCTCGCTGCGGGTAGCCGCAGCACAGGTAGCCCGGCGGCAACACGGTCTGCACGCCGGCATGCCACAACATGGCTTGGGTGGCCAAACCAACCTGGCTGAACAGGCGCTCCGAGCCACAGCCGGGGAAGTAAAACACCGCCTCCGTCTCCGGCGTGGTGGTCTTGGGGTTGCGGATGATCGGGACATAGTTCTTGTCCTCGATGTCCAGCAAGGCGCGCGCGGTCTTCTTGGGCAGCCCGCCCGGGAGCTTCTTGTTGATGAAGTGAATCACCTGCTCTTTGACTGGCGCGGCGCCCACCGTGGCCGGAGGACGGACGGTTTGTTTGCGCGCGACGCGCTTGAGCAAGTCATTGGCCAAACGCTGGGCCTTGAAGCCCACGCCCACCATGGCCGTGCGCAGGAGCTTGATGGTCTCCGGGCGTGTGGCGTTGAGCATCATCATCGCCATTTTGTTGCCCGGACGGAAACTCTTCTTGCCCATCTTGCGCAACAGGTTGCGCATGTTCATGGACACGTCGCCAAAGTCGATTTTCACCGGGCATGGGGAGAGGCACTTGTGGCACACCGTGCAGTGGTCGGCCACGTCCTCGAACTCTTCCCAGTGCCGGATCGACACGCCGCGGCGAGTCTGCTCTTCGTACAGGAAGGCTTCGACCAGCAGCGAGGTGGCTAGGATCTTGTTGCGCGGGCTGTACAGCAGGTTGGCTCGCGGCACGTGCGTGGCGCACACCGGCTTGCACTTGCCGCAACGCAGGCAGTCCTTGACCGAGTTGGCGATGGCGCCGATGTCCGACTGCTGCATGATCAGCGACTCATGCCCCATCAACCCGAAGCTCGGGGTGTAGGCATTGGTCAGGTCGGCATGCAAGGTCTCGCCGCCGACGGCCACACCGCGCATCAGCTTGCCTTTGTTGAAGCGGCCTTCGGGATCGACACGCTGCTTGTACGCGATGAAGTCGCGGATCTCCTCGTCACTGAGGAACTCCAGCTTGGTGATGCCGATGCCATGCTCGCCCGAGATGACCCCGTCGAGGCTGCGCGCCAGCTTCATGATGCGTGCCACCGCCTCATGGGCGGTTTGCAGCATCTCGTAATCGTCGGAATTGACCGGGATGTTGGTGTGCACATTGCCATCGCCGGCATGCATGTGCAAGGCAACCCAGACGCGGCCGCGCAAGACCTCTTTGTGGATGCGCCGGCATGCGTCGAGGATGGGCGCAAACGCCGCCCCGGCGAAGATCGTTTGCAGGGGTTTGAGCACCTGCGTCTTCCACGAGGCGCGCAGACTGTGGTCTTGCAGCTGTTCGAAGTAGCTGCGACCCGGTTGGCCATCGGCCCCGGGTTGCACCACGTCGAGCTGATGCATCCAGCGCGACCACAGTTCGCGCACTTCGCGCAACAGCGCCAAGGCCTGCTGAACGCGGTCTTCCAGCAATTCGGCGCTTGGGATCTCGCTGGCATCGTCGGTCTTGCCCAGCGGCAAGTTGCCCTGGGTAAAGAACGCCTCCAAGCGGTCGAGCAGCGCCAGCTTGTTGCGCAGACTCAACTCGATGTTGATGCGCTCGATGCCGTTGGTGTACTCACCCATGCGGTGCAGGGGGATCACCACGTCCTCGTTGATCTTGAAGGCGTTGGTGTGGCGGCTGATGGCAGCCGTGCGCTTGCGGTCGAGCCAAAACTTCTTGCGCGCATCGGCCGAGATGGCGATGAAACCCTCGCCCGAACGGGCATTGGCAATGCGCACCACTTCCGAAGCGGCACGGGCCACGGCGTCGGGGTCGTCGCCCACGATGTCGCCGATCAACACCATCTTGGGCAAGGTGCCGCGTTTGGATTTGGTGGCATAGCCCACGGCCTTGAGGTAGCGGTCGTCGAGGTGTTCCAGCCCCGCCAGAATGGCGCCACCGGGCTTCTTCGCCTCGGCGAACATGAAGTCTTTGATTTCGACGATGCTGGGCACGGCGTCACGAGCATTGCCGAAGAACTCCAGGCAGACCGTGCGCACATGCGCGGGCATGCGATGCACCACCCAGCGTGCGCTGGTGATCAGGCCGTCACAGCCTTCTTTTTGCACGCCGGGCAAACCGGCCAGGAATTTGTCGGTAACGTCCTTGCCCAGGCCTTCCTTGCGGAAGGCTCGCCCCGGGATGTCCAGACGCTCGGTGCGCAGGAGCGTTTTGCCATCGGCTTCGTAGTAGCGCAGCTCGAAGCTGGCCACCTCGACGTCGTGGATCTTGCCCAGGTTGTGGTTCAGACGCACCACCTCCAGCCACTGGGCGTCGGGCGTCACCATGCGCCAGGAAGCCAGATTGTCCAGCGCAGTGCCCCACAGCACGGCTTTCTTGCCCCCGGCGTTCATCGCGATGTTGCCGCCCACGCAGGACGCTTCGGCCGAGGTGGGATCCACCGCGAACACATAGCCGGCCCGCTCGGCGGCATCGGCCACGCGCTGGGTGACCACACCGGCTTCGGTCCAGATGGTGGGTACGGGATGGTCCACCCCCGGCAGCATGACCATCTCGACCTCGGTCATGGCTTCGAGCTTCTCGGTGTTGATCACCGCGCTCTTCCACGTCAGTGGCACGGCCCCGCCGGTGTAGCCAGTGCCACCGCCGCGCGGGATGATGGTCAGCCCCAGCTCGATACAGTCCTTCACCAAGGCGGCCATTTCGGCTTCAGTATCGGGGGTGAGCACGACGAACGGGTACTCCACCCGCCAGTCGGTGGCATCGGTGACATGGGCCACGCGGCTCAGGCCATCGAACTTGATGTTGTCGCGCCGGGTGTGACGACCCAGCACGCGCAGGGCCCGGCGGCGCAGGGCGGCCACTTCCTCGAAGCGGCGCGCGAAGGTCTCGACGGCACGACCGGCGCAGTCCAGCAGCTCGCCCACCAAGGCATCCCGTTCGGGATCGAGCTGCGGCGTGCGGCGTTTTTCGATCTCGCGCAAACGGTGATGCAGGGCTTCGATCAGCAGCCGCCGGCGCTTGGGGTTGTCCAGCAAGTCGTCCTGAAGATAGGGATTGCGCTGGACCACCCAGATGTCGCCCAGCACCTCGTAGAGCATGCGAGCCGAGCGGCCGGTCTGACGCTCGTCGCGCAGGCGCTGCAACACCTCCCAGGCACGCGCCCCCAAAATGCGAATGACGATCTCGCGATCTGAAAAGGAGGTGTAGTTATAGGGAATCTCGCGCAGACGCGGCTGCGCGTCGAGCGGGGCGTCCGCGGAAGCGACAAGATCCTTCAGAGGCAGCGGTGCATTCATGGGCGCCTGGCGCGTGGGGCTGAGAGTGTGAGGGCGCAAAGGCGAATCGTACCGCAGCGCAGCAAGCCCGCCGGGGCCCCGCCGGGGAAACCGTGTGCGCACCGTGCCTAATGCCTGCCCTGCGTTGGCGCAAGTTGACGCCTTTGCGCCGGCTCAAACCATGGGACTAACCCGCTTGCGGGCCTGCACCTTCCATGACAGAAACGCTGCTGTCACAAACAGGCACTAGCCTTCGCGGACTTTGAGTGGTCCTGCATCCTTTTTTCACGGAGTCGTCATGAAACGCAAACTTCTCGCGCTGTCCTCGGTCCTGGCCGCCGTTGTGGCCACACCGGTCCAGGCCCAGGTCGAAATCCAATGGTGGCATTCGATGGGCGGCGCCCTGGGTGAGTGGGTGAACGATCTGGCCAAGGATTTCAATGCCAGCCAGAGCACTTACCGCGTCGTGCCCATTTTCAAGGGCAGCTACGATGAGTCGATGACGGCGGCCATCGCGGCCTTCCGGGCCGGCAACGCGCCGCACATCCTGCAGGTCTTCGAGGTCGGCACCGCCACCATGATGGCCAGCCGCAATGCCATCGTGCCCGTGGGAGAAGTGATGAAGAAGGCGGGCGTGACTTTCGACCCCAATGCCTACGTGCCGGCCGTGGCCAGCTACTACACCGCCCCCAACGGTCAGATGCTGAGCTTCCCCTTCAACAGTTCGACCACGGTGTTTCATTACAACAAAGATGCTTTCCGCGCAGCCGGACTGGACCCGAACAATCCGCCCAAGACCTGGCCCGAAGTCGCGCTGGCCGCAGCCAAGCTCAAAGCCAGTGGCCACAAGTGCCCGTTCACCACGAGCTGGGTGAGCTGGACCCAACTGGAGAGCTTCTCGGCCTGGCACAACACCGAGTTCGCCACCAAGGGCAATGGCATGCGCGGCATCGATGCGCGGCTAACCTTCAACAGCCCGCTGCACGTGCGCCACATCGAGAACCTGGCCAACATGGCCAAGCAGGGACTGTTCGTCTACAAGGGGCGCGGCAATGCGGCCGACGCGACCTTCGTCTCGGGTGAGTGCGCGATGATGACCGGCTCGTCGGCCTTGTACGGCAACATCAAGCGCAACGCCAAGTTCGAAAGCGGGATCTCCACCCTGCCTTATTACCCCGACGTGCCTGGCGCGCCACAAAACACCGTGATCGGCGGAGCCAGCCTGTGGGTGATGGCTGGCAAGAAAGACAACGAGTACAAGGGCGTGGCAGAGTTCTTCGCTCACCTGTCCAAGCCCGAGGTGGCCGCCAAGAGTCATCAGCGCACCGGCTATCTGCCAGTGACCAAAGCAGCTTATGAGCTGACGGAAAAATCGGGCTTCTACAAGCAAAACCCCGGCACTGACGTGTCGGTGGAGCAAATGATCCGCAAGACGACCGACAAGTCGCGCGGCATCCGCCTGGGCAACTTCGTGCAGATTCGCACCATCAACGACGAGGAGCTGGAACAGGTCTGGGCCGGACGCAAGACCGCCAAGCAAGCCCTGGATGACGCGGTGCGCCGCGGCAACGAACAGCTGGAGCGCTTCGAGCGCGCCAACAAGGGTCGCTCGTAATGGGTCGCTCGTAAAATCTCGCGCCTTTGCCCGAAAACTCCCTGCGGGCTTTGCTCCTGCTGCGCCTGCCCATGCCTGCGTGCATGCGGCAGGCGCTGATGGTTTGAACCATGGAAAAACGCGTCCGATTCAAATCCTGGTGGCTGCCCTGGCTGCTGGTGGCCCCCCAGATGGCCGTGGTGCTGGTCTTTTTCTTTTGGCCGGCAGCACAAGCGCTGTACCAAAGCGTGCTGTCCCAGGATGCCTTTGGGATGTCCACCGAGTTCGTCGGGCTGGAGAACTTCGAGCGCCTGCTCCACGATGAGACCTACATCGCCTCCTTCCGGACCACGGCGGTGTTTTCGATCTCGGTGGCCGTCATCGGCCTGACGGTGTCGCTGCTGTTGGCCGTGATGGCCGACCGCGTGATCCAAGGGGCCGGCCTCTACAAGACGCTGCTGATTTGGCCCTACGCCGTGGCGCCCATGGTGGCCGGCGTGCTGTGGCTGTTCATGTTCGCCTCGCCCTTTGGCACCATCGCCTACTTGCTGCGCCTGCTGGGCCTGGACTGGAACCATTTGCTCAACCCCAACCATGCGATGGCGCTGATCGTGATGGCGGCGGTATGGAAGCAGATTTCTTACAACTTCTTGTTCTTCCTGGCGGGTTTGCAATCCATCCCCAAATCGCTGATCGAAGCAGCCGCCATCGATGGCGCCGGCTTTTGGCGGCGGTTCTGGACCGTCGTCTTTCCGCTGCTGTCACCCACCACGTTCTTCCTGCTGGTCATCAACATCGTCTACGCCTTTTTCGACACCTTCGCCATCATCGATGCGGCCACGCAAGGTGGGCCCGGCAAATCGACCTCCATCTTGGTCTATCGCGTCTACTACGATGGCTTCAAGGCTTTGGACATGGGAGGATCGGCCGCACAGTCGGTCGTGCTGATGGCCATCGTCATCGGCTTGACGGTGATCCAGTTCCGCTTCGTCGAGAAAAAGGTTCAGTACTGACATGATCGAACGACGCCCGGGGCTGACCTTTCTGTCCCATTTCATCTTGATCGCCGGCGTGGCCATCGTGGCCTTTCCGGTGTACCTGACGCTGGTGGCCTCCACCCAGACGGCCCAAGAAATCGCCTCCACCGTGCCGATGTCGCTGCGGCCGGGCACGCATTTCTGGGAAACCTACAAGATCGCGCTGTTCGGTGGGGAAACCGCTGCCGGCAGCACCGTGCCGGCAGCACTGCCCATGATGGGGGTCAGTTTGGTGATGGCCGTGGTGATTGCCGTGGGCAAGATCGTGATCTCGCTGCTGTCGGCCTTTGCCATCGTCTACTTCCGCTTCCCGCTGCGCAACCTGGTGTTCTGGATGATCTTCGTCACGCTGATGCTGCCGGTGGAGGTGCGCATCGGGCCGACCTACGAAGTGGTATCGAACCTGGGCATGCTCAACACCTACGCGGGCCTGACCATTCCGCTGATCGCCTCGGCCACCGCCACGTTCCTGTTCCGGCAGTTCTTCCTGACGGTTCCCGACGAGTTGGTGGAAGCGGCGCGGGTCGACGGCGCAGGCCCCATGCGCTTCTTCTGGGACGTGCTGCTGCCCATGTCGCGCACCAGCATCGCCGCGCTGTTCGTGATCCAGTTCATCTACGGCTGGAATCAATACCTGTGGCCGCTGCTGATCACGACCAACGAAGACATGTATCCCATCGTGCTGGGCATCAAGCGCTTGGTCTCGGGCGAGGCCTACACCGAGTGGAACGTGTTGATGGCCACGGCTTTCCTGGCCATGCTGCCGCCGGCCTTGGTGGTCATCCTGATGCAAAAGTGGTTCGTCAAGGGCCTGGTCGACACCGAAAAGTAAAGCACCCAATTCATGGCATCCCTGACTTTCAAGAACGTCGTCAAGCGCTACCAGCAGGGCAAGCAATCGCTGCAGGTCATCCATGGGGTCACTGCAGAAATCGCCGACGGCGAGTTCATCGTGATCGTCGGCCCCTCCGGCTGCGGCAAATCCACGCTGCTGCGCATGGTCGCTGGTCTGGAGGAAGTGTCCGAAGGGCACATCTTGATCGGCTCGCGCGTGGTCAACGACCTGGAGCCGGCCGATCGCGACATCGCGATGGTGTTCCAGAACTACGCGCTCTATCCGCACATGAGCGTGTTCGAGAACATGGCGTATGGCCTGAAGATTCGCAAACTGCCCGCACAGGAGATCCGCCGGCGGGTGGACAAGGCCGCCCGCATATTGGAGCTGTCGCACCTGCTGGACCGCAAGCCACGTCAGCTCTCGGGCGGCCAGCGCCAGCGCGTGGCCATGGGTCGAGCCATCGTGCGCGAGCCGCAGGTCTTTCTGTTCGACGAGCCGCTGTCCAATCTGGATGCCAAGCTGCGCGTGCAAACACGGCTGGAAATCCAGAAACTGCACCGCGAGCTGGGCATCACCTCGCTGTTCGTCACCCATGACCAGGTCGAAGCCATGACCCTGGCCCAGCGCATGATCGTGATGAACGCCGGCCACATGGAGCAAATCGGCACGCCCGACGAGGTCTACGCCCAACCGGCCAGTACGTTCGTCGCCGGCTTCATCGGTTCGCCGCCGATGAACCTGCTGGAAGGTCAGGCCACGGCAGCCGGGCGCTTGGCCGTGGGCGGCCTGGAGATCGACCTGCCATCGGGTGAAGGCTCGCCGGTGTCCGGAGCCGTCATTCTCGGCGTGCGCCCTGAGCATCTGGTGCTGGGAAATTCGGGCTGGCCTCTGGTCGTGGAGATGGTCGAAGTGCTGGGCGCCGAGCGGTTGATCTACGGCAAGCTGGGCACGGCCATGATGGTGGTGCGCGCCGACGACAGCCACCAACACCCACGAATCGGTGAGACGCTGTACATGACCCCCCAGCCCGGCAAGCTGCACTGGTTCGACATCAACACGCACAAGCGCATCCCATGATCTGGCCCTACCCCTTGTGGATCGCCCACCGCGGCGCCGGCCGACTGGCCCCGGAAAACACCTTGGCGGCTTTTCGGCAGGGCGCCAGCTTCGGCTACCGGGCCTTCGAATGCGATGTCAAGCTCAGCCGTGATGGACAGCCCTTCTTGCTGCACGACGCCACGCTGGAGCGCACCACCGATGGTCAAGGGGTGGCGGGCGAACAAGACTGGTCGGCTTTGAGCCGCTTGGACGCAGGCGGCTGGCACAGCCGGGCGTATGCCGGTGAGCCGCTGCCAACCTTGGAGGCCATTGCCCGCTACGTGCTGCGCAATGGCTTCATGCTCAATGTCGAGATCAAGCCCACCCCTGGCACCGAAAGTCTCACCGGCGCAGCCGTGGCTCGGCGCTGCGCCCAGCTGTGGGCGGACAGCCGCACCGTGCCGGTGGCCCCACCGCTGCTGACGTCTTTCCAACCGGCGGCCTTGCAAGCCGCCCAAGCGGTCCAGCCCGCCTTGCCACGCGGGCTGCTGCTGGAACACTGGTGCGCCGACAGTCTGGCCCAGGCCCAAGCGCTGCAATGCGTGGCCATCGTGGCCCAGTACGCCTTGCTCGACCGCGGTCGGATCGAAGCCATCCATGCAGCGGGGATGAAAGCCCTGGCCTACACGGTCAATGATCCGGCCGAAGCACGCCGCCTGCTCGGTCTGGGCATCGATGGCCTGATCACCGACGCGGTGGACCGTTTCTCTCCGGGCACCGGGGTGCACGACTGACACTGCCCGGGGCCTCGCCCCGGGTAGACGCCGAAGAGCGGATCGGCCCGGCCACGGCCGAGCATGTGCGGCGCGGACTGACCCATGCCCAGCGCGACGGCGCCCAATTGGTGGTGCTGCAGATGGACACCCCCGGGGGCCTGGACACCTCGATGCGCCGCATCATCCGCGACATCCTGGCCTCCCCGGTGCCCGTGGCGAGCTTCGTGGGGCCCAGCGGCGCGCGCGCGGCCAGTGCCGGCACGTACATCCTCTACGCCAGCCATATCGCAGCCATGGCCCCAGGCACCAACCTCGGCGCCGCCACGCCGGTGGCCCTGGGCGGCTCGCCCGAACCGGCGCCGCCTCCAGCGCGCTCCGGGCGCCCTGCGCAGCCGGCGGCCTCGGGGGCTTCGGGGCCGGCACCGCAGACCGGACCCACGCCCACCGTGTCGGGCCAAAAGCAGCTCAGCGACGCGGTTGCCTACATCCGTTCCTTGGCGCAGATGCGCGGACGCAATGTCCAATGGGCTGAGAAGGCCGTGCGCGAAGCCGCCAGCCTCAGCGCCGAGGAAGCGCTCGCGCAAGGCGTCATCGAGTTCGTGGCGCGCGACCTGCCCACGCTGCTGGCTCAGATCGACGGCCGGCGCCTGGACATCGAGGGCCGCTCACTGACACTGCGCACCGCGGGTGCGGCCCTCGTGCACGAGGAGCCCGACTGGCGCATTCGCCTGTTGGCCGTGATCACCGATCCCAGCGTGGCGCTCATCCTGATGATGCTGGGCATCTATGGCCTGTTTTTCGAGTTCTCCAACCCCGGCGCGCTGGTGCCTGGGGTGTTGGGCGGCATCTGTCTGCTGCTGGGGCTGTACGCCCTACAGTTGCTGCCGGTGAATTACGCCGGGCTGGCCTTGATCGCCTTGGGCTTGGCTTTCATGGTGGCTGAAGTGCTGATGCCCAGCTTCGGGGTGTTGGGCCTGGGCGGCATCGTCGCCTTCGTGCTGGGCGCGGTCATCCTCATCGACACGGAAGTGCCCGGCTTCGGCATCCCCTTGGGTTTGATCGCCGCCATGGCGGTGCTCAGCGCTGCAGTGGTGATCGGCCTGACGGCCATGGCCGTGCGCTCGCGCCAGCGCGCCGTGGTCAGCGGCGATGCCACGGTCATCGGCCAGCAGGCCCGGGTCCTCGAGGTTGGCGTTGACGAGGCCTGGGTCGAGGTGGCCGGCGAACGCTGGCGCGCGCGCAGCCACACCAAGCTGCACACCGGGCAGACCGTGCTCGTGCACGGTCGCGACGGCCTGGTTCTGCATGTTCGACCTGTCGCCCCCCTCCAGGAGAGTGATCATGATCGTTGACCTCGGTTCGCTCGGCTTTGGCGGCCTGCTGCCCATTGCAGTGCTGGCGTTGCTGGCCGCTTCATTGCGCATCCTGCGCGAGTACGAACGCGGTGTCGTCTTCCAGCTCGGCCGCTTCTGGAAGGTCAAGGGCCCAGGCTTGGTGATCGTGATCCCCGGCGTGCAGCAGATGGTCAAGGTAGACCTGCGCACCATCGTGTTGGACGTGCCCACGCAAGACGTGATCTCGCGCGACAACGTGTCGGTGCGGGTCAATGCGGTGGTCTATTTCCGGGTGGTGGATCCGCAGAAAGCCATCATCCAGGTCGAGAACTTCATGGTGGCCACCAGTCAACTTGCACAGACCACCTTGCGCGCCGTCTTGGGCAAACACGAGCTCGACGAAATGCTGGCCGAGCGCGAACGACTCAACCTGGACATCCAACAGGTGCTGGACGCCCAGACCGATGCCTGGGGCATCAAGGTGGCCAACGTGGAGATCAAGCATGTGGATCTCGACGAGTCGATGGTGCGGGCCATTGCCAAGCAGGCCGAGGCCGAGCGCGAGCGGCGCGCCAAGATCATCCATGCCGATGGCGAACTGCAAGCCTCGGAAAAGCTGATGCAGGCCGCCCGCATGCTCGGCCGGGAGCCCGGCGCCATGCAGTTGCGCTATATGCAGACCCTGAGCACCATCGCCAGCGACAAGGCCTCGACCATCGTCTTTCCGATGCCCATCGACCTGCTGACGCTGATCAAGTCATCCGGCCCCGAGCAACCCACGAAATGACTAGGGAAACGCTGATCAAGTCCTGCGCCTGGCAGTAGTCCGTCTTGTCGCCCTGGTGATGGGCGGCGATGATTACGGTCATGAAGCAGATGACCTTGGCAGCGGCGGCCGATGCGTCCGCGGGATTCGAGCGTTTTCGCAAGCCC
>NZ_KB905943.1 GCF_000381125.1 Caldimonas manganoxidans ATCC BAA-369
CTTGCACGCGGTATTCGTAGGGCTCGTTGAGCGCCTCCCAGCCCACGAAGCTCTCCAGCAGCATCCCGCCCAGGCGCGGCCCTCGCACGCGGTGCAGCCGGCCCGCCTCGGCGCACCAGCCCATCCAGCCCGCCGCCAGCGCCGCCATCTCCTTCGGCTCGGACATGCAACTCCTCCCTGTCTCGTCCTCGGCCTTGTGGCCCTTGACCCTCTTGTCCTTGGGCCTTCCAAAACGGCCGCCGGATGCTAGCAAGCCCCACCCCTGCAAAACCAGCAGGTTTTGGAAACAGGGTGTGACAGGCGCGCGCCCAACCGCGCGAGGCCACGCCGCTGACGACTGGCGCATGCCCCCTGAATGGGGGGTCAGTCTTTGGGTCGGAAGGTGATGAGGATGGGGGAGGGCACGCGGCCGTTGTCGTCGCGTGGCAGGGTTTGGGTGCGTTCGATGGCGCGCAGCACGGCTTGGTCCCATTCGGGGTGCCCGCTGGACTGAACCAGCCGGGCGCCGAGGATGGTGCCGTCGGGGGCGGCGCGCACTTCGACTTCGGCCGCCGGGTTGGTCGTCAGCGTGTCCACGAAGATGATGTTGGGCTTGATGCGAGCACGTAGCCGTCCGGCGTAGCCGGCGGAAGGAGTCCCGGCCGCGCTGCCTTGGGCGGCACCAGTGGCCTGTGTGCCGCTGCCGGCCTGACTGATGATGCGCTGCATTTGCGCTTCTCGCAGCTCGGCCAGCCGTTTTTCTTCGGCTTGACGCCGCTTTTCGGCTTCGGCTTTGCGTTGTTGCTCAAGTCTTTGCTTTTCGGCTTGTTCGCGTTGGAGTCGTTCGGCTTCTTCCCGTTTTTTGCGTTCGGCCTCGCGCCGTTGGGCTTCCTCGCGCTTTTTGCGCTCGGCGGCTTCTTGCAGCTCACGCTGGCGCTGCTGCTCGGCCTGCTTGCGTTGTTTCTCGATGGCCAGCTCGGCTTGGCGCGGTGGTGCCGGTGGCGGTGGCGCCGGGGCCGGCTGGGGCGCGGGTGCCGGGGGGGCCGGGGGCGCAGGGGCAGGGGTCGGCGCTGGCGGTGGCGCGGCGGCCTGGGGTAGCGCGGCCCACAGTTCGGCTTCCACGGCTTCGGGTGCGCTGGACTTCCAGTTGACGCCCAGCGCCAAGGCCCCTATGAGCGCCGCGTGCATGCCCAGTGCGATGGCCAGGCCGCGGCCGCGGGCATCGGGCGAGGGGGGGAGCAGGTCGTCGCGTTCGCTGGGCAGCGTCATGAATGGAAGGCTCAGGTGGTACTTCAGCTGCCTTGCTGGCGCACGAGCAGGCCCACGCGCTCGAATCCGCCAGCACGCAGTCGGGACATCACGTTGACGACCGCTTCGTAGCGTACGTTGCGATCGGCCGAGATCACGATGGGGACGTTGTCGAGGCCTTGGACGGCAGCGTGCACGTCTCGTTCGAGTTGGGACAAGGTGGTGCGACCGCGTTCTTTGCCGTCCACGCGCAGCCGCAGTTTCTCGTCGGTGCCGACCACGACTTCGACGACGCGTTGTGGTGCCGCGGCTGCGCGGCCCACGCTGGGCAGATCCACCACGGCCGTGGTGATCAGCGGGGCGCTGACCATGAAGATGATCAGCAGCACCAACATCACGTCGATGAAGGGCACCATGTTCATCTCGCTGATGGTGCGGCGACGAGTGCCGGAGCGGGAGACAACGGCTGGCATGGGGGCCTCCTGCTCAGTGCGCCGGCGTGCCTGCGGCAGGCTGCCCTGCCGCGCTGTGGCTGAGGTTGCGCTGCAAGATGTTGGAGAACTCCTCGATGAAGGTCTCCATGCGGATGGCCACTTGGTCGATCTGGCGTGCGAAGCGGTTGTAGGCCATCACCGCGGGGATCGCCGCGAACAGGCCGATGGCCGTGGCCACCAGGGCTTCGGCGATACCGGGGGCCACCGTGGCCAGCGTGACTTGTTGCAAGTTGGCCAGGCCGGTGAAGGCGTGCATGATGCCCCACACCGTGCCAAACAGGCCGATGTATGGCGCCACCGAGCCGACCGTGGCCAGAAAGGACAAGTGGTGTTCGATGGCGTCCATCTCGCGCTGAAAGCTCGCCCGCATGGCGCGCCGGGCGCCGTCGAGCAGGGCGCCGGCATCGGCCACGCGGCGCTCGCGCAGTTTCAGGAATTCGCGCATGCCTGAGGCGAAGATGCGCTCCATCGGCCCGCCTTGTCGGGGGTTGTCGCTGGCCAGGTTGTACAGATCGTGGAGGTTGCGCCCCGACCAGAATTCGCGCTCGAATTCGTCATTGAGGCTGCGTACGCGACTGAGGCCGAAGAACTTCCCGAAGATCACGGTCCAACTGGCCAGAGAGAGGAACATGAGCAGCAGCATCACCAGCTGCACGATGAGACTGGCTTGCGCGATGAGCTGGATGATCGACAGATCCTGATGGGTCATGCAAGTTCCTGAAGCAGTTCTTTGGGGATGCGGTGCGGGCGTAGGGTCTGCGCATCGACACACCCGATTCTGATCTCGCCTTCGGCCAGCACGGTGCCATCTCGTAACGCTTGCTGCTGGATGACCATGGAGGCGGCTTTGGCCGCGGTCACGGCCACGGTCACTTCAAGCAGGTCGTCCAAACGGGCGGGTTGAAGATAGCGCACGGACGTGTGACTGACCACGAACATCACGCCTTGTTCCCGTCGCAGTTGTTCCTGCGAATACCCTTTCGCACGCAGCCATTCGGTGCGAGCGCGCTCGAAGAACTTGAGGTAATTGGCGTAGAAGACCACGCCGCCGGCGTCGGTGTCTTCCCAGTACACGCGCACCGGGTGGCGATGGACGATGCAGACGGGGGTGGGGATGGACGCTGACATGGGCCACGGAGGCGGCCCGGCGATGAGCCGGGTCGGCAAAAGCCCACATTATCGCCGTGCAGGGCTCAGGGAGACTGGCGGCTCTTGAGGAAGACGGGCCCCCAGAGGGGATGGCCGGCTTCGGATTTGGTCAGATCGAAGTCCGGGTCGGCGGCCCGCGCGGCGCGGAAGGCGGCTTCACATTGAGCCTGCCGCTGGCTGGTGCAATAGATGAAGGCCAGGTACTTGTGCGCGGCGGCTTGGTCTTTGGGAGCAGCCAAGCCGGCCTGCAGAGCCTGTTTGAGCCGGCGCTCGGCCTCGGCATATTGGGCGTCGTCGTAGGCCTTCAAGCCGGCCAGCAGGGCCCCCTCGGCGGGCCGGGCGGCCAGCTCGGTGACACCAACCACCGTGGGGGCGGCTGGCCACTGGGCGCAACCGGCCAGGGCGGCCAAGGCCAGTATCGAGCTCGTCAGCGCTTTGATCATGTCAGTTCCCCACGGCCGCCCGAAAGAACTGACCACCCCCTCGGGGGGAAGCGAGCGAAGCGAGTCAGGGGGGCGTTTCATCTTAGGGGTCAGGAGCGGATTCGAACTTGTGCCGCAACACCACAGGTTGGTCGGGCTTGACGGTCACCGTCACCCGGTGCGGCGGAAATGCATCGTTGCGAATGGTGATGGTGTGTCGCCCTTCGGTCAAGCTCAAGCGGGTCAGTGGCGGGGCGATGCCGGCTGGAGCCCCGTTGACTTCGACCTGCCCCCAGGGGCTGATGGCCAGCACCACTTCGCCGGTGGCCAAGGGGGCTGTGGGCGCGGCGGCGGGCGTGGCGTTGGGGCGGCTCCCGCGCACCGAGGGGGACGTCGAGGCGCTGGCACGCTCGCGGGCGGGGGTCGGACGGGCCGGGGCGGTGGCCGGTGCCGCAGGCGTCTGGGTGGCGGGCGCCGCTTCTGCTTCCGCGCGGGCGGCCGTGTCGGCGCCAGGGGCAGAGGCCGAGGGTTCGTTCACGTCGGGCAGCGCGGCATTGGTGAGCGCGTCGGGCCGTGCAGCGGGCACAGCCACCAGGGCCGGTGCGGCTGCAGGCGCCGCGTTGTGCGGCTCTTCGGTCCATGAGGCCAGTCCCAGCCACAGGGCGCCGCCGGCCAGCACACCGGCCGATACGGCCAGTGCCAGCGCGCGCCAGCGCGGGCCACGATGCGGGCTGGACGGCGTCTCGTCATGCTCGTCGGCATCGACCTGCTCTTGCAGCCAGTGCCGCAGTTCGCGTGACAGGGCCCGTGCCGAGCGATAGCGTTGCTCGGGGTCTTTGGCCATGGCCCGCGCGACGATCTGGGACAGCGCTGGCGGCACGCTGGGGTTGACTTCGTGTGCCGCCGGAGGTTGGTGATGCAACACCGCTTCGGCGATTTCGGACAGGGTGGCCCCTTGGAAAGGACGAGCGCCCGTCAGCAGTTCGTACAGCACCACCCCGAGCGAGTACACATCACAGCGCCGGTCCACCGGGGCATGGCGTACTTGCTCGGGGGCCATGTAGTACGGCGAGCCAGCGGTGAAGTCGTCTTCGGGGCCGCCATCCTGCTGGCTGGCCACGCGGGCGATGCCGAAGTCCAGCACCTTCGGCTGGGTGCGGCCGGTCATGAAGATGTTGGCCGGCTTCACATCGCGGTGGATGATGCCTTTGGCATGGGCGTAGGCCAGGGCATCGGCGGCACGGCGCACGATCAGCGCGGCTTCGACCGGCCGCGGCCGCCAGCCTTCCTTGAGGAGCTGGCGCAGGTCCTTGCCTTTGAGCAGCTCCATGGCAATGTATGCGCCTTGCGGGCTGGTGCCGGCATCGAAGACGGTGACGATGTGCGGATGGTTGAGGCTGGCCACCGCGCGGGCTTCGTTCAGGAACAGACGATGGAAACGCTCACGGGCTTCGGCCGACAGTTCCAAGCTCAGGGTTTTGATGGCCACCAGGCGCGACAGCAGCGGGTCCTGCGCGGCATAGACGGTGCCAAGCCCGCCTTCACCCAGACGGTACTTCAGGGCATAGCGCCCGATGTGTCCGATCGTGGGCAGTTCGTCGGGGGGGACGGAGGCCGGGTCCACGCGCGTGGAGCCGCAGCTGCCGGCGCGCTCGCCTTGCTCGCCGAACAAGGAGCCGTGTGCGGAGTCGAGCTGCTGGGTGGAGTCGAAGGCCGGCGACGCGTCACGCCCATCGCTCGGGCGACGCGAGCGGGCCTGATGCGGGCTCAGTGCGAAGATGGTCTTCTGGAAATCCACGTGTGCAGCTTAGACCAAGCGCTTGGCACCCTGTGGGCGCGCAGTGTGAGAAATGTCCGCCAAAAGTGCTTCTGCGGGTAAGGAGTGTGTCCCAGGCTAACAGTGATGGGACGCATGCGTTCACAAGCAGCGTTGCAGTCGGGCCACGGCTTCTTCGAGCTGGGCCCTGGCCGTGGCGTAAGACAGGCGCAGATAGCGCGCCGTGTCGGCATGGCCAAAGTCCCGCCCCGGGGTGATGGCCAGATGGGCGCGGCGCATCAGCTCGAAGCTGAAGTCCCAGCTGTCAGGCGCATGGGCCGAGCAGTCGGCCCAGGCATAAAAGGCGCCGTCGGGCATCACCGGCACGGTCAGCCCCAAACGGTTCAGCGCCGGCACGAGAAAGTCACGCCGAGCACGGAACTCGGCACGGCGGCGTTCATACTCGGCCAGACTGTCGGGCTCGAAACAGGCCAGTGCCGCATGCTGGGCCACGGTGGACGGGCAGATGTAGAGGTTTTGCGCCAGCTTCTCGACCACGGCCACCATGGGCTCGGGCACCACCATCCAGCCCAGGCGCCAGCCGGTCATGCTGAAGTACTTGGAGAAGCTGTTGATCGTGACCACGTCGTCCCCGTGGGCCAGCGCGCTCACGCCGAAGGCCTCGTCATAGCTCAAGCCGAGGTAGATTTCGTCCACGATCGTCACGCCGCCACGACGGCGCACTGCAGCGACGATGCGACGCATCTCGTCGGGGGCGATCGAGGTCCCCGTGGGATTGGACGGCGAGGCCAACAGCACCCCACGTGTGCGCTCGTTCCAGGCCGCCTCGACGGCCTCAGCGCTGAGTTGGTAGCGCTGCTGGGGCCCGCTGGGCAGCATCACCGCGCGCCCCTCTGCGGCCGAGACGAAATGTCGGTTGCAGGGGTAGCTCGGGTCGGGCATCAGGATCTCGTCGCCGGGCTCGACCAGCGCCAAGCAGGCCAGCTGCAAGGCGCCGGAGGCTCCGGCCGTCAGCACGATGCGTCGCGCCGGCACGGTCAGACCGAAGCGCTGTGCATACCAGTGGCTGATGCGTTCGCGCAAGGGCATCAGGCCCAGGGCATCGGTGTACTGGGTGCGGCCATCGCGCAGGCAACGCTCGGCCGCCTCGCGCACCAAGGGCGGGGCGGTGAAGTCGGGCTCGCCGATGTTGAGGTAGATCATCGGCTGGTGCCGGCAGGCCGGGCTGCGCGCCAGCTCGGCGGCCGCTTTGGCGCACTCCATCACGTAAAACGGTGCGATGCGATCGGTGCGTGCGGCAAATCTCATGCGTGGCAGACCTCAGCCGCGCGAGGCCCGAGCGGCTTGCACTTCGGCGGGGCGCAGCTCGGCTGCAGCCTTGTCGAGCACGCCATTGACATATTTGTGTCCGTCGGTGCCCCCATAGCTCTTGGCCAGTTCGACCGCTTCGTTGATGACCACCTTGTAGGGGATGTCCACGCAGTGGCGCAGCTCGTAGCAGCCGATCAGCAACACGGCGTGTTCCACTGGTGACAGCTCGCTGGTCTTGCGGTCCACATGGCGAGCCAGCACGGCGTCCAGGCTGGCAGCCTCCTGGATGCAGCCATGCAGCAAGGCATCGAAATGGGCCGTGTCGCACTTGGCAAAGCCATCCTGCTCGCGCGCATGCGCGTCGATCAGGCCGACATCGCTGCCCGACAGCAGCCATTCATACAGGCCCTGAAGGGCGAACTCGCGCGATCGGCGACGTGCCGATTTGGCCGGGGCGCGTCGGGGCTTGGCAGAGCTTGCGGTCACGAGAGATCTTCCAGCAAATTGGCCATCTCGACGGCCACGCGGGCGGCGTCACGCCCCTTTTCTTCGGCGCGTGCCCAGGCCTGGGCCTCGTTGTCCACGGTGAGAATGGCATTGGCCACGGGCAGTTGATAGTCCAGGGAGACGCGCGTCACACCCGCGCCGCTTTCGTTGGCCACCAATTCGAAATGGTAGGTTTCGCCCCGGATGATGCAACCCAGAGCGATCAGGGCGTCAAAGCGTTCGCTGTCGGCCAGGGCTTGCAGCGCCACGGGCACTTCCAGGGCGCCGGGCACGGTCACGTGCTCGATGTGTTTGTCGGCCACACCCAAAGCGGCCAGCTCGGCACGGCAGGCTTGCGCCAGGGCGTTGGTGATGGCCTCATTGAAACGCGCCTGCACGATGCCGATGCGCAGATCCTTGCCGTCCAGACGCGCTGCGCGACCCTTGTCAGCACCTTGCATGCGTGTGCCTTTCTCGTTCGAGATCGTTCACTGTTCCGGGCCGATGAAGGCCGTCACTTCCAAGCCATAGCCCACCATGCTGGGCATGCGCCGCGGGCTGCCCAGCAGCTTCATCTTGGTCACTTGCAAGTCGCGCAGGATTTGTGCGCCCACGCCATAGGTGCGCAAGTCCATCTGCGCAGGCGGTCGCGGCGCCAGGGCGGGCTCGCTGGGCAGCAGGCGGCGCAACAGATCTTCCGGGCCGTCGCTGCTGCAATTGAGCAACACGGCCACCGCGCGTTCTTCCTGCTGCAGTCGTGCCAAGGCGCGGCCCAAGGGCCAGGAATGCGTGCATTCGCTGGTGTCGAGCAGGTCCAGCACCGACAGCGGTTCGTGCACACGCACCACCACCTCTTCGTGCGGCAGCCAGCGCCCCTTCACCAAGGCCAGATGCACGCCTCCGGAGCGATCGCGGTAGATGGTGCAGTCGAACGGGCCGTGTGGGGTGTTCAGCGCACGTTGTCCAAGCCGCTCGATCAAGGATTCATTGCGGCTGCGGTACTCGATCAAATCGGCGATGGTCCCGATCTTCAGACCATGCGTCTGCGCGAAAACCTCGAGGTCGGGCAGCCGGGCCATGCTGCCGTCGTCGTTCATGATCTCGCAGATCACCGCAGCCGGGGTGAGGCCGGCCATGCCGGCCAGATCACAGCCGGCTTCGGTGTGACCCGCACGCATGAGCACCCCGCCGTCTTGGGCCTGCAAGGGAAAGATGTGCCCGGGTTGCACCAGGTCGGAGGGTTTGGCGTCGCGGGCCACGGCCACCTGAATGGTGCGGGCCCGGTCGGCCGCCGAGATGCCCGTGGTCACGCCCGTGGCCGCTTCGATCGAGACGGTGAACGCGGTGCCATGCTTGGTGCCGTTGCGCGCAGCCATGGGCGGCAATTGCAAGCGCTCGCAACGCTCGCGCGTGAGCGTCAAGCAGATCAAACCCCGCCCGTACTTGGCCATGAAATTGATGGCCTCGGGGGTCACATGGTCGGCCGCCAGCACCAGGTCGCCTTCGTTTTCGCGGTCTTCCTCATCGACGAGGATGACCATGCGGCCGGCGGCCAGCTCGGCGATGAGCTCGGGAATCGGAGAAATGGGCATAAGCGCAGCATTGTAGAGGCTCGCGCAGTCCTCAGTGCCGGGGCCGGAGGCCGCCGGTAAACGCCTGGGGCTGGGATGCCGTGGCCTCGGGGCGCAGGGTTTCTAAACTTATTGTCAGTCTACTGGGGTAAATCCCGAGTATATGGCGCAATAAAGTATAGAAAAGCGGGAAGGGCGTACCAGTGTGACCAATGGGTGTCAGGACAATGCGGCGGCACGGCCGCAGGGCCGGATTGCATGCATCACCGATGCGAGAACCCATGAAGGAGACTGGTATGAGATCGAAGCTGACCGCGGCGTTGGCGGTGTGGATGGTGGCCGGCTGGGCCCAGGCCAACACCGAGCTGGTGATTGCCACCGTCAACAACGGCCACATGATCGAAATGCAAAAGTTGTCCAAGCATTTCGAGCAAGCCCATCCCGACATCCGACTCAAATGGGTGACGCTGGAAGAAGGCGTGCTGCGCCAGCGCGTCACCACCGACATTGCCACCAAGGGCGGCCAGTTCGACATCATGACCATCGGCATGTACGAGGCGCCGATCTGGGGCAAGAAGGGATGGCTGCACGAGCTCAAGACCGACGCGGCCTACGACGTGGACGACTTGCTGCCGGCCATCCGCAGTGCCTTGACGGTCGATGGCAAGCTCTATGCCGCACCGTTCTATGGCGAGTCGTCCATGTTGATGTATCGCAAGGACCTGGCCGACAAGGCTGGGGTGCAGCTGCCCGAGCGCCCCACCTGGCCGCAGGTCGCCGAGCTGGCCAAGAAGATCCACGACCCGGCCAACGGGGTGTATGGCATTTGCCTGCGCGGCAAGCCCGGTTGGGGCGACAACATGGCGTTCTTGAGCACCTTGGTCAATACCTTCGGCGGCCAGTGGTTCGACATGCAATGGAAGCCGCAGATCGACACCAAGCCCTGGAAGGAGGCGATCACCTTCTATGTCGATTTGCTGAAGAACTACGGCCCGCCGGGCTCCAGCGCCAACAGCTTCAACGAGATCCTGGCGCTGACCAACGAGGGCAAGTGTGGCATGTGGGTCGATGCCACCATCGCGGCATCTTTCGTGAGCGACCCCAAGCAATCCAAAGTGGCTGACAAGATGGCCTTTGCGCAGGCGCCCATCATGCACACGCCCAAGGGCGCGAATTGGTTGTGGTCTTGGAATCTCGCCATTCCGGCAGGCTCGAAGAAGGCCGACGCAGCGCAGAAATTCATCACCTGGGCGACCAGCAAGGACTACATCCAGCTCGTGGCCAAAACCAATGGCTGGGCCAATGTGCCCACGGGCACGCGCAAGAGCACCTATGCCCACCCCGAGTTCCAGAAGGCGGCTCGCTTTGCGGCGGCCGAGCTCAAGGCCATCGAGACGGCCAACCCCAAAGACAGCACCTTGCCCAAGAGCCCTTATGTGGGGGTGCAGTTCGCCGCCATTCCGGAATTTCAGGCCATTGGCATTGCCGTCGGTCAGCAAATGAGCGCGGCCTTGGCCGGACGCACCTCGGTGGAGGCGGCGCTCAAAGCCTCGCAGACGGTGGCCGACCGCGAAATGCGCAAAGCCGGCTATTACAAGTGAAGGGGTGAAGCTGCGCGATCCGTGGCGGCGCAGCGGCTGCTACGGATCGCCCCGAGAGACGCCTCGGCTTGCCTACGGATGCCGCCGTGTGGCGGTGGCATCGGCCCGGATGTCGTGTTTGCGCTGACGTCAGATCTTGCCCATGAACCGCCTTTTGCGCCGAATGCTGCTGGCCCCTGCGGTCACGACCTTGCTGCTATGGATGATCGTGCCGCTGGGCATGACCATCTACTTCAGCCTCATTCGCTACAACCTGCTGCAGCCGGACGTGCGCGGCTTCGTCGGGCTGGAGAACTTCGAGTTCTTCTTCACCGATCCGTCGTTCGGCCCAGCGGTGTGGAATACCGTGGTCTTGCTGGGCAGTGTGATCGTCATCACCGTGGGCTTGGGCATCGCGTTGGCCTTGCTCATCGATGAACCGTTTCCCGGCCGTGGCATCGTGCGGCTGCAGCTGATCGCGCCGTTTTTCGTCATGCCCACGGTCAATGCGCTGCTGTGGAAGCACATGATGATGAACCCGGTCTACGGCGTGCTGGCGCAGGTGTGGCAGTTCTTCGGTGCGCAGCCGGTGGACTGGCTGACCGATCACCCCTTGCTGTCGGTGATCATCATGGTCTCGTGGCAATGGCTGCCTTTTGCCACGCTGATCTTCATGACGGCGCTGCAAAGCATGAACCGCGAGCAGATCGAGGCGGCCCGCATGGACGGCGCCAACTATCTGCAACAGCTGCGCTACTTGTATTTGCCCCATTTGGCCCGTTCGGTGGCCGTGGTGGTGATGATCGAGCTGATCTTTTTGCTGTCGATCTTCGCGGAGATCTACACCACCACGGGCGGTGGGCCGGGCGATGCCAGCACCAATGTGGCGTTTTTGATCTTCAAGCAGGCCTTGCTGAACTTCGATGCGGGCGTGGCCTCGGCCGGGGCCTTGTTTGCGGTGCTGCTGGCCAACATCGCGGCGATCTTCATGATCCGCCTGGTGGGCAAGAGCCTGGACCGATGAGGTGACCATGCAACGAGCATTGCATCACGCATTTCCTTGGGGCCGCTGGGTGCGCGCGGTCCTGGCTTGGTCGGTGGCCTTGCTGCTGTTCTTCCCTTTGGGCTGGCTTGTGCTGACGGCCTTCAAGACCGAGTTGCAAGCCATCGCCGTGCCGCCTTTGTTGGTGTTCGAGCCGACGCTGGAGAACTTTCACGAGGTGCAGGCGCGCAGCAACTACCTGCTGTATGCGAAGAACTCCGTGCTCACCAGTGTGGTGTCGACCGTCATCGGTTTGATCATCGCCACGCCGGCGGCCTATGCCATGGCGTTCTTCAAGCGCAAGCGCGACAAAGACCTGTTGATGTGGATGCTGTCCACCAAGATGATGCCGGCCGTGGGCGCCTTGGTGCCGATCTACGTGCTGGCGCAAAAGGCCCAGTTGTTGGATAGCACGCTGGCGCTGATCATCGTCTTCACGGCCTCCAACCTGCCCATCATGGTGTGGATGCTGTATTCGCATTTCAAAGACATCCCGCATGAAATCCTGGAAGCCGCCCGCATGGATGGCGCCAATCTGTGGCAGGAATTCCGACTCGTGTTGCTGCCGCTGGGCTTGGGAGGCTTGGCTTCCACAGGCTTGCTGTGCCTGGTGCTGAGCTGGAATGAAGCCTTCTGGTCGCTCAACCTCACCTCGGCCAAGGGCGGCACCTTGGCCACGCTGATCGCCAGCTATTCCAGCCCGGAAGGGCTGTTCTGGGCCAAGTTGTCGGCCGCCTCCTTGTTGGCCATTGCACCGATCGTGGTCTTTGGCTGGTTCAGCCAGAAGCAGCTGGTGCAGGGCTTGACCTTCGGCGCCGTGAAGTAACCCATTTGGTGAGAGTTCCCATGGCCTATTTGCAACTGCAAGGCATCGAAAAGTATTTCGGCAGCCACCGCGCGATCCAGGGCATCGACCTGTCCATCGAGCAAGGGGAGTTCGTCGTCTTCGTCGGCCCGTCGGGCTGCGGCAAATCCACCTTGTTGCGCTTGATTGCCGGGCTGGAGACCATCGACGGCGGCGCGCTGTGGCTGGACGGGCGCGAGATCACCCACTTGAGCGCCAGCAAACGCGACTTGGCCATGGTGTTCCAAAGCTATGCGTTGTACCCGCACATGAGCGTGTACGAGAACATGAGCTTTGCCTTGAAGCTGGCCAAAGTGCCGGCGCAGCAGATCCGCGGCAAGGTCGAGCGTGCCGCGCAGATCTTGAATCTGCAGCCGTACTTGCATCGCACGCCCAAGGAGTTGTCTGGTGGGCAGCGCCAGCGGGTGGCCATTGGACGGGCCATCGTGCGTGCGCCCAAGGTGTTTCTGTTCGACGAGCCGCTGTCCAACCTGGATGCGGCCTTGCGCGGCCAGACCCGGGTGGAGATTGCCAAGCTGCATCGTGAACTGGGCGCCACCACGATCTACGTGACTCACGACCAGGTCGAAGCCATGACCCTGGCCGATCGTGTGGTGGTGCTGCGCGAGGGCCGCATCGAGCAAGTGGGCAGCCCCCTGGAGCTGTACGACCGGCCGGTCAATCAGTTCGTCGCGCAGTTCATCGGCACGCCGCAGATGAACGTGACGCCCCTGCAGCGCCTGCCGTCGGCCTTGCGCGGCCGTGCTCCCCAGGCCGCGGCCGGCGGCAGCATCGGCCTGCGCCCGGAAAGCGTGCACCTGAAGCGTGCCGGCGAGGGTGCACTGACCGCGCAGGTCGAGCTGGTCGAGGCCCTGGGGGCCGAGACGCTGATCTACGTGAGCACTCCCGAGGGGTGCCAGCTCGTGGCCCGCAGCACGCAACGCAGTGGGCTGCGCGCTGGCGACACGGTGGGCGTGGACATCGCGGTAGAGCAAGCTCATTGGTTCGATGCGCAGGGACGGGTGGTCGCCCATCCGTCGGTGTCGCCGACGGAGGCGCTGGCATGACGGCGGGGGCAAGTTCAGCGCTGCAGGGGCGGGTGGCGGCCGTCACCGGCGCGGCCAGCGGCATTGGGCGGGCTTGCGCCGAGGCGCTGGTCGGCGCCGGCGCCTCGGTGGTTTTGATCGATCGGCAGGCCCAAGCCTTGCAGGCGGTCTGTGAAGCCCTGGGGCCGGCGGCCCATCCCGTGGTGCTGGACTTGCTCGATGCTGCGCAATGCGCGCGTTTGGTGCCCGAGGTGCTGCGTGTGGCCGGACGGCTGGACATCCTGCATGCCAACGCCGGAGTGTATCTCGGCGGCGAGCTGGTGGACGCCTCGCACGAGGCGATCGATCGTCTGGTGCAGCTCAATGTCGGTGTCGTGATGAAAAACGTGCGCGACGCCGTGGCGCACATGCGCTTGCACGGCGGCGGCGACATCGTCGTGACCAGCTCCTTGGCTGCGCATTTCCCCACGCCCTGGGAGCCGGTGTATGCGGCTTCCAAATGGGCCATCGATTGCTTCGTGCAAACGACGCGGCGGCAGGTCTTCCGGCATGGCATCCGGGTGGGGGCGCTCTCGCCTGGGCCGGTGGTCACCGGCCTGCTGGCTGATTGGCCTGCCGACAAGCTCGCCCAAGCCCGGGCCGAGGGCAGTTTGATCGAGCCGCAGGACGTGGCGCAGGCCTTGCTGTTCATGCTGAGCCGACCACGTGGTCTCACCGTGCGCGACATCATCCTGATGCCTTCGGCATTTGACCTTTGAACCGACTGCTTCGTTCCATCGACTGCACTGCACCATGAACCGCATCCTTCATCTGGGCCTTGGCTCGTTCCACCGCGCGCATCAAGCCGTGTATTTGCAGCGCCTGCACGACCTGGGCGATCCCTCGTGGACTTTGGCTGCAGGCAATCTGCGAGCGGACATGATCGAGACGATCGAGGCTTTGCGCCGCCAGGGCGGAACGTACACCTTGGAAACCATTTCGCCAGCGGGAGAGCACCGCTACGAGCGCATCCATGTGCTCAGCGAGGTGGTGCCGTACACGCCCGATTTGCGCCGCCTGATCGAACTGGCCAGCGATGCGGCGACCCGCATCATCTCGTTCACCGTCACCGAAGCGGGCTATTACCTCAATGACCGACACCAGCTCGACTGGGACACCCATGCCGAGTTGCGCGACGATCTGCAACGGGCCCGCAACGGCCAGCCTGGGCAGACGATCTACGGCGCCTTGGTGGCCTTGTTGCGCGCACGGCGCCGTGCTGGCGGTGCGGCACTGACGCTGTTGAATTGCGACAACCTGCGCCACAACGGCGACCGCTTCCGTGCCGGCTTGCTGCAATTCATCGAGGCTGTGGGGGATGCGGCCTTGCACGATTGGGTGAGCCGGTGCACCAGCAGTCCCAATGCCATGGTGGACCGCATCACGCCCCGGCCCACGCCCGAAGTGCGCCAACGCGTGCGACAGGCCTTGGGGGTGGATGATGCAGCCGCGTTGATGGCCGAGAGCTTCATTCAATGGGTGATCGAAGACCGCTTCATCGCCGGCCGTCCGGCCTGGGAGCGCGTTGGCGTGGAGCTGGTCGACTCGGTCGACGCTTACGAGGAAGCCAAGATCCGCCTGCTCAATGCGACGCATTCCTGCATCGCTTGGGCTGGCACCTTGGTGGGCTATCAATACATCCATGAAGGCACGCAAGATCCGCGCATCCGGGCCATGGCCCATGCGTACGTCACCGATGATGTGATTCCGGTGCTGCACAGGCCGGACAAGCCCTGCCCGATCGATCTGCAGCGCTACCGGGACGTGGTGCTGGAGCGCTTCGGCAATCCGGCCATTCGGGACACCAACCAGCGCGTGGCCATGGATGGTTTCAGCAAGATCCCGGGTTTCATTGCGCCGACGGTGGTCGAGCGCTTGGCTCGCGACGAAGGCATCGACAGCGTGGCCATGCTGCCCGCGCTGTTTTTGGCGTTCTTGCAGCGTTGGCATCGAGGGGAGTTGCCATACACCTATCAAGATCAGGCCATGGACGAGGCTGTCGCACGGGCGATCTGCACCGCAGACGATCCGGTGCGCGCCCTGTGCGGCTGCACTCAGCTGTGGGGTGCCTTGGCCGGCGATGCGCGCTTGGAGGCGGCCGTGCGGCGCGCTTTCGGGCGTGTGCAGGACTTCGTCGCACAATACGGCGAACCGACTCACTGACGCGTCCCGGAGGGCCCACTCATGAGCGTGCGCACCCGGCCCTTGCCCCGCCAGACCAAGCCCGAATTGGAGTGGGAGTATTCCCGCTCGCCGGAGCTGGGCTACGAAGCCTCGCAAGACATCGGCATGATCCGTTGCCTGGCGCATGGCTTTCCCACGCCTTTGGCGCGCTGGCATTACCACGATGAGTACGAGCTGCATGTCATCGTCGCCACCAGCGGCAAAGCCTTCGTGGGGGACTGGATCGGTCAGTTTCAGCCCGGCCATGTGGTGCTCACGGGCCCTCGCTTGCCGCACAACTGGATCTCGACCGACTTGCCCGAAGGCGGGGTGGCCCTACGTGATTTGGTGATTCAGTTTCCCCACGAGCCTTTGGCCCAGGCGGCCCAGCACATCCCCGAACTGGCCGATGTCATGCCCATGCTGGAACGCTCCAGACACGGCATCGAGTTTTTCGGCATGGGCGAGCGAGCGCAGCACCTGTGGCACGAGGTCAAGCAGCATCAAGGCTTGCGCCGCCTGGCGGCGTTTTGCGCCTTTCTGGCCGAGTTGGCCGCCTGCACCGACTACCGGCTGCTGTCGAGCGTGCAACTGCAGGGCGACGACGATGAAGCGTCGCTGGACAAGATCGAAGTCGTGGTCAACCGCGTCATGCAGCGCATGAGCGAGCCGCTGTCGGCCGCCGCGCTGGCCGCAGAGTTCGGCATGAGCGAGAGCCGCTTCAGCCGCTTCTTTCGCAAAGCCACGGGCAACACCTTCACCGAGTTCGTCAACCGCATTCGTATCAACCGCGCCTGTCAGCTGCTAATGGAAACCGATCAGCGCATCACCGACATTTGTTTCGAGGTCGGATTCAACAACGTGGCCAACTTCAACCGCCGCTTTCAACAGATCAAAGGCGTCACGCCCTCGGCCTTCCGGCGTGAAGCGGCCGGGCGCTTCCGTTGATCGGCCATCGTCAGGGCAAGGCACAAAGGCACGAAGACATGTATTTGGGATTGGATCTGGGCACTTCCGAGCTGAAGGCGGTGTTGCTGGATGAACGACACGCCATCGTCGGTGTGGCGCATGCTCCGTTGCTTTTGGAGCACCCGCGGCCGCTGTGGGCCGAGCAGCACCCGCAGCAGTGGTGGCAGGCCCTGGAGCAGGTGATGGATCGCTTGCACAGCGAGCATCCTCAGGCGCTTGCACGGCTGCAGGCCGTGGGCTTGGCCGGGCAGATGCATGGGGCGGTGACGCTGGATGCGCGCGGCGAGGTGATTCGGCCAGCGATTTTGTGGAACGATGGACGCAGTGCGGACGAATGCGTCGAGTTGATGCGACGGGTGCCGTCGCTGCCCGCCTTGACCGGCAACCTGGCGATGCCGGGCTTCACGGCGCCGAAGTTGTTGTGGATGCAGCGCCACGAGCCTGCGCAGTTCGACCGTGTGGCCCACGTGCTGTTGCCCAAGGACTGGTTGCGTTGGAAGCTCTGCGGGCAAAGGGTCAGCGACATGTCCGATGCGTCCGGCACCTTGTGGCTGGATACCGCGCGGCGGGATTGGTGCGATGCCTTGCTGGCAGCCACCGGCCTGAGCCGCGCGCACATGCCGGCTTTGGTCGAAGGCAGTCAGATCTCGGCCACGGTGTTGCCGGCGTGGTGCGACCGCTGGGGCTTGCCGCGCGGCGTGCGCGTGGCCGGTGGGGCGGGGGACAATGCGGCCAGCGCCGTCGGCATGGGGGTGGTGCGTGCCGGGCAAGGCTTCGTCTCTTTGGGATCCTCGGGTGTGGTGTTTTTGTGCACGGCGGGCTTTGCGCCCCGCCCCGAGCGGGCCGTGCATGCGTTCTGCCATGCCTTGCCGCGGCAATGGCATCAAATGGCGGTCATGCTCAGCGCAGCCAGTGCCTTGACTTGGGCCGCGCGCGTGCTGGGCTACGCCAGCGAGGCCGAGGCCTTGCGCGAGGCCGCAGCCTTGGAGCCGGCGCGGGCGCAGCGCGCTCCGTTGTTCCTGCCGTATTTGAATGGCGAGCGCTCGCCGCACAACGATCCCCATGCGCAAGGTGTGTGGTTTGGCCTGACGGCCTCCCACACGCGCGCCGACCTGATCTACGCGGTGGCCGAGGGTGTGGCCTTCGGCCTGCGCGATGGGTGGCTGACGCTGGATCGGCCCGAAGCGGACGCGCCGGCGTGCCTGTCGCTGGTCGGTGGGGGCTCGCGCAGTCTCTGGTGGGCCCAACTGTTGGCCGACGTGCTCGGTGTGGAGCTGCAGCTCCATGAAGGCGGTCATACCGGGGCGGCCTTGGGGGCGGCCCGTCTGGCCTGGCTGAGTGTGGGCGCCTCGGTGTCGGACGTGTGCCAAACGCCGCCCGTGCGCCAAGTGGTGCGGCCTGACAGCATCCGCAGCGCCGATGTGATGGAGCGGCATGCGCGCTTCGTTCAGCTGTATGCCCAGGTGCGTGCGCAATGGGCCGCTCAGGCCCCTGCCAAAACCTGAGCGCGCAGCTTCATCTTTCGCGATCGACGACCTCATGGACTCACGAACTCCTCTCGCCCCCCCGTCCCCAGCGCCTGCTCTGTGCGTGCTGGGGGAAGCCTTGATCGACTGCGTCGAGCAATCCGACGGCAGCCTCGTGCCGCTGCAAGGTGGCAGCCCGTTCAACTTGGCGCGCGCCGCGGCTCGCGCTGGGGCGCGGGTGGGTTACTTGCCCCCGTTTTCGTCCGACCGCTTTGGCCAGCGGCTGCGCCAGACCGCCGAGCAAGACGGCGTGCAGGTGTGTTCCCCGGACAGTGCCTGCCCCACGTCCTTGGCCATGGTCACGGTGCAAGACGGTCAGCCGAGCTACAGCTTTTACCGCGAGGGCGTGGCCGATCGGGATTGGCAGCCCGATGCGCTGATCGAGCGCTTGCGAGCCGGGCCCGCCGGGGTGTTGCACACCGGCTCCTTGGCCATCATGCCGCCGGACGATGGGCGCGTGCTCGAGGTGGTGCAGGCCGCCCGCGCGTTGGGCTGGACCATCAGTCTGGACATCAACCTGCGCCCCCGTGTGGCCCGTGATCTGGAGGCGTATCGCGCATCCGTGTGGACCTTGATCCGCGCGGCCGATTGGGTCAAGGCCAGCGAGGAAGACTGGACCCTGCTCACCGGCGGTGTGTTGTCGCCCGACCGACCCGAGCCAGCCTTGCAGGCCCTGCAAGAGCTCGGGGTGCGCCACGTGGCCTTGACCTTCGGCGCCCAAGGCGCTTGCTTGCAGGTGGATGCCGCGCGCGCCCAGGCCGCAGCCCCGACGGTGGACGTGGTGGACACCGTGGGGGCGGGCGATACCTTCTGGGGCTGGTGTTTGGCGGCGTGGATGCGCCACGGCCCGGCGGCGGCTGGGCAGGTGCACACCACCTTGCAGCACGCGCTGCGCGCCGCGGCCATCAATTGCTCGCGGCGGGGCTGTCAGCCCCCATGGGCTCATGAGCTGGGTTGAGTCGATTCAGCCTCGGGCGGCAGGGTTGGGCCTGTCGTCATCTTGAAGACAGCATGCGCTCGACATAACGCGCGATCAGGTCGATCTCGAGGTTGACCCGATCGCCGGGCGCCAGCCGTCCGAGCGTCGTGTGCTCGACCGTGTGCGGGATCAGATTGATGCTGATTTCGGTGCCGTCGGGCCGGTCGTCCACGCGGTTGACCGTCAGGCTGACGCCATGGACCGTGATCGAGCCCTTGTACGCCAAGAAACGGGCCAACTCGCGCGGGGCGAGCACGCGCAGCTCCCAAGACTCACCCAC
Organism: Caldimonas manganoxidans ATCC BAA-369; assembly: GCF_000381125.1. GTDB lineage: Bacteria > Pseudomonadota > Gammaproteobacteria > Burkholderiales > Burkholderiaceae_C > Caldimonas > Caldimonas manganoxidans. Next base: position 18,906 of record NZ_KB905943.1, read on the forward strand.
TCGCGCCAGGTGCGTGACCGTGCCCAGGCCGTCCACATGGCCGCTGACCAGATGCCCGCCGAGACGGTCCTGCGCGCGCAGCGCCTTCTCCAGATTGACCCAGCCCGGGGCATCCAGCCCCGCGGTCTTGGACAGGCTCTCGGCCGAAATGTCGATCGTGAAACAGGCGGCCTTGGGGTCGAAGCTGGTGACGGTCATGCACGCGCCATTGAGCGCGATGCTGTCGCCCAGCTGCACATCGTCCAGATAGCCTGCGGGCGCTTCGATCAACAGGCGCTTGCCATGGGCGGCGCTGTCGCCCAGCGGCGTGACCTCGAGAATGCGGCCGATGCCGCTGATGATGCCGGTGAACATGGGCTGCATTGTCGCAGGCTGGCGGCCGCTGTGTCGCGGCAGGGCGTCAGGCACGGTCAGAAGCGCTCGCGCCCCGGGGGCCGGGCACGCAGGCGCAAGTCCGGGCCAATGCGTTCCACGTCGAGAAAGGTCAGCGCCACGGCCTCGTCCAGCGAGGCCAGCGGGCCAAAGCGCATCATCTCCCGCCCTAGGCCAATCAGTCGGGGCGCCAGATAGACCAGGTATTCGTCCACCAGATCTTCGCGCACGAACGAGCCGTTGAGCTTGTGCCCGGCCTCGACGTGCAGCTCGTTGATGCCGCGGCGCGCCAGATCGGCCAGCATCGCGCCCAAGTCCACCTTGCCGTGGGGCGCGGCGAACCGAACACACCGGGCGCCGGCCGCTTCCAGGGCGGTGCGCCGCGGTGGGGCGTCGTCGGCATGGTAGATCAGCACCTCGCCAGGTGGCGCCAAGAGGCGGGCAGTCGGCGGGGTTTCCAGCCGCGAGTCCACGATCACCCGCAGCGGTTGGCGGGGCGTGTCCACCGCGCGCACATCCAAGCGAGGATCGTCTTCCAGCACCGTGCCGATGCCGGTGAGCACCGCGCCGGCACGGGCGCGCCAGGCGTGGCCATCGGCCCGGGCCGAGGGACCCGTGATCCACTGGCTGCGGCCATCGTCCAGCGCGGTGCGGCCATCCAGCGAGGCCGCCACTTTCAGACGCACCCATGGGCGGCCACGCAGCATGCGGGAGAAAAAGCCGATGTTCAGCTCGCGTGCCTCCTCGGCCATCAGCCCCAGATCCACTTGCACGCCGGCGGCACGCAGCCGCTCGATGCCTCGACCGGCCACCAGGGGATTGGGGTCTTGGACGGCCACCACCACGCGAGCCACGCCTTCGCGAATCAACGCATCGGCGCACGGCGGGGTGCGGCCATGGTGGGAGCAGGGTTCCAGCGTCACATAGACCGTGGCGCCCCGCGCCGACAGCCCGCGCGCGCGCAGCAAGGCCAGGGCCTGGGCCTCGGCATGGGCTTGGCCGGTGGCCTGTGTGTGGGCGGCCACCCGCTGGCCGTCGGGCAGCACGATGACACAGCCCACTGCGGGGTTGGGCGGGCACACCCGCAGCGCCTGCGCCGCCTGGGCCAGGGCCTCGCGCATGTGCTGCGCATCGACGGGATCACCTGTCTGAGGGAGAGAACTCACCGAAGCATCCACATAGACTCCCGACCGAGCTTCATGCACCGCTGGCAGCGCCCACGACAAGGCGCCCCATCGGGACGACCGGCACAGACCGGAAGGTTTGCCATTTCCTCAGGGGGAAAAAATGAAAGCTTATCCGAGACCGCGCCGTGTGGGGCGGGGAGGGTCGGTGATCGAGACGCTGATGGCGATCGCCATCTTGGCGATCCTGGCGTCGATCGGCTATCCGGCGGCACGCGACTGGGTGCATTTCACCCGGACGAGAACGATCAGCGCCCAGCTGTCCTCGCATCTTGCGTTGGCCCGGGCCTCGGCCATCGCAAGAGGCCAGCCCGTGGCGATCTCACCGCAGTCGATGCACTGGGAATCGGGATGGCGTGTCCACCTCGATCCCAACGCCAACGGACAGTGGGACGAAGGCGAGGCAGTGCTCGCGCTTCATGAGGGGGATCGCCGCGTGCGCATCCAGGCCCAAGGGGCTGCCCAGCGCTATGTGCTGTTCGATCCGAGCGGTCGGCCCATCCAGCACAACGGGGCGTTCCTCGCCTCCGCCTTCCTCGTGTGCACGCCGTCGACCGATCGGCTCACCGCCCTGGTCATGAATGCTGCAGGGCGCGTGCGTGCCGAGCCTCGCTGGGGGCCCTGTCCTGTTCCCCGTGTCAGCGGTGTTCAACGGTCCCAGCAATCGGCAGCGGTGCGCGATGCGTCTCCCCCGGTCTTCGTTTTTTGGCCCAGTTGATTGATGCCCAGCGTCCCACAGGGATCGCCGTTCATCGATCCGGTCGGTGTGGCCTGAATCAGGAAGCTCGTGGCCGTGGGGCTGCCGGCTGAAAAAGCGATGGTGTAGCGCGCCGTGCCGCTACGGGGGGATTGCGAAAACGGCAGGGTCACCGATGCGCCCGAACTGGTCGTGGCGTAGCTGTTGCTTTCGGTGAAGTTGCGCTCCATGAACTGAGCGGCCTCCAGCAGCAAAGCCTTGGCGTCCGCACGGTGCCCGCGGCGGACCTGCTCGATATAACTTGGGTAGGCCACCGCGGCAAGGATTGCGACCACCACGACCACGATCATCACCTCGATCAGCGTGAAGCCGCGAACGATCCCGACGGGACCGGTCTTTCGGTGAGCGTGCAAAGACCGTTTCATGTTCATGTTGCCTTACCTGGAGATGAGCTGGCGCCACGAGCCGCGCGGCGGGCGGTCGCCACCCTTTTCCGTCGTGACTTGGATGCCTTCATTGGTGCCGGTGGTGTCGCTGCCGGACTGGAGCTTGAACTCTAGAGCGCCCGCGGAGATCACTCTTGGAGTGCTCGTGATGCCCACCGAACTGCGCATCCCGCTGACAGGATTTCCACCCGAGTAGTCGTCGGCGTTGAAAACCCCGTCGCCATTGACGTCTAGCACCGTTTCATTGATGCGCTGACCGGTGACGGCCGACAACTCCATCAACCAGCTGGTGCCGCCAAAGCTGCATGACGATGTCGACGGAATCAGGGTGTTGAAGATTACACGGCCGAAACGCAACAGCGGTGGATCTACAACCCTCTCGCCCTGAGCGGTCGGCGGAGTCGTGGGTTGGATCAAATCGAGGAACCATCCGCGCTGAGTCGACCAGTTCACGTTGTTCGCGCTGACTGTGCGAACCTCGCGACCTGCCACTGTGGTTTCCGACAACAGGGTTTGCTGCTGCAGGATCGAAGAACGAGTGGCGGTGGTGTATGTGATTTCGTTAGATGGCCCGGTGTCAGGTCGATCCCAGATGCCGTAGAAGCTCTGTACGGTCAGGTCGGTCGGATCGCCCTCCGCCACATAGCGTCCAGTGCCGAAATACACCATGAACCCTCCGTTAGGGTGCCGTCCGACTTCCAAAGGTGCGGTGATCGGCTGACGTTGATCGCTGGCGTTGCGTGCGCTGAACAACGGGCGATCGCGCGAGCCACTGCGGTTGGCCACGCGCCAGTTCGACGGGTTGCTGTTGGACAGATCGAACTTCCACACGTTGCCGTAAAGGTCACCAGCGTAGACCGTGTCGATGATGCGGTCTCCGTCGGTGTCCACCAAGGCGGGCGTCGACAACCCGTTGTTGGCTCCGTTGTAGGCTGTGCTTCCCGCATCGATGCCGAGTCGGGCGATCTGGTTGCCCGAGGCGAGATCGACCACGTACAGGAAGGCCCCCGACGTCGTGCACTGGTAGCTGCCCGATGTCTTGGGATAGCCATTGCCGAAGATGGCAGCCCACGTTCCATTGGGCAAGCGAGCGATCTGAGGTTGGCTGAACGTGTAGCACAGCTCCGAATCCGTGAACTCCCACATCACATTGCTGGCGGTGACGGCCGTGGGGTTGGTGACATTGATCGCGAAAATCGACCGGCCGCCCGCGCCCAGACCGCTCACCAAATAGGAGCCCCAAGCGCCGTTGATGTAGGCCTCGCCCACATAAGGCGATCCGTCCACGAAGAAGAGGTGTCGGTCGTTGTAGTCAGGGTCGGTGAGTTCCCACAGCTTCGGGTAAACCGCCCTGGGGACGTAAGCGAAGACCTCCCGTCCGCCGTTCGGGCCGTTCTCGGCGTTGAAGGCATGCAACATGCCGTCATTGGCGCCGACGTAGACCATGGGCGTGCGGTTGGCGTTGGCGGTGACGAAGGCGTAGTAGCTCGACCCCTCCGAGCCAGGCAGGCGTTCATAGCCGAAATACTGCTGCTGCACGAAGAACGGATCGGAGTTGATGATGTCGCCGAGCACCTGATCACGGTCGCGGAAGATCCCAGTGGTGCTTCTGGACCGCTCCAGGCTGCGGTCGCCGCGCAGGAAATTGAGTCGATCCTGACCTCGCGTATCGACCACATTCCCGGGACCGGTGTTGAGGTGTCCCTGTTGCGCCGAGGACAAATTGGACCAGGCAAAGCTGACGCCCGTGGTGCCGTTGTGCGTGAGGATGTTGCGTTGGTCGGCTGCTGGCAGCTGCTGCGCTGCGTCCCAGAGCTGGTTGCCCACGCGACCATTGGGCAGTAGCTGCAGGGCCCGCAGGCTGCCGCTCCAACGCGTGCTGTCGAAGCGGGCCTGGAAGATGGCCGTGTCCGTGTTCAGCTGCGTGGAATTCGCAGCAATCGCGGCCGCCGAGGAGCGGCGCCGACCGATCTGCTCGAAGGCTCGCGCCAGCCCCTCCACCAAGCGCACCGGATCATTGGCGAAAACGAAGTTGTCCGGGTTGCCGTCGCCGTCGCCATCCCATTCGCTCTGCAGGTCTGGGACGTTGTTGTCATTGGTGTCGCGGAAGCCACCGTACTTTGCTGCATACCACAGCGGGTCTTTGAGCGAGCCCGCAGCGTTGCCGGTGATGGTGTAAGTCACCGAGGTGGGGGGATTGTCCACGGTGCAGTTGCGGCATCCGCCAGAGGCATTGATGAAGCCGGTGCTGCCATTGGCCACCGTGTTGGTGTCTTCACGGATGACCGTCACGTTGCGCGGATCGGTGTAGTCGAAGTTGTAGATGCCGGAGTGGAAGTGGGGGCCGTCATTGTTCGTGCCGGAGATGATGTAGCCGAAGCCCTGGCCATTGGCCGTCGAGGCGGAGACGGCCTTGGTGGTGACCTTCACGGAATTGCCGCTGACCCGGTACTCGATGATGCCCCACATGTCCTGGTCGTAGTCACCCCCGAAGGCGCTGTCTTCCCAGTTGACGTAGAACTTGCCGTAGGTCGGGGTCTGTTCCACGATCTTGAAATCGACGAGCGTCCCACCCCCAAACGGACCACTGCCGTTAGAGGATCGGTCCAAGCGATAAGCCGGGAGAATGGTCACTCGGTTGCCGTTGGCGTTGAGCTCGATGCGGGGCACATTGGTGGCCAGGGCCACGCCATAGGTCTCGACCTTGAGCGCGTTGGGGAAGTCGGTGCCACTGACGCCCGTTGGAAGTTGTTTGATGCGGTTGGTGCGTGCGAAATGCGCCAGACCTGACATCAGGTACGACCCCTCAAGGGTCGGCGCCTCAGGGCACAGCCCCAGGGCTTCTCCGAATGATGACAAGGTCTTGGCCGAGCAGAGATTGTCGCCGGTGGAGCCCACTCGGCCGACAAACCAGCTGCCGCCATTGATGTTTTCGTACCCGCCAACCGCATCGGTCAGTTGTGAGGCACTCGAGGTCGATTGGATCGGGGCGAGGCCGCTGACCTGATCGGCGTCGTAGCTCGACACACTGGCGTTGAAGTTGAGCACACTGAGTGGCGAGCAATAGTTGTCGTCGTTCAGCGGCGGCGTCCAGGTTGCGACGGTCAAGCCCAGCGCAGCGTCCTTGCTGTTGCTTTGAGAGTATGTGAAGGCTGCGGTGGGCTGTGTAGTCGTCGAGGACGCCAAGTAGCGCAAAGACTCCAAGTAAATCTCTGCCATGGGATTACCCCACGAGGAGCAATTGCCCTGGTTGACTTCTGGATCGGACGCGCCACTTACACGAATGGCCGTGCGTTGGTATGTGCAGCCGTCAGTTGACCCATAGCTGTCGTCGTTTTGGTAGCTGTACCCGTAAATCCGCAAGGCATTGAGGTTGCGAACAATGCCGTTGGTGGGCCTTCCCGTGGCATCGGTCTTGAAGCTCCCGTCGCGCACGGCATCGGTGCTGCGATGATTGACACCTGAGCCGAAATCGGAGACCGGCTGACGCAAGACCCCCCCAGAGACGTTTTTCTGGAACGACCCAGTCATCAAGCCGAACAGAATCTGACCATCGTCGCCGTACTCTTGTAGCAAGCCGGTGGGTTTGTAGTTGCCGGCCGGGTAACGTTTGCAGGTCTCGTTGCCCAAGAGCAAGCTGTTACAGACTTCGACCCGGGCAATGTAAGCGCCACGTGCAGTGCCTGTTCCCAGGCCATGAACTTCTCGCAAGGGGTTTTCGGCGCTCGCCAGGATGCCCGACAGGGCAGCACGGTTTCCGTTGCTGCGGAAGCCGCCAGCAAAACCGCTTTGGAGATTGCTTCTCTCCTCAGCCCACAGGCACTGCTGTTTCTCGTTGGCGCCCCACAAAGTGAAGTTTCCGCGGGCCACACGAATCAGTGGGGGGTTGGTGTTGGTATGCGAGAGGCGGTTGGCACTGTTCGAGTCGCCACGCCCGATCGTCGTGTTACAAAAGGTGATGCCCGTGGAACTGAGGTTGATGACCCGCCAGTTGCTGGCACTGCCCGTCGCCCCCGGAGCAATTCCCGTGCTTTCGACCGTCAGGGTCATTGTGGTCCCGCTCTTCGCAGAGACACCGCCGATCATCCAGCGCGAACTGTTGGAAACATCCTCAAGACGGATCTGGTCACCCACTTCGTAGTTCACCGAGGTGACCACGGTCTTGTTCCCCGCAGTGAAACTCACCGAGCTGGTCGACGTGGAGGTGGCCGGGTCGTTCAAGACCGAGGAGAACGGCGTCAGCCGAGCGATATCGTCGCCGTTGTAATACTTGGCGTACGAGTGGGCATCGGTCGGCAGGTAGGCTCGCTCGAGCACTGTCAGTGAAGAGGTGTCGGTGCTTCGCATGCCGCCGTAGAGGATTTTGCGCACGATGTCCATGCGCGTCATCGACACCCAATTGAGAAAGTTGCCGCTCCACTGGCCGCTCGCCCCCCCGACGTTGCAGTATTTGTCCGTCGACACCGCTGCCGGCACGAACCGTTGATGGGACGTGTTGTAGGTGTAGCACTTGAAGGGGTCGAAATAGCCGTAATAGTTGAAGCTGTGCTTGTAAGTGGTGTCCGGGGTGCCGTCTCCGTCCAGGTCGGTGTAGTCGTTGTAGGCCTTGTAGGAGAGCTGATGGTCTTTGGACAGGTTGAGCATGACCATCGGGGGGGTATCTCCCGTCAAGAACAGCGGCCGGTCCGAGATGGGCAGGGCGCTGGCGCCAGCTGCGCTCGTCAGCAGCAGTACGGACAGGGTGTGGCGGAAGGCCAGGGCAGCGCGCAATTTCATGTCGAGGTCCCAGAGCGGTTGGGCTGGTGCGGGCGAGTGCTCAGCGCCAGAAGGTGGTTTGCAGGAAGACGACGGCATTGTTGGTGCCCCCAGTGCCTCGTGCAGTGATCCGGAAGACTTGGGCAAACTGTCCCACGCCATCACCCAGCTTGACAGAGCTTTGAGGGTCCACGGTCACCGGCGGGAGCTGCTCGATCACGTAGCGCGGTGGCGTGGCCACGCCATTGAGCACGCCGCCGTACACCCGGTACCCATTGGAACTGGGGGCTGCATTCCAGCCGGCCCAGGCTTGCGGATTGTCCCGCCCCGGCCATGGATTTCTCTGGGCGTGGTACAGCCCTGGCGTGGTGGATGAGGTGGTGCCGAAATCCGGCAGGGTCACACTGCTCAGGAAGGTTTCGGCTTCTCGGAGCGCGGACTCCGCAGCCTGGAAGGCCAGGTTTTCATCCCTGAGGTTGCCCGCCATTCGTTCTTCCAGTGTGCTCATTTGCATGGCGGTTACGCCCAGGATGGTCAGCAACACCAGGAAGATCAGGACCATCACCAGCGAAAAGCCTCGTGAGCCTTGCTTGGAGGAGCGGTGAATGTTGCGCATGGTCGTAGACATGAAAGTCGAGATTCATTCCACCCGATTGCGCAGCGTGATCGTGGTGGAGTACACCTGGCGCAGGCGCCGATCCGTCGACGTGTACGCGGTGGTTGCGCCCCCGATGACATAAGACATCGGTTCGGTGGCGATGTTGTCCTCCGGCGATTGCACGAGCATTTCGACACGCACGCCGACGACCTGATCCCACTGACCGGCGGCCTGGACCTGATCGGCGCGGGAGTATGTGTCCGCGGCCCGGTCCGCGTTGGTGTCGACGCCGTAGGTGATTTGCAGGTTTTCGATACCTTCGACCAGTTCTTCTGCATTGGCTGCGTTGCGCGACACCTCCCGTCGATACAGCGCGGGTCGTCCTGCTGGGTTGGTACCGATGAAGTAGAGGAAGGAGGCTACTCGCACGATATCGCCGTCGGTGAACTCTTTGCCCAGCGCGGTGGTGGCGTTACCGGGATCGCCGGTGCCGGTGTTGTGTGCCAAGGATCCGCTGGTGTTGGGGTTGGCGCTGGAGATCTGGAAAACGGCCGCAGCGACGCAGTCAGATACCAGCACGATGTCGCCTTGCGCCAGGCCATTGTTGGCATCCACCAAGATGGCCGCCGAGCCTGGCGGATTGCCACCGGGATGCGCACGCACGGGCAAGAGCGGACCGGACAGTGACCGAACGATCAGCACGTCGCTGCCGGCGACCGGCGCGACCGTTCCGGTCAAACCCGCAGGGATGGCCGGTGACCACGTGCTGCCTCCCACGCTCGCGTCATAGCCGCTGACCGGGCGCTGGAAGTCGAAAGCCGCGCTAGAGGCGTTGTTCAGCGTGTTGTTGAGGGTCGCACTGCCGCCTACACACCCAAAGTAGCCGGCTTGCCGAATGTCTCTGGCCAGGAACGTGAATGCGAAGCGGGCGCTTTCCTGCAGACGGGAGATGCCTTCACCGGAGCGATAGGACTGCCGGCTGCCGACGTAAGCCGCCGAGATGGCCAGGATGAGGATGAGGCCGATGACCAATGCCACCATCAACTCCACCAGCGTCAGGCCAAGACTGCGACGCAAACAAGAGCTCCCCTGGGGGCGAGGCACCCGCCGTGGTTGCGAGTGCACGATGAATGAATGGTGTGGACTCACGACGGGGCGCCTCACAAACGGACCTGGACATCGAACTGTGTGGGAGTTCCGGCTCCGCGGCTGTCGTCCCATTGGACCGTCACTGTCACGATGTTCCCGTTGTCCACCTGGACCGACCCGGTGCCGGCGGGCAGCCGACGTTGCAGCTCGGCACGCCAACGGGCGAGATCGCGTTCCGGCAGGCTGGTGCCGGTGGGGGCCGCGGCGGTGAGTCCGAGGTTGTAGTTGCCGGCCAGGGCGGCCTGCCGGTTGGCCCGCATGGCGTCGAGGATCTCGTAGCTCAGCAGGGTGGCCACCGTGCGGCTGCTGGCGTTCTTGCTGCCGCCCAAGGCGCTGACCTGCAAGCCGGCCAGCGCCAACAGGCCGAACGAGAGGATCACGATCGTGACGAGAACCTCGATCATGGTCATGCCATGCGAGCGGGGTGCGCGGGAAGACCGGGATGTCCGCATGCGATGCCCTAGCCGGTGCAGGAGGTAGAACCCAGGCGGGGACGCCCCATCGTGTTGACCTCGATGTTGCGTCCTTGCCCGTCGAGACATAGGGAAAAGCTGGCCGTGGCAGCCGTCACCAGCGATCCGGAGCCGTTGATGCCCAGCGAGCTGCCATCCGGGCGGAAAGACAGGCCGCGGGCGAAGTCGTTGTTGGCCGTCAGGGTCGAGGCGCGCAGGGCGCCGAACACCCGCAGGACCTCGTCGTCGGCGTCGATCACCCCGGCCGTGTTGCCGCCCACATGGGTGTTGTCTACGAACACGATCCAGCCGTTGGCCCAACTGGTGTCCGACCCGCCGGCGCAGGCCGGTGACGCAGCGGTGGCGTCGTTGGTGCGACAGACGGTGACGCGAACTCCGCGTTTGATCGCCTCGGAGCGCGCCAGGTTGAGCGCCGAAATCAGCTCGTTGGACTGTGAGGCCAGCCGATTTCGGGTGAAGAAGTCGTTGAAGTTGGGCGCAGCGATTACGGCCAGGACCGCAAGCACAGCGATCGTGACCATTAGCTCGACCAAGGTGAATCCAGACACGTGTGAGCGCACAGGCGGCCTCCTTGAGCGGAAGGTAACACCATGGGTCGGCCTCGCGGTGGCCAGAGCGACGAATGGCGGCCCGATCCCGACGTACGGAACGGCGAGTGCGGCCTCAGCGACCGCGCCGTGAAGTTTCTCTCACCGCGTTCATGAACTCGCTGACGTCATCGAAGCTGCGGTAGACGGAGGCAAAGCGGATGTAGGCCACCTTGTCCAGGCGCTTGAGCTCGCGCATGACCCATTCGCCCACGCGGGTGCTGCTGACCTCGCGCTCGCCGCTGTGCAGCAGCGAGGTCTCGATGCGCGAGACGGCCTGGTCGAGCGCTTCGGCGCTGACGGGGCGCTTGCGCAGAGCCAGCGTCATCGAGGCGCGCAGCTTGGCCGGGTCGAACTCGGTGCGCCGGCCGTCCTTCTTGACGATGGATGGGTATTCGATCTCCGCGCGCTCGTAGGTGGTGAAGCGCTTGTCGCACCCCATGCAGCGCCGCCGCCGCCGGATCACGTCCCCCTCGTCGGACTCGCGGGTCTCGACGACCTGGGTTTCCTCGTGGCCGCAGAAGGGGCAGCGCATGGCAGGCGGCGGGTCGGGTTCAGCGGTAGACCGGGAAGCGGCGGGTCAGTTCGTGGACCTTGGCACGCACCGCGGCGATGTTGGCCTCGTCCTGGGGCTTGTCCAGCACGTCGGCGATCAGGTGGGCGGTGGCCACGGCCTCGACCTCGGTGAAGCCGCGGGTGGTCATGGCCGGCGAACCCAGGCGGATGCCGCTGGTGACCATGGGCTTTTGCGGGTCGTTGGGGATGCCGTTCTTGTTGCAGGTGATGTGCGCGCGGCCGAGCACGGCTTCTGCTTCCTTGCCGGTCAGGCCCTTGGGGCGCAGGTCGACCAGCATCACATGGCTTTCGGTGCGGCCGCTGACGATGCGCAGGCCGCGGGCCATCAGGGTTTCGGCCAGGGCCTGGGCGTTCTTGACCACCTGCTGCTGGTAGGCCTTGAACTCGGGCGACAGGGCTTCCTTGAAGGCCACGGCCTTGGCGGCGATGACGTGCATCAGCGGGCCACCCTGGATGCCGGGGAAGATGGCGCTGTTGATCTGCTTGGCCACATGGTCCTTCATCAGGATGATGCCGCCACGCGGGCCGCGCAGGCTCTTGTGGGTGGTGGAGGTGACCACGTCGGCATGGGGCACGGGGTTGGGGTAGACGCCACCGGCGATCAGGCCGGCATAGTGCGCCATGTCCACCATGAAGTACGCGCCCACGGCCTTGGCAACGCGAGCAAAGCGCTCGAAGTCGATGCGCAGGCTATAGGCCGAGGCCCCGGCGATGATGAGCTTGGGCTTGTGCTCGTGTGCCAGCCGCTCCATCGCGTCGTAATCGATTTCTTCCTTCTCGTTCAGGCCATAGCTGACCACCTTGAACCACTTGCCGGACATGTTCAGCGGCATGCCGTGGGTGAGGTGGCCGCCTTCGGCCAGGCTCATGCCCATGATGGTGTCGCCCGGCTGCAGCAGCCCGAAGAACACGCCTTGGTTGGCTTGCGAGCCGGAATTGGGCTGCACGTTGGCATGCTCGGCGCCGAAGAGCTGCTTGAGCCGGTCGATGGCCAGCTGTTCGACGATATCCACGTACTCGCAGCCGCCGTAGTAGCGCTTGCCGGGATAGCCTTCGGCGTACTTGTTGGTCAGCTGGCTGCCCTGCGCGGCCATGACGGCCGGGGAGGCGTAGTTTTCGGAGGCGATCAGCTCGATGTGGTCTTCTTGGCGCTGGTTTTCTTGTTGGATGGCCGCCCAGATGTCGGGATCGACGTTGGCAAGGGTGGAGGTGGATCGGTCGAACATGGCAGTCCTCTTCAATGCGATGAAGTCCCTCGTCGCACCGGCGGCGGCTGCGCTGACGCACCCGAGATGCCGCGTGCTGGATCGGAGGGCTGCCCAGGCGAACGGCGAAACGGCGGGGCTGGATGCGGCCGCCGGCTGCACTTCCCGGTGGTTCACCACCTCGGGCGCACACCTCGCAGGCGAGGGGGCCTTATCGCCAGTTGTGCAACGCCCGCAGTGTACTGGAGAACGCCCACGCCGGCCCGGCCCATGGTGCAGGCGCCCCATGGGCGCGAGGCCTTGCGCGGCTCAGGAGGCTGGACTCAGGAGGCTTGAGCCACCCGGGTGTCTGCGTCGGGCTGTCGCGTGGCCTTGGCCTCGGGGGCAGAGGCCGCGGCCGGGGCCGTGGTCGGGCTGCTGGTGCGCACCAGCAGCGGCACCGTGACGGGCACCGCACGGCCTTGGGCCACTTGGCGCAAATGGTTGCGCTCGGCCAGCACCTTGGCCGCGTAACCGCCGTCATCGGGCAGGTTGGCCGCGCCCACATACCATTTCAAGCCGCCTTCGAGGCTGCCGGCACGCTGGATGTATTCGTGCAGGATCTGGGCACCCACGCGCAGATTGCTCACGGGATCGAAGGCCGCATGGGTGCCACCAAAGGCCTCGTATTTGTCATCGTGGACGCGGGTCATCACCTGCATCAAGCCCTGGGCGCCCACCGGACTTTGGGCGAAGGGGTTGAAGCTGGACTCCACGGCGATCACGGCCAGCAGCAAGGTCGGGTCCAGCCCGGTGCGCTGGCCCACATCCCAGGCTTCTTGGACCAGCCGGGCCACTGGCTCGGGCGCCACACGGTAGCGCCGCGATATCCATTGCACGATGGCGGCTTGTTCCTTGCCAAGTTCGCGCGGGTCGGCCGCCGTGGCGCGACGGATGGCCTCGGGATCGGCCAGCGCGGCCACCAGGCTTTCGTCTTGACTCAGGCGGGCTTCCTGGCGCTGGAGCAGCCAGCCCAGGGCCTGCTGCTCCAGTTGTTCGCGCCATTGCGGCCGGCCCAGGCCAAAGAGGGCCGCGCCCAGCACGAGCAGGCCCAGCAGCGCCAGGCCGTTGTGGCTGATATCGAGCAGGCCCTGTCCAACGTCCCGGAAGAAGACCGAGACACTGCGGGCCACCGACTGCGTCATCTGCGACACCCGGTGTCGCAAGGGATGGTTCGCTGTCATGTCACTCCTTTCGGTCCGCGGGGCCTGGAAGGCCGATGTCTCGGCCTGGCCTGAGCCGCGGAGATAATGCCCGGCCACCCTAGAAAGTCAGGCGCCTGCAGAATGCAAGGCCCGGGTGGCGATCGAGGGCATGGGCAGCGTGAAGTGCACCGGCAGCCGGTGCGGGTTATCCCTGATGGGAGACGGCCGGATTCTAGGAAGGCTCGAAATAACCAGTCAAGCCTATAGATTACACGTGTAATTATGATGAGTTATGAAGTACCGGGATTTGCGTGATTTTTTGAGCCGGCTGGAGGCCATGGGGGAACTGCGGCGCGTTCACGAGCCCGTGTCCCCGGTCTTGGAAATGACCGCGTTGTGCGATCGCGTGCTCAAAGCCGGGGGGCCGGCGCTGTGGTTCGAGCAGCCGGTGGGGCATCGCATCCCGGTGCTGGGCAATTTGTTTGGCACCCCCAAACGGGTGGCCCTTGGCATGGGGCAGGACGATGTACAGGCCTTGCGGGGCATCGGGGAGCTGTTGGCCCGGCTGAAGGAGCCCGAGCCGCCGCGCGGGCTGAAAGACGCCGGCCGGCTGGTGCAGATGGCCAAAGCGCTGTGGGACATGAAGCCGGCCGTGGTGCGGCGGGCACCGTGCCAGTCCGTGGTGTGGGAGGGGGCTGACATCGATCTGTCGCGCCTGCCCATCCAGCATTGCTGGCCGGGGGACGTGGCGCCGCTGATCACCTGGGGCTTGGTGGTGACGCGCGGGCCGCAGTCGGTGCCGCATCCGCGCACGCGCCAGAACCTGGGCATCTACCGTCAGCAGGTGATCGGGCCGCGGCAGTTGATCATGCGCTGGCTGGCCCACCGGGGCGGCGCGCTGGATTTCCGGGACTTCGCGCTGGCCAACCCAGGCCGGCCGTTTCCGATCGCGGTGGCTCTGGGGGCGGACCCGGCCACCATCCTGGGGGCGGTGACGCCGGTGCCCGACAGCCTGTCGGAATACCAGTTTGCCGGGCTGTTGCGCGGCTCGCGCACCGAGGTGGTGGCCACGGGGGTCGGGGAAGGATCGGTGCGGCTGCAAGTGCCCGCCAGCGCCGAGATCGTTTTGGAGGGGCACATCCCGGTGGCCGCCCCAGGCTACACGGGCACGTCGGCCCATGGCGTGCCGTTGAAGGAAAAGGGGGGATATCTGCACGCCTTGGAAGGCCCTTTTGGGGACCACACGGGCTATTACAACGAGCAGGACTGGTTTCCGGTGTTCGAGCTGTCTCGTATCACGATGCGGGATGCGCCGATCTACCACTCCACCTACACCGGCAAACCGCCCGACGAGCCCGCGGTGCTGGGCGTGGCGCTCAACGAGGTGTTCGTGCCGATCTTGCGCAAGCAGTTTCCCGAGATCGTGGACTTTTACCTGCCACCGGAGGGCTGCAGTTACCGCATGGCGATCCTGAGCATGCGCAAGGCCTATGCGGGCCATGCGAAGCGACTGATGTTCGGGGTGTGGAGTTTTTTGCGGCAGTTCATGTACACCAAGTTCATCGTGGTCACCGACGACGACGTGGACATCCGCTGCTGGGCCGATGTGATCTGGGCCATCACCACCCGGGCCGACCCGGTGCGCGACACCACCTTGGTGGAGCACACGCCGATCGACTATTTGGACTTCGCTTCGCCGACGTCGGGCTTGGGCGGCAAGATGGGCATCGATGCGACGAACAAATGGCCGGGTGAAACGCAGCGCGAATGGGGCCGCTTGATCACGATGGACGCGCAAGTGCGCGCGCGCATGGATGCCCTGTACGAACGCTTGTTTTGCACGGCGGCGGCTGATGATGGCCCACGGTAATGGTGCCCGGTGATGGCGCCCGGTAATGGGGGCGTGTGTTCTGATTGGAAATGCGAACTGGCGTCCAGGCCGAGGCTGCGGTATCGTCTTGACGCCTGCTGGAATGCAGGTGTTTCCGATGCGCAGTCTCTGCGCGTAAGGAGCCCCGGACTTCTTCCCTCCGGAGCCCCGAAACGTGGCGTCACGCCACCCCCCCTCCGGCCGCCACGGCTCGGAGGGGTTTCTGTTTGGGGGCTCGCGGTCGTTCAGTAGCCAAGCCTCAAGGCAAGCCATTCGCGCCAGGCATGGCGGTTTTCCAGCAGGCCGAGGAGGCTGGGGGTCCAGTGGGCCAGGTGCGAGGTCTGCGCAGGAAGCAGCCCCATGGGTGCCGGTTGGATCGTCAAATCGCTGCCGGCCAGCGCTTCGGTGAAGGCGCGTTGCGCGCGCGGCATGTGCCAGACATGGGTGACCAGCACGATCTTGCGCACACCGGCATGGCGCAGCAATGCTGCAGTGCGGCCGGCGTTTTCGCGGGTATCGCGCGAAGTGTCTTCCACCCAGCGCAAGCTTGCGGCATATTCCTCCCGGGCGATGCGCTCGGCCACACGGGCTTCGGGGGTCACGGATTCAGGCAGGCCATGCGGGATGCCGCCGCTGTAGGCCACGGGCAGGCCGGTCTGCCGCGCCAGCCACAGCCCGTAGCGCAGGCGTTGCAGGCCGGTGTCGGACAGGTCTGACAGTCGGTAGTCGGGCGAGCGCGGCACCAGGCCGCCGCCCAGCACGACGATGGCCACGCTCGGTGGTGCTTTGCCTTGGGCTTTGGCCTGGGTCTTCAACTCGTCCAGGTCCAAGGGGCCGAGCGCTGGCGGCACCCGCAGCACAAAGGATTGCGTGATCCAAGCCCAGCCGGTGGTCGAGCCCAGCCACAGTCCTGCACAGGCCAGCAACACCAGCGCAATGCCCAGGCCGCGACGTGGGCGCAGTTGGCGCAGGCCAATGAGCAGCAGCACGATGAATGCCCCCGGCGGCAGCACCAAGGCCAGCACATAGGGAAGGTAGGGCGCGAGGCTGTCGGTCATGGACGGCGGTCGAGGCAATGGGATGCTGGATTGTGCTGCTGGGATTGTGCAGGAAAGCCCCTGCAAGTTGCCGCCCCAAGGCAGGATCGGTGCTGCACTTCGTTAAGCTTGTCGGCTTTGGAGTCTGGCGATGTCCGAAGCGCAAGAAATCACGCTGGCTGGCGGCTGTTTCTGGTGTCTGGAGGCGGTGTTCGACCGTGTCGAGGGTGTGCTCGACGTGGAGTCGGGCTATTCGAATGGGAGCTGGCACAGCCCCAGCTATGAGCAGGTGTGCTCGGGCCAAACCGGTCATGCCGAGGTCGTGCGTGTGCGCTTCGATCCGCAGCGCATCAGCTTGCGCGAGATTCTGGAAATTTTCTTCACGATTCACGATCCGACGACCCTGAACCGGCAAGGCCACGACGTGGGCCCCCAGTACCGCTCGGGCATTTATTTCCACACGGCCGAACAGGAACGTGTGGCGCGTGCGCTGATCGCCGAGCTGAGCGCAGCGGGGGTGTGGAAGGATCCCATCGTGACCGAGGTCGCTCCGGTGGACAACTATTGGCCGGCCGAAGCCTATCACCAGGACTATTTCCTGAAGCATCCCGAGCAAGGCTATTGCGTGCATGTCGTGGCGCCCAAGGTGGAGGAGTTCCGCCGACGCTTTGCTCACAAGGTGCGCAAGGGATGATCGCCTGGCGCGACCTGAGCGTGCAGTATCCGCGCGGTCCGTGGCTGCGCTTTGCCGACATGCAGCTCGACACCGGGCGCACGCTGTTGTTGCGTGGCGCCTCGGGCACCGGCAAGTCGAGTTTGCTGGCCTTGCTGGCCGGCTTGTCGAGCCCCACGAGCGGCGACATCGAGGTCGATGGCGTGCCGCTGCATCGCTTGACCCCACGCCAGCGCGATGCCTGGCGCGCCGCGCATCTGGGTGTGTTGCCGCAGCGGCTGCATTTGAGCCAGAGCCTGAGCGTGGCCGACAATCTGGCCTTGGCCCTGTGGGCCGGGGGGCGGGCGCATCAAGCGGCCCAGCGGGTGCCGCAGGTGTTGCAGCGCTTGGGCGTGGCCGATCTGGCCGGGCGCCGACCGCATGAGCTCAGCGTGGGGCAGGCGCAGCGGGTGGCTTTGGCGCGTGCGCTGCTGTGCGAGCCCCGCCTGCTGTTGGCCGACGAGCCCACCGCCAGCCTGGACGATGCATCGGCCGCCGATGTGCTGGCGCTGCTGCGTGAGCTGAGCCGCGAACGGGGCGCGACCCTGGTCATCGCCACCCACGACTCACGGGTCGTGCAGGCGCTGGCGGCCGACGATCCGGTGGAGATGCGGCTGTGAATCTTGCGCGTCTGTCCTGGACCTACCTGTGGGCACGCCCTTGGGCGACCTTGCTGCATCTGGGCCTGCTGAGTTTGAGTTTGGCTTCCATCACCTTGGTGTTGCTGGTGAGCGAGCAGATCGAGAAAGGACTGCAGCGCGACTTGGCCGGCATCGACCTGGTGGTGGGGGCCAAGGGCAGCCCGATGCAGCTCATTTTGGCCGGTGTGTTCCATTTGGACGTGCCCACGGGCAACATCCCGGCCGAAGAGGTGCAGCGCTGGCGCGCGCATCCCTTGGTCGAGGCGGTCATTCCGGTGTCGCTGGGCGACAGCTACCGGGGGTTTCGCATCGTGGGCACCGAGCCTGCGTACCTGACACATTATGGTGCGAGGTTCGCCCAGGGGCGTGTGTGGCGCGAGACGCTGGAGGCGGTGCTGGGCGCCGATGTGGCCGCACGCACGGGGCTGCGGGTGGGCGACCGCTTCGTCGGCGTGCATGGTTTGGGCGGCGAGGGCGAAGCCCATGGTGAGACGCCCTACACCGTGGTGGGGGTGCTCGAACGCAGTGGGCGGGTGCTGGACCGGCTGATCCTTACCTCGACCGAGTCGGTCTGGGAGGTCCATGAGGCCGCGACCGCGCTGGACGAGGCCGATCGGCGCGAGCTGGAAGCCGAGCGAGAGGTGACGCTCCTGCTGCTGCGTTACCGCAGCCCGCTGGCGGCCGTGAGCCTGCCGCGGCTGATCAATGCCGAGACGGCGCTGCAGGCCGCGTCTGCGGCCCAGGAGACGGCCCGCTTGTTGCGCATCGTCGGCGTGGGCGTCGATGTGGTGCGTGGCTTCGGGTGGGTGCTGCTGGCCGTGGCGGCGCTGTCGGTGCTCATGGGTCTGTACCATGCCGTGCGGGAGCGGGCCTACGATTTGGCCATGCTGCGCATGCTGGGGGCGCCGCCGCACAGGGTGGCCGCCGTGGTGCTGGCCCAGGCGTTGTGGCTGGTCGCAGGCGGCTTGCTGTTGGGCTTGGCCCTGGGTCATGGCCTGACCGCGTGGTTGGGATGGCTCCTGGCGCAGCGTGCCTCGGTGGCGTTGAGCGGCTGGACGTGGCTCAGCGCCGAGTGGGCGGTGGTGGCCGGGGCTCTGGCCGTGGCGGTGTGCTGTGCGGCCTTGCCGGCTTGGCAGGCGTACCGGCTCGACGTCATGCGGCTGTTGCAAGCGCCGCGCTGAGAGGCTCGGGCCGGCCCAGTGGCACCGGATGAACCTTTGGGCCGGCGGCGGGTCGATGAAACGAGCCGTGTCTTTGATGATGTGTGAAGGCTGTCGTCGCATGAAATCCAGGTTCCCGTCTTTGTTGCTGGCTTTGGCGTTGACTTCGGGGGGCGCCCTGGCCTGGGCCCAGACGGCCCCAGCGCTGTCGGACCATGTCAAGAAGGACATCGAGCGCCACCGTGCGATGGCCGCTGCCCATGAGGCCGCGGCACGTTGTCTGGAGTCTGGCAAGAGCGAGGAGTCCTGCCTGAAAGAGCTGCAGGCGGCCTGCAAGGGCTTGGGCATCGGCAAGTACTGTGGCATGCGCCACGTTCATTGAGTCGGGCTCATGATCGACCGTCGTGGCGTGGTCGCTGGCTTGCTGCTTCTGGCGGCTCGTGGGGGTTGGGCACAGTCGGCCCCAGCGCGAGGCGCGGCGGGGTTGGTGGCGCCATTGGGTAGCGGGCCGGGCTACCACAGCCCGGACAGCCCGATTCCTCCTTTGCAAGAGCGCGAGGGGGTGCTGTCCTGGAAGCGGCTCGCTGCGGTTCAGACCCGGGCCGAACGCCAGCGGCTGCGGCCGATCTTCCCGGCCGACGTGAAGGCGCTGGACCAGCAGATCGTCAAGGTGCAGGGTTTCATGATGCCGTTGGACGCCAGCGAGCGTCAGTACCACTTTTTGTTGTCGGCCGTGCCCACGACGTGCTCGTTTTGCATTCCCGCCGGCCCGGAAGGGCTGGTCGAGGTGCGGGCCAAGACGCCGGTGCGTTACAGCGTGGATCCGGTGGTGGTCCAAGGGCGGCTGTCCGTGCTGGACAACGACCCCTACGGATTGTTCTACCGTCTGACCGATGCGCAGCCGGCGCGCTGAGCGCGTCCCTGCCGGGGGCGCCCAAGCGGGGGCGTGAACTCGCTACACTGGGCAGATACTGCCCTTCAGGCTCACATGTCCTGCCCTTCGCCAGCCGGCGCTCTCCCTTTCGATCCTTCGTTCATCAAGGCGGCTGCGCGGGCCTTGATGGACCTGGCTTCCGAGCCTTTGTTCATGGCCGATGATCTGGGCCGCATCGTCTATGGCAATGCGGCCTGGCAGGCTTGGACCCAGCGCCAGGCGCAGGGGGAGCACGAGGTCAGGGCCGTGGTGCAGGCCCGCATGTCGTCGCAGGATACGCAGGAGCCGCCGCCGGTGAGGCTCGGTGGGAGCTGGCTGCAGCTGCGTCGCTGGCGCGGGCCGACCGGGGCGGGCGCCTGGTTGGGGCGCTTGTCGGTGGCGCACGCCTCGCCGCAGACCGATCACGACGGGACGCCTGGGCTGGCGCAGCGCTTGGCGATGACGCAGGACTTCGGGCGCTTGGCGGTGTGGGAGCGCCATCTGGACGACCAGCAGGCGTTTTGGGATGAGCACATGTTCCGGTTCTTTGGGCTGCAGCCCGAAACCCGGGCGCCCGATCTGGACACGATCTGGGCGTTGATCCATCCCGACGACCGCGAGCGTGTCCGGCAGAGCTGGCATGAAAGCATTCGCACGCCTGGGGCCTATCAGGTGCGCTTCCGCCTCGTGCCACGCGCCGGTGGCATGCGCATGGTGCATTCGCTGTGGCAGGTGGTGGCCGATGCGCGGGGACGGCCGCAGCGCGTGCAGGGGGTGTTGGTCGATGACACCGAGAGCTTCGAGCAGGGCGCGCAAGTGTGCAAGCTCAGCACGCAATTCGAACTGGCGGTGGAGCTGGGCCAGTTGATCCTTTGGGTGCATGACCTGGCCACCGACGAGCTGCATGTCAATGAACGGGCGGCGGCGATGCTCGGTTTTCCGGGGCGGGTGGTGCTGCCCTTGCATGAAGTGCGTGCCCGTGTGCACGAGGACGACCGCGAGGCCTTGGCCGAGGGGCTGCGTCGCGCGCTGGCGGGCCGGCAAGCGGTCGATGTCGTGGCCCGCTATCTCGACGGCCAAGGCGTGTATCGCACGCTGCTGACGCGCCGCGCGGCGCAGCGTGACGAGACCGGGCAGGTGGTGGCAGTGCTGGGGGTGGCGATGGACATCACCGAACGCCGCCATACCGAGCTGGCCTTGCAACAGGCGCAGGCGCGTGCTGCCTTGGCCACCCGCGAGGCTGGCGTTGGCACCTGGGAGCGCGATTTGAGCAGGGGCATCAGTCACTGGGATGCGCAGATGTATTTGTTGCGCGGCCTGTCTCCGGACGATCCGCGCCCGGTGGAGGCGTTGCGCATGAGCTGCGTGCATCCCGAAGACCGGGCCGCGATGGCCGAGCGTTACGAGCAGGTTCGCGCCGGCCCGCTGGACCGCACGGCCTTCGAGTTCCGTGTCCGGTGGCCTGACGGCAGCGAGCGTTGGCTGGCCACGCGCGCACACGTGGTGCGCGACGACAGCGGTCAGCCGGTGCGCATGCTCGGGGTCAACTGGGACATCACCGAGGCCAAGCGCGCCGAGCAGGCTTGGCGCGAGAAGGCCGCGGCCGAGCAGGCGAGCCGGGCCAAGTCGGAGTTCCTGGCGCGCATGAGCCACGAGTTGCGCACCCCCCTCAATGCCGTGTTGGGGTTCACGCAGATCTTGCTGGCCGACACGACGCAAGTGCTCAGCCCGGCCCAGCGGCAACGGGTCCACCACATCGAGGCCGCTGGCCGGCATTTGCTGACCCTCATCGAGGACATGTTGGACCTGGCGCGCATCGAGGCTGGCGCGGTGACCTTGCATCTGCAGCCCCTGGAGGCGCGCGCCGTGCTGGCCGATGCCCTGGGCCTGGTGGCGCCGATGGCCCGGGCGCAGGGCATCGAGCTGCGCATGGGCTCCCTGGCCGGCTGGGTGCTGGCCGACCCGCAGCGACTGCGCCAGGTGTTGATGAATCTGGTGTCCAATGCGATCAAGTACAACCGCGCAGGTGGGCGGGTGGACGTGGCCGCGCACGAAACGGCGCAGGAGTGCGTCCTGGTCGTGCGTGATACCGGCCGGGGCATGAGCGAGGACCAGGTGCGGGGCTTGTTCGAGCCCTTCAATCGCCTGGGCATGGAGCGTGAGGGCATCGAAGGCACGGGCATCGGGTTGTCGATCGCTCGCCAGCTCGTGGCCCACATGGGCGGACGCATCGAGGTGCGCAGCCGCTTGGGCCAGGGCAGCGAGTTCCAGGTGTGGTTGCCCAGGGCCGAGCCGGCCGAGGCCGACCCGGCCGCGCCCGCGCTGGTGGCTGCGCCTGCGGTGACGCCGCAAGCCGCGCACGGGCCGGCGCCGCCCGGGCTCGAACTGGTCTATATCGAGGACAACGACGTCAATGTCACGCTGGTGCGCGAGATCTTGGCGCTGCGACCGGCGGTTCGCTGCAGCGTCGCCGGGGATGGGGCCGGCGGCCTGGCCTTGGTCCACACCGTGCGGCCCGATGTGGTGCTGGTGGACATGCACCTGCCGGACATGGATGGCCACGAGGTGCTGCGCCGTCTGCGTGCCGACCCGCGTACTGCGGCCGTGCCCTGCATTGCGCTGTCGGCCAACGCCATGCCCGAGGATGTCCAGCGGGCCTTGGCCGCCGGTTTTGCCGAGTACTGGACCAAGCCCATCGAGGTGGCGCGCTTTCTGGCGGCCATCGATCGCCTGCTCCAGGCGCGCGCGGACGGCGCGTCTGCGGCAGGGTGAGCATGCCTCAAGGCGCCAGTCGCTCGCGCACCCACTGGCCGTGCTCGTCCAGGCGGTAGCGCAGCCGATCGTGCAGACGGGATTTGCGGCCCTGCCAGAATTCCCAGCGATCCGGCACCAGGCGATAGCCGCCCCAATGCGGCGGCCGCGGAGGGTCCAGGGCGAATTGCGCCGCATAGCGTGCGGCATTGGCCATCAGCACGGCGCGCGAGGGGATCACCTCGCTTTGAGGCGAGGCCCAGGCCCCGATGCGCGAGTCCAGCGGGCGCGAGCGGAAGTATTCGTCCGATTCGGCCTCGGACACTTTCTCGACCCGACCTTCGATGCGCACCACGCGTTCGAGCTCGACCCAATGGAATTGCAAGGCCGCGTAGGGATGCACCTCCAGCTCGCGGCCCTTGCGGCTGCGATAGTTGGTGAACCAGACGATGCCGCGCTCGTCGCAGCCCTTGATCAGCACGATGCGGGTGGAAGGCCGGCCGTCGGCGCCGACGGTGGCCAGCGTCATCGCATTGGGTTCGGGCAGTTGCGCGGCCAGGGCCTCGTCGAGCCAGCGGCGAAACTGGCGCAGCGGATCGGGGTCGGCATGCCGTTCATCGAGCTCGGCGCGTTCATAGCTCTTGCGCAGATCGGCCAGACGTTTGTCCATGGTCGGCAGTATAGGCACCGCCCGCGCGCGGCGCGCCGACCATCGGAGCCAACCCCAAGCGGGTCGCTCCCTAGGGCTTGTCCCCAACCGGGCTGTCCCCAGTGGCGCCGGCGCTCCAACTGGGCTTCCATAGGAGAACATCCGGCCGCTGCGCCCGTGCACCATCTCAACCAGGAGGAATCTGATGTCGTCTTCGCCCGTGGTCATCGTCCTGGCCGCCGGGGCAGGCTCGCGCTTCGAGGGCGCGGGGCACAAGCTCACGCAGGCGCTGGGCTCCACCACGGTGCTGGGAGCCACCTTGCAACAAGTGCTGGCCAGCCGTCTGCGGCTGGTGGTGGTGACCACCAGCGGCTTGCGAGACATGGTCAAAGGCTGGGTCGCGACGCAAGACGTCGTCGTGGTCCCCGCGGGCTCGGACGGGGCTGGGGAGCACCTGGGCATGGGCTATTCGATTGCCGCCGGCGTGCGGGCGCGCGGCGATGCCTCCGGCTGGTTGGTGATGCCTGGCGACATGCCATTGGTGCGTCCGTCCACCTTGAGAGCGGTGGCCATGGCGCTCAGTGCCCATCCGGTGGCGTATGCGCAATTCCAGGGGCGGCGGGGTCATCCGGTGGGGTTTGCCGCGGAGCTGTATTCGGAGCTCGCCGTCTTGGACGGGGACCAGGGCGCCCGCCGCATCCTGGCACGTTATCCGGCTGCGGCGGTGGAGGTCGATGACCCCGGGGTGCTGGTGGACATCGACACCCGAGCCGATTTGCTGTCGGTGCAGGCCCGCCTGCCGCCGTCGGGCGCGGTGCTGGCGGCCCACCGGGAGCGGCAGCCGCCTTGAGCGCTGCGCCGCGTCAGTCGTCCAGCAAGCCGTGACGGCGGGCCAAGGCCAGCAGCCCGGCCAGTGCGCGGTCGTGGATGCCTTGCTCTTGCAGGCAGCGCTGCGTGCGCACCACGTAGTCCAGCGTCGAGCCATAGCGACCGCGGGCGTGGCGCAAGATGTGCACCAGGCGGGCCTCGTCCAGCGTGCCGGTGTAATTGGGGCTGTCTCGGCTGAGCGTGAAGGCCAGGGCGCGCACCGTGCCTTGGGTCGTGCGGCACGGTAGCCAGCGCGGGTCGTAGACCCCGGTGGGCATCTCGCGTTGCCACAGCTTGTCCAGCTCGCGCCGCGCGATGGCGCGTGGCACACGAAACACCACGCCTCGGCACGCCCCGCCGGGCATCAGCGCGAACACCAAGCCGGGCTCCAAGGGCGTGCCCCGGTTGATGCGCGACCACATGCTCAGCCGCCGGTGATAGCCGTGCACCCAGGCCGGCAGGCGCAGATCGTGCTCGATCTCCGGGTTCCAGATCAGCGAGGCGTAGCCGAACACCCACAGGTCGGCTGCGGAGGGCCATTGCGCCAGCGTGTGCTCCAACAGGACCTGGGGGTCGCGCAGGATGGGCACGTGGCCGAGGTCGGAGAAGTGGGCCAAGGGAGGGCGCATGGGCGCGTCGAGCAGCGGCTGAGGATGCAGGGTCTGGTCCTCAGTTGTACTGCAAGTTCGTGGGTTTCGATTGGAGGCACCGTGGGAGGCGGGCCACGGCCGGGCGAACATCGCCGCCGTGACACAAGTCCACCCCGACGCAGGGGCGGGCGTCTTGATTTGACGTTGTAACCAAGTTACCTAAGAATTGAGGTATTGGTTACAACCGCACGCTTTGGGCGTGCCCACCCTGCGATGAAATCCGTCATTCGAGAAGTGACTCAGCGCATTGCCGAGCGCAGTGCGGCCACGCGACGCGCCTATCTCCAGCTCGTCGAGGACATGGCCCGTCGGCCCCGCGGGGCCGACCGCATGGGGTGTGCCAATGTGGCGCATGCCTTTGCGGCGTTGCCGGCGTCGGACAAGTTGCGGGTCGTGGCCGAGCGGGCGCCGCACCTTGGCATCGTGACGGCCTACAACGACATGCTGTCGGCACATCAGCCCTATGAGGGCTTTCCGGCCGTCATCCGTGATGAAGCGCGCCGTCGGGGCGCCACGGTGCAGGTTGCCGGTGGCGTGCCGGCCATGTGCGATGGCGTCACCCAAGGCCAGCCGGGCATGGAGCTGAGCCTGTTTTCGCGCGACACGATTGCCATGGGCACGGCCGTGGCGCTGTCGCATGATGTGTTCGATGCCGCATTGCTGCTGGGGGTGTGCGACAAGATCGTGCCCGGCTTGCTGATCGGTGCGCTGCACTTTGGCCATCTGCCCTGTGTGTTCGTGCCGGCTGGCCCGATGAGCTCGGGGCTGTCCAACAGCGAGAAGGCCAAGGTGCGCGAGCAATTCGCGCAAGGCCTGGTGGGTCGCGAGGCGCTGTTGGCGGCCGAATCGGCCGCTTACCACGGACCGGGCACCTGCACTTTTTATGGCACGGCCAACAGCAACCAGATGCTGCTGGAGGCGATGGGGCTGCATGTGCCGGGGGCGGCCTTCATCCATCCGCAGGCCGAGCTGCGCGAGGAGCTCACCCGCGAGGCGGTGCGCACGGCGCTGCGCTGCGTGAGCCAGCCGCAACGCGCCATCGGGCGCCTGGTCGACGAGCGCGTCATCGTCAATGCGATGGTGGCATTGCTGGCCACGGGCGGCTCCACCAATCACCTCATCCACTGGGTGGCGGTGGCCCGTGCAGCCGGCCTGTTGATCGACTGGAACGATTTTTCCGACCTCTCGGCCGAAGTGCCGCTGCTGGCACGGGTGTACCCCAATGGGAGCGCGGACGTGAACCAATTCCAGGCCGCGGGTGGCCCGGGTTTCGTGATCCGCGAGCTGATCGAGCAGGGCTGTTTGCATGCCGATGTGGTGACCGTGGCCGAGGGGGGGCTGGCCGCCTATGCCCGCGTGCCGGTGCGAGGCCCTGCCGGCCTGACTTGGCAAGACCTGCCGCGCGACAGCGGCGACGACACGGTGCTGCGCCGTGCCGAGCGCCCCTTCAGCCCCACTGGCGGCCTGAAGCTGCTGCGTGGCAACCTGGGGCGTGCGGTGATCAAGACCTCGGCCGTGCCCGAGGATCGGCATGTGGTGGAGGCCCCGGCGCGTGTGTTCGACAGCCAGGAGGACATGCTGGCGGCTTTCAATCGCGGTGAGCTGGAACGCGATGTGGTCGTGGTGGTGCGCTTCCAGGGGCCGCGGGCCAATGGCATGCCCGAGTTGCACAAGCTGACGCCGCCGTTGGCCGTGCTGCAGGGCAAGGGCTTCAAGGTGGCGCTGGTGACCGATGGGCGCATGAGCGGTGCCTCGGGCAAGGTGCCGGCGGCCATCCATGTGAGCCCCGAGGTGCTGGCCGGCGGGCCACTGGGCAAGGTGCGTGATGGTGACGTGATCCGTTTGGATGCCGTGGCCGGCACGCTCGATGCGTTGGTGGGCGAGGCCGAGTGGGCCGCGCGTGAGAATGCACAGCCTACGGCCGAGCAGCTTCATTCCCATGGCCGCGGCTTGGGCCGCGACTTGTTTGCCGGCATGCGGCGCAATGTCTTGAGCGCCGAAGAGGGCGCCTGTACTTGGTTGTGAACATGATGATCGATCCTTTGGAGCTGGCCGACCACGGCCCCGTCATTCCCGTGATCGTGCTCGACCGCGTCGAGGATGCCGTGCCGCTGGCGCGCGCGTTGGTCGACGGCGGGGTGAAGGTGTTGGAGGTGACGCTGCGCACCCCGGTGGCGCTGCCATGTGTGCAGGCCATCGCGCGCGAGGTGCCCGAAGCCATCGTCGGGGTGGGCACGGTGCGCCGGCCGCAGGAGGTGCGGGCCGCGGTGCAGGCCGGTGCCCGCTTTGCCGTCAGCCCGGGCTATTTGCACGAGATCGGCCAGGCCTGCCGCGACGCCGGCTTGCCGCTGCTGCCAGGGGTGGCCACCAGCAGCGAGGTGATGGCCGCCCATGCCGATGGCTGGTCTTTCTTGAAGTTTTTCCCGGCCACCGCCGCTGGCGGCCTGCCTTTGCTGAAGGCTTGGGCCAGCCCCTTCCATGACGTGGTGTTCTGCCCCACGGGTGGCATCACCGCGCAGACGGCCCCGCAGTTCCTGGCGTTGCCGAATGTGAAGGTGTGCGGCGGCTCTTGGCTGACACCGCCGGAGGCGATCCGCGCCGGCGACTGGACGCGCATCACGCAGTTGGCACGCGAGGCCGCGGCGCTGCGGGCGGCGGCCTGAGGGTCATACGGTCTCGGTTTTGCGTTCGATCAATTCGATCTTGTAGCCGTCGGGGTCGGTCACGAAGGCAATGACCGTCGTGCCCCCTTTGACCGGGCCGGGTTCGCGCGTGATCTGGCCGCCGGCGGCGCGGATTTTTTCGCAAGTGGCATACACATCGGGCACGCCGATGGCGATGTGGCCGTAGGCCGTGCCCAGTTCGTACTGCTCGACGCCGTAGTTGTAGGTGAGCTCGATCTCGGCATGCTCGGGGTTGGTGCCGTACCCGACGAAGGCTAGCGAGTACTGCTGTTCGGGTCGATCGGTGGTGCGCAGCAACCGCATGCCCATCACTTTCGTGTAGAAGTCGATGGAGCGCTGCAAGTTGCCCACGCGCAGCATGGTGTGCAGGATTCTCATGGTGGGTCGATGTTCTCGATGCACATCACAGTGTGCCAGCAGAAAGTTTTCCCCACGTGACGTCTGGCTTCACCCGGCCGATGGCGGGACGGCCACGGTGTAGTTCAGCGCCCGGCGCCCGCCATCGACATACAGGATCTCGCCCGTGATGTAGCTGGCCGCTGGGCTGGCCAGGTAGAGCACGGCATCGGCGACTTCCTGCGGCTCGCCCAGGCGCTTCATCGGCGTGCGGCTGAGGATGCGCTGGCGGGCGTCCTCGCTGCCGAGCACGGCTTGACGTGCCAGTTCGGTGGCAATGGTGCCAGGTGCCACGGCATTGACGCGGATGCCGTGGTCGGCCAAGGCCAGGGCCATGACGCGGGTGAGCTGGTCGATGCCGCCTTTGCTGACGTTATAGCTGGCGATGCTGGGGATGGCCATCACGCCATTGACCGAGCTCATGTTGATGATGGCGCCGCCTTGGCCTTGGCGCACCATTTGGCGTGCACAGGCCTGTCCCATCAGGAAGGCGCCTTTGAGATTGACGCGCAGCACCGCGTCGAAATCGGCTTCGGTGATGTCGAGAAAGTCCGCAGCCCGGAAGATGCCCGCATTGTTGACCAGCACGTCGATGCGCCCAAAGCGCTGCACGGCGGCGGCCACCGCCGCATCGACCTGGGCTTTGTCACCCACGTCGCATTGCTGATAGAAGGCGGCGGCATTTAAGGCGCACAGTCGCTGCTGCACGGCGTGGCCGGCGTCGTCGTCGATGTCGAGCAAGACCAGCCGAGCGCCTTCGTCGGCCAGGCGTTCGGCGCAGGCCAGGCCGATGCCATGGGCTGCGCCGGTGATGACGACCACGCGATCTCGCAGCCCGAAGCGGACCGGGGTGTCCTTGTTCGGTTGAGGCATGTGCTGTCTCCTGAATGCAAGCCAGCCCTGGCGCGATCGGTGCGCACCAGGGCGGTGCATACAGTGTAGTGGGCCTTTTAGGCCGGCTGGGCCGCGGCTCGCAAGCGTTTCATCTGCTTGCGCAGGTTCACCGCATCGGGCAGGGCGGCGTGGTCACTGCCGTCCAGACGGAAGACGCCCACGGCACTGGCCACCACTTGCGCTTGATGCTTGAGCTGGGCCGCCGCCGAGGACAGCTGCTCGACCATCGCTGCGTTTTGCTGCGTGATGCCGTCCATCTGGGCCACGGCTTCGTTGATTTGGGAGATGCCGCTGAGTTGTTCCTGCGCGCCGGTGCTGATGTCGGCGATCAGGCAGCGCACCTTCTCGACGGCTTGCAAGGCCTCGTCCATGGTCGATCGCGCGGCTCGCACCTGCTGCTCGCCGTCACCCACGTGCTGGGCGGACTCCTCGATGAGCTTTTTGATTTCTCTGGCTGCGGCCGTGGTGCGCTGGGCCAGGGCGCGCACCTCGCCGGCCACCACGGCGAAGCCGCGGCCCTGCTCGCCAGCGCGTGCGGCCTCCACGGCGGCGTTGAGCGCCAGGATATTGGTTTGGAAAGAGATGCCATCGATCACCTGGATGATCTCGGCGATGCGATGTGAGGACTGGCTGATGGCCTGCATCGTGAGGGTGACTTGATTGACCGCTTGGCTGCTGCGCTCGGTGACGCGGCCGGCTTCGATGGACAGCTCGGCGGCCTGGGCGGCCGAGTGGGCGCTGTTGCGCACCGTGCCGGTGATTTGCTCCATCGACGAGGCCGTCTCTTGCAGACTGCTGGCTTGTGATTCGGTGCGTGCCGACAAGTCCTGGCTGCCGGCGGCGATTTCGGCGGCGGCGGCTTGGATGCGTTCGACCTCGCGCCTTGCGTCGCGCACGATGGACATCAGGTTGACATTGAGCTGGTTCATCGCCTGGGCGAAGTGGCCGATCAGGTCGTGCCGCCGCACGTCGATGCGCTGGGTGAGGTCGCCGGCGGCCATGCGGTTGGCCACCGTGAGCATCTCGTGCATCGGCAGGATCAGCAAGTGACGCAGATAGTGACGCATCAGCAGGGCCAATCCAGCGGCCAAGGCCGTCCCGGTGAGCGCTTGCATCGCCCCCTCACCCGCCCAGCCCGACGATGCGGCGTGTGTGCCCAACAGATATGCGGCAGCCACTGCGGCGGCCGAGACTGCGCAGACTTTGGCCGTCAACCCCAGCTGTGTCCACTGCGCCAGCCGACCGGCCCAGGTGTTGCGCAACAGCTGGCCCCGATGCAAGACATGCACACGCCGCCCGGCGGCCGCTTCGGCCCGCATTTGGGCGTACAGCGCCTCGGCCTGGCGCACTTCCTCGCGCGAAGGCGCGGTGCGCACCGACATGTAGCCCACCGGGCGGCCGGCCTCCATCAGCGGGGTGACGTTGGCCATCACCCAGTAGTACGCGCCGTCCTTGCGGCGGTTCTTGACCATGGCCCGCCAGGGCAGGCCACTCTGGATGGTGGCCCACAAGTCGCGGAAGGCTTCTTTGGGCATGTCCGGGTGGCGGATCAGGTTGTGCGGCTGGCCCAAGAGCTCTTCCCGGGTGTAGCCGCTGACTTCGATGAAGGCCGGGTTGCAATACAGGATGCGGCCTTGTAGATCGGTGGTGGAGACGAGCGTTTCCCCCGGAGCAATGGGGTATTCGCGATCATGAACAGGCAAGTTGACGCGCATGGGGCCTCCCTGAGGCGAAACGGGACGATGCCGTTGTATCGGCCGCGGCACCCCGGGGGCACACCCCCCTTGAGAGGGGGGATTGATGTCGATCAAGCTTGCCGCGTGAAGGAATGTGCACCGGCGGCCGTGTCATGCGCCGTCGCCGGGGCCTCCCCCCGTTTGGAGGGGGGCGCCTTGTCAGGGGGGCAGGACGCACGCAGCATCCGCCGAACTGAGGGAAAAAAGTATGAACGACGCATGGCCGGCCCGCGTGCTCGTGGTGGGCCGCGAGGGCAAGGACTGGGCGGAGCTGGCGCAATGGTTGGCGCCGGAGTTTTGTGTCGTGCAGACCTGGGATGAGGACACGGCCCCGGCCATGATCTTGATCGATGCGCTGCATCAGCCGTCCAAGCTGGCGTCGAGGATGCAAGTGCTGCGGGCCGATCCGGTGTGCCGAGCTGCGCCGGTGTTGGTCATGGCCGAGCCGGTGGAGGAGCAGACGCTGCAATCGTGGCTGCGCTTGGGGGTGAGCGATGTATTGACGCCGCCGTGGTCGCAGGCACGGCTGCGCGCCCGACTGAAACCCTATGCGCAATTGCACCAGGTGTCGGTGCTGCTGCGGCAAGGACAGCAGCATTTCGAGGACGCATTGCGACAGCGCGTTCACACCGTCGCGTTGGAGCGTGATGCGTTGCTGTGGACGCTGGCGCTGCTGGCCGAGCGGCGCGACCATGAAACCGCCCGACATCGGCTGCGCATGCAAGGCTATGTGCGGGTGCTCGGACAGGGCTGGCGCCGCCTCAGTGGCCGATGGGCGGAGCTGGACGATGAGCGACTGGACCTGATGGCGCGGGCCTCGGCCTTGCATGACTTGGGCAAGTTGGAAATTCCGGTGCATTTGCTGCGCAAGCCTGGTCGTCTGACCCCGGAGGAATTCGCCATCGTCAAAACCCATACGCTGCGCGGCCATGCCGCCCTGGCCCGCGCGCAGGCGCAGCTCGACGAACCCTGCCCCTTGCTGAGCATGGCGCAGGAGATCGCCTTGACGCACCAGGAGCGCTGGGATGGGTCTGGCTATCCCCAGGGCTTGGCCGGTGAAGCGATTCCGCTGTCCGGCCGCATCGTGGCGCTGGCCACGGTGTATGACGCGTTGATCAGCGTGCGCAGCTACAAAGAAGCCTTGCCGCATGACACGGCCGTGGCCGTGATCGGCGGCTGCCGGGGCACGCATTTCGACCCGTTGCTGGTGGAAGCGTTCGAGCGCGAGCACGAGGCGATTCGGGAGGTGGCCGCCCGCTACGCCGACGATGCCCAGGAGATGCAGCGCTGGATCGACGAGGCCGGCCATGCGTCCGGTCCTGCGGACTCCGCATCCAAGGACGTGCCGGCTTGAGCCGGTTCGCACGCGCGCGCGCCGGCAAACCTCTTCAGCGCCACGACCTGCCCAGACCCAGGCCGACACTGAAGCGGCGGCTGGCCGCCGGTTCGAAGAACTGTTCATTGGCCGCCAGGTCAGCGACAGCAGGCTTTCCCAGCGCACCGACCAGCCGGCCTGCCAGGAGGCATTCCATCCCACGCCCTGTGCTGGCATGGACATGCCAGCCAGGGTGTCCCTCCACGTTCAAGCCCGGCATCGCGCTGTGGCGAGCGTAGCGGCGCGAGCCACTGGGACAGGGCCAGCACCCCGGGCACACGTTGCAGCGCGTCGGAGATGTTCACGCCCCAGGAGTCGGCTTGCACGGCGGCGGCCTCGACGGTGTCGATGGCCGCGGGCAGGGCGCGCAGCGGCGTGGGCTCGCGCGCGCCGGTCACGACGATGGGGCCCAGCGCCTGCCTGTGCCGGGGGGCGGCGTCGGTGTCTTGGGCCCACGCACTCCATGGACTGGCGGCCAGCAGCACCGCCCAGGGGCCAGCGGCGCTTCGTCGCAACAGGCGGTGGGCGCGCACGGGGGGCAACGGCAGGCGAGCGTCGGGTCAGCGCGGTGTCGGTGGCGCCGGAGGCTGGCCGGTGCGGGCCATCCAGGCGATCAAGGCCGAGCGCATCGCTTCTTCCACCGTCATCGCGATCGGCGTGATCCAGGCCCGTGGCACGAACACGGTGTAGCCGCCGATCATGTAGCCCATGGGCAGATAGACGGCCACCCGGTCGTCTTTGCTGACGCCTTCGGGCAGACCGTCCAGGCTGTTGCGCGTGATCAAGCCAATGATTTCGAGCCCACCGCCTGGAAAACGCAGCACCACCACCTGCTGGGCGGCTTGGTTGTGCTGGGGCGCAAAGTAGTCGGCAAAGCTCTTGAGCGAGCTGTAAATGCTTTTGACCACCGGCAGGTTGGTGAACGGAAACTCGATCAACGAGGCCAGGCTGCGCACCGCCGGCAGTGAAATCACGAGGCCCAGGGCGCCGATGACCACCACGGCCAGCAGCAGCCCCAGACCGGGGATGTAGGTGTCACCGAACAGCGGAGATACCAGCCAACGGGCCATGCTGTCCGTCCAGGCCAGGAAGACATAGAGCACATAGATGGTCAGGGCCAGGGGCAAGATGGCCAGCAGACCCCGCACGAAGTACTGGGTCCAACGCTTGATCAAGGGGTTCATCACGCAATGAAGGGCACAACCACGACTTGCGCAGAATAGCAGCGAGCGTTGGCAGCTGCTGGAGGCGCCCCCAAAGGCGACGCCCGCGGGCCGAGGCCGCGGGCGTCGTGCGCGAAGGCCGGTGGGGACTTACTTGCCGCCGCGCAGCTTGGTCAGCGCGGCCTGGGTCTCGGCCCACAGGTCGCGGCCGACTTGCTCGGCGATGCTGGCGTGCACGGCCGTCAGCTTTTCACGCATGCGGTTGGCTTCGGCCGGCGACAACTCATTGACCTGCATGCCCTTGGCCTTGAGCTCGGCCAAGGCACGGGCGGCTTCCTCGCGGGTGTCCTTGCGCTCGAAGTCACGGCTCTTGATGGCCGCCTCTTGCAGCACCTTGCGCTCGGCCGGGCTGAGCGTGTCCCACCATTTCTTGCTCACCAGCACGATCCAGGGGCTGTAGACATGGTTGGTGATGGTCAGGTACTTCTGCACCTCATAGAACTTGCTGGACAGGATGGTGTTGTACGGGTTCTCCTGACCATCGACCGCACGGGTTTCCAGCGCGGTGAACAGTTCCGAGAAGGGCAGCGGAATGGCGTTGGCCCCCAGGCTCTTGAAGCTGTCGAGGAAGACGTTGTTTTGCATCACGCGCAGCTTGATGCCTTGCAGGTCCTCCAGCTTGGTGACCGGCTGCTTGTTGTTGGTGAGGTTGCGAAAACCGTTTTCCCAGTACACCAAGCCGACCAAGCCCTTTTCCTGCAGCTTGTCCATCACTTTTTTGCCCACCGGGCCATCGAGCACGGCATCGGCCTCGGCGCTGTTGTTGAACAGGAAGGGCGTGTCCCAGATGGCCATTTCCTTCGTGATGCCCACCAGGGTGGCGGTGGAGCCCACCATCATTTCCTGCGCGCCCCCGATGAGCGCTTGCTGCATCTGCACGTCCGAGCCCAAGGCGGCCGCCCCGATGGCGCGCACGCGCATCTTGCCGCCGGAGAGCTTTTCCACCTCTTGGGCAAAGAGCTTGACGGCCCGACCCTGGTTCGATTCTTCATTGAGGCCGTAGCCGAAGCGGATCATGCGTGGCTTGATGTCCTGCGCCCAAGCCTGGCCGGCGGCCAGCAGGGCCACACCCAGGGCGGCGATGGCGAGTTTCAGTTTCATGCGAAGTCTCCTTCTTCAGTGGCAAAGGGCGGGAAAGGCAACCTGAGTTGCCAGCGGAACACACTCATCCGCCGAGCCAGCGCAGCGGCGCCAGCACGATCGGAGGAAACAGGATCATCAACAGCAGCAGGGCCAGATACACCGCCAGGAAGGGCAACACGCCGCGCACGACGGGCTCCATGCGCAACCGGCCCACACCAGCCACCACGTTGAGCACCGTGCCCACCGGAGGCGTCAGCAGGCCCAGCCCGCCGATGAAGATGAAGATGAAGCCGAAGTACACCGGGTCCAGGCCGGCACGGGCGGCCAAGGGCGCCAACACCGGGCCCAGGATCAGGATCGTGGGCGTCAGATCCATCACCATGCCCACGGCCAGCAGGAAGACGGCCACCACCAGCATGAACAGGATGCGGTGCTCCAGCAGCGGGCCGAAGCTGCGGGCCAACTCGCCGGGCAGGTCCGCCAGCGTGATCATGTAGGACGCTGCGGTGGCCGCGCCGCACAAGAACATCACCACGCCGGTGGTTTTGGCGGCCGAGACGAACACCTGGTACAGCGCAGCCGGGCGCAACTCGCGGTAGACCACGGTGGCCACCAGCAGCGCGTAGACGGCGGCCACCACCGCGGCTTCGGTGGGCGTGAACAGCCCAAAACGCAAGCCGCCGATGATGCTGACCGGCAGCATCAAGGCCCACACGCTGCCGGCCAGGGCATGCCAGCGCTGGGTCCACGACGCTTTCTCGGCCACCGGCAGCGCGGTGCGGCCGGCGATGCGCCGCCACACCAGCACCAGGGCCGCGGCCATCAACACGCCTGGCACGATGCCAGCCAGGAAAAGCTTGCTGATGGAGGTATTGGTGGTCACGCCGTAGATCACCATGGGCATCGACGGCGGGATGATCGGCGCGATGATGCCGCCCGAGGCGATCAAGCCGGCGCTGGACCCATCGGGGTAATGCTGTTTGCGCATCATCGGCAACAGCAGGGTGGCCAGTGCGGCGGTGTCGGCGATGGCCGAGCCGCTCATCGAGGCCAACATCACCGCGGCGGCAATGGCCACATAGCCCAGGCCACCTTGGATATGGCCCACGAAGACGCGCGCCAGCTCGATGATGCGCCGGCTCAGTCCCCCGGCATTCATCAGCTCGCCAGCCAGAATGAAGAAGGGCACGGCCAGCAGCGGGAAGCTGTCGAAGCCGGCTTGCACGTTCTGTGCGAGCAGCTGCGCATCGAAGAAGTCCAGCTGCACCATCAGCGCCAGGGCGGTGAGCATCAGCGCAAACGCGATGGGCACGCCCACCGTCATGGCGGCAAACAGCACGCAAAGAAACAGAGCGATCGTCATGGGGCGGCTTGGGTTCTCAGTCCAGATGCGAGGCGCCTGAGCTGGCGGGCTCGCCACGGCGCAGCGCGGCCAGGGATTCGGCCAGCAACAACACGGCCATGGCCACGCCCATCACCAGCGTGCC
Source organism: Caldimonas manganoxidans ATCC BAA-369 (assembly GCF_000381125.1). Taxonomy (GTDB): domain Bacteria; phylum Pseudomonadota; class Gammaproteobacteria; order Burkholderiales; family Burkholderiaceae_C; genus Caldimonas; species Caldimonas manganoxidans. The sequence goes on from NZ_KB905943.1 coordinate 54,260, forward strand.
GGCGGCCCCCAGGGCCAGCGGGTAGTTCATCACCGGGCTGCGCGAGTCCATCCCCGCCAGGACTTGCTGCCACGAACCCGTGATGAGGTAGTACAGCGCCACTGCGATGAGCGCGCGGGTCAGCCAGCGGCACACGGCCGCGCTGCGCCCGCGCAAGCGGCTGGTCACCATGTCAAAGCCCAGGTGCTTGCCTTCGGCCATGGCCAGCACCGCGCCGATGCACACCAGCCAGACGAACAGCAAGCGCGACAGCTCCTCCGAGATGGCCAGCCCGGTGTCGAAGGCATAGCGCAGCACCACATTGACGAAGACGGCCAGCACCATGCCGGCCAAGCTCAGGGCCATGGCAGCTTCGGCCAAGCGGCGCAGCAGCAGCGCGGCCCGTGGGGGCGGTGGCAACTCCGGGGTGGGGACAGCAGGCTTCATGCGGCAGTCTCGGAGGGTTGATGCAACCAAGCGAGCACTTGTTCGCGCAAGCGCTCCAAGGGCAAGGTGGCGTCCAGACGCAGCACGCCCGGCTCTCCCACCGGGGATTCCAGCGTGGCGAACTGGCTGGCCACCAGGCTGGGCGAGAAAAAATGCCCCGCACGGGCGGCCACGCGCTGCCGGGCGGTGGGCTCGTCCAGTTCGAGATAGGCGAAATGCACACCGGGCCGGGCGGCACGCAGCCGATCCCGGTAGCGCTGTCTGAGCGCCGAACACGTCAGCACCACGCCATCGGGCCGCTCGGCCAGCAACTGCCCCAGCCGCGTCAGCCATCCTTGGCGGTCGGCATCGGTCAAGGCAATGCCAGCTTTCATCTTGGCCACGCTTTCGGGCGAGTGGTAATCGTCGCCTTCCAGCAAAGGCCAATTCAAAGCCTCGGCGCAGGCGCGGCCCAGGCTGGATTTGCCGCAGCCGGCCACACCCATCACCACCAGGGCGGTGGCCGTCGGGGCCGAAGGCGGATTGGTAGCGCTGTCCAACAAAGATCGATGCATCGGATCGGCAGGCTGTGCGGCCAAATCACGTAGGAGAAGGCCAGGGGAGGGTGAATGACGGGATCGAGGGGTTGTGCAGGGTGCTTGGTAGCGCTATCCTAGACCAAGTTTTCATCGCGTTACCTAGGGTTAACCCTTGGATTCCTCCTCCCGCAAACGCCGCTCCAGCGGTCGTGTCACCTTGCAAGACGTGGCCCGCGAGGCGCAGGTCAGCCCGATCACCGCCTCCAGGGCTCTGCGTGGCGAGCGGGGGGTCGCCCCGGAATTGGTGCAGCGGGTACGCGCCGCCGTCGATCGCCTGGGCTATGTGCCCGATCCGGCGGCGCGGGCCTTGGCCTCGCAGCGTGGCACGCAGGTGCCGGTGCTGGTGCCCATGCTGTCCAATGCCCTGTTCGTCGATGTGCTGGAGGCGGTGCATCGGGTGCTGTTTCCTGCCGGATACCAGCCGATGATCGGCGTGACCCACTACGACGCGCAGGAGGAGGAGCAATTGCTGCGCAGCTACCTGGCGCATCGGCCTGCCGGCCTGTTGGTCACCGGCTTCGATCGCACCGAGGCGGCTCGGCGCTTGATCGCCGCCAGCGGCGTGCCTTGTGTGCACTTGATGGAAACCACCGAGGCGCCAGGCGTGTATTGCGTGGGCTTCTCACAGACCGAGGCCGGGGCGGATCTGACGCGCCACTTGTTGTCGCGCGGCCATCGGCGCATCGCGTTCATCGCCGCCCAGCTCGACCCGCGCACGATGCAGCGCGCCGAGGGCTATCGCCGTGCTTTGCGGCAGGCGCAATGCTACGACCCTTCGCTGGAGCTGCTCAGTCCGCAACGGTCGTCCATCGCCCTGGGGGCGCAGCTGTTGGAGCAGTTGCTGCGCCTGCGGCCGGACACGCAGGCGGTGTTCTTCAACAATGACGACTTGGCCCAAGGCGGCTTGTTGGCGGCACAGCGCCTGGGGCTGAAGGTGCCGCAACAGCTAGCCGTGGCCGGCTTCAACGATCTGGCCGGTAGCGATCAAATGCTGCCGCCATTGACCACCGTGCGCACGCCGCGCTGCGAGGTGGGCACCGAAGGCGCGCGCATGTTGTTGCAGCTCATGGGCGGCCAGCGGCCTGCCCAGCCGTGTGTCCGTCTGGGCTATGAGGTGGTGGTGCGGCAAAGTACTTGAGTCTTCGCTCGGTTTTCAAGGACACTACACGGTTTGTCACTTCTATGCGGTACGACGCGTCGGCCCAAGGGGAGGTGCGGCGCGTGCCGCGCCGCCGATTGCGGTTCGATGTCCGAAACCGAAAAGACCGATTCCGCACCTCCATCGCCCGGGGAGCTGGACGATGTGTTGGCGCGGGCCCGTCGCGCGTTGGAAACCGGCCAGCCGGATCGCGCCCGCTCGTTGGCGCAACGGGCGCTGGCCGGTGCGCAAGCCTGTCTGCATCGGCCCAGCGAGGCGCGCGCGTTGGCCTGCCTGGCGTATTGCGACTGGCTCACGTCCCGCTTCCGGCGCGCGCAGGCCAGCAGCCGGCGTGCCGCGCAGTTGTTCCAACTGCTGGGCGACACCCCGGGGGAGGTGGATGCGCTGGTCACGCTCGCTGGGGCGGCCAGCTGTCTGGGGCACCATGAAGAAGCGGTCGAGGCGGCGCTGTTGGCCGTGCGTCTGATGGACCCCATGCCGTCTTCGGCGTCGGCCGTGCTGGCTCACCACGCCTTGGCCCAGGCGTATGCCTGGAGCCGCAGTTTCGAGGCCGCGGCCGAAGCCTTCGATCGGGCCGAACAGGTGGCTGCGCAGTGCGACCCTCCGGAACCCACGCTGCAGATCCTGCTGCAACGGGCGCATGCAGAGGCACTGCGTCTGGTCGGCGAGCGTTTCTTCAAAGGCGAATTGCCCGATCGTGCGTGTTTCGAAGCCCTGCTGGCGCGTTGCGTGCAGCTGGCTCACGTGACCGGGGCCGAGGGCATTCAGCCCGGGCTGCTGAGCATGCACCGTGCGCTGCTGGCCACACTGGGCGGGCTTGCGGCATGTTGGCGAGGGGAGGCCACGCTGGCGCAGCGAGAGTTGTCCGAAGCCCGGCGGTGGTCGCGCGAGCCGTCGGCCAGCGCCTGGCTGCAGGCCCTGGAGCTGTGGGTGGAATGCGAATGGGCTTGGGACCGCGGCCGATTGGGGCCAGCCGTGCAGTGCGCCGCGCTGATGGTGGATGCGGCCATCCGGGTGGAGCACGAGGAACTGGCTTGCGTGGGGCAGTTGCTGCTGGCGCAGTTGCACGAATGCCAAGGCGACGAACGCGGGGCGTTGGAAGACCTCAAGCTGCTGCGACGGCGCGAAGAGCTCATCCGCGCCGAGAGCCTGGAGAGCCGCGCACGCGTGGTGAAGTGGCAACTCGAGCTGCGCGAGCGCGAGCAGACCTTGCAGCAGCTCGAAGCATCGTCCGAGCAGCTCGAGCGGCTCTCGCTCGAAGATGCGCTCACCGGCATTGCCAACCGGCGGCATTTCGAATGGCGCACGGCCGAGCGCCTGCGCAGCCGGGCCTTGGCAGGCCGGCCGTTGTCGATTGCGCTGATCGATGTGAATGACTTCAAGCAGGTCAACGACCGGCACTCGCACCGCGTGGGTGATCAGGTGTTGTGCACCATTGCGCGCATCTTGTGCAGCCATGTGCGCGAGAACGATTTGCCGGCGCGTTTGGCCGGCGACGAGTTCGTCGTCGCTTTTTGGGACTCGGACGAGCGTGTGGCTCGCCAGGCCTGTGAGCGCATCGAGGCCGCCGTGGTCGATCACGATTGGGACAGCCTCTCGCCTGGCCTGCGTGTGAGCATCAGCGTGGGCGTGGCCCAGGCCCGCCCAGGCGATACCATCGCCCAGCTCGTGCACCGCGCTGACGAGGCCATGTACGGCGCCAAGGCCGCACGCCGGCGCCTCTGAGCCACGGCAGCGGCCACCGAGCACCTTGCGCGTGGCCCGGCGGCGCACTCCCGCAGGCCGCCCCGATGCGCGGCCGCAGCCAAGACTCGGGAAAACGCGCAGTCGATACCGGCTCAATTTTCGAACGATCGTTCGATAATTTGGCTCCCGTGTGAGACTTCGAACGACGGAGAGCCCGCCTTGAGCCTCGTTGCCTACCCGCATCTTCTTCAGCCCCTGGATCTGGGCTTTACCACGTTGCGCAACCGCGTGCTGATGGGTTCCATGCACACGGGCCTGGAAGATGGCCGGCGGCTGGACAAGCTGGCCGCCTATTTCGCCGAGCGGGCGCGTGGCGAGGTCGGGCTGATCGTCACCGGTGGCTTTGCGCCCAATATCGAAGGCTGGGCCAAGCCCTTCGCCGGCCGCCTGGCCACCCACGGGGCGGCCAGGCGACATCGGGTGGTCACTCAGACCGTGCATGCCGAAGGCGGCAAGATCGCGCTGCAGATCCTGCACACCGGCCGCTACGCCTACCACCCTCTGGCGGTGGCGCCCTCGCCGCTGAAGTCGCCCATTTCGCCTTTCACGCCGCGCGAGCTCAGTGCGCGCGGCATCGAACGCCAGATCCGTGCCTTCGTGCGCTGCACCGTGCTAGCCCGCGAGGCGGGCTATGACGGCGTGGAAATCATGGGCAGCGAGGGCTACTTCATCAATCAGTTCCTCGCCGCTGCCACCAACCATCGTGATGATGAATGGGGCGGCTCCTACGAGAACCGCATGCGCCTGGCGGTGGAGATCGTGCAGCGCTGCCGCGAGGCCGTGGGGCCAGACTTCATCCTGATCTACCGGTTGTCGATGCTGGACCTGGTGCCCGGTGGCAGCACCTGGGACGAGGTGGTGCGCTTGGCCCAGGCGGTCGAACGCGCAGGCGCCACCCTCATCAACACCGGCATCGGTTGGCACGAGGCCCGCATTCCGACCATTGCCACCAGCGTGCCGCGTGGTGCATTTGCCTGGGTGACGAAGAAGCTGCGCGGCGCGGTGAAGGTGCCGTTGGTGGCCACCAACCGCATCAACACACCGGAAGTCGCCGAGCAGATCCTGGCCGAGGGCTGCGCCGACATGGTGTCGATGGCGCGGCCGCTGCTGGCCGATCCCGAGTTCGTGAAAAAAGCGCGCGAAGGCCGCGCCGACGAGATCAACACCTGTATCGCCTGCAACCAGGCTTGTTTGGATCATGTCTTCGTCAACAAGCTGAGCTCCTGCTTGGTGAACCCGCGCGCCTGCCGTGAGACCGAGCTCGTGATCCGCGCAGCATCCGTGCGCAAGCGCGTGGCGGTCGTGGGGGCCGGCCCGGCCGGCTTGTCGGCGGCCACCACGTTGGCCGAGCGGGGGCATGAGGTGGACTTGTTCGAGGCGGCCGGCGAAATCGGCGGCCAGCTCAACATGGCCAAGGTCGTGCCGGGCAAAGAGGAGTTTCACGAGATGCTGCGCTACTTCCGTCGCCGCCTCGAACTCACCGGCGTGCGCCTGCACTTGAACACGGCGGTGCAGGCCGATGCGTTGGTGCAGGCCGGCTATGACGAGGTGGTGCTGGCCACCGGGGTACGCCCGCGCGATCCGCGCATCCCGGGGCAGGACCATCCCAAGGTGCTCAGCTACATCGACGTGCTGCGCCATCGTGCTGCGGTGGGTCGGCGCGTGGCCATCGTCGGTGCCGGTGGCATTGGCTTCGACGTGGCCGAGTTCTTGGTGCATGACGGCCATTCGCCCACGCTGCATCTGCAGGAATGGCTGGCCGAATGGGGTGTGGGCGACCCGGCACAGGCGCGCGGCGGGGTCGAGGGGGTCTCGCCTCGTGTGTCACCGCCGGCCCGCCAAGTGACGCTGTTGCAGCGCCGCAGCGGCAAGCTGGGCGAACGCCTGGGCAAGACCACGGGCTGGATCCACCGCACCACGCTCAAGCACAAGGGCGTGCGCATGATGGGGGGCGTCCATTACGAACGCATCGACGACCGCGGTCTGCTCATCAGCCATGGTCCCGCGCGCGAAAACCCGACCTGGCTGGAGGTGGATCACATCGTGCTGTGTGCGGGCCAAGAGCCGTTGCGCGATCTGGCCGAGCCCTTGCGCAATGCCGGGGTCCGCGTGCATTTGATCGGTGGGGCGGACGAAGCGGCCGAGCTCGATGCCAAACGCGCCATCGACCAAGGCACCCGCTTGGCGGCGAGCTTGTGACCGGTGGGCCGGGCCATCGAGGGCGTGCTCACCCGGGGCGGGCAGGTCGCGGCGGGCCGGCCTGCGCGCTGGGGCCGGCGTGGCCATGGGCGGATGAGGGCAAACCCGAGCCCCGGAACGTGGGGGGCGGGAGCGGGGCGATGAACGCTGGCGCGGGGCACGCCCCTAGACTCCTTCGCAGGTGGAAGCGCAGTCCTGGAGAAGCCGCCATGCTGCACCTTCGCGCGGTGCCGTTTCGATGGAAGGTGGCTGCTTTGCCCGCGTTCGGCAGCATCGGCGTGACCCTGGTGGTGGCTTGGGCCCAGGTTCATCTGACCAGCGAGCGCATCGTGCAGGAGGCCGGGCGGGAAGTGGCCAGCGTGGCGATGGCCGTGGCCGAACGGCTCTCGCGAGAGATGGCCGCGCGGGGGGCGGAGGTGCAGCTGCTGGCCTCCATCCGTGCGCAGCAACCTGACAGTGCACCCAATGAGGTGCGCCATCAGCTCGAATTGCTCCAGCATCATGTGCCCAGCTACGCGTGGATCGGCTGGCTCGATGCGGAAGGCCGCGTGCTGGCGGCCACCGGCGGGTTGCTCGAAGGCAGCCTGTTGGCGCATCGGCCCGTGTTCATGCAAGGGCGCCAGGGGCTGTGGTTTGGGGATGTGCATCCGGCGGTGGTGTTGCAGCGGCTGCTCCAGCCCCACGGGGGCGAGACCTTGAGATTCGTCGATGTGGCCACGCCGGTGCACGATGCGCAGCGGCGTCTGCGCGGTGTCCTGGCGGCGCACCTGGGGTGGCGCTGGGCGCAAGAGGTGGCCGTCGATGTCTTGCGTCCCTATGAAAACCGGCATCGGCTGGAGGTGCTCATCGTCGATGCACAGGGGCAGGTGATCCTCGGGCCGCAAGCCATGCGCCAGCGGCCCGTGCCCGTCGATCCACGCGTCTTGCCAGCACCGGGATCACCCTATCGCTTGCTGCGCTGGGACGATGGCACCGAAGCGATGACGGCCGTGGCCAACAGCGGCCCACAGGGGGTATTCCCTGGCCTGGGCCGGCGTGTGGTGGTGCGCCAGCCCATCGATGTGGCCCTGGGGCAAGCGCGTCAGGCCGGCCAGCAAATCGTCGCCTGGGGCGCGGGGGTGGGGCTGGCCTTTCTGGCGCTGGGGCTGTGGCTGGCGCGCCGGGTGTCGCAACCGGTGCATCAGCTGCTGCGCAGCACAGGGGGCTTGCAGCATGCCGGCTCCGGGGCTGGCATGGGCGCGGATCGGCGTCAGGTGGATGTGCGCTGGGTCGCCGAGTTGATGCAGCGCATGGACCGAGATTTGGCGGTGCGCGAGCACGAAGTGCGTCGGCTGCGCCACGAGGCCACGCATGATCCGCTCACCGGCTTGCCCAACCGGGCCTATCTGGCGGCCTTGCTCGACCAGGCGACCGCGGCCGTGCAAGAAACGCGCGAGCTGGTGGTGTTGTGCATGGATCTCGACGACTTCAAGGGCGTGAACGACCGCCATGGTCATGAGGTCGGTGATGCCGTGTTGTGTGAGGTGGCCCGGCGGCTGCGCAGCCTGCTGCGCGAGCAAGACGTGCCGGTGCGACTGGGCGGTGACGAATTCCTCGTGCTGGCGCAGGCCGCGCCGGGCGACGGACCGCGCTTGGCCGACACCATGGCCGCGCGCATCGTGCGGGCGCTGGGCGAGCCGGCACGTGTGGGCGCGCTCACCATTGCCCTGGGCGGCAGCGTCGGAGCCGTGGTGTGGCGCAGCGACGCGCAAATCTCATTGCAGACGGCCTGGACGCGCGCCGACCAGGCGCTGTATCGGGCCAAATCCGAAGGCAAGTCCCGCTGGTGTCGCTTGCCGCTGGAGCCGCAGATGCCCGCATCTTGAGGCATTTGTTTATAACCTGAGGTGATCCTTAGAATATGTGAAGTAATTGCTTCTTGTTGCCGAATCAAGGACGCCCATGCCCGCTGTCATCGGCCACCGCAATCTGCCTGACGCGCTGCTGCGCGCGCGTGAATCGGTGATGCGGTATTTCCGTCCCAACCTCAAGGTGGCCGGTGTGACCGAGCAGCAGTGGCGGGTGATCCGCGTGCTGTCCGACCGGGGTGATCTGGAAGTGGGGCAGATCGCGGCAGCTGCCTGCATCCCTGGGCCCAGCCTCACCGGCGTGCTCGAACGCATGGAACGCGATGACTGGGTGCGGCGCTATCGCATCTCGACCGATCAGCGCAAGGTGATCGTCGAGCTCACACCCAAGGCCCGCCGTCTGGTGCAGCGCATGCTCAGTCGCATCGATGAACGCTACCGGGTCATCGAGGCTCAACTGGGGGCGCAGACGCTCGACACCTTGCATGCCCTGCTCGAGCGCGTGGCCGCTTTGCCCGACCCGGCGGCCCCTGCGCCGGTGAAGCTGCCGGTGCGGCGCCGGCCGAAAGCCAAGGCCACTGACGGACCGGCGGTGGCCGATGCCGCCTGAGCCCACGCCTCAGCGGCCGAAACGGCCGGCATGCAAATCTTGCACGGCCTGGATGATCTGCGCCTGGCTGTTCATCACGAAGGGGCCGTATTGCACGATGGGCTCGCGCAACGGCTTGCCCGCCAGCAGCAGGGCGCGGCTGTCGGTGCTGGCGTGCAAGACCACGCCATCGCCTTCGTTGTGCAGGATGGCCATGCGGCCGGCATTCACCTCGGTGCCGCCGAGCTTCACTTGGCCACGGTAGACGTAGACGAAGGCATTGTGCTCGGGGGGCAGCGGCTGAGCCAGGTGCGCTCCGGCGGCCAGGTGCACGTCCAGGTACAGCGGCGCCGTGGCTGGGCGCTGCACCGCACCGGCCACGCCATGGCTGCGTCCGGCGATCACGCGCACACGCACGCCCTCGGCCTGGAACTCAGGGATGTCTTGGCTGCGGATGTCCCGATACCACGGTTCGCACATCTTGTCGCGAGCCGGCAGGTTCAGCCACAGCTGGAAACCCTCCATGCGGCCTTCCTCTTGCTCGGGCAATTCGGAGTGGATCACGCCGCGGCCGGCGGTCATCCATTGCACGTCGCCCGGACCGAGCAGGCCCTCGTGGCCAGCGCTGTCGCGATGGCGCATCCGACCGGCGATCATGTAGGTGACCGTCTCGAAGCCGCGATGCGGGTGGTCTGGAAACCCCCCGATGTAATCCTCGGGACGGTCGGTGCCGAAGGCATCGAGCATCAGGAAGGGGTCGAGTCGATGCTGCAGATCTGAGGTCAGCACACGGGTGAGCTTCACGCCGGCGCCATCGGAGGTGGCCACGCCGGCCACCAGCCGCTCCACGCGGCGGGGCTGCTCAACCCTTTCCAAAGGGGAGGTCGCAAGGATGGCGGTCATGGCGGGTTCCTTTCGCGATGAACGGACGGGGCTTCAGGCCAGCGCGGCCTCGATGTCTGCTTGCGCTTGCGCCAATGCCCGTTGCTCGGCCTCGGCGCCCAGCGCCAGCCCCTCGGCGTAGATGAACTCCACATCGGTCATGCCCAGGAAGCCCAGCACGGTCTTCAAGTAGGGCACTTGGCTGTCCGACGGCTGGTTGCGGTAAATGCCACCGCGGGTGAGCACGACATACACCTTTTTGCCCTTGAGCAGCCCCTCCGGGCCATGCTCGGTGTACCGGAAGGTCACCTTGGCGCGGGAGATCGCGTCGATCCAATTCTTCAGCTGCACGGGCACACCAAAGTTGTACATCGGCACCCCTAGCACCACCACGTCGGCGGCTTGCACTTCGGCGATCAGCGCATCGTCCAGGGCCACCCGGGCGGCTTGCTCGGGGCTGCGCTGCTCGGCTGGGGTGAACAAGGCGGTCAGGGCTGCCTCATCCAACACCGGGTGCGGCGCGCGGGCCAAATCGCGCACGGTCACGCGTGTCTCGGGGTGGCGCTGGCGCAGCCGTTCGACCAGCAGGCTCGCCAGCCGGGACGAATGCGAGCCCTCGGTGCGGGCGCTCGAATTCACTTGCAGGATGTTCATCGTGATGCTCCTTGCGATGCGTCAGTGGTTTCCATGCCTCAGACTTTATCTGTTCCAAAATCGACATAGAAGATCAAATTCTGGATAACATAGAACCGTCAATGGAACAATCATCCGTCCATGAAACTTCAGGCCGATGACTTGCTGTTGTTTGCCCGGGTGGTCGACGCCGGCAGCTTCAGTCGGGCGGCCGAGCGCACCGGCCTGCCCAAGTCCACCGTGTCGCGCCGGGTGGCCGCGCTGGAGGCGCAACTGGGTGAGCGGCTGCTGCTGCGCACCACACGCAAGCTCAGCCTGACCGATTTCGGCCACCAGGTGCTGGCCCATGCGCGGCAGGTGGCCGATGAGGTGGACGCCGCGGTGCTGCTGGCTCAGCATCGCCAGGTCGAGCCCAGCGGCCGGCTGCGGGTGTCCATGCCGGGGGACTTTGCCAATCTGGTCCTCAGCCGGGTGCTGGCCGACTTCATCGCACGCTACCCGGCCCTCACGCTGGAGGTGGACATCACCCCGCGGCGGGTGGACCTCATCGGCGAGAACTTCGATCTGGCCATCCGCATGGGCGAGCTGTCGGACGATGCCTCGCTGGCCGCACGCCGTCTGGCCGTGCTGTCGGTGGGTCTGTATGCCTCGCCGGCTTACATCGCGCGCCGCGGCCGGCCCGAGGAGCCCGAGGCCCTGATGGAGCACGATGCCTTGCACCTGCTCAGCCGCCATGGCGAGCCGGCGCCGTGGGTGCTGAGCCGCGGGCCGATGCGTTGGGAAGGCATTCCGCCCGGGCGGGCCGCGATCAACTCCCCTGAGCTGTTGATGCGTTTGGCCCGCGCCGGGGTGGGAATCGCCCCCTTGCCCGATGCGTTTGCCGAGCCGTATGTCCACAGTGGGGAGCTCCAACCCCTGTTGGCCGACTGGCGCCTGCCGGCCGCCGTGGCCTGGGCGGTGTTTCCGGGGCGGCGCTTGATGCCGGCGCGCACGCGCGCGCTGCTCGACGCACTGGAGCGCGAATTCAGCAGCGAGACCTGTCAGGCCGAGCACCATCGCATCGAGGCCGGCTTGGCACCATGGCGCGGCCGCGGGCCCGCGGCCGGTTGAGCGCGGCGACTCACTCGGCCCACGTGTCGGCGTGGACCGGCTTGGCCGATGACGAGCGTGCGCGCAGATTGAGCCACACCGAGGCCGCTCCGCTGCCGGCGATCAGGCCCATGCCGGCGACGGCCCAGGCATCGGGCGCTTGCGAGAAAAGCACCCAGCCCCACAGCGTGGCGAACGCGATCTGTGCATAGGTGAAAGGCATCAACACCGCCGCCGGTGCGCGTCCGAGCCCGTAAATGAAGGCCAAGTGACCGAAGGTGCCCATCAAGGCCACCACGGCCAGCACTCCCCATTGCGCCGGGCCGATCCGCTCCAGCGCCTGCGCCGCCTCGCCCCATTGCATCGGCAAGGCGAGGCTCAGCACCGCGGCGCCCACCGCACCGGTGTAAAAATGCGTGGTCATGGGCGATTCCGAGGCCGACATGCGGCTGGTCAGGAGCTGGAAGAACGCATGGCTCCATGCCAGCATCAGCGGCAGCAGCGCCGCGGCGCCGAACAGTCCGCTGCCTGGGCGAATCACCAACAAGGCCCCCGAGAACGCCACCACGACCAAGGCCCAACGCAGCGCCGAGACCCTCTCGCGTAACACCCAAGGGGCCAGCAGCGTCACGAAGATCGGCGAAAGCATCACCACGGCGGTGAACTCGGCCAGCGGCATCACGCGCAGCGCATAAAACGCCAGCACACTGGTGAGGAGCAGCAACATGCCGCGCAGGACTTGAAAGCGCCAGTTCTGCACGCGAAAGCGGCGCGCCCCGCCGCGCAGCATCAGCCAGCCGCCCATCAGCACCGCTTGCACCGCATAGCGGAACCACACCACCACCAGCATCGGCAGCACGAGGCTCAGATGCTTCACCCCGCTGTCCAGCGTCGCGAAACAGGCCACGGCCAGCACGGTCAAGCCAATGCCGGACAGCACCCGGGAGGGCGTTGCCATGGGAGGGCTGCAGCTCACGCGGGCCAGTGGATGCGATCGGCCAGCGCTTCCCACACCGGACGCAGGGTGCCGCTCAGGTAGGGCAGGGCTCCCAGGTCGGTGTGGCTTTCGCCAGGGCTGTGGAAGTCTGAACCGCGTGAGGCGTACAGTCCAAACTCCTGCGCCAAATCGGCGTACTTCGATGCGTCTTGCGCCGTATGGCTGCCGGTGACGACCTCCACGCCGAGCCCGCCATGCTCGCGGAATTCACTGAACAATGCGTACTCCTCGTTCGGCGTAAATTTGTAGCGCCCGGGATGGGCGATGATGGCCATGCCGCCGGCTTGGCGGATCCAGCCCACCGCCTCGCCCAAGGAGGCCCAGCGATGCGGCACATAGCCGGGCTTGCCCTCGGTGAGGAACTTACGGAACACCTCCGAGGTGTCGCGGCACACACCGATGTCCACCAGAAAACGCGCAAAATGCGTGCGCGAGATCAGGTCCGGGTTGCCCACGTATTTCAGCGCGCCTTCGTAGGCCCCAGGGATGCCCGCACGCGCCAAGCCTTCGGCCATCTCCAGCGCGCGGGTTTGCCGGCCGCTGCGGGTGCGGGCCAAGCCCGCCACCAGGCCGGGGTCGTCCGGGTCGAACCCCAGGCCCACGATGTGCACGGTTTCACCCGCGAAGGTCACGGAAATCTCGGTGCCCGTGAGGTAAGGCAGCCCCAGCTTCAAGGCCGCCGCCCGGGCCCGCCGTTGCCCGCCCACTTCGTCGTGGTCGGTCAAGGCCCACAGCTCCACCCCGTTGGCATGGGCGCGTGCGGCCAAGTCTTCGGGGCTGAGCGTGCCGTCGGAGACATTGGAATGGCAATGAAGATCGGCGTTGAGCACGCCGCTGGGCGAGAGGTTCACTTCAGCATTCTAGGCCGGCGGCCACTGTCGCGTTGGCTTCAGGGTATCAGCGCTCCAGCCGCAGGATTTGTCCGTCGTTGTTGTCCGTCAGGATGTAAAGCCATCCATCGGGCCCTTGGCGCACGTCGCGGATGCGTTCGCGCAGCTGGGTCAGCAGGCGTTCCTCACGCACCACGCGGGTGCCGTCGAGTTCGAGGCGGATGAGGGCCTGTTCGCGCAAGGTGCCGATGAACAGGTGGCCCTTCCATTGCGGGTAGCGATCGCCAGTGTAGAACACCATGCCGCTGGGGGCCACGGAGCGGGGCTCCCACACGCGCAGCGGGTCTTCCATGCCGGCCTTGCTCGTGCCTTCGCCAATCTTGAAGCCGGTGCCGTATTCACGGCCGTGCGTGACCACGGGCCAGCCGTAGTTGCGGCCAGCCAGGGTCAGGTTGAGCTCGTCACCGCCTTGGGGGCCATGTTCGTGGGTCCAGAGTTCGCCGGTGACCGGGTGCAGCGCGGCGCCTTGGACGTTGCGATGGCCATAGCTCCAGATCTCGGGGCGGGCGTTGTCGCGGCCGACGAAGGGGTTGTCCGCGGGCACGCGACCGTCGCGTTCGATGCGCACCACCTTGCCGATGTGGTTGGCCAGGTTCTGCGCCTGGTCACGCTGGCCGAAGCGGTCGCCCAGGGTGATGAACAGCCGCCCATCGCGTCCGAACACCAGACGTGAGCCGAAGTGGGCTGCGCTGTCGATCTTGGGCTGCTGGCGGAAGATCACCTGCACGTTGGTCAGCGCATGGCCTTCCAGTCGACCACGGGCCACGGCGGTGCCGTTGCCGCCCGGGCCAGGTTCGCTGTAGCTCAGGTACACCAGGCCGGTGGTGGCAAAGTCAGGGTCGAGGGCCACGTCGAGCAAGCCGCCTTGGCCACGGGCATCGACGGGCGGCACCCCGGCCACGGGGGGCTGAGCGTGCCATCGGGCCAGACGATGCGCAGCCGGCCTGGTCGCTCGGTGACGAGCAGGCGCCCGTCGGGCAGGAAGGCCAAGCCCCAAGGGTGCTGCAGGCCGCGGGCGACACTGACCGGTTTGAGCGGCTGGGCCTGGGCCCCAAGCGCGGCCAGGCCAAGGACGGCAGCCAGAAGCAGGCGCAACAAGATCATGGGCGACTCAGGAAGGGGTGAATCGGCTCGGAGTCTGCCACCGAGCAAGGGTTCCCTGCGATCGTTGGGGGCTTCAGCGGTCGATGCGCAAGATATGGCCGTTGGTCTCGTCCAAGACGTACAGCCAGCCATCGGGGCCTTGCTTGACGTCGCGCATGCGCACATCGAGTGAGCGGAACAGTCGTTCCTCGCTGGTCACGGTGGGGCCGTTGAGCGTCAAGCGTCGCAAGCAGCGCTGGTCGGCCATCGTGCCGACGAACAAATTGCCGCGCCATTCGGGGAAACGGTCGCCGGTGTAGAAGCACATGCCCGAGGGGGCGCAGGAGATGGGGACCCAATACCACGCCGGCTCCACGAAGGACGGCGCGTGCGTGCCGCCACCGATGCGGCAGGCCTCGCCCGGCGTCTGGCCATACGGGCAGCCATAGCTCACGCGCGGCCAGCCGTAGTTGCCGCCGCGCAGCACGCGGTTGATCTCGTCCCCGCCCTGCGGGCCATGCTCGCTGATCCACAGCTCGCCGGTATCGGGGTGGATGGCGGCACCCTGCGGGTTGCGGTGACCGACGCTCCAGATCAGGCCGCTGAAGTTGTTGCCGGGATTGCCGCCGTCGGTGGTGATGCGCACGACCTTGCCGAGGTGGTTGTCGGTGGTTTGCGGGGCCTCGGTTTGGACCTGGCGGTCGCCCAGGGTGATGAACAGGTGGCCATCCCGTCCGAAGACCAAACGTGAGCCGAAATGGCCGTCGCCGTTGAAGCGGGGGGTTTGTCGGTAGATCACCGTCACGGCTTCGAGGTTTCTGAGGTCGGCGCTCAGGACGGCGCGGGCCACGGCCGTGCCGATCCCGGTGTAGGCGCCTCCCTGGTCGGGCTCGGCGTACGACAGATAAATTCGTCGGTTGGCCGTGAAGTTCGGGTCGATGACCACATCGAGCAGGCCGCCTTGGGTGTCGGCTCCGCTGTACACCCCCGGCACCCCCGAGAGCGGGGCCGACAGCGTGCCTTCGGTGTCGACATGGCGCAGCCGTCCGGGCTTTTCGGTCACGAGCGCGCTGCCGTCGGGCAGGAAGGCCAGCCCCCAGGGCTGCTGCAGCCCGGTGACCCAGCGTGTGAGGCGCGCTGGTGGTCCCGCTGGCGGCGAGGGCGCCGGCGCGGGCCAGGGGGATCCAGGGTCGCCGTGGCCTCCGCCACAGGCCGACACCGTGGCACAGGCCGCGGCATAACGAACCGCGTGGCACAAGAGCTCGCGCCGTCGAGCATCGGCGGGTTCAGAGGGCAATGGCCGGTCCGGCATGGTGCTGGGCTCCTCGACATGCGCAGCCTCACAGGCTACGACCTGCGCCGCGGCGCAGGTGTGACCAGTCGCAACAGCCCCCCCGAGTCGGGGGTCAGCCCTGGGCCTCCACCACCATCTGCACGCGTGGCTGGCCGTTGAATTCGTCCAAAGACAAGCGGTAGGCCAGGCGGCTACGCTCGGGCAGGGGGTCGCAGCGGCCAAACCAGATCGCGTCGCGAAGCTGGCCCGCATGCCGGACGGACAGCTTGAGGTGGCGTTCACCGACGATGCGCTGCGACACCACTTCGACCTCGTCGCAGAACAACGGCGCCTCGAAGGCCTGGCCCCAGACCTCTTGGTCCAGGATCTGCACCACCTCCGGGGCGAACCACTGTGGCTCCAAGGGGCCATCGGTGGCCACGGTGCGGGCGAGCAAGGTGTCGTCGAGCCATTCGCTGGCCACGGTGACAAACGCCTGGGCGAAGGTGACGAAATCGGCCTGCGCCACGGTGCAACCAGCGGCCATGGCATGGCCGCCGAACTTGCGCAGCACGCCGGGGTGGCGCTTGCTCACCAGGTCCAGCGCATCGCGCAGGTGGAAGCCCGGGATGGAGCGGCCCGAGCCCTTGAGCAGGCCATCCTGACCGCGCGCGAAGACGAAGGTGGGCCGGTGCACGCGGTCTTTGAGGCGCGAGGCGACGATGCCCACCACGCCCTCGTGGAAGTCGGGGTCGTACAGCGCAATGGCCGGTGGCGGCTCGCCTTGGGGCATCAGGCGTTCGAGCAAGGCCTCGGCTTGCTCGCGCATGCCGGCCTCCACGCCGCGGCGCTCGCGGTTGATGCCGTCGAGCTGCTGGGCCAATTCGGCGGCTCGGCCGGGATCGTCGGTGAGCAGACATTCGATGCCCAGCGTCATGTCTGCCAGGCGGCCCGCGGCGTTGATGCGCGGGCCCAGGGCGAAGCCGAAGTCGAAGGCGCCGGCACGCTCGGGGCGGCGTCCGGCGGCGGCAAACAGCGCGGCCACGCCGGGCTGCATGCGCCCGGCGCGAATGCGCTTGAGACCTTGCGCCACCAGGCGCCGGTTGTTGGCGTCGAGCTTGACCACGTCGGCCACGGTGCCCAGGGCCACGAGGTCCAGCAGGCTGTCCAGGCGTGGCTGAGCGGCGCGGTCGAAGGCGCCTCGGCGACGCAACTCGGCGCGCAGGGCCAGCAGCACGTAGAACATCACGCCCACGCCGGCCAGGTGCTTGCTCTCGAAGGGGCAGCCCGGCTGGTTGGGGTTGACGATCACGTCGGCTTCGGGCAGCACGACCTGGCCCTGGACTTGCGCGGGCAGGTGGTGGTCCGTCACCACCACGCGCAGCCCCCGCGCACGGGCATGGGCCACGCCCTCCAAGCTGGCGATGCCATTGTCCACGGTGACGAGCACGTCGGGGCGCTGGGCCAGGGCCAGCTCGACGATGGCCGGCGTCAGCCCATAGCCGTGCACGGCACGGTCCGGCACCACGTAGCCGAGCGTGTCGGGCCGCGCGCCCAACAGCTTCAGCCCGCGCAAGGCCACGGCGCAGGCGGTGGCGCCGTCGCAGTCGTAATCGGCCACCACGCAGATGCGTTGACCGGCCGTGAGGGCGTCGGCCAAGCAGGCCGCCGCCTCGGCGGTGCCTTTGAGCTGCTCGGGCGGGAGCAGGCGGGCCAGCGAGTCGTCGAGCTCGTCGGCGCTGCGGATGCCGCGGGCGGCGTACAGGCGGGCCAGCAGCGGGTGCACGCCGGCTTGTTCCAAGGCCCAGGCCGCGCGGGGCGGCACATCGCGGGTGATGATCCTCATGGCCGGGCTCACAAGGACAGCAGCACGTCCGCTGGCGAGGGCGCCGCCCAGCGGGCCCGCAAGGCTTGCCACCAAGGGCGTGCGGCCTGGCCCCAGGTCTGTGCATGGCGTTCGCCGCACAGGGTCAGCTGCACCGGATGCCCGGCGCGCACCTGCTCCCAGGCTTCACGCAGTGGGCCCGCATCCAGCGCCTGCCAGGCTTGCGCCCAGGCGGGCCAGTCGCCGTGGAGATGCGCCTCACGCAATCGTGCGTCCACGATCAACTCGGGCGTGGGCCGCGCGGGTTGGCGGGGGCCGCAGCCGCTGAGCCAAAAGCTGTTGATCGGCAGCAAGCCTTGGGCTTCGCGACGTTCGTTGAGCGGATGGGTGTAGAGCAGCATCTGAACTTCCTGTTGCAGTCGGCGCACCACGCGGGCCTGAGGGGAGTCGGGCATCCACAAGTCCACGTTGCGGCCGATCACGCGGTCCAGCGAGGCCGTGGGCAGTTCGGCCAGGCTCTCATGGGCCACATACCAGCGCAAGGGCGCACCATAGACCAGCACCCATCCCTCGGATTCGAACAGTTCGCGCACGGCTTCGAGCGCCTCGCGCGAGTCGGCTTCGTCCAGCTGCAACGACTCCGGCGGCAGCATGGTCACCTCGTCGGCGCCGGCGTGCCAATGGGCGGGGGTCAGCAAGCCCCAGCACAGGTCGTCGGTGGCGATGCCGTCGGCCGCTGCGGCGTGGGCGGCCCAGGGCAGAGCGCCGTCAGCGCCCGCATAGCCCCAGGCCAAGGCCAGGGCGCGCTCATGGGGCATGGACAGGCTGTACTCGTCGCCCTCGCTGCGCCAGACCGGCCCAAGGCGGGCCAACAGGCGGCCCAGATGGGGCAAGGACAGATCGCGAATCGCCGCGCGGGCCGCCTCGGCCAGCGCCGAGGCATAGGGAATCAGCACATGCATGGCCCGCCATTATCGGGGCGCAGTCCAGCTCGGGTAGCATCGGGCGCTTGCCCATGGGCGTCCCCCTCCTGTCCGTGTCATCCATGAATTGGCCTTACGAACTGCAGATTGGTTGGCGCTACACGCGCGCCGGCCGCGCCACCCGGCGCAATGGCTTCATATCCTTCATCTCCGCTGTGTCGATGTTGGGCATCGCGCTGGGGGTGGCCGCGCTCATCATCGTGCTGTCGGTGATGAACGGCTTCCAGAAGGAAGTGCGTGACCGCATGCTGTCGGTGATTGCGCACATCGAGGTGTTCTCCACCGACGGCCAGGCCTTGCCCGACTGGCAGCGCACGGCCCACGAAGCCTTGGCCAACCCCCAGGTGCTGGGGGCGGCGCCTTACGTGGCGGCTCAGGCGCTGGTGGCCCGCGGGGAGGACATGCGCGGGGCCATCATTCGCGGCATTTCGCCCGAGCACGAGCCTGCGGTGACACCGCTGGCCGCCCAGCTAAAAGACACCGTCTTGTCCCGCCTGCGGCCCGAGGGCTGGGGCGTGGTCTTGGGCGTGGAGCTGGCCCGCCAACTCGGCGTGCGCGAAGGCGACCGCCTCACCATCGTCTCGCCCAGCGGGCAGGTCACGCCCGCCGGCGTGGTGCCCCGTCTGAAGCAGGTGACGGTGGTGGGCCTGTTCGAGGCTGGCCACTATGAATACGACAGTGGCCTGGTGTTGATGCACCTGGAGGACGCGGCCAAGCTCTTCCGGGTGGCCGGCCCCACCGGCGTGCAGCTGCGCCTGGCCGACGTGCAACGTGCTCGGCAAGTGGCGCAGGAGCTGTCTTTGCAATTGAGCGGGGAACTCTACTTGCGAGACTGGACGCGCACCAATCGCAATTGGTTCGACGCCGTGCAGCTCGAAAAGCGCATGATGTTCATCATTCTCACGCTGATCGTGGCGGTGGCGGCCTTCAACCTGGTGTCGATGCTGGTGATGACGGTGACGGACAAGCGCGCTGACATCGCCATTTTGCGCACCCTGGGCGCCACGCCGCGCTCGATCATGGGCATTTTCATGGTGCAAGGCGCCGCCAGCGGCATCATCGGAACCTTGGGCGGGCTGCTGCTGGGGCTGCTGGTGGCCTTCAACATCGACGTGATCGTGCCGGCCATCGAGCGGCTGTTCAACGCGAGCTTCCTGCCTGGCAGCATTTACCTGATCAGCCGCATGCCCAGCGACCCGCAGATGGGCGACATCGTGCCCATCGGGCTCATCTCCCTGGCGCTGGCCTTCTTGGCCACGCTGTATCCGAGCTGGCGCGCCAGCCGTGTTCAGCCCGCGGAGGCCCTGCGCTATGAGTGAGCCGGTATTGAGCGCCGAATCGCTGCACAAGCGCTACCACGAAGGCCCGCTGGATGTGCACGTGCTGCGTGGCGTGAGCCTGCAAGTGCACGCCGGTGAAACCTTGGCCATCGTGGGCGCCTCGGGCTCGGGCAAGAGCACGCTGTTGCATCTGCTGGGCGGGCTGGATGCACCCACGCACGGACGGGTCGTGCTGCAAGGGCAGGATTTCGCCCGCCTGGGAGCGGCCCAGCAGGGCCAATGGCGCAACCGACATCTCGGTTTCGTCTACCAGTTTCACCACTTGCTGCCGGAGTTCACCGCGCTGGACAATGTGGCCATGCCGCTACGCATCCGACGCATGCCGGTGGCTGCGGCGCACGAACAGGCCTTGGCCATGCTCGACCGGGTGGGCCTGGCTCAGCGCGCACAGCATCGCCCGGCGGAATTGTCCGGTGGTGAACGCCAGCGCGTGGCCATTGCTCGCGCGTTGGTGGCGCAGCCGGCCTGCGTGCTGGCTGACGAGCCCACCGGCAACCTGGATCGAGAGACGGCCAACACCGTCTTCGAGCTGATGCTGTCGTTGGCGCGCGATCAGGGCACGGCTTTCGTCGTGGTCACGCACGACGAAGAGCTCGCGGCGCGCTGCGATCGTCGCTTGCGTTTGCGGGCGGGGGTGCTCGTTTGAACCGTCACGGACCATGTGGATCGACACCCATTGCCACCTCGATGCGGCCGAGTTCGATGCCGACCGCGACGCGGTGGTCGCACGTGCGAAGGCCCAGGGGGTGGGCTGCATGGTGCTGCCGGCCGTAAGCACCGCCAATCTCGATGCCGTGCGTGAACTGGCCCATGCCCATGGCTTCTTCTACGCCCTGGGCTTGCACCCGATGTATGTCGAGGCCGAGCCGCCCGGGGCCGTGGCGATGCTGCGGGCGGCGCTTGAGCGCCATCGTGACGACGACCGCCTGGTGGCCGTGGGCGAGATCGGGCTGGACCATTTCGTGCCGGGTCTGGATCGCCAGGTGCAAGAGCGGTTCTACGTGGATCAGTTGCAGCTTGCCCGTGAGTTCGATCTGCCGGTGATCCTGCATGTGCGCCGCTCGGCCGATGCGTTGCTCAAACACTTGCGACGCCTGCGTGTCAAAGGCGGCATCGCGCATGCGTTCAATGGCAGCTTGCAGCAAGCGCTGGCGTTCATCGACCTGGGCTTCAAACTGGGCTTTGGCGGCGCCATGACCTTCGAGCGTGCGCTGCGCATTCGTGCCTTGGCCCGCGAGCTGCCACTGCAGGCCCTGGTGCTGGAGACCGATGCGCCGGACATTCCGCCGCAATGGCTGTACCGCACCGCGGCGCAGCGTGCGGCGGGGCAGACTTGCCGCAACGAACCGGCACAGCTGCCGCGCATAGCCCACACCCTGGCCGAATTGCGCGGCCTCGCCGTGGAGGCCGTGGCGCATGCCACCTCGGCCAATGCACGCCAAGTGTTGGGTTTGGCGCCGGCATGAAGGCTTCCGTTCGTTTGCACGGCTTGGCGCCCGTGCTGGCGCCGCACACCCGGCTCGTGGTGCTGGGCAGTTTTCCCGGCGTGGCCTCGCTGTGCGAGCAGCAGTACTACGCGCATCCGCGCAATCAATTCTGGCCCATCCTGTCGGCATTGTGGGGGCTGGATCTGCGAGCCCTGCCTTATGCCCAACGGCTGGACATCGTGCGCGAGCGCGGGCTGGGCATATGGGATGTGTATGCGAGCTGCCGGCGCCAGGGCAGCCTGGACAGCGCGATCGAGGAGGCTGAGCTCAACCCCCTGAGGCGTCTGCGCGAATGGGCCCCCGCCTTGCGGGCCGTGGCCCACAACGGCGGCGAATCCGCCCGGGCCATGCGCATCACGCGTCAGCTGGGTTTGCCCGTGCATCGCCTGCCCTCCAGCAGCCCGGCCAATGCCTCCTGGAGCTTCGAGCGCAAGCTGGCCGCCTGGCGGGCCGTTTTCGAGCAGTACGAGCTGGCATGAGTCTTTCCAACTCTCGCAAGAGCATTCCCCGTTTGCCGAGCGTGACGCTGTCCGAGTCCGACGGGGTGCGCTATCTGCACTTGGACACGCCTTGGGTTCAGGGCGCGATGCGGGTGCGCAAGCCGGACGACATCGAGCTGGCCTACGTGCAGCGCATGATGGCCTGGATGCTGCTGCGTCCCGCCGAGGCCCTCGACGCGGGTCATGCCGTGCAACTCGGACTGGGGGCCGGGGCAATCACGAAGTTTTGTCTCAGGAAGCTGCGCTGGCGTTGCACCGCGGTGGAGCTGAACCCCGAAGTCATTCGCGTCTGCCGGCAATGGTTTCGTTTGCCTGCCGACGGCGAGCGTTTGCGCGTCATCGAAGCCGACGCGGCGGCCTATGTGGCCGACCCGGCTCATCAAGGGGTGGCCGATGCGTTGTGCGTCGATCTCTACGACCACGAAGCGGCCAGCCCCGTGCTCGACGACGAGGACTTCTATCGTGCTTGCTACGGCCTGTTGGCCCCCGGCGGTGTGATGAGCGTCAACCTGTTCGGACGCGACGCCAGTTTCGAGCGCAGTCTGTCGCGCATCGCCACGGCCTTTGCCGGCGAAACCCTGTGGAGCCTGCGGCCCACCCGTGAGGGCAATACCATCGTGCTGGCGTGTCGCGGCGTGCCGCCACCGAGCCGCGCTGAGCTTGTCGAGCGCGCCGAAAACATTGAAACTCGTTGGGGTTTGCCGGCCCGCAAATGGCCGCGCATGATGAAACTCGTCGATCCCGCATGACCGCAAAGCCTGAACTCGCCGGCGCCCGTCGCTCTCGTCAAACTGTGCCTGCAGGCCGCTTGGACTGGCTTGTCATGCTCCAATGGCTGAAGGAAGATGGGCTGATCACCGAGGCAGACGCCCAACGCACCCAGCAGCGTTTGGCCGCTGGCAAAAGTGCCCAGCACCCGTTGATCCGCTTGGCCCATGTGGGGCTGGTGCATGCCGTCAGCGGCAAGCCGTTGGATACCGAGACCCTGACCGAATGGCTGGCGGGCCGAGCCGGGCTGGACTACCTGCGCATCGACCCCCTCAAGGTGGACGTGGGGCGCGTGGCCGACGTGATGTCGATCAACTATGCCGAGCGCCGCCGCTGTCTGCCAGTGCAGATTGGCCTGAGCGAGATCACCGTGGCCACCTGCGAGCCTTTCGACACCGATTGGGTGGCCGAAATCGAGGCGCACACGCGCAAGAAGGTTCGTTTGGTGGTCTCCAGCCCGAACGAGTTGGCACGCTACACCACCGAGTTCTACACCTTGGCCAAATCGGTCAAGGCCGCGGCGAAGAACGGTCAGCTCAGTGGTCCGGCCAACTTCGAGCAACTCGTCGAGCTGGGCAAGGCCAAAAATCTCGACGCCAATGATCAAAGCATCGTGCAGGTGGTCGACTGGTTGTGGCAGTACGCCTTCGACCAGCGTGCCTCGGACATTCATCTGGAGCCCCGCCGCGACATGGGGGCGGTGCGTTTCCGCATCGACGGCGTGATGCACACCGTCTACCAGTTGCCGCTGACCGTGATGGCCGCGATGACCAGCCGCATCAAGCTGCTCGGCCGCATGGACGTGGTCGAAAAGCGCCGCCCGTTGGACGGGCGCATCAAGACCCGCAATCCGCGTGGCGAGGAGGTCGAGATGCGTTTGTCCACGCTGCCCACCGCCTTCGGAGAGAAGTTGGTGATGCGCATCTTCGACCCCGATACCACGGTCAAGAGCCTCGATGCATTGGGCTTCTCCAGCCACGACGCGCAGCGCTGGGAGCAGCTCGTCACGCAGCCGCACGGGGTGATCCTGGTCACCGGCCCGACCGGCTCGGGCAAGACCACCACGCTGTATGCCACGCTCAAGCGGTTGGCCACCGACGAGGTGAACGTTTGCACCATCGAAGACCCGATCGAGATGATCGAGCCGGCCTTCAACCAAACCCAGGTTCAGCCTCAGCTCGATCTGAACTTTGCCAACGGACTGCGCGCCCTGATGCGCCAGGACCCCGACATCATCATGGTGGGCGAGGTGCGCGACCTGGAAACCGCCGAGATGGCCATCCAGGCGGCATTGACCGGACACCTCGTGTTCACCACGCTGCACACCAACGATGCCGCATCGGCCATCACGCGGCTGCTGGATCTGGGCGTGCCGTCCTACCTGATCGGCGCCACCGTGCTGGGTGTGCTGGCGCAGCGGCTGGTGCGCACGCTGTGCCCGCACTGCAAGCAGCCCGACGCGGATTTCAGCCGCGACACCCTGGCCGCGGCAATTGCACCGTGGCGCATCAACGGTCCCCTACGTCCGTACCGGCCGGTGGGCTGCATCGAGTGTCGCATGACCGGCTTTCTGGGGCGCTCGGGCCTGTACGAGCTTCTGACCGTCAGCCCGGCGCTTCGACCGCTCATCACGCAGACTCCCGACTTGTCGCGTTTGCGACAACAAGCCACCCAGGACGGCATGCGCCCTTTGCGTCTGGCGGGCGCCATGAAGGTGGCCGAAGGGCTGACGACCTTGGATGAAGTGCTGCGTGCCACCCCTGCCTGGGAGCATTGAGACCGTCGGTCAGCGCCGTGCTACGTGTATTCCACAGGACCGCCGCAAGGGGCGATCCCTAGAATCCCCGGCAGTTTCACCTTTGGGGCGAACGGGTCCGGACGCCGTCGGATCCAGAAAATCCATTCACACCATCGATTCGTCTGAGGAGCAACCGTGAGAATCAAAAGTCAGAAGGACTTCGCGTCCGGGCTGATGTTCATCATTGTGGGCATCGCCTTTGCCTGGGGCGCGACCGAATACAGCTTTGGCGACTCTGCGCGGCCGGGCCCGGGGTATTTCCCCTTTGGCCTGGGCATCTTGCTGGCCATCTTGGGGGCGTTGGTCACCTTCGGTTCCTTGACCATCGAAACCGAGGACGGTGAGCCCATTGGTCACATCGGCTGGAAGCCCTTGTTCATCATCGTTGGCTCGGTGGTGCTGTTTGCCGCGGCATTGCCCCGTTTGGGTCTGTTGATTGCGTTGCCGCTGTTGGTCATCGTGGCCAGCCTGGCCGGCGATGAATTCAACTGGCGTGATGCGATCATCGCCGCCTTGGTGCTGACGGCGTTGTCCTGGTTCGTGTTCTCTTGGGCGCTGAACTTGGTCATTCCCTTGTGGCCGGCTTGGCTGTCGCAGTAAATCAAACGCCCGAGGAGCTCTGTTCATGGACTTGCTTTCCAATCTCGCGCTGGGGTTTGAAACTGCGCTGTCGCTGCAAAACCTGGGGTACGCCTTCATCGGCGCCTTGTTCGGCACCTTGGTGGGCGTGCTGCCTGGCCTGGGCCCGGCCGCCAGCATTGCGATGCTGCTGCCGTCCATCTATGCGCTGGACGCCACGCCGGCGCTGATCATGCTGGCTGGCATTTATTACGGTGCGCAGTACGGCGGCTCGACCACGGCCATTTTGATCAATGTGCCGGGAGAATCGTCCTCGGTCGTCACCGCGCTGGACGGCTACCAAATGGCCCGCCAGGGCCGCGCCGGGACGGCGCTGGCCACGGCGGCCCTCGGGTCGTTCTTCGCGGGCTCGGTGGCCACGCTGATCATCGCCGGCTTTGCGCCGCCGCTGACCGAGCTGGCCTTCAAGTTCGGTCCGGCCGTGTACTTCTCGCTGATGGTGCTGGGCCTGATCGGCTCGGTGGTGCTGGCCTCGGGCTCGCTCATCAAGGCCATCGCGATGATCCTGCTGGGCTTGCTGATCGGGCAGATCAACACGGATGTGATCTCGGGGGTGCCGCGCTACTCGTTCGACATTCCGGAGCTGTCTGACGGCATCAACTTCGTCGTCATCGCCATGGGTATCTTTGGTTTCGGCGAGATCATCGCCAACCTGTCGGTGCCCTCGCACGCGCGGGAGGTGTTCACGCGTGACGTGCGTGGCCTGTGGCCGAGCAAAGAGGACTTCAAGCAGGCCGCGCCGGCGGTGCTGCGCGGCACGGCACTGGGCGCCATCCTGGGCATCCTGCCCGGCGGCGGCGCCCTGCTGTCCTCGTTTGCGTCGTACACCTTGGAGAAAAAGCTGGCCAAAGACTCCAGCCGCTTCGGTAAGGGTGACATCCGCGGCGTGGCCGGTCCCGAGTCTGCGAACAACGCTGGGGCCCAGACCTCGTTCATTCCCATGCTCACGTTGGGCATCCCGTCCAATGTGGTCATGGCGCTGATGGTGGGGGCGATGACGATCAAGGGCATCCAACCCGGCCCGCAGGTCATGACCAGCAACCCCTCGTTGTTCTGGGGCCTGATCGCCTCGATGTGGATCGGCAACCTGATGCTGGTGGTGCTCAACCTGCCGCTGATCGGCATCTGGATCAAACTGCTGACCGTGCCTTATCGTTTCCTCTTTCCGGCCATCATGGTGTTTTGCTGCATCGGCTTGTACACACTGAACAACAACCCGTTCGATGTGTACATGGGGGCGCTGTTCGGTGTCATCGGCTATGCCTTCTACAAACTGGGTTGCGAGCCGGCGCCACTGCTGCTGGGCTTCATCCTTGGGCCCATGATGGAAGAAAACCTGCGTCGTGCCTTGCTGCTGTCGCGCGGCGACTGGACGACCTTTGCTACCCGCCCGCTGTCGGCCGGTTTGTTGTTGGCCGCTTTGGCGATGGTGGTGATCGTGGCGCTGCCCAGCATCCGACGCAAGCGTGAGGAAGCCTTCCAGGAAGCAGATTGACGCGACGACGGCTTCCTGCCACTGCCAAGGCCGCCCGAGGGCGGCCTTGGTTTTTTGAGCGGCCCTTGTCCCGTTGTAACCAGTTCATACGATCGGAAACTCGTTGTAAAACACCTCTGCCCGCTCTTCCCTGAGCGCCTCCCTTCTCTCATACTGCGCGCCGCTTGCCACGGCGAGCAGCACACCATCCACAGGGAGGATGCATGGACCAGGCCCAAGCCGCCGCGGCGCGACAAGCCGCGCGGGCCCTCTTTGGCGTGCCCATCGAGCAAGACCGCCGCTTGCTGAGGCTGCACGCGCAAGCGCTGCCGGGGGTGGCCCCGGCGGGGCTGGTGGCGCAGCGCGTGCGCATCGAAGAAGGCCTCAGCCAACCCTTTCACATCGACATCGAAGCACTCAGCCCGGCCGCGGGGCTGCCCGTGCAGCACTGGGTGGGCCATGCGCTG
>NZ_KB905944.1 GCF_000381125.1 Caldimonas manganoxidans ATCC BAA-369
GGTGTCGAGCCTGACGTCATCGACGACCCACGGCGGCTGCAAGCCCAGCGCGCTGGTGAACAGAGCTTCTACGGCAATGCCCATGGACTCATCCTCCTGATCAAACACGCCCCGTGGACATGTGCACAGGCCGGCCAGCGGCCTGCACACATGCCCACCGGGCTCGACGACCAGGAGTCATTGTGACTGTTGGGTTCCACACGAAATGACGAAGAGCCCTATTTCCTTGTTCTTGCTGCTATGGCTGATGAATACGTCAAAGTTGGGCATGGCGCAGACCTCAGCAGTTCGGGATTTTAATACAAATGGCGGCGCACCAGACATGAAAATCACCAACGCTGCCTTGAGATAGCAGCAACTGGCCGAGCGTTGCTGATCTTGGAACGGTATCGACGCAAGCATCCGAAACGGTCAACTGCGAGGCCGAATTACCCTTTTCGATCTCCTTCTTCAAAAGAGCAAGCCCTTTATCGCGCTCTTGTTGAGCTGACTTTGTAGGAGGGAATGTTTGGCTGGTCCAGGCAACAAGCTGCCACGATGTCGCCCTTCGTTGATTGCCATCCTGAGCAACTTCGTCAGGAAAACGCTGAAGTTTGCGCAAGTCCTCCTGCAAGTTGAAGCCGAGAGCATTTTTCCGAATGGTCTTGAGCTCAAAGGCCAAGGCTTGCTTGCCATAGACGAGCACCGCATCAAGCTTTTTGTGGGCGCCGCGCCCAGAGGTTTGCTTTTTCAAAGGGAACTCGAGGAAAGCTCCAAACCCGCGCTTGTGCGCTACGGCCAACACATAGGGTCTGATAGCCGACTCGAAGGCTGCCTCGCTGCGCCCCAGGAAGTGATCAGCGAGCATGCCCGCGACCACGCCATCACAAATCGCCTTCGCAGCCAGTGGTTCAGGCTTGATTCCGAAGCGGTGGTGAACGGAAGGCAAGCGTTTCATTGTCATGTCATGCTTCCCCTTGCCCTGATGCCGAGCACTGTTGTTTATTGGCAAAAGCGGCTCTGATCATCGCCACAACGCCAATACCAACCGCAAGCCATAGCGTGAGACTCCGGCTGACGAGCGATGCGGTGATGGCATCCGCCTGACCAACGCCTGCAGCCGACAGAAGCAATACGATAGGGAAGGTGTTCAAAACGCCCGCGGCGATGGCCACTGAGGCGAGATATTCCACATGGTGACTAATCGTTCCTCGGGACTTTTTCAACGGCCTGCTAGAGCATGAGTGGGGTAAAGCCCCCTCAATCAAGAGCTTCGCCTTGATTCGCACCCGCTGAAGCTCGGTTACGAAGAGTGGCGCAGCGGTACATTTGCAGGACCCCAGCCCCTGGCCGCTGCACGGTGACATGCGCATCGAGCCCCCGCGCTGGACTGGATAAAACGACAAGGTCCAAGTCTGGGTCGAGGCACAGGGATCTCAGCGCCCGACCGTCCCATCGGGCAGGGTAATAGTACGGCGCATGCAGATCATCAGTTTGGAATGCCTGATCCCATGGAGTGGGCGGCTGCAGCCCCCGGATACGATGCAAGCGAGTTTGAAGAAGCACCGCATGATCGCGCGAGAACACGATTCCAATGGCCTGCACGTTTTGGGCGTATCCCGCCGTTGCCAGTTCGAGCCATGGCCCCAGATCACTATCAGGCCAGTACACCACGTCGCCACGTTGATAACTCCCACGTAACGAAGCATTCTGGCCGGCCGGATCGTAGCGTGATTCGACCAAACGCAATGCACTGGGACGCTGGTCCCACAAGACCCCAGAGATCAGGACCAGAGCGACGACCCCCCAGATCTTGATCCACCCGTTGAGGCGGCTGACGCCCCACACCATCAGCAATGGAACGACCAACGTCGTCAGCATTGTCGGGACTTCAATAGATCTCGTAATTCCCGGAAGGATCCAATGCTGATAGGTGTCGTGTGAAAAGACGGCGAAGAAAGTGACAAGCAGCAGCCACACGGCTCCCGCAGTTACAACCACCTTTCGTGAGGGCAAAGACAGGTCTCCCCAGACCTTAGCTGGAATCTCGCCGATCTTGGGGCAGACGTGCAGGGCCCACGTGATCAGCAGTAGCACACCACCCCAGGCCTGGCCTGCCAGCAGATATGAACCCAACAACACGGCGGGCCACAGCCATGGATATGCGCTCCTTCGCGATTGTCGACACACATCTACCGCGGCGATGATGCCCACTGCCACTGCGAGCCATAGCGCCCGCCAAGGCTGCGCCTGAACGGGCCAAGCAGCCGGAAAGTGAAAAGAGAGCACCACACTTGCAAACAGGCCCCATGCAGCAAGGCAACCCACCAGCAAATACAGCCTTCGATAAGTTTCTGTGCCCAGACGTCCGGCAATCAACAAGATGGCAAGCCACCATAGGTTCTGATCCAAAGCCAAGGCTTCGACACTGGGAGCGAGCACGATGGCAGATGTGGATTGCACGAGTTGGAACCATGCTGCATCCATCGGTTGCAAGGGTTCCAGGCCAAGCGCAGCTGCGCCGATGACGACGACCAACCCCACCAGCAGCGCAGCCGCGATGGATCGATCGGGCATAGCCAAACCCAATACGGCCAAGACGCCCCAACTCGCCATCAGCGGGTGAAGGGCAATGCCTGCTGAAAGGGCGGCCACCGCTATCAAACGGCCGCCTTGGACATATGCCGCCATGCCCGCGAGCGTCAGTCCCATCGCATAGGGCCTAGCTGTTGCGAACGACTCTGTCAGAACGAAGATCTTCGAGGCGATGAAGGTATAGGGTGGCGCCAGAACACACAACAACACGGCCGCCCACAGCCCCCATCTTGGGCCGATCGTGACTCGCGCCAACCACACCGCCCCGACCGCCCAAACCATACCTCCAACCAGAGCCACCGCCTTGGCCGCGACATCCACGGGACTCACGGCCAGCAGCCCGGCATAAAGCTCGTCGAACAGGCTGGAGCGGTCCTGAGCCCCGAACATGAACCAGACGTCACGCGCAAACGCCTCGGGCGCGAGATGGCGGTAAGCCATCACCAGGTAGACACGCGCGTCGTGCCATATCCCCTGGTAGGGGTTTGCCCACAACCAGGTCACCCAAACCACCAGAAGTGCTGCCAGTGCCTCGGTGGTTTGGGGTGCAGGTGCTTTTGACAAGCGCATCAATCGATCAGCCGCGCCCACCCACCACAGCCGGTTCACGTTCGCCAGCGTCCGAGGACGGGGATTCACGATCCACTTTCATTTCGTGGTATTCGTCGTCGATGTTGACTGCCCAGATCTCGGCACGATTGACATGGCCATGCATGATCGCTTCCGCAGCCAGCTTGCCCGTCAGCATCGAGTGGTCCTGATTGTTGTAGCGATGCATGCCGTTACGCCCAACCAGATACAGGTTGCCAAACGTGTCCAACCATTGACGGACCACACCGAATTGATCGTAGGTGCCAAAGTACGCTGGGTAGGCTTTTTCCACGTGGACGACGTTCCAATCCATAACATCGCTTGGGTCGATGAGGTCGATGGAGGCCAACTCCCGAATCGCAAACTGAGCAAACTCCTCTTTGGGCATGCTCCACAGCGCATCGCCTTCGTTGCAAAAGTATTCCAGGCCAAGCCACACTGTGTTCTGGTCTTGAACAAGCGCAGGGCTCCAGTTGTTGAAGATCTGAAGGCGACCTAGCTTGACCTCCTTTTCCTGCACGTAGATCCAGTTGTCCGGTAACACGTGGGTGTTCGCCCCTGGCACGGCATAGCGGCTCGGCTTGAGTTTGCGGACCAACACACCCACCGTGATGAAATCACGGTATAGCAAGCCGTCGGCGATCCTGAGCACCTCCGGTGGAGGCGCAGGCGACATGCCTCGCACCAAGTCACGTACCGGCATCGTCGAGATCACTTCATCAGCTGCGATGAACTCCCGCTGCGTGCCCTCGCGAAGGACCTCCACGCCAACGACACGTCCGTTGGCATGGCGCACGCCAACCACCTTCACGCCGAATTCGATGCGCCCACCCAGCGCTCGAATCTTGTCCGCAGCGGCTTCCCACATCTGGCCTGGGCCCAAGGGCGGGTACAGAAACTGTTCGATTAGGCTGGTGTGTTTCACGGGGCTGGCGCGCTTGGGCAGCAGCGTCCCTATCGCGTGCTTCAAGGCTTCTGCAATCGACAAGCTCTTGATCCGCTGCGCCCCCCATTCGGCACTGATTTGCGAACAAGGCACGCCCCACACCTTTTCCGTGTAGTCCTTGAAGAAGGTGCGATAGAGCTCCCCTCCGAAGCGATTGATGATGAAGTCCTCTAAGCTCTTTTCCGGCCGGCGCCGTGTCTGCGCCCAGGCATAGCTGAAAAGAATGCGCACCAATCTCCACGCCCCCAGGTTGGCAATGGTGGTCCAGTTCAGCTTGAGCGGATAGTCGAAGAAGCGCCGAAGGAAGTAGATTCTCGACAACCGCGGACGCACCAACAGGCAGGCCGCGTCGTCTCTGGCGCCTGCAGACGTCACAGCTAGCTTTTTCCCGTGGTACTGCACCTCGACGGGCTCGCCCTTCGGTGCACGCACGGGCAGCAGGGCCTGCCACCATTGCATCACCCAATCGGATTTCGAGAAGAACCTATGTCCACCGAGATCCATGCGGTTGCCACGGTATTCGATCGTCTTCGAAATTCCGCCCACCTGGGTATCGGCCTCCAAAATGATCGGCTTGATGTGGGATCGTGTAATCAACTCGTGAGCCGCGGTCAGACCCGCAGGACCAGCGCCAATGATCACAACGTTTTTGGGCGAGACTGTCATGGGGATTCGAGAGGTTCAAGCACGTTTGAAGACGAAGGTGGATCGGAAGTAGAAGTTGAGGACGATGACCACGGCTGCCGCCAGCAACTTGGCGACCAGCACTGGCCACCCCAGGTCCCCGACCAGTGTCTCCACCAGAACCACTGTACCGATCAACCCCCCAAGGCCACTGAGCGCAAACCACCCGAACTGCGCTGACAACTTCATCTTGCGGGCCGCCGGGAACACCACCCGGCGACAAAGCGCAAAGTTCAGTACGAGCCCTGCTGTGAAGCCCACAGCCGCGGCGACGCCGGGCGGTAGCCCCCACCAGATCACCATGGCCATCAGCAGCCCGGCATCCGCCAAGAACGCTATGCCGCTGGCGGCCGAGTAGGCGACAAACTGCATGACTAAAGACTGGGGTCAGCCAGAGGCACAGGGGTTAGGGGTAGAAAAAACCCCGCCAAGGCGGGGTTCGATTTGTTGATTGCAGAACCTGCTAGCTTTAAGTGTTGCGGCACTCTTGGGGCACGAAGCGATGATTGGTCGCGGGAGCAGTGCAACGCCACGTCACCGCTGCTGCCGTGGCACCGGCTGTCGGGGTCAACGTGATCGTGAAACCGCCAGCGCGAGTCGTCGTGGTGACCGTCAGCACGCCGTTGTTGCACGCGGTCGACTGAACGTTCTGCGTGGCCGTCGAGATGGCGGTAAAGCCGTTGCACACCGTATCGGTATCGATTGTTCCACCGTTGGCAGCAATGTTTTCCGCAATGGTCGCCTTGGCACCGGCGAGTTGTGCCAGTGCCTCGGACACACGAGCGCGAACGGTGTAGTCCTGATAAGCCGGCAGAGCAATCGCCGCCAAAATACCGATGATCGCCACGACGATCATCAGTTCGATCAGCGTGAAGCCCTTCTGGGCCGAACGCTTCATCATGTGCAGTTGCTTCATACTGTCTCTCCAAAGAGGTGGGGGTTGTGCGCCTCCCTCTATGCAGGGCCCATGCCAGCCGGGTGGGCCAGCGTGGGCGTGACGGAATCGGCATTCGGGGCGTCAGGGCGCCCTTTTGGGGGACTGGGAGTGTCACCTCGTGTGTCCGCGCTGACAAAAATGGTCAGCGCTTTGCCTTCGTTTCGCTGATGCGCAAGTGCGTGACGGGATTGCGCTTGGCCCATGATTGCATGAAGGGTACAATGCAATCATCTCAGGCATCTCGGGGGATTTGCCATCATGCCTTCCGTCACTGTTCGCAACGTTCCTGAGGCGGTGCACCGTGCCTTGCGCGTTCGTGCGGCCCAGCATGGCCGCAGTGCCGAGGCAGAGATTCGGGACATCCTGGAACAAGCCGTCAAACCGGCCCAGCGCGTGCG
Organism: Caldimonas manganoxidans ATCC BAA-369; assembly: GCF_000381125.1. Classification (GTDB taxonomy): domain Bacteria; phylum Pseudomonadota; class Gammaproteobacteria; order Burkholderiales; family Burkholderiaceae_C; genus Caldimonas; species Caldimonas manganoxidans. Next base: position 6,131 of record NZ_KB905944.1, read on the forward strand.
CCTGGGCGACGAGTTGGCCGCCCTGGGCCGCAAGGTGGGCCTGACCCCCCAGGACTTCGAGGCCCTTGAGCAGGTTCGCGACACCACGCCGGCCGAGCCGCTGAGGTTTGAATGATCCTGCTGGACACCAACGTCGTGTCTGAAGCGATGAAGCCGCAGCCGGATCCCTCCGTGCAGGCGTGGCTGAACGAGCAAGCCGCTGAAACGCTGTATCTGTCCAGCGTGACGCTGGCCGAGCTGTTGTCTGGCGTCCAGGCGCTGCCGGCCGACAGGCGAAGGAACATGCTGGGCCTGGCGCTGGACGGACTGCTGGCGCTGTTCCAGGACCGCCTGTTGCCGTTCGATGCCGAAGCCGCGCGGCGCTACGCGGAACTGGCCGTTGCCGCGCGAGGCCGCGGGCGGGGCTTCCCCACACCGGACGGCTACATCGCCGCCATCGCAGCCGCTCATGGTTTCATGGTCGCCAGTCGGGATGTCGGCCCTTTTGCCGCGGCCGGGCTGAAGGTCATCGACCCCTGGAAGGGGAGGCCATGAGTGGTCAGAGCAAGAGGGCTTTGTAGAGCCCTTCACAGTTGCGGTACGCAACACCTTACCTTAAAGTAAGGATTTCTGGGAGATCGACCATGACCACTGCCACCATCACGTCCAAGGGCCAGATCACGATTCCAGCCGACGTGCGTCATGCGCTTGCCGTGGATGCCGGTGACCGCGTGGAGTTCGTCCAGATCGAGCCTGGTCAGTTCCTTTTCCTGGCGGCGAATCGGTCTGTGACGGAACTGAAGGGCATGTTTGGCAAGCCTGCCAGAGTCGTGTCCATCGACGAGATGAACCTGGCCATTGCTTCTCGCGGAGCTTCGGCACGATGATCGGGCTGGATACCAATGTGCTGGTCCGCTACATCATGCAGGACGATGTGAAGCAGGCCGCCAAAGCGACGAAGCTCATGGAAAGCCTGTCGGCGCAGGCCCCCGGCTTCATCACGCTCGTGTCGGTTGTCGAGCTCGTTTGGGTTCTGTCGTCGAGCTATGGTCTGGACCGCAAGCAGGTGGCGCAAGCGCTGGAGATCATCCTTCGATCCAGGCAACTCATCGTTGACCACGCAGAGCATGTGGTGCGTGCGCTTCGCGCCTTCACTGCGGGGAACGCTGACTTTGCGGACTGCCTGATCGAGCGGATAGCAGCGTCGGCTGGCTGCGCACAGACGATGACTTTCGACGCAGCGGCCGCGAAAGCCGCGGGCATGACGCTGATTCAGTAACCGCCCATTGAGGCGATGAGCGGGCTCTCCGCGGCACCGGTCAAGCCGGCGTCACATGCAGCCGCAAACCCAAGGCGCCGAGAACTTTCAGCACCGTCGCAAAACTGGGGTTGCCATCTGGCGAGAGGGCTTTGTAGAGCCCTTCACGGCTCAGTCCGGCTTCGCGGGCTGTCTGCGCCATACCACGGGCTCGAGCCACGTCCCCCAAAGCCTTGGCGATGAATGCCGGATCGTCGCCCGCTTCTTCCAGCACGGCTTCCAGATAGAGCGCGCAGTCTTCGGGCGTCCGAAGATGATCCTGCACATCCCAGGGGGTCGTCTTGATCGTCATGGTCACAACTCCTTCACCATGTCCAAAGCCTCGCGGATATCACTGTCCTGCGTGGTGTTGTCGCCGCCCACCAGCAACAACACCACGCACCCAGCGCGCCACGTGTAGTAAACCCGGTAGCCTGGTCCGTGGTCGATCTTCATTTCCACCACACCCGCCGTCAGCACGCGGTGCTGGCCCGGATTGCCCTCTTGCAAGCGACGCAAGCGCACGAGGATGCGCGCTTGGGCTTGTCTGTCTCGCAGGGACTCAAACCATCGGCTGTATCGGGCGGTCTGCCGAATTTCGACCGTGCGTCAACTATAGTTAACATCCGGAGGGATGTAAACCATGGACCACACCCTGGCAAAGACCCTCCGGATCACACTAGCGCCGGGTAGTCGATGTAGCCCTGCGCCCCACCCCCGTAGAAGGTCTTCACGTCCCAGGCATTGAGGGGGGCGCCTTCGCGCAAGCGGCGCACGAGGTCGGGGTTGCTGATGAACAGGCGGCCGAAGGCCACGGCGTCGGCCCGGCCTTGGGCCACCGCGGCTTCGGCCAGGGTTTTGTCGTAGCCGTTGTTGACGATCCAGGCGCCACGGCCGCCGGCGTTGCGGTAGGCGCGGCGCAGGGCGTCGAAGTCGAAGGGCCGGTCGGGCAGTTCGCGCGGGCCGCCGGTGGCGCCTTCGATGAGGTGCAGGAAGGCCAGGCCCAGGGGGGCGAGCGCGCGCACCACGTGCTCGAACAGGGGCTGGGGGTCGGCATCGACGATGTCGTTGGCCGGGGTGATCGGCGACAGGCGGATGCCGGTGCGCCCAGGGCCGATGGCCTCGGCCACCGCGCGCGTCACTTCGAGCAGCAGTCGGGCCCGGTTCTCGATGGTGCCGCCGTAGGCATCGGTGCGCTGGTTGGCGCCGGTCTTGAGGAATTGGTCGAGCAAGTAGCCGTTGGCCGCGTGGATTTCCACGCCGTCGAAGCCGGCTTCCTCCACGGCCGCGCGAGCGGCACGGGCATAGTCGGCCACGAGCGCGGGCAGTTCGTCGATGCGCAAGGCCCGCGGGGCGGACACCGGCTGGAAGCTGCCCTGACCGTCGGGGCCAATGAGGTAGGTGCGGGTCTGGGCCTGCAGGGCCGAGGGGGCCACCGGCGCCTGGCCGTCGGGCAGCAGCGAGGTGTGCGAGACGCGGCCCACGTGCCACAGCTGGACCACGATGCGGCCACCGGCGGCATGCACGGCCTCGGTGACGCGGCGCCAGCCGGCCAGCTGCTCGGCGGTGTACAGCCCCGGCACCTGGGCATAGCCTTGGGCCATGGGGCTGATGGCCGTGCCTTCGGAGACGATCAAGCCCGCGCTGGCACGCTGGGTGTAGTAGGTGACATGCAAGTCGTGCGGCACGCCGCGCGGGGCGCGGTTGCGGGTCAGCGGCGCCATCACGACACGGTTGGCGAGGAACAGGTCGCCGGCCTGGAGAGGATCGTACAGAGTGTTCATGGCCGCCAAGCGTAGCGGCAGCGCGCCAAGCCTGCAGTGAGCGCGGGGCCTGCAGGGGCTTGGCATTTCTGCTATGGGGCCGAGCCGCCCCCCCAAGCTCAGAGCTCGAACACTTGCCCGGCTTCCAGATGGGCGATGCGGTGGCTGCCGTCCAGGGCGCGCACTTGGTCGGCAATGCGCAGCATTTCCCCGGGTTTGGCATGGGTGAGGTACAAGGGCCAGCGCGGATCGATGTGCTGCAACTCGCGGCGCAGGCTGCTGGGGCAGTGGTGCTGGCTGAGCGCCGCCAAGGCGCGCTCCTGGTCGCCAAAGGCGGTCTCGATCACGAGCATGCCGACCTGCCGGCCGGCCAGGCGCGGCCACAGCGCAGGGTTGGGACCGGTGTCGCCGGTGTAAACCCACCAGCGCCCCGCAGCAGCGCCCACGCCGGCACATACGGCATAGCCTACGGCCGGCACGGTATGCCGCGCCGGCAGCACCTCGATGGTTTTGCCGCCGAGTTCGAGCCGCTGGCCGACTTCGATCGGCGAGAAGCGCAACACCGGGGCCTCGGCCGAGGGCAGCCGGCCAAAGTCCGGCCAAATCACATCGTTGAGCACGTGGCGGCGCAAGGCTTCGATCGTGGCCGGCAAGGCATGCACGACGATGGGCTGCCGGCGCCGCCCCATCACACTGTCGGCCAGCAGCGGAATGGCCACGATGTGGTCCAAGTGGGAGTGGCTGACGAGGATGTGATCGATGCGGGCCAGCTCCTCCAGCGTGAGATCGCCCACGCCGGTGCCGGCATCGACGAGCAAATCGTCGTCGAGCAAAAACGCCGTGGTCTTGCAGCCGGCGGCAATGGCGCCGGAGCAGCCCAGGACGCGGATCTTCATGGTGGACAAAGCGGGTGTTGGGGCCGATGCGATCACACGAGCTCACTGTGCCGCACATTGGTTCGGCAGTGTGCCAACAACCCTCCCTCGAACGGAGGGGATACCCGCGCGATTCCTGCGGCTGGCGTGAGCTTGTTCACGCCCCTGGGGCCTTCGTGGCGGCGCGGGCTCAGCCCTGCACGAACTGCATCTGGGTGCCGGCCAGTTCGATGACGTCGCCGTTCTTCAAGGGCACGGGGTCATTGCCCACGGCCGTGCCGTTGACGGTGGGCCTCATGGCGCCTTCGACATGGGCAAACACATAACCGCCGGGCCGCTTGGTGATGGAAGCCACCTGCACGCCGGGCTTGCCCACGGTGGTGACCACTTTGGTGAGGCTGACCTCGCGACCGGCGGCCGCGCCATTGAGCACCTTGATGCTGGCCGTGGGCACCGCAGAGCCCAAGCCGCCAAAGCCCGAAGGCGACCCCAGGCCGCCAAAGCCGCTGGCCGCACCGCCGGCCAGCGGCGAGACCGGCGCGGCCCCGCCCAGCGGCGCCCCGGCAGGAAAGCCACCGCCGCCGGGCCTCATGACCATGGTCTTTTCGTAGTCGGCCGCGTCTTCGGTGAGGTACTTGATCTTGTACTTGCCGATTTCGATGGTGTCGTTGTTCGACAGGAGTTGCTTCTTGACGGCTTTGCCGTTGACGTAGGTGCCGTTGGTGCTGTTGAGGTCCTCGATGAAGACGTCCGCACCGACCATCTGCAGCACCGCGTGCTCGCCGCTGACGGCCAAGTTGTCGATCACGATGTCGTTGTAAGGCCGGCGCCCGAGGGTGGTTTTGTCCTTGGTGAGCTGGACTTCCTTGATCACCACGCCGTCGAGTGACACCACGAGTTTCGCCATGTTGATCCTCTAGTCGGATTGTGTTGTTCGTGCCGTGCGTCAACGTCGAAAGGGCCACCACGAGCGCCCTGCGGGGGCTGGTGCGCCTACGGCACGCACCAGAATGACGGCTATGTTATCCCGTCCACCGGCGGCGTTGGCCGCAGCCACCAAAGCCGCGCCGGCGGCAGACAAGTCGTGGGTGGACTGCAACACCGCGGCGATCTCCTCGTCGCTGATCATGTCCGACAGCCCGTCCGAGCACAGCAGGATGAGGTCGCCGGGTTGCAAATCGTGCAAATGGGTTTCCAGCAAGACGCTGTCTTCGACGCCCACGGCCCGGGTGACGAGGTTCTTGTTGGAGGAATAGGCGGCCTGCTCCGGGGTGATCAGCCCGGCGTCGAGCTGCTCTTGCAGCAAGGAATGGTCTTTGGTGATTTGCACGAGCTTGCCCGCGCGCAGGCGATAGGCCCGCGAGTCGCCGATGTGGCCCACCAGCAGCCGCCCTTCGCGCAGCACGCACACGACCAGGGTGGTGCCCATGCCGGCGTACTGCGGGTTGGAGTTGGCGGCGTTGAAGATGGCACGGTTGGCGTTTTCCACGCAGATGTCCATCGCGCGACGCACGTCGGCATCGCTGGCCTGCGCGGACGCTTCGATCAGCCAGCGGCCCAGCTCGGACTTGATGAAGGCCGTGGCCATGCCGCTGGCGATCTCGCCGGCGTTGTAGCCGCCCATGCCATCGGCCAGCACGGCCAGGGCCGCCTGTTCGTCCACGGCCACCGAATCCTCGTTGTTGTCGCGCGAGCGCCCGGGGTCGGTCAGGCAGAAGAATTCGAAGGACATGGTGCTCGCAGGCCCGGCGCCGGACAGGGATCGAAGCATCGTCAAAAGCTCCGGCAGGCAGGCAACAGGCAACCCCCGGGATCTGCGCCCGAATTGTGCCGTGAGTCGTCACGGCACGGTGCGTCTCGCGCCCCCTGGAGCGGGGGGGCGGGCCCTGCACGCCCTCGGGCGCTGCCGACGAATGAACCTCGCGAACTGCCCTGGTGGTGGTGACCCATGCGTGATCTGCTCTGCGACGCTGTGCTGGCTTGAACCCGGTGCGCCCGAACGCAGGGCGCATCGACTTCGGGCACGATCACGTTAGCAGAGCCCCCGCGGCGACACAAGGCGGGCGGCCCCACCCTGCCCCCACCGGAAGGCCGCGGCGCTGCGGCCGCGCCACAGGGCCGCGCGCGGCACGCCCCCCAGGCGGCTTAGGCCGCGGAGCCGCTGGGCTGGCGCTGCCGCGCCACCCACTTGCCCACGGCCAGCACCAGCAGCGCGCCGGCGATGCCCATGGCGTACTTGATCGTCGCGTCTTGCGGCAGCTTGGGCATCCAGGTCCAGTCCGCCGGGTCGGCCACCGCCGGATCGCCCAATGCCATGGTGCCGGCGATCCAACCGAGCAGCATGCCGCCCAGGGTGATGATGATGGGGAAGCGGTCCATGAGCTTGATGACGAGCTGGCTGCCCCACACGATGATGGGGATGGACACCAGCAGGCCAAAGATCACCAGGCCCATGGTGTGGTGGCCACCGGCGCTCTCGGCCGCCCCGGCAATGGCGATGACGTTGTCGATGCTCATGACCAAATCGGCCATGATGATGGTCTTGATCGCACCGAGCAGCCGGTCGCTGCTTTCGATGTTGGCGTGATCGCCGTCCTCCTCGGGGACCAGCAATTTCACGCCGATCCACACCAGCAAGGCCGCCCCGAGGAGCTTGATGAAGGGGATCTTCAGCAGCGTCAGCGCAAAGAAGATGAAAATCACGCGCAGGCCGATGGCGCCGGCGGTGCCCCACAAGATGCCAGCCATGCGTTGTTGGGCCGGCAGCCGGCGGCAAGCCAGGGCGATGACGACCGCATTGTCGCCACCGAGCAAGATGTCGATCATGATGATCTGACCGACGGCGATCCAGAATTCTGGGGTGAGGAGGGCATCCATGTTGAGGTGATCCTCTGGGTTCCGGGAAAACGAACGGCGCCGGCACAGCGCAATGCCGGCGCCCATGGGCTGGAGTGTAGAAGTCTCACCCAACGCCGGTGCTGCGCAGAATTACGTAGCTGCCGGCGCGCCCGCAGCGCCCGTGTGAACGACGGCACGCTGAACGACCGGGCGCGCAGAAACAGCCAAGGCCGCCCGAGGCGGCCTCGATGCCCGGTGCGAGCTGGCCCTTACAGGATGGACTTGAGCAGCTTGCCCATCTCCGAGGGGTTGCGCGTGACCTTGAAGCCGCACTCCTCCATGATGGCCAGCTTGGCCTCGGCAGTGTCGGCCCCCCCGCTGATGAGCGCGCCGGCATGGCCCATGCGCTTGCCCGGCGGCGCGGTGACGCCAGCGATGAAGCCCACCACCGGCTTTTTCATGTGGGCCTTGCACCAGCGCGCGGCTTCGGCCTCGTCCGGGCCACCGATCTCGCCGATCATGATGACGGCATCGGTGTCGGGGTCGTCGTTGAACATCTTCATCACGTCGATGTGCTTGAGGCCGTTGATCGGGTCGCCGCCGATGCCCACCGCGGAGCTTTGGCCCAGGCCCAGCTCGGTCAGTTGCGCCACGGCTTCATAGGTGAGCGTGCCGGAGCGGGAGACCACGCCGATGCGGCCCTTGCGGTGGATGTGGCCGGGCATGATGCCGATCTTGATCTCATCGGGCGTGATCAGCCCCGGACAGTTGGGCCCCAGCAGCAGGGTCTTCTTGCCGCCGGCGGCCTCCTTGGCTTTCATTTTGTTGCGCACCATCAGCATGTCGCGCACGGGAATGCCCTCGGTGATGCACACCACGAGGTCCAGGTCGGCCTCGACGGCCTCCCAGATCGCCGCGGCCGCGCCCGCCGGCGGCACATAGATCACCGAAACCGTGGCCCCGGTGGCCGCCTTGGCTTCTTGCACCGTGGCGTAGATCGGGATGTCGCTGAACTTCTCGCCGGCTTTCTTGGGGTTGACGCCAGCCACGAAGGCATTCTTGCCGTTGGCATAGGCTTGGCAGCCCAGGGTATGGAACTGGCCGGTCTTGCCGGTGATGCCCTGGGTGATGACCTTGGTGTCCTTGTTGATCAGGATGCTCATGTTCGTTTCCTTCGGGCTCAGGCTTGGACGGCGGCGACGACCTTCTGCGCGGCCTCGGCCATGGTGTCGGCGGAAATGATGGGCAGGCCCGAGTCGGCCAGCATCTTCTTGCCCAGATCTTCGTTGGTGCCTTTCATGCGCACCACCAGCGGCACGGACAGGTTGACGGCCTTGCAGGCGGTGATCACCCCTTCGGCGATGGTGTCGCAGCGCATGATGCCGCCAAAGATATTGACCAGGATGGCTTTGACCTTGGGGTTCTTCAGCATGATCTTGAAGGCCTCGGTGACTTTCTCGGCCGTGGCCCCGCCGCCCACGTCGAGGAAGTTGGCCGGCTCGCCACCGAAGAGCTTGATGGTGTCCATCGTGGCCATGGCCAAGCCGGCGCCATTGACCAAGCAGCCGATGTTGCCGTCCAGGCTGATGTAGGCCAGGTCGAACTTGGAGGCTTCGACTTCGGCCGGATCTTCTTCGTCCAGGTCGCGGTAGGCGACGATTTCGGGGTGGCGGAACAAGGCGTTGGCGTCGAAGTTGAACTTGGCGTCCAGCGCGACCAGGTGACCCTTGGAGTCGCAGTTCAGCGGGTTGATCTCGACCAGCGAGGCATCGGTCTGCATGTAGCAGGTGTAGAGTTTTTGGAACAGCTCGACGCCTTGCTCGACGGTGTGCCCGGTAAAACCGATGGCGGTGGCCACTTTGCGGGCCTGCTCCGGGGTGAGCCCGACCAGCGGATCGATGTATTCGGTGACGATCTTCTCCGGCGTGCGGTGGGCCACTTCCTCGATGTCCATGCCGCCTTCGCTGGAGGCGATCAGCGCGACCTTCTGCGTGGCGCGGTCGGTCAACAAGGACACGTAGTATTCCTTGCCGATGTCGGCGCCCTCTTCGATGTACAGGCGTCGCACTTTCTGGCCTTCGGGGCCCGTCTGGTGCGTCACCAGCTGCATGCCGAGGATTTTTTCGGCCCAGGTCTTGACCTCGTCGAGCGTCTTGGCCACCTTCACGCCGCCGCCTTTGCCGCGGCCGCCGGCATGGATTTGGGCCTTCACCACCCAGACCGGGCCGCCCAGCTTCTGGGCCGCCTCGATGGCTTCTTGCACGGTGAAGGCGGGGATGCCGCGCGGCACCGGCACACCGAAGTTGCGCAAGATTTCCTTGCCTTGATACTCATGGATCTTCATGGTGTGTCTCTCTACGTGGAGGTCTGCGGGGGACGGGTGGAAGTCTGCGGGCCGGCCGCAGCCGAAGCCTCGGCCCGGTACCAGCGCGGGTAGTAGATGCGCACCGCCTCGCCGTCGGCGCGCAGCGCATGGCAGCGATCGATCTGAAAGGGCTGCTGGTCGGAATCGGACTGGCCGCTTTCTTGGGTGTCGAGCACTTCGCCGGCGAAGGCCTGCACCACCGCCGTGGGCAGCACCTGCGCCATCTCGGTGAGGTGAGTGCAGCCTTGAATGCCGCCCAGCCGCTCCTTGACCTGCTGGCGAAAGCGCTGCATCAAGTTCAGCCCGACCAACCGCCCATAGACCTCGCCGTAGGCATCGCAATGGCCGGGATAGGGCATCGCGTCGGTGCAGGCGTTGGCCGCCAGGATGTTCATCTGCTCGTCGATGACCAGGCGCAGGCGCATGTCATGCACCGGCTCGCCGGCACGGCGCAGGCCGCTGGCCAGCGGATAGTCGCGCGTCTTGACATCGATCAGCCGCGCTTCGACCTCCCAGCGTCCTGGGCCACAGGCGTAGACCGCCACATCGATGCTGCGGCGGTGCTTGAGCTGGCGCTCGGGAGGGGCCGGAGGCAAAGCCATGGGCAGGAAGTTTCAGGCGGTTTCGGCAAGCCCACCACTTTAGCATGCTGCGTCGCACCAACCTCGCCCCGTCGTGCGACAGACGAACACGCGCCGCCGTGTCATGACACGGCCTCGGGCAGCTCATGCAAAGCTTGCATGAGCACGGCCCTCACTTCGACGGCGCGACGCACTACAGTGCGTGGCACGGCCTGCCAGGGGTCACGAGTCTTTGGCAGCGGCCGCCTCCATGGTCCACTGTAGGAACACAGCATGAGCCACACCACCTCACCGTTGCCCGCCTCGTCCTCGGGCTTGTCGTATGTTCATCCCACGCCCACCAGCCCTTGGGGCACTTACCTGTCGCAAGTGGATCGCGTGATCCCTTATCTGGGTCCGCTGGCGCGCTGGGCCGAGACGCTCAAGCATCCCAAGCGCACGCTCATCGTGGACATCCCCATCGAGATGGACGATGGCACGGTGCGTCATTTCGAGGGCTACCGGGTGCAGCACAACCTGTCGCGCGGCCCCGGCAAGGGAGGGGTGCGTTACCACCCGGCCGTCACGCTGGAGGAGGTGATGGCCCTGGCGGCCTGGATGACGATCAAGAACGCCGCGGTCAACCTGCCCTACGGCGGCGCCAAAGGCGGCATCCGGGTCGATCCGAAGCAGCTGTCGATGAAGGAGCTGGAAAAGCTGACGCGGCGCTACACCAGCGAGATCGGCATCATCATCGGCCCGCAGCAGGACATCCCGGCCCCGGACGTGAACACCAACGCCCAGATCATGGCCTGGATGATGGACACTTACTCGATGAACGTGGGCGCCACGGCCACCGGGGTGGTCACCGGCAAGCCCATCCACCTGGGCGGCTCGCTGGGCCGCGTCAAAGCCACCGGGCGTGGCGTGTTCGTCACCGGGCGAGAGGCCGCGCGTCGCCTGGGCCTGAACCTGGACGGCGCACGCGTGGCCGTGCAGGGCTTTGGTAACGTGGGCTCGGCCGCCGCCGAGCTGTTTGCCGGCGCCGGCGCGAAGATCGTCGCCGTGCAAGACCACACCGGCACGATCGTCAATGCGCAAGGCTTCGACATGCACGACCTGATGGCCACGCTGCACCGCGACGGCGGCGTGGGCGCCTTCACCGGCGGTGAGCGCATCGACCCGGAAGATTTCTGGAGCGTGGACTGCGACATCCTGATTCCCGCCGCGCTGGAAGGCCAGATCACCCCGGCGCGGGCCAATCGCATCAAAGCCCGTCTGGTGCTCGAAGGCGCCAACGGCCCGACCTTGCCCGAGGCCGACGACGTGCTGGCCGAGCGTGGCATCCTGGTGGTGCCCGATGTGATTTGCAACGCCGGCGGCGTGACCGTGAGCTATTTCGAGTGGGTGCAAGACTTCTCGAGCTTCTTCTGGACCGAAGACGAGATCAACCTGCGCCTGGACAAGATCATGGTCGATGCGCTGAAGAAAATCTGGGAGACGGCCGACCGCCTGAAGGTTTCGCTGCGCACCGCCACCTTCGCCGTGGCCTGCGAGCGCATCCTGATGGCCCGCCAGGAGCGCGGCCTGTATCCCTGATCAGCGCAGCCAGGGGTCGATCACCAAGCCCAGGAACACCGCCAGACCCACCCAGTGGTTCTGGCGGAAGGCGGCAAAACAGCCTTCCCGGCTGCGGTCGCGGATCAGCACGTAGTGCCACACCATCTGGGCCGCGGCGGCGGCCAGTCCCAGCACCAGGCCGCCGCGGTAGCCCTGCTGCCAGCACAGCACGCCCCAGCTGGCCAGGTACAGGCCGTACAAGCCCATCACGGCGCACACGTCGAAGCGGCCGAAGGTGATGGCCGAGGTGCGGATGCCGATCTTCAGGTCGTCGTCGCGGTCGACCATGGCGTACTCGGTGTCGTAGGCGATCACCCAGAACAAGTTTCCGACCAGCAAGGCCCAGGCCAAGGGCGGCACGCTGCCGCCGGCGGCCGCAAACGCCATCGGGATGCCAAAGCTGAAGGCCACGCCCAGCACGGCCTGCGGCATGGAGAAAAAGCGCTTGGTGAACGGGTAGACGATGGCCACGGCCAGCGCGGCGAACGACCAGGCGACGGTGGCGGCATTGGTGGTGAGCACGAGCAAAAATGCCACCAGCGCCAGCCCGGCGGCCAGCCCCAGCGCTTCGCGCACCGAGACCGCACCGGTGGTGACCGGCCGCTGGGCGGTGCGCTTGACATGCCGGTCGAAATCGCGGTCGGCCACGTCATTGAGGGCGCAACCGGCCGAGCGCATCAGAAAGGTGCCGGCGGTGAACACGACCAGCAGGTGCCAGCCCGGGAAGCCCCCGGCGGCGATCCACAGCGCCGCCAGCGTGGGCCACAGCAGCAGCAGCGAGCCCACGGGCTTGTCCCAGCGGATCAGTTGCAAATACAGGTCGAGACGGGAAGGGGAAAGCGCAGGGTTCACGATCGCCGATTATCCCGCCACGGCGCTCAAGCCTCCAGCAAGCTGCGCAGCATCCAGGCGGCTTTCTCGTGCACGTCCAAGCGCTGGGTGAGCAAGTCGGCGCTGGGCTCGTCATGGGCCTTGTCCACCAGCGGGAAGACGCTGCGCGCGGTGCGCGCCACGGCCTCGTGGCCTTGCACCAGGATGCGGATCATCTCCTCGGCCTTGGGCGGCTCGGCCGGCACGTCGGGCACGCTGCTGGCGCGGGCGAAATGGGCATGCGAGGCCATGGCCGTGAAACCCAGGGCGCGGATGCGCTCGGCGATGGGGTCGACCGCGTTCCACAGCTCGGTGTACTGCTCCATGAACATGGTGTGCAGCGTGTTGAACATCGGCCCGGTGACGTTCCAGTGGAAGTTGTGGGTGGTCAGGTACAGCGTGTAGGTGTCGGCCAGCAGTTTGTTCAGGCCGGCGGCAATGGCCGCGCGGTCTTTCTCGGGAATGCCGATGTTGACCGGCGGGACGGAAGACTTGGTTTTGGCTTTGGCCATGCAGACTCCTTGGAAGGTAGACACGGAAAGATTCACTCGGACAGCCGACGCACGCCGGCCAGCTCGCAGGCATAGATGGCATTGCGCAGCGCCGCGATGGCTTCGTAGCGGGTGAAGGTGCGACGCCACACCAACACCACGCGGCGCGTGGGCACCGGCGGCGCAAAGGGGATGTAGGCCACATGCGGCTGCGGCTCGCGCGGCACGCTGAGCTGCGGCACCACCGTCAAGCCCATGCCGGAGGCCACCATGTGCTTGATGGTCTCCAGCGACGAGCCTTCGAAACTCTTGCGGATGCCCTCGGCATCGCTGGAGAAGCGGGCAAACTCCGGGCAGACCTCCAGCACATGGTCGCGAAAGCAATGGCCGGTGCCCAGCAGCAGCATGGTCTCGCGCTTGAGCTCCTCGGAGGCGATCTGCTGGCGCGAGGCCAGCGGGTGGCTGCGCGGCACGGCCACCATGAAGGGCTCGTCATACAAGGGAGCCGTTGCCAGACCGCCGTCGGGAAAGGGTTCGGCCAGAATGGCGCAATCGAGCTCGCCGGTGCGCAGCATCTCCAGCAGCTTGACGGTGAAGTTCTCGTGCAGCATCAGCGGCATCTGCGGCACGCGCTCGATGGTTTGGCGCACCAGGTCGGGCAGCAGGTAGGGGCCGATGGTGTAGATCACGCCCAGCTTGAGCGGGCCGTTGAGCGGGTCTTTGCCTCGCTTGGCGATTTCCTTGATCGCGGCGGCTTGGTCCAGCACGGCTTGGGCCTGGCGCACGATTTCTTCGCCCAGCGGCGTGACGCTCACCTCGCTGGCGCCTCGCTCGAAGATCTTCACGTCCAGCTCGTCTTCGAGCTTCTTGATCGCCACGCTCAGCGTGGGCTGGGAGACGAAGCAGGCCTCCGCCGCGCGGCCGAAATGCTTCTCGCGCGCGACGGCGACGATGTAACGCAGCTCGGTCAGGGTCATCGCGGACGCCTCCGCAGGCAGAAGGAAAAAACTATCGGGGCCATGTCACGATTGTGCGCCGGATGGCCGCCCGTGGATAGCCTGGGGCTATGCCTTGAGGTAATCGACCTTGGCCGCCAGCCAGCGCTCGATGTGCGCTTGCGCCGCCGCAGGGTATCGATCCAGCAGCACCCGGGCGATGCGTCGGGCCGCATGCAGCCAGTGCTCATCCTCGGTCACGTCGGCAAAACGCAGCAGCGGTGCGCCGGACTGGCGCGCGCCCAGAAACTCGCCGGGGCCGCGAATTTGCAGATCACGACGCGCGATCTCGAAGCCATCGGTGGTCTGGACCATCGCTTTGAGGCGGGCTTTGCCGGCATCGGACAACGGTGGCGTGTACAGCAGCACGCACACGCTGGCCACGGCCCCGCGGCCCACGCGCCCGCGCAACTGGTGCAGCTGGCTCAGACCAAAGCGCTCGGCATGCTCGATCACCATCAGGCTGGCATTGGGAACGTCCACACCCACTTCGATGACGGTGGTGGCCACCAGCAGCTGCATCTGGCCGCGGGCGAACTGCTCCATCACCGCGGCCTTGTCGGCCGCCGGCATGCGCCCGTGCAGCAGCCCCACCGGCGTGCCGGGCAAGGCTTCGCACAGCTGCCGATGGGTCTCGGTGGCATTGCGCAGGTCCAGCGCCTCGCTCTCCTCGATCAGCGGACACACCCAGTACACCTGCCGGCCTTGGGCCACCTCGGCGCGGATCTTGTCGATGACGGCCTGGCGTTTGTCGTCGGCAAACACTTTGGTGACGATGGGCGAACGCCCAGGGGGCAGCTCGTCGATGGTGCTCACGTCGAGGTCGGCGTAGTAACTCATCGCCAGCGTGCGCGGAATGGGCGTGGCGCTCATCATCAACAAATGCGGCTCGAGCGCCTGGGCCTGCCGCTTGCGCCGCAAGGCCAGACGCTGGGCCACGCCAAAGCGATGCTGTTCGTCGATGAGCGCCAGCCCGAGCTTGGCAAAGGTCACGGGCTCCTGGATCACCGCATGGGTGCCGACCACGAGCTGGGCTTGGCCCGAGGCCACCCGGGCCAAGGCCTCGCTGCGGGCTTTGCCCTTGAGGCTGCCGGTCAGCCAGGCCACCTCCACGCCCAGCGGCTCCAACCAGTGGACGAGCTTGCGGAAATGTTGCTCGGCCAGGATCTCGGTGGGCGCCATCAACGCGCACTGCCAGCCCGCATCGATGGCAATGGCCGCTGCCAGCGCGGCCACCACGGTCTTGCCCGAGCCGACATCGCCTTGCAGCAGACGGTGCATGGGCTGCGGGCGGGCAATGTCACGCGCGATGTCCTCGACCACGCGGCGCTGGGCGCCGGTCAGTGCAAACGGCAACGCCGCCAGCAAGCGTTCGTGCAGCCCGCCGGGCCGTGCCGGCAAGGCCGGTGCGCGCAACCGCGCCCGCTCGCGCTGGGCTTGCAGCTGCGACAGCTGCTGCGCCAGCAGCTCTTCGAATTTCAGTCGCTGCCACGCCGGATGGCTGCGGTCTTCCAGCGCGGCCAGGGGCGTGCGCGGCGGCGGGTGGTGCAAGGTCTGCAACGCCTCCCGCAGGCTCGGCAGGCCAGGCGGCACCAGTTCGGCAGGCAGGACTTCCCCCAACTCGGCCCGCGCCAGGCCGCCGGCGACGGCCTTGCGTAAGTAGGCCTGGGGCAGCGCCGCCGTGGTGGGGTAGACGGGCGTCAGCGTGCTGGCCAGCGGGGTGTCCGCCGTCACGGCCTTGAAGCTGGGGTGCACCATTTCGCGGCCCTGAAAGCCGGCTCGCAGCTCGCCACGCACCCGCACGCGCTGCCCCACGGCCAAGGTTTTTCGATGATGGGGGTAAAAGCTGAAAAAGCGCAGCCGCACCGTGTCGCTGCCGTCGTCCAGGGTGACCACCCATTGCCGGCGCGGGCGCAGCACGATGTCGCTGTGGGTGACCACGCCTTCGACTTGCACCACCTCGCCGTCGCGCGCCTCGGCCAGGCGCGTCAGCCGGGTTTCGTCCTCGTAGCGCAGCGGCAGGTGCAGCGCCAGGTCGATGTCGCGCACCAGCCCCAGCTTTTCCAGGGCCTTTTGGGGGGCAGATTTTTCCTGCTTGGGCGCGGCGCGGACCTCGGACATGGGACAATTCTGCCTTTGCTTCGTTCACCCACCGTTGGCACGGGTCGGTCTGGCCCTCAACTTCGATGTCACACACCTACACCCTGAGCGATTTCGACTTCGCTCTGCCCCCCGAACTCATCGCCCAGCATCCGGTGCCCGAGCGCAGCGCCTCGCGTCTGCTGGACGGGCGCTGGCTGCCGCCGGCGGACCGCATCTTTCGCGAGCTGCCGCAACTGCTGGCGCCAGGCGATTTGCTGGTCTTCAACGACACGCGGGTGATCAAGGCACGGCTGTTCGGCCGCAAGCTGAGCGGCGGCGCGGTAGAAGCCCTGGTCGAGCGGGTCTTGCCCGGCGGCGAGGTCTGGGCCCATCTGCGCGCGAGCAAGTCCCCCAAGCCGGGCAGCACGGTGCGTTTCGCCGACGCCTTCGATGCCGAGGTGCTCGGCCGCTGTGGGCCCGACGACGCCCTGTTCCATCTGCGCTTCCCGGACGATCCCCTGCTGCTGTTGGAACGCCACGGTCACGTGCCGCTGCCGCCATACATCACCCATGCCGACAGCGAGGACGACGCGCGCCGCTATCAGACGGTGTTTGCCGCCAAGCCCGGCGCGGTGGCCGCGCCGACGGCCGCCTTGCACTTCGACGAGGCCGTGCTGGCCGGCTTGCGTGAGCGCGGCGTGGATTTGGCGCAGGTGACGCTGCATGTGGGCGCCGGCACCTTTCAGCCGGTGCGCACCGAGAATCTGGCCGAGCACAAGATGCACAGCGAATGGTTCGAGGTGAGCGCCGAGACGGTGGCGGCCATCGAGCGCACGCGCGCGGCCGGCGGACGCATCGTGGCCGTGGGCACCACCACGCTGCGCGCGCTGGAGTCGGCGGCCGTCTCGGGCCGGCTCCAGGCCGGCAGCCGCGAGACCGATTTGTTCATCACCCCCGGCTTCACCTTCCGGGTGGTGGAGATGCTCATCACCAACTTCCATCTGCCCAAAAGCACGCTGATGATGCTGGTCAGCGCCTTCGCGGGCCATCGGCACATCATGGCGCTGTACCGCCACGCGATCGAGCAGCGCTACCGCTTCTTCAGCTACGGTGACGCGATGCTGCTGAGGCGCACCCCGCTTCCGGATTGAAACACTCGCATGACGTCCTCCCCTGTTCCACGCGGCCTGCATTTCGAGATTCTGAACACCGAAGGCCACGCCCGCCGCGGCCGGCTCACGCTCAACCATGGCGTGGTCGAGACGCCGATCTTCATGCCCGTGGGCACCTACGGCACCGTCAAAGGCGTGATGCCGCGCTCGTTGGACGAGATGGGCGCGCAGATCATCCTGGGCAACACGTTTCATCTGTGGCTGCGGCCGGGGCTGGACGTCTTGCGGCAGTTCGGCGGGCTGCACCGCTTCGAAGGCTGGCACAAGCCCATCCTCACCGACAGCGGCGGCTTCCAAGTGTGGTCACTGGGGCCGATGCGGAAAATCTCCGAAGAAGGCGTGAAGTTCTCCTCGCCCGTCAACGGCGACAAGCTGTTTCTGACGCCCGAAGTGAGCATGCAGGTGCAGCATGTGTTGAACAGCGACATCGTGATGCAGTTCGACGAGTGCACGCCGTATGAAACCGGCGGCCACATCACCACCGAGGCCGAGGCCCGCGCATCGATGGAGCTGAGCCTGCGCTGGGCCAAGCGCTGTCAGGCGGAGTTCGAGCGCTTGGGCAACCGCAATGCGCTGTTTGGCATCGTGCAAGGCGGCATGTACACCCACTTGCGCGAGGCTTCACTGGCCGGCCTGGAAGCGTTGGACCTGCCCGGCCTGGCCGTGGGCGGCCTGAGCGTGGGCGAGCCCAAGGAAGAAATGCTGCGCGTGCTGTCCCACATCGGCCCACGCTTGCCAGCCCACAAGCCGCATTACCTGATGGGGGTGGGCACCCCCGAGGATCTGGTCGAAGGCGTGGCCTGGGGCATCGACATGTTCGACTGCGTGATGCCCACGCGCAATGCGCGCAACGGCCATCTGTTCACCCGCTACGGCGACCTGCGGCTGCGCAATGCACGCTACAAGAGCGACGAGCGCCCGATCGACGAGACCTGCCGTTGCTACACCTGCACGAACTTCAGCCGTGCTTACCTGCACCACCTGGACCGCTGCGGCGAGATGCTGGGACCCATGCTCACCAGCCTGCACAACCTGCATTACTACCTGAACCTGATGCGCGAGGTGCGCGAGGCGCTGGAGGCCGGTCAGTTCGAGGCGTTTCGGCAGCGCTTCCGGGCCGACCGACAACGCGGGGTGTGATCACACCGCGTGCTGCTCGAGCAGGTAGCTGGCCCCCTCGTATTGCGCCAGCACCTCGGTGAGCCAAGGCAGCACCGCCGCCAGCGTGTCGTGCAGCACCCAGGGCGGATTGATCACGAACATCCCGCTGCCCAGCAGGCCAAAGCCTGCCTGCACCGGGCGGGCCACGGTCATGCGCACGTGCAGCCAGCCCTTGGGCGCCAGGCGCTTGAGCCGCTGGGGCAATTGCTGCGATTCCAGCCGCTGCAACTGCGGATACCACACCATGTAAACCCCTTCGGCAAAGCGCTGCACGGCCTCGCGCAGGGTCGCCACCACTCGGCCATAGTCGGCCTTCAGCTCGTAGGGCGGGTCCATCAGCACGACGCCGCGGCGCGACGGCGGCGGCCACTGGCTGCGCAGCGCGGCAAAGCCGTCGGCCACGTGCACCTCGACATGGGGCTGAGCACCGAAGCGGCGCAACAGCTGGCGGTGGTCGGTGGGGTGCAGCTCGTACAAGCGCAATCGGTCTTGCGGGCGCATCACGGCACGCGCGAACGCCGGCGACCCCGGATAGTGCCTGAGCACGCCGTCCGGGTTGTGCTGGCGCACGATCTGGACGTAATCGTCCACGGCCGGCGGCAGATCGTCCCGCAGCACCAGCCGTCCGATGCCCTCGAGATATTCGGCATGCTGTTGCGCATGGCGGGCCCGCAAGTCGTAGCCGCCGGCACCGGCATGGGTGTCGATCAGCCAATACGGCTTGTCTTTCTGGCCGAGGTAGCGCAACACCTGGGTGAACACCAGGTGCTTGAGCACATCGGCATGGTTGCCCGCATGGAACGCGTGACGATAGGCCAGCATGGGACGACGAGACGAGCAAAAGGCCCCACTGTAGCCTCGAACAAGGCTCAGACCATGCCGCGCGACTTCAAGGCGGCGATTTGTTCGTCGCACAGCCCCAGCTCACGCAGCACGGCCTCGGTGTCTTCGCCCAAGGTGGGCGCGCGCCGCCGAATCGCCCCGGGGGTGCGTGAGAGCTTGGGCACAATGCCGGGCACCTCCACCCTCAAGCCATCGGCCGTGGTGACGGACTCGATCATGCCCCGGGCCCGATAGTGCGGATCTTCGGCGATGTCGCGCGCGGTGTAGATACGGCCTGCGGGCACTTCGGCGGCATGGAGCACGTCCAACACCTCGGTGACGGTGCGCGTTGCGGTCCAGGCACCGATGGCCGCGTCGATCTCGGCCACGCGCTGGACACGGCCCACGTTGTGGGCCAACTCCGGGTCTTGCCCGAGGTCCTGGCGGCCAATGGCGGCCATCAAGCGCTTGAAGATGGAGTCGCCATTGCCAGCCACCAGCACCCAGCCATCGACGCACGCGTAGGCATTGCTGGGCGCGATGCCTGGCAGGGCCGAGCCGGCCGGCTCGCGCACCACGCCAAAGGCGCTGTACTCGGGCAGCAGGCTTTCCATCACGTTGAAGACGCTTTCGTACAAGGCCACATCGACCACCTGGCCGCGGCCCGAGCGATGGCGCTCGTGCAGGGCCATCAGCACACCGATGACCCCATGCAGCGAGGCCAGCGTGTCGCCCAGGCTCACGCCCACACGCACCGGCACGCGGCCCGGCTCGGCCGTGAGGTAGCGCAGCCCGCCCATGGCCTCGGCCACCACGCCGAAGCCCGGACGGTCCTTGTAGGGGCCGCTTTGGCCATAGCCGCTGATGCGCAGCATCACCAGGCCCGGGTTGGTGCGCGAGAGCTCCTCATAGCCCAACCCCCACTTTTCCATCATGCCGGGCCGGAAGTTCTCGATCAGCACATCGGCTTCGTCGGCCAGCCGGCGCACGATCTGGCGATCGGCCGGCTCGCGCAGGTCCAGCACCACACTCTTCTTGTTGCGCGACTGCACCTGCCACCACACGCTGGTGCCGTTGTGCAGCAATCGCCACTGGCGCAGCGGATCGCCCGTGCCCGGCGGCTCGATCTTGATCACCTCGGCGCCGAAATCGGCCAAGGTCTTGGCGGCAAACGGCCCAGCGATGAGCTGGCCCAATTCCAGCACCTTGAGGCCGGCCAGCGGGCCCGTGGGGGAAGACGACGGCGTGTTCATCGGGAAGCAGGGGGAGTGATCGCCGGCATGCCGCGCGCACGCAGCTCGGCGCAATGGTCACGAGAGGGTCCGGCCGGGGTGATGCGCACCTCATCGAAGCCTTCGGGGGGCTGGGCGCCCTCGGGCACGAACGCCGTGGTGCGCAGCCTCAGCGCGGGGGCATGACGCGGCAGATGCAAGGGCACGCCCGTGGCGCGCGACGCGTGCACGGCCCCCGTCAGCAGCAGCACGACGGCCTCGGGCGCGGCCCCATGCGCCGCGGCGGCGACCGTGGCGGCCAAGGCGTCGTCGCGGGCGATCTGCATGCGCACCAGCGCCGGCAGTTGTGCCTGGCTCACCAGGCCACAGTGGCCGTCATGCACCGCGGCCAACAGCCGTCGATGCGCTGCGGCCGGCACGCTGGCCTCCCACTCGGGCTGGCTCATCGCCTCGCGCAAGCGTGGTCGCGGCAGGTTGCCGCCGTACACCGTCGCGCCGGCACGCACGGCGGCCATCACCACCGGGCCATAGGCGGCCCATGGCCAGGCGGCGTCCTGCCAGGCCAGCGCCTGGCGCACCTGGGCTTCGGTGGCCTCTGGCGGGAGGCCTTGGGTCTGGCGGCCGCGTTCGGCCATCTCCAGCACCAAGGCCCACAGACGACCTTGCGCGGCCAGCTCATGGACGATGAGTTCGGCCTGACGCTGGTGCTCGGGCTGGTCATGCAACTCGCCCAGCAGCCATGCCGTCTGGGCCCACCCCGGAGCGGCCAGGCCCATGCACAGGATCCACCAAATGCGTCTCATGCCAGCATCTTAGGGCCGGACGGCGCCATCGCCCGGCGCAGGGCTTCGATCGCGAAGCGCACCTTGGCAGGCTGGACGTCTGGCCGAGGCGTCAGTGCATACATGCCCAGGGGCGGCGGATGCCAATGCGGCAACAAAGGCACGAGGCGACCGGCCTTGACGGCCTCCTCGACGTCGAGATCGCCCATCACGGCCACCCCCAGACCAGCCTCGCACATCTGCTGCAACGACAGTTGGTTGTTGCTGGTCACGCGCGCCTGAACCCGCAGGCGCTCCACGGCACCGCCGGGGCCATGCAGCTCCAGCGTCGCGCCCAAGCTGCCGCCGGCCGTGCGCAGCCAGTCATGGCTCAGCAAATCGGCCGGTGTGACCGGCACGCCGCGCGCGGCCAGATAGGCCGGCGCCGCGCACAGCATCATCCGCATCTCGCCCAGGCGATGAGCCACCCAGGTGGAGTCGGGCAAGCGGCCGAAACGAATGGCCAGATCGATGCGCTGCTCGACCAAATCGATCAGCGCATCGTCCACCTGCAGATGCAAACTCAACCCGGGGTTGGCTGCCAACAGCGGCGCCAAGGCCGGCCCCAAATGGCGCGCAAACCCCACCGGGGACGACACCCGCAGCTCGCCCACCGGTGCATCGCGCAGCTGGGCCAACTGCTCGCCAGCGTAACGCGCCGCTGCCAGCATGGCCGCACAGCCCTCATGAAACCGCTGACCGGCCGCGGTCAAGCGCAGTTTGCGCGTGGTGCGCACCAGCAGCGTCACGCCCATGTCGCGTTCGAGCTGACGCACCTGCTGACTCACGGCCGAAGCGGTGGTGCCCAACACCCGCGCGGCCCCCTTCATCGAGCCCTGTTCGACCACGACGGCCAACACGGCCATGCGTTTGAGCTGCTCGATCATGAAGTTTTTCTAAAGAAAGAAGGCAAATTCGACCATCTAGTTTAGAAGGAATCGCTGCTCTATCGTTCAGGGTGAATCGTTTCGATGAAAGGAGATGCCCATGAACATCGCTCTGATCGGCCCCACCGGCTTCGTCGGCTCGGCCGTGCTGGCCGAAGCCTTGCAACGCGGCCATGCGGTGACCGCGCTGTCGCGCCACCCCGACACGCTATCGGCCCAGGCGGGCCTGACGGTGGTGCAAGCCGATGCCACCGACCCCGCCCAGGTGGCCGCCGCGGTGGCCGGCACCGACGCCGTGGTCAGTGCCTACAACCCGGGCTGGACCCACCCGCAGCTTCATGACGAATACCTGCGTGGCACGCGCGCCATCTTCGAGGGCGTCAAACGCGGCGGCGTCAAACGCCTGTTGGTGGTGGGCGGCGCCGGCAGCCTCTATGTGGCCCCTGGCGTGCAGCTGGTGGACACGCCCACCTTCCCGGCCGAATGGAAACAAGGCGCGCTGGCCGCCCGCGAGGCGCTCGACCTGATTCGACAGGAGACTTCGCTGGACTGGACCTTTCTGTCCCCGCCGGTCTTTCTGCAGCCCGGCCAGCGCACCGGCGCTTATCGTCTGGGCCGCGACGAGGTGCTGATGGCTGGCGACCAGCCTGCGGGCATTTCGGTGGCCGACCTGGCCGTGGCGGTGTTGGACGAGATCGAACGGCCCCGCCACCTGCAACGGCGTTTCACCGTGGCCAGCCCTTGAAGGCCTGCGCCGTGGTCGCGCCCCGATCGAGCCGGCAGTGGCAAGACGACTGGCGGCCCGCCCGGCGCCCGCAAGGGGCCGCCCTCAGCGCCCCAGCGGATTGACGCCGAACAGCCAAGCATGGGCCCCGAGCACGAACACGCCGTAGATCAGCAGCCCACCGGCGACGGCCAGCGCATCGTTGATCGGGGCTGCGGCGCTCTCGGCGGCGGCCGGGCGATGCCGCAGCGCGAGGCGGTCGGCCACGGCCCACACCAGAAATCCGCCAAACAGCAGCACGTCGGCCACGGTGCCATTGGCCAGCAGGTGCGCCAGGGCCCAAAACTTGGTGGCCGCCAGCATGGGATGCTGGGTCGCCCGTCGGATGCGTCCGGGCAGATAGGCCGCCAGCAGCAGCACGAAGACCGGCAGCATCAGCAACAGCGCCAAGTGGCGCAAGCCCGTCGGCGGGGTGTAGAGCACCACCGGCGCCTGCCGGGCCAGGCCATAGCCGTACACGATGAGCCCCAGGCCCACCGCAGCGATCAGCGAATACAGCCCCTTCCAAGGTCTTTCGCCCAGACGGGCCACCATGCCATCACGCCAGGGACGCGCCACGATGGACACCGAATGCACCCCCAGGAACAAGATCAATCCCAACACCAGCACACTCATGGACAGCTCCGGTCATCGCAAGGTCGGCGTGGCGCCACCGTCGGTGGCGCGATACTATGCAAAAAGCCGCATCCTGCCCATCGGCACCTGCGGCAGCCCATCCGACCCCCGTAGGGCGGCACGCGCCGTTCCGGCTCGGCCGCGCCGAACTCCATCCTTGACCATGACGATGCACACCCCCTCCCCCGCCCCGCGCTGGTACTGGGAAGACTTCGCGCCCGGCTCGGTGCGCGAGTTCGGCGCCAAGCGGGTCGATCGCGACGAGGTGATCCGTTTCGCCCGTGAATTCGATCCTCAGCCCTTCCACCTCGATGAGCAGGCCGCCGCCGCGCACCCGCTGTTCCAAGGGCTGGCCGCCAGCGGCTGGCACACCTGCGCGATGGTCATGCGCATGATGTGCGACGAGTACTTGCTGGAAGCCGCCAGCCTGGGCTCGCCAGGGCTGGACAAGCTGCAGTGGTTGCGGCCGGTCTATCCCGGCGACGTGTTGCGGGTGCGCATGCAAGTGCTCGAAGCCCGGCCGATGAACAGCAAGCCGCACGTGGGGCTGGTGCGTTCGCAATGGGAAGCCATTGCGCGGCGCCCCAACGGCCAGGACGAGGTGGTGTTGCGCATGGAAGGCTGGGGCATGTTCCAGCGGCGCCAGCCGGCCGCCTCGGCCTGATCAAAACCCCAGCGAAGCCAGCAAGTCGTCCACCTCGTCTTGCTTGAGCGCTTTGTCCGGCACCTGGGGCCCGGCCAAGTCTTGGCTCGAGGGCACGCCAGCCGGCTTGCTGCGCTCGGCCGCCACCCCCCCGCCCACGCCCTGCAGTTGCTCGGGCGCGCTGGCCACCAGCAGGTCCAGCAGCTGTTGCTCGGTGCGGGAGATGATGTCGATCACCTTCTTGATGACCTGACCGGAGAGGTCTTGGAAGTCCTGCGACAGCATGATCTGGCTGAGAATCTCGCTTTGGCCCTGGGCAAAGCTGGCGGCGCGCTCGGCATAGTCGGCACACAGCTTCATCATCGCGCGTGAGCGTTGGGGCGACAGATCGGTCGTCTCGGCCAATCGACGCAGACTGTCGGCCAGCTCCCGGCCCTGGGCGGCCACCTGCTCGCACTGGGGTTTGGCCTCGTCCACCAGGTTGAGCACCTTGTGAGCCGCCTGCTCGGTCATCTGGCCCACATAGGCCAGGCGCTCGCGCGCATCGGGGATCTCCTCGGCCAGACGAGGCAGCTCCGGGCCCACGCCCAAGGCCAGCATCGCCTCATGGAGCTGGCGCGTGATGCGGCCCAACCAAACGAAAGCTTCTTCTTTGGAAATCGTGGCGCTCGTGCCAGGTTCGGTCTGCATGGGGGGTCCAGAGTCAGCGGCTCGATGAGCTACCGATTCTGCCAAAGGCCACCAGCGACCCACAGCCCCCACGCGGCCATGCCAGGGTGTCCCTGAGGGCCATGACCGGCTCGCCCTGCGCTACAGTGTTACGCAGAGCGGCCGTCCATCGGCCGATGGATGCCACCATGGCCAAGCCGATACTGCCCAGTCTGACTGCCCTGGCCCTGATGGGGGGTGCCGTGGGCGCACAGGCCGAGGACCTGCGCTGGGATGCGCAGGGCACCGCCAGCCACGTGTTCACCGTCGCCCCCCGATCCGAACACGCAGCCTGCAGCCGGCTGGCTGCGGGCGAGCGGGTCGTGTGGGCCTTCGTGGCCCAAGGGCCGGTGGATTTCTCCGTGCGCGACGCACGCACCCGCCAAGTGGTCGGCGACTCGTCGCGCAGCGCCGTGCGCGAGGCGCGCGACGCGCTGGAGGTGACGCGCCCGCAAGCGGTGTGCTGGGCCTGGGTCAATCGCGGCACTGCTGACATCCAGGTGTCGCTGCAGCTGCGCAAACACTGAACCCCCAACGCATGCCCGTCGATCCCGCCCTTCGCGCCCTGAACATCGATCTGCCGGCCCGACCGCAAGTGCTGGTGGAGCTGTCGCTGCTGCTGGCCGAAGACGAGGTGGACTTCAAGGCCATGGCCGCGCTCATCGAAAAGGACATGGCCCTGGCCGCCAGCGTGCTCAAGACCTTGAACGCGCCCCTGTATGGCCTGCGCCACCAAGTGCGCACCGTGCAGCAGGCCCTGCAGTATCTGGGCAGCAGCCACGTGGCGGCGATCGTCTACGAGATGGGCCTGCGCTCGGTCTTTCCCGCCACCCCCGAGCTGGACCTGCTGTGGTCACGCGCGAGCCGGCGCGGTCTGCTCATGGGCCTGATGGCCCGGCAGCTCGGGCTGCAGGCCTTCGTGGCCCATTCGGCCGGCTTGTTCGAAGAATGCGGCAAGGCGGTGATGGTGCGGCATGCTCCGCAGCGCTACGGCCCGATGCTGCAGGCCGCGCCTTCGGACGACCTGCTCTTGCTGCAGGAAATGCAGGCCTTCGGCGTCAGCCATGATGCGCTGGGGGCGGCCCTGTGCGAGACCTGGATGCTCGATCCGGCCGCCATCGCCTGCGTGCGCTACCACGTCAGTGTGCGCAGCGGCGGCACCTGGCCCTCCTTGCCCGCCGCGCGCCCTTTGTGCGCGCTGTCCACCGTGGCGCACTACCTGATGTGCGCGCCGGCCATGCTCGAAGCGGCCGTGCCGGCAGTGGCCGCGCTCGCGCCGCTGGACGAAGCGGCCTTGATGCAAGTGGCGCGCGAGGTGCAATCCGTGATGTCCACCCGCCTGTGAACTGCAGATCGGAACTCGACCGCCGACCCTGACCCCTGCGCGACAGATGTTCAGGACAAATCCGGGTGGTTGGCCGAGGATCGGGGTGCCATCCTCGATGCCACTGGTTTTCGAGGAAGCACCATGAAGCGTCGACACCTCCTGCAAGCCCTGGGCGGATCGGCCGTGGCCCTGGGCGTGGCTCCCTGGGTGCGAGCCCAGGCGTTCCCGAGCCGGCCGATCACGCTGATGATCGCCTTCCCAGCCGGCGGCCCCACCGACGTCACGATGCGCGTCCTGGCAGACAATGCCTCCAAGATCCTCGGCCAGCCGGTGGTGATCGAGAACCGATCCGGCGCCGGCGGCACCCTGCCGGCACAGGCGCTGCAATCCGCCAAACCCGACGGCTACACCCTGGCCCAAATCCCGCTGGGCGTCTTCCGTCTGCCCTATACCACCAAGATCAACTGGGATCCGGTGAAAGACATCACCTACATCCTTTGCGTCACGGGCTATGCCTTTGGCGTGGTGGTGCCGGCCGACTCGCCCTTGAAGGACTGGAAAGACTTCGTCGCCTATGCCCGCGCCAACCCCGGCAAGCTCAGCTATGGCTCGACCGGTGTGCTCACCAGCCCACACCTGACCATGGAGGAGATCGCCCAAAAGCTGGGCCTGCAACTGAACCACATCCCCTACCGCGGCAGCGCCCCGCTGATGCAAGACCTGCTGGGCGGCCAGCTGATGGCCGCGGCCGACTCCACCGGCTTTGCCCCGCATGTGGAAGCCGGCAAACTGCGCCTGCTCAACACCTGGGGCGCCAAACGGCTCAAGCGTTTCCCCGATGTGCCCACGCTCATGGAGCTGGGCCTGGGCATCGTGCAAGCCTCACCCTATGGCATCGGCGCGCCCAAAGGCATGGACCCGGCACTGGTCAAGACCTTGCACGACGCCTTCAAGCAAGCGATGGAAATGCCCAACCATGTCGAAGCCCTGGCCAAGTACGACCAGGAGCTGATGTACATGAACTCCGCCCAGTACGCTCGTTTTGCCGAGGAGACCTTCGCCAAGGAAAAAGCCTTGATCGACAAGCTCGGACTGGCCAAACCCAGCTGAGCGTTGCCGACTCACCGCGGCGGCGCCACGTAGGCCCCAGATTTGCCTCCGCGCTTTTCCAGCAGACGAATGCCGCCCAGGGTCATGCCGCGGTCCACGGCCTTGCACATGTCGTAGATCGTCAGCAGGCCCACCTGCACGGCGGTCAGCGCCTCCATTTCCACGCCGGTGCGCCCCAGGGTCTCCACCTGGGCGCGGCAGCGCACCCGGCAAGCCGCGGCCTCCACCTCGAAGTCCACCGCCACCCGCGTGAGCGGCAGCGGGTGACACAAGGGGATCAGGTCGGCCGTGCGCTTGGCGCCCTGGATGGCGGCGACGCGGGCGATGCCCAGCACGTCCCCCTTTTTCGCGGTGCCGGCCACGATCATCTGCAAGGTGGCCGGCTGCATCTCGATGTGGCCTTCGGCCACCGCCACACGGTGCGTCACGTCTTTGGCCGACACATCGACCATGTGGGCCTGACCTTGCGCGTCGAAATGCGTCAACCCTGCGGGCGCAGGATTTGGAATGGATGGCTTCATGAACCACGCATGATAGCGAGGCGCGCCGCAAGTGTTTCCAGTGTGTAAAGACACCGAACCTCGGGGCGCCAGCGGTTTCCAATGGAGCTTTCTGCCACGAACCGGGCCTTGCGTCCTGGTATGGTCTGCTCCATGCCCCGCCCTTCACATCTTCGACACCGCCTGGTGGGCCTGATCTTGGCCTGCGGCCTCAGTGGCCTGGCCCCCTCGGCCACCCCGCCCTGCGCGGCCCAAGCCTCCACGGCCCTGCCTGCGTTGGGCGACACGGTTTCGGCCGAGTTCGGCCCGATGGCCGAACGCCAGCTCGGCGACCGCATCATGCAAGTGATCCGCCGCGATCCGGCCTATGCCGACGATCTGGTGCTGCAAGACTACCTGCTGCGGCTGTGGCGTCCCCTGTTGTCGGCCGCCCGAGCACGCGGCGACCTCTCCGCCGAGCTGTCCGACCGCTTTGCCTGGGAAGCCTTTCTGGTGCGCGACCGGACGGTCAACGCCTTCGCCTTGCCCGGCGGCTACGTCGGCGTGCACCTGGGCCTCATCGGCATGACCACCACCGCCGACGAACTCGCCTCGGTGCTCGCGCACGAACTGGCCCATGTCACGCAGCGCCACATCGCCCGGGGGCTGACGCAGCAGCGCCAACAGTCCATGCTGGCCATCGCCTCGATGATCCTGGGCGTCATGGCCGCCAGCCGCAGCCCGGATGCGGCCAATGCGCTGATCACCGGCGGGCAAGCCGCCGCCGTTCAAGGCCAGCTCAACTTCTCGCGCGACATGGAACGCGAGGCCGACCGCATCGGTTTGGGGCTGCTCGAAGGGGCGGGCTTTTCGGTGCTGGGCATGCCCAGCATGTTCGAGCAGCTGCAGCAAGTCTCGCGTCTGAACGACGACAATGCCTTCCCCTATCTGCGCAGCCACCCGCTGACCAGCGAACGTATCGGCGAAGCCCGCACCCGCACCGGGCTGCAAGGGCGCACGCCGCCGGCGCCCACACTGGAACACGCCCTGATGCAAGGCCGTGCGCGTGTGCTGATGGACCCGCGCCCCGACGCCGCGCGCAACTGGCTGAGCGCGCAAAACGCCAGCTCGCCCGAACGCCCGGCCGCGCTCCTGCAAGCCAGCACCGAAGCCCATGCCGCCGCCGCGCTGCGCGACTGGCCACGCATGCAAGCCGCGCTCCAACGCGCCGCCCCCTTGGTGCAAGGAGACGCCCGCGCCAGCCGAGCGCTCGCCCTCATCCAGGCCGATCTGGCCCTGACTCGAGGCCAAGCCGCCCAAGCCCAAGCCGCCCTGGCCGCCTACCGTGGCGACGGCTCGCGCGCCAGCGAGCTGCTGATGGCGCAAGCCGTCTTGGCCGACGGCCAGGCCGAAGCCAGCGCATGGCGACATGCCGCCGAAGACCTCCAGACCTGGGCCACCTTGCATCCGCGCGACCATCGCGCCTGGGAATTGCTCGGACAAGCCTGGGAGCGCCTCGGGCAGCCGCTGCGCAGCATTCGCGCCCAGGCCGAGGCGCGCTACCTGCTGGGCGACCTGCAAGGCGCCATCGACCGCCTGCGCGCCGCCCAGCGGCTGAGCCGTGCCGCCGAAGGCGCCGCCGAATTCATCGAGGCCTCGGTGATCGACGTGCGCCTGCGCGACATCGAGGCCGAATGGCTGCAACGGCGCAAAGAAGAGGCTACACGCTGAGGGCCAGGCCGCCGCTGGCTGCGGCTCTGCACGCGCCATCGCTGTCGGGGGCCAGCGGCGTGCGCCACCGGTCTTGGGTCAACCGTCGCCACGCACCACGCGGCGGATGACCTCGGGGCTGAAGCCTCGGGCAGCCAGGAAGCGCATCTGGCGCGCACGTTCGGCCGGATCGAGGGCCGCTTCACCGCCAAAGCGGCGCGCCCAGACGGCCCGGGCGCGCTCGAATTCGGTGGCGCTCAGGGCTTGCAAGACCTCGGTGACCGCCTCGCCGCTGAGTCCATGGCCTTGCAGCTCTTGCCGGATGCGCGCCGTTCCGAAGCGGGCGGCTTTGCGGTGCACCACCGATTCGACGAAACGTGCGGGGCTCAGCCAGCCTGCGGCCTGCAGGGCATCGAGCACGGCTTCGACCTCGTCGGGGCTTTGGGCATGCGGCGCCAGCTTGCGGGCCAGCTCCAGGCGCGAGTGTTCACGCCGCGCCAGATACTTCAGGGCCCGACCCTTCAAGGACAGGGGAGGCATGCCCATGGCAGCGCGCGGGCCGCGCGGCCTCATTCTTCCGTCAGGTCTTCGGCCGGGTCTTTGGCGGCGCGGGCTTTGCCCTTGGCCGTGGGCTTGGCCGGCACATCGGCCGCAGGCGCGGCGGCCCCGGCCAGCAACGGCACCCCCAGGGCCTCGCGCACTTTGTTTTCGATCTCGAAGGCCAGATCGGGGTTTTCTTTCAGGAATTCACGGGCGTTGTCCTTGCCCTGGCCGATCTTCTCGCCGTTGTAGGCATACCAGGCCCCGGATTTTTCCAGCACCCGGGTGGCCACCCCCAGGTCGAGGATCTCGCCTTCGCGCGAGATGCCTTCGCCGTACAGGATGTCGAACTCCGCGGTCTTGAACGGGGGCGAGACCTTGTTCTTGACGACCTTGACCTTGGTTTCGCTGCCGATGACTTCCTCGCCTTTTTTGATCGAGCCCACGCGGCGGATGTCCAAGCGCACCGAGGCGTAGAACTTGAGCGCATTGCCGCCAGTGGTGGTCTCGGGCGAGCCGAACATCACGCCGATCTTCATGCGGATCTGGTTGATGAAGATGACCATGCAGTTGGTCTTCTTGATCGTGGCGGTGAGCTTGCGCAAGGCCTGGCTCATCAGACGGGCTTGCAGGCCCGGCAAGGCATCGCCCATCTCGCCTTCGATCTCGGCCTTGGGGGTCAGCGCGGCCACCGAATCGACGATGACGAGATCGACCGAGCCCGAACGCACCAGCGCATCGACGATTTCCAGCGCCTGCTCACCCGTGTCGGGCTGGCTGATGAGCAGGTCCTGCAGGTTCACGCCCAGCTTTTGCGCGTACTGCACGTCCAGCGCGTGTTCGGCGTCGATGAAGGCGCACACGCCGCCTTGCTTTTGCATCTGCGCCACCACCTGCAGCGTGAGCGTGGTCTTGCCCGAGGATTCCGGGCCGTAGATCTCGATGACGCGGCCACGGGGCAGACCGCCCACGCCCAGGGCGATGTCCAGGCCCAGCGAGCCGGTGGAGACCACTTGGATGTCCTCGACGGCCTCGCCCTCGCCCAGGCGCATGATCGAGCCCTTGCCAAACTGCTTTTCGATCTGGGCCAGCGCGGCTTGCAGGGCTTTGGCTTTTTCAGTGTTCAGGGCCTTGACGGGTGCGTCCACGAATCTCTCCTCGAGGGTTGGCTGATGGGGTCTCATGCGCCTGTTCCGATGCACAGGCTGGATGCATGCACAGTATTTTGTGCCACCCGTACTCTCGCGTAAACAGATTTTTTGGTCAGTTTGCCTTACTATCTAGGCATGTCCTCCTCACGGCCCAACGACACTTGGCGCCAGACTCACCTGGGCCGCCTGCTCGGCCATGCGATGCGCCGCTTCGACGCCCGGGTGCTGGCGTTGATGGCCCGCGACGTGGACGTGCCGCTGGCCTTGGCCCACCTGGCGGCGCGCCAGCAGGTGACGGCCGCGCACATCCACATCACCCGCCACCTGGCGCTGGAGGGGTCGCGCTTGACCGAGCTGGCGGCCCAGGCCGGCATGAGCAAGCAGGCCATGGGCGACCTGGTGGACCAATGCGAGGCCTGGGGCCTGGTGGTGCGCGAGGCCGACCCGCGCGATGCCCGTGCCCGGCTCGTGCGCTTCACCCCCAACGGCCTGGCCTGGCTGGAGGCCTTCCGGCGCGCCGTGGCCCAGGCCGAGGCCGAGTTCCGCGCCGAAGTGGGCGAGGACGTGGCCACGGTCGTCAAGCTGGGGCTGGAGGCCTATGCGGGCGGCTGGCCGTCAGCCTGATGTGAGGGGGCTGGCCTAAAATCGGTCGCTCACATCGTGAGGAGACAGCCATGCGCATCCTGATCGCGGAAGACGATCAAGTGCTGGCCGATGGCCTGCTGCGCTCGCTGCGTGGCTCGGGCTATGCGGTCGATCAAGTCGGCTCGGGCACCGAGGCCGACGCGGCACTGACCTCGCACGAATTCGACCTCGTCATCCTCGATCTGGGCCTGCCCAAGCTGCACGGCTTGGAAGTCTTGCGTCGGCTGCGCTCGCGCGGCAGCACCACCCCGGTGCTCATCCTCACCGCGGCCGACAGCGTGGAAGAGCGCGTCAAGGGTCTGGACCTCGGGGCCGACGATTACATGGCCAAGCCGTTTTCGTTGCAGGAGCTCGAAGCGAGGGTGCGAGCGCTCACGCGCCGCGGTCTGGGTGCGGCCTCCGCGCTGATCAAGCATGGGCCCCTGACGTTCGACCAAACCGGGCGGGTGGCCTACATCAACGACCAAATGATCGAGCTGTCGGCGCGCGAGCTCAGCCTGCTGGAAATCTTGCTGCAACGCACGGGCCGCCTGGTGAGCAAGGATCAGCTCGTCGAGCGCCTGTGCGAATGGGGCGACGAGGTGAGCAACAACGCCATCGAGGTTTACATCCACCGACTGCGCAAGAAGATCGAGCAAGGCCCCATCCGCATCGCCACCGTGCGCGGACTGGGCTACTGCCTCGAGAAGATCCCGCAGTAACGCAGCACGACACAGGCGTCCCACCTTGGCCCGCGAACAGCGTTCGCTCTTTGGCGAGATCCTGGACTGGATGCTCGCGCCGCTGTTGTTGCTGTGGCCCATGAGCGTGGGCCTGACCTGGGTGGTGGCCGAGAACATCGCCAACCGGCCTTTTGATCGTGCGCTGACCGAGACGGCGCGCAATCTGGCTCAGCAGGTGGCCGTCTCGCACAACGAGGTGATCTTTCAGTTGCCGCCGACGATCTCGGAGTTTCTCAAGGCCGACAATGCCGATGACATCTACTTCCAAGTGCTGGGCGTGCGCGGCGAATTCGTCAGCGGCGACCACAGCCTGCCGGTGCCGGTGGCCGAGGAGCCGCATGAGCCCGGCACGGTCAAACTGCGCTCCGATGCCATCGACAATGTGCCCATCCGCGTGGCCTATGTCTGGGTGGAGGTCGATGGGGCCGACGAAGGCCAGCATGCGCTGGTGCAAGTGGCCGAAACACTGAACAAGCGCTCGCACCTGGCCACCGAGATCATCAAGGGCGTGATCCTGCCGCAATTCGTGATCCTGCCGCTGGCGGTGGTGCTGGTGTGGCTGGCTCTGTCGCGCGGCATCGCGCCGCTGTCGGAACTGCAGCAGCGCATCCGGCGCCGCCAAAGCGACGACCTCAGCCCCATCGACGAGCACGACGCTCCCGAGGAAGTGGCCCCCTTGGTGCGCTCGATCAACGACTTGCTGGCACGCCTGGACCAATCCATCAAAACGCAAAAGCATTTCCTGGCCGACGCGGCCCACCAACTCAAGACGCCATTGGCCGGACTGCGCATGCAGGCCGAACTCGCCCAGCGCGAGATCGACGCCGGACAACGCGACCCGCAGGAGCTCAAGCGCTCGCTGCGCCAGATTGCGCGCTCCAGCCAACGCGCCGCGCACATGGTCAACCAGCTGTTGGCGCTGGCGCGCGCGGAAAACCAAGGCCAAAGTCCGCGCCGCCACGAAGTGCCATTGGGCGAGATCGTCACCGAGGTGGTGCGCGACTTCGTGCCACGCGCGATGGACAAGCGCATCGACCTGGGTTATGAGGGTCCCCCTCGCGGCCTGGGGCCGGCGGGCCGCTCGCTGCTGCGCGGTAATCCGCTGCTCATCAAAGAGCTGGTGCGCAACCTGGTGGACAATGCCTTGCTCTACACCCCGCCGGGCGGCACGGTCACCGTGCGCGTGCTGCACGACCCTTTCGGCCAAGTGGTGGTGCTGCAGGTGGAAGATTCCGGCCCTGGCATTCCCGAGAATGAGCGCGAACTGGTGTTCCAGCCCTTTTACCGGGCCCTGGGCACCGAGGTGGACGGCAGCGGCCTGGGCCTGGCCATCGTGCGGGAAATCGCCCAGCAGCATGGGGCCGAGGTGTCGATCGAGGATGCGCGCCCCGCCGCTGCCGAGGCCCGCGGCACGCGCGTGACGGTGCGCTTTCCGGTGGCACGCGAAGCCTTGTGGCCGGATGAGCCGCCCCCCCTCCACGGCCCCCCCGCCGCAGCGGGCCTTGCACTGAACCGTGTGCTGCGCCCCAGGAAGGGAGACTCTGGGGAAAACACGGGTGTGCAAAAAAGAACGGCCGTTCTTTAATGCAGCCACCACGCCACGGCCAGCCCTGCGCGGGCCGGCCGCCGCAGTCGAGCGTGGACCCCATCACCGAGGAGACACCCCGTGAAACGACGTTTGCACCAAAGTGCGCTGGCCGTGGCTTGTCTGGGCTGCGCCGCCGCACTGCCCCTGTCGGCGCAGGCCGACACCTACACCCAAACCCGTTACCCCATCGTGCTGGTGCACGGCCTGTTCGGCTTCGATGCGGTCGGGCCGATCGACTACTGGTACGGCATCCCCTCGGCGCTGCGCGCCGGCGGTGCCAAGGTCTACGTGACCCAGCAGTCGGCCGCCAACGCCAGCGAGGTGCGGGGTGAGCAACTGCTGGCCGAGCTGCGTCGCCTCAAAGCGGCATACGGGCACCAGAAGTTCAATCTCATCGGCCACAGCCATGGCGGCCATACCATTCGCTACGTGGCGGCCGTGGCGCCGGAGCTGGTGGCTTCGGTCACCACGATGGGCACGCCGCACCTGGGCAGCCCGGTGGCCGACGCCATCCAAACCGGCACCGGCGTGACCGGCACCACCGCCACGGTGGCCGCCTTGGTCAACGGATTTGCCAGCGTGATCAGCCTCTTGTCCGGCGCCCCCGGGCTGCCGCAAAACTCCGAAGCCGCGATGATCTCGCTGACCACGCAAGGCAGCGCGGCCTTCAATCAACGCTTTCCGCAAGGCCGGCCCACGAGCTATTGCGGCCAAGGCCCCTCCAGCGTCAACGGCGTGCGCTACTACTCGGCCAGCGGCAGCTCGGTGTTGACCAATGTGCTGGACCCGAGCGATGGCTTTTTGGGCTTGACCTCGCTGGCCTTCCGCGGCCAAGACAACGATGGCCTGGTCGGGCGCTGCGCCTCGCGTTGGGGCATGGTGCTGCGCGACAACTATCCCTGGAACCATCTCGACGAAGTCAACCAAGCCTTCGGCCTGCGCGGACTGTTCACCCCGGACCCGGTGGCTTTCTATCGCACCCATGCCAACCGGCTCAAGCAAGCCGGTTTGTGAGAAGGTGAGATGGGCAAGGGTGCCTTGGCCCTGACGCTGGCCACCGTCGCGGTGGCCGTGGTCCTGACCTGGAGCTACGCGCAAGACGAAGCACCGCCGCTGGCCCAGCCAGCCACCGCACCGCTGGGCCGCACCGAAGGCTTCAGCCTGATGGGGGCGGCCCCCTCGCCTTTGCGCAGCCTCGGGCCGGCGCTGTCGCGCTCGGTGGCCGATGTCGAGCAGGCGCTCTTCGTCGACGGCTCGCTGCGCGAGGCCGCCCTCGACGGCGACTGGAGCGTCGATGCGGCCGGCCGGTTGCAGCCCAGCCTCGCCTTGCGCCGGCGCTTCGATCAATTGCTCACCACACTGGGCGAAGTCAATCTGGACGAGCTCACCGCCTGGCTGCGCGACCGCACCTTGCGCGACGTGGGGCCACACGCCAGCGCCGAGATCTTGGCCGTGTGGGACCGCTACATCGCCTTGCTGGAGCGGCCCCATGCCAGCGCGGCCCGCTGGGGCGACCCCCACAGCTGGGCCCAAGCCTTGGCCGAACGTCAGCGCGCACGCCGCGACATCCTAGGCCCGGTGTGGGCCGAGGCCTTCTTTCGCGACGAGGAAGAAGCCCTGCGGCGACGCCTGGAGGCTAACACGCCTCCCAACACGCCTGCAAGCTCGCGCGACCTCTCGGAGGCCCCATCGCCGCTGCTGCACCCGGACCCCCAGTTCAGCGCCGAAGAGCTGCACCGCCGGCGCATCGAGCAGTTTGGCCTCGAAGCCGCCGAACGTCTGCGCGCCGAAGACGAGGCCCAGGCCCAGTGGCAAGCCCGGCTGGACCAGGCGCGCCAGCAGCTGCAGGCCCTACGGCAGGCTGCCCACCTGTCCGAGCCCCAACGCCGCGACGCCATCGAGGCTTGGATCGCCAGCCACTTCGACGCGACAGAGCAGCTGCGCGTGCGCGCTTTGTTGGGACTGTGAGAGTCCCGTCGCGCTCAGCGCCCCATCACCCGCTGCGGCAACCAGGTGACGATCTCGGGCACCAGGTAGATCACGGCCAGTGCAACGATCATCAGCACGAACATCGGCGCGGCCTGACGCGCGATCCACGGCAGCTCTCGGCCGGTCATGCCCTGCAGCACGAAAAGATTGAAGCCCACCGGTGGCGTGATCTGGGCGATCTCCACCACGATGACGAGAAACACGCCAAACCACAGCAGGTCGATGCCGGCAGCCTGCACGATGGGCAGCACCACGCCCATGGTCAGCACGATCATCGAGATGCCATCGAGAAAGCAGCCCAACAGGATGTAGAACACCATCAAGGCCACCAGCAGCGCCAAGGGCGACAGGCCCAGCGTGCCGATCCATTCGGCCAGGTGACGCGGCAGGCCGATGTAGCCCATCGACAGCGTCAGGAAGGCCGCGCCCGCGAGAATGAGGGCGATCATGCAGTACAGGCGCGTGGCGCCCATCAAGGAAGCGCGAAAGGTCTCCCAGCTCAGCGAGCCTTGCGCGGCCGACAGCACCAGCGCGCCCACCACGCCCAGCGCCGCCGCCTCGGTGGCCGTGGCGATGCCGGTGTAGATGGAACCCAGCACCGCCAGGATCAGCAGCACCACCGGGATCAGGCTGCGCGAGGCTTTGAGCTTGTCCCGCAGGGACAGTCCCGGCTCGGCCGCGGGGATCTGATCGCGATGGAATGCGGACCACACCATCACGTACAGCATCAACAACCCGGCCACCAGCAGGCCGGGAAAGACCCCGGCGGCAAACAGCCGCGCGATCGACACGTCGGCCGTCACGCCGTAGACGATCATGATCAGCGACGGCGGAATCAGCAGGCCCAAGGTGCCGGCCCCAGCCAGCGAGCCCACGACGATGCCCTGCGGATAACCACGACGCTGCAGCTCTGGCAACGCCATCTTGCCCACCGTGGCGCAGGTGGCCGCCGACGAACCCGACACCGCCGCAAAGAGGGTGCAGCCCAGGATGTTGGTGTGCAGCAAGCGGCCGGGCAGGCGGTTCATCCAAGGCGCCAGCCCCTTGAACATGTCTTCGGACAGCCGCGTGCGGAACAGGATTTCGCCCATCCACACGAACAGCGGCAAGGCCGTGAGCGTCCAGCTCGAGGCCGAGCCCCAGATGGTCAGCGCCATCGCATCGCCGGCTGGGCGCGCGCTGAACAGCTGCATGCCGATCCAGGCCACCCCGGTGAGCGTCAGGCCAATCCACACGCCCGTGCCCAGCAGGGCAAAGAGGCTCAGCACCAACAAGGTGGTGATCAGCACGTCGTTCATCACAACCCCGCTTCACGCTGCTGCGACCCCCGCCCGCGCACGGCCAGCCACCATTCATCGACGAATGCGACGAACAGCAGCAGCGTGCCGATGGCCATGGCCAGTTGCGGAATCCACAGCGGCGTGGCGTCGATGCCCGTGGAGATGTCGTGGAAGGCATGCGACTGCCACACCAGGCGCGCGCTGTAGAACGCGAAGAGCCCGGACAGGCCCACGGCGACCGACAGGCTCCACAGCTCCAGCGCCCGCCGGCCCTGCGGGCCCAGCGCATGGAGCACCAGGGTCACACGGATGTGCTCGCCGCACTTGAGCGTGTGGGCCAGCGCCAAAAAGGCCGCCGCGGCCATGAAATACCCGGCATAGGCATCCATGCCACGCAGCGGCAGCGTGTGGAAGCGGTCGATCACGCTGCCCAAGACCATGGCCAAGGTGCCGATCATGCACAGCGCCGCCAGCGCCGCCGCGCCGTCATAAAGCGCATCGAGGACGCGACGCATCACATTTTCTTGTAGGCGTCCACGATCGCCTGGCCCTCTGGGCCCGCCTTGTCCAGCCACTCCTTGAGCAGCACCTCACCCACTTTCTGCAAGTCCGCCTTCAATTGCGCCGACGGCGGCTGCACCGTCATGCCTTGGGCCTTGAGCGTGGCCAACGTGTCGGTATTGACGCGCTGGCTGGCCGCCCAGCCGCGTTCTTCGGCCGCAGCCGCCGCCTTGAGCACCGCCTCCTGCGTGGCCTTGTCCAGAGCCTCGAAGGCCCGTTTGTTCGCAATCACGGCGTTCTTCGGCAACCAGGCCTGCGTGTCGTAGTAATACTTCAGGTGCTCGAAGAGTTTGCTGTCCACCCCGGTGGCGCCCGAGGTCATCATCGACTCGACCACGCCGGTGGCCAAGGCCTGCGAGAGCTCGGCGGCTTGCACCGTGACGGGCTGTGCGCCCACCAGCTCGGCAATGCGCGAGGTGGCCGGGCTGTAGGCGCGCCACTTGCTGCCCTTGAGGTCGGCCGCGGCATTCAGCGGCTTTTTGCTGTAGATGCCTTGCGGCGGCCAGGGCACCGAAAAGAGCAGCATCAGGCCCTGTTCGGCGAGCTTCTTCTCCAACGCCGGCTTTTGCGCGGCATACAGCTTGCGAGCCGCCGCATAACTGTCGGCCAAGAACGGGATGCCATCCAGGCCGAAAGGCTGCCACTCGTTCTGGAAGTTCACCAACAAGATCTCGCCAGCCTGCGCCTGATTGCCCTGCACCGCCCGCTTGATCTCCGGCGCCTTGAACAACGAGGCGCCCGGGTGCACGGTGATGGACAGCTTGCCCCCGCTGGCATCGCCCACCTCCTTGGCGAACTGGGCGATGTTCTGGCTATGGAAGTTGCTGGCGGGGTAGGCGGTGGGCAGGTCCCACTTGGTCTGCGCAAAGACGCTGGCGGCAAACCCCACCAGTGCAGCAGCAACGAGAGATGGCTTGAGCATGAGAACCTCCAATCCGGTCGAAAGCGGCCGCAAGCGGCCGCCGGGCAGGCTGGTCACGCAAGAACGGGGCCAGGGCGTGCCCCCAATGTAGTGGGTTGCCGTCGATTCGGGATCGGTGTTTTCCCGTCATGTCGACAATTTATCGATAAAACGTCGATGACTGTCGTACATTGGCGTACAGTCAACCCATCGGCCTGCGCCCAGTGAAGCCCCCGTGGTCGATCTTGGTGCGCCCCGTGCCCCAGGAGGATCACCATGCCGCGCCGCAAGTCCGCGCCCCTCACCCCCGCCAGTGCCGCGCCCGAGGCGCGGCGCCCCATCGTCTCGTCGGCCCATTTGGTCTCACCGCGCAGCAGCGAACTGAGCGAATTCGAGTTCGGGCTCATCGTCTCTCACAACGCCTTCTCGCGCTGGATCGTGCACTGCATGGCCGCGGCCGGTCTGCGCGAGCTCACGCCGCTGGACGTGTTGGTGCTGCACCATGTCAATCACCGCGCACGCGACAAGCGCCTGTCGGACATCTGCTTCATCATGAACGTCGAGGACACGCACCTCATCAACTACTCCTTGAAAAAACTGCAAAACCTCGGCGTGGTGCAATCCAGCCGCAATGGCAAAGACGTCACCTACGCCACCACCGAGACCGGCCGGCGCTATGTGGAGCGCTACCGCGACATTCGCGAGGCCTGCTTGATCAGCGCCTTGAATGCCAACGAGGCGCTCAACCATGAAATCGGCGAGCTGGCCCGGCTGTTGCGTGTCCTGTCCGGTGTGTACGATCAGGCCGCACGCGCGGCCGCTTCGCTGTGAACCTCGAGGAGCTGCCCATGAACACGACCACCGAGCGTTGGCAGTTCTGGATCGACCGCGGCGGCACCTTCACCGACATCGTGGCGCGGCGCCCGGACGGATCCATCACCACGGCCAAGCTGCTGTCGGACAACCCCGAGCAGTACCGCGATGCGGCCGTGGCCGGCATTCGCCAGCTGCTGGACTTGCCCCCCGATGCCCTCATCACGCCGGACCGCGTCGAATGCGTCAAGATGGGCACCACGGTGGCCACCAATGCGCTCTTGGAACGCAAGGGCGAGCGCACGCTGCTGGTGACCACGCGCGGCTTTCGCGATGCCTTGCGCATCGCCTACCAGAACCGGCCGCGGCTGTTCGACCGTCACATCGTGCTGCCCGAACTCTTGTACGAGCGCGTGATCGAAGCCGAGGAGCGCATGAGCGCCGACGGCCAAGTGATCCAAGCGCTCGACGTCGGCGCCTTGCGCGCGGCTTTGGAGGCCGCCTATGCCGACGGGCTGCGCGCCTGCGCGATCGTCTTCATGCACGGTTGGCGCCACACCCAACACGAACGAGCCGCCGCTGCATTGGCCCGACAGATCGGCTTTGCGCAGGTGTCGGTGTCGCACGAGGTCAGCCCGCTGATGAAATTCATCTCGCGCGGCGACACCACCGTGGTGGATGCCTATCTGTCGCCCATCCTGCGCCGGTATGTCGAGCAAATCGCCGCCGAGATGCCCGGCGTGCCGCTGTATTTCATGCAGTCCAGCGGCGGCCTCACGCAAGCCGACCGCTTCCAGGGCAAAGACGCCATCTTGTCGGGCCCCGCCGGCGGCATCGTGGGCATGGCGCGCACGGCCGAGTGGGCCGGCTTCGATCGGGTGATCGGCTTCGACATGGGCGGCACCTCCACCGACGTGTCGCACTATGCCGGCGAGTTCGAGCGCGCCTTCGAAACGCAGGTGGCCGGCGTGCGCGTGCGTGCGCCGATGATGAGCATCCACACCGTGGCCGCCGGCGGCGGCTCCATCCTGGGCTTCGACGGTGCGCGCCTGCGCGTCGGGCCGCACAGCGCCGGCGCCAACCCGGGGCCGGCCTGCTATCGACGCGGTGGCCCCTTGACCGTGACCGACGCCAACGTGATGCTGGGCAAGATCCAGCCCGAGCACTTTCCCCGGGTGTTCGGCCCCACGGGCGACCAGCCGCTGGACCGCGAGGTGGTGGTCCAGAAGTTCACCGCCATGGCCGCCGACATCGAAGCCGCCACGGGGGTGAAGCGTTCGCCCGAAGAAGTGGCCGAAGGTTTCATCGACATCGCCGTGGGCAGCATGGCCAATGCCATCAAGAAGATCTCGGTGGCCCGTGGCTACGACGTCACGGGCTACACCCTGCAATGCTTCGGCGGTGCCGGCGGCCAGCATGCCTGCCTGGTGGCCGATGCGCTGGGCATGACGCGGGTGTTCATCCACCCCCTGGCCGGGGTGCTCTCGGCCTACGGCATGGGCCTGGCCGAGCAGCGCGTGCTGCGCGAGGCGGCCGTGGAACGCCCGCTGCAAGAGGCCGAACTCCCCGCCTTGACCGCCCAGGTGGACGCCCTGGCCCAGCAAGCACGCGAGGAACTGCTCGCCCAAGGCGTGGGCGCCCGGCACGTGCACATCGAGCCGCGCGTGCGCGTGCGCTATGAAGGCACCGACACCGCGCTGTCGGTACCGCTGGGCACGGTGGCGCAGATCCGGGCGGCCTTCGAGGCGGCCTATCGTCAGCGCTTCGCCTTCCTGATGCAGGGCCGCGGCCTGGTGGTCGAGGCGGTGTCGGTCGAAGCCGTCGGCGCAGGCGCAGCCCCGGCCGAGCCGCGCCACAGCGTCCACGCCGAAGCGCCGGCTCCGGTGGCCGCGCAGGTGCGGATGTTCAGCGGCGGCCGCTGGTGGCCGGCCTCGCTGGTGCTGCGCGAGCAGACCCGGCCCGGCCATGTGATCGACGGCCCGGCCATCATCGCCGAACGCAATGCCACCACCGTGGTCGAGCCCGGCTGGCAGGCGCGCGTGACGGCCCACGACCACCTGGTGCTCGAACGCGTGCAGGCGCGCGCCCAGCGCAAAGCCATCGGCACCACGGTGGACCCGGTGATGCTGGAGGTGTTCAACAACCTGTTCATGAACATCGCCGAGCAAATGGGCCTGCAGCTGCAAAACACCGCCTACTCGGTGAACATCAAAGAGCGGCTGGACTTTTCCTGCGCGCTCTTCGATGCGGCGGGCAACCTCATTGCCAATGCGCCACACATGCCGGTGCACCTGGGCTCGATGAGCGAGTCGATCAAGACCGTCATTGCGCGCAACCCCGACATGCGCGCCGGCGACGTCTATGTGCTCAACGACCCCTACCACGGCGGCACCCACCTGCCCGACGTGACCGTGGTCACCCCGGTGTTCCTCGACGGGCATGCGCGGCCGCTGTTTTACGTCGGCTCGCGCGGCCACCATGCCGACATCGGCGGCATCACGCCAGGCTCCATGCCCCCCTTTTCCACCCGCATCGAAGAAGAAGGGGTGCAGATCGACAACGTCAAGCTCGTCGACGGCGGCGTGCTGCGCGAGCAGGACATCCTCGCCCTGCTGTCCAGCGGCCCCTACCCTGCGCGCAACCCGCAGCAAAACCTCGCCGACCTGCAAGCCCAGATTGCCGCCAATGAAAAAGGCGTGCAGGAGCTGCGCAAAATGGTCGAGCAATTCGGCCTGGACGTGGTGCAGGCCTACATGGGCCATGTGCAAGACAATGCCGAGGAATCGGTGCGCCGCGTCATCACCGCGCTCAAAGACGGCCAATTCACACTGCCGCTGGACAATGGTGCACGCATCCAAGTGGCCATCCGCGTCGATCGCGCCCAACGCAGCGCGGTGATCGACTTCACCGGCACCTCTGCGCAACTGCCCAACAATTTCAACGCGCCCAAAGCGGTGTGCATGGCCGCGGTGCTCTATGTCTTTCGCACCCTGGTGGATGACGACATCCCGCTCAATGCCGGTTGCCTCAAGCCGCTGCGAGTGATCATCCCGGAAGGCTCGATGCTCAACCCCCACCCACCGGCTGCGGTGGTGGCCGGCAACGTCGAGACCTCCACCTGCATCACCAACGCGCTGTACGGCGCACTGGGCGTGCTGGCAGCCAGCCAGTGCACGATGAACAACTTCACCTTCGGCAACGAACGCTACCAGTACTACGAAACCATCTCGGGCGGCTCGGGCGCCGGTGTGTACACCGACGAGCATGGCGACGTGATCGGCGGCTTCGATGGCACCAGCGTGGTCCAGACCCATATGACCAATTCGCGCCTGACCGATCCGGAAGTGCTGGAATTTCGCTACCCGGTGCGCTTGGACAGCTACGAGATCCGCCACGGCTCGGGAGGGGCGGGCCGCTGGCGCGGCGGTGACGGCGGCGTGCGCCGCATCCGCTTCTTGGAGCCGATGACGGCCTCCATCCTGTCCAACGGCCGCACCGTGCCCGCCTTCGGACTGGCCGGCGGAAAGCCCGGGGCGCTGGGCGTCAACCGGGTCGAGCGCAGCGACGGCACGGTGGAGGTGC
Source organism: Caldimonas manganoxidans ATCC BAA-369 (assembly GCF_000381125.1). Lineage (GTDB taxonomy): Bacteria > Pseudomonadota > Gammaproteobacteria > Burkholderiales > Burkholderiaceae_C > Caldimonas > Caldimonas manganoxidans. Next base: position 49,109 of record NZ_KB905944.1, read on the forward strand.
TGGCCCACATCGGCAGCACCGAGATGGGCGCAGGCGATGTCTTCGTGATCGAAACCCCTGGCGGCGGCGGCTGGGGGGCACCGGTCGGCTGAACGGGTGGCAGGCCCGCCGAGAGGAGACGGATCGAAGCGATTCCCCAACCGCTGCAACACCCCCGCACGGGGGCCTGCCCAAACATCGAATCTACCAAGTATGACCGAGTGACGCACGCCATGAACATCCTGCTCACCGGCTTCGAGCCCTTCGACGGCGACGCCCTGAACCCCTCGCAGGCGCTGGCCCAGGCGCTGCACGGCCAGTCCGTGGACGGGGCCCCGATCACCGGCGTGGTGCTGCCCTGCGTCTTCGGTGAGGCGCTGGACAGGCTGCACCACGCACTCGAGCAGCACCGGCCGGACCTCGTGTTGGCGCTCGGTCAGGCCGGCGGTCGTGCCGACCTCAGCCTGGAGCGGGTGGCGATCAACATCGATGACGCCCGCATCCCCGACAACGCCGGCCGCCAGCCCATCGACACGCCGGTGGTGCCCGGCGGCCCGGCCGCCTACTTCAGCACCCTGCCGATCAAGGCCATCGTGGCCGAGCTGCGCGCTGCGGGCCTGCCCGCCTCGGTGTCACAGACGGCCGGCACCTTCGTGTGCAACCATGTGTTCTACGGCCTGATGCATGCCCTGGCCACGCGGCATCCCGACGCACGCGGCGGCTTCATGCATGTGCCGCTGCTGCCCGAGCAGGCCGCGCGCCAGAGTCCACCGGCAGCCAGCATGGCGCTGGAGACCATGCGCCAGGGCGTGCTGGTGGCCTTGCAGACGGCGCTGCACGAGCGGGTGGATCGCACGCTAGGCGCAGGTGCGTTGAACTAGCCCGCCTCGACCTCGCCCACCTGGCCCCCCCTCCCGAGGCATGCTCAGCTGACCATCGGGCGGCCCCAACACCCACCCCGTGCACGGCGGCCACAGACCGCAACGCGGCCGGCGGCGCTCGGCGCCGCCCCCAGCGCACGGGTCTACACTTCGTGAAAACCCTAGGGGGCTGCCATGCACTCGCCTCGTCTTCCGATCGACCTCGCGCTGCAAGGCGGCGGCTCCCATGGCGCGTTCACCTGGGGGGTGCTCGATCGGCTGCTGGAAGACGAGGGCCTGGTGGTGCAGGGCATCTCCGGCACCAGTGCCGGGGCCTTGAATGGTGCGGTGCTGGTCACCGGGCTGGTGCGCGGCGGGCCTGAGGGTGCGCGGGCGGCCTTGCGGGCGTTTTGGGAAGACGTGGGGCGCAGCGGCCAGGTGTTCTCGCCGTTTTCGCTGACGCAGGCGGCCGCGGCGCAGCACAACAGCTTCAACTTCGACGCGCTGCCCAACTACCAGTGGGTGACCAGCTTCTGGCGCAGCTTCAGCCCGTACGAGTTCAACCCGCTCAACCTCAACCCGCTGCGCGACGTGGTGCGCCGGCATGTGGACGAAGCCGCGCTGCGCCACGCCCATGCCCGGGTGCCGGGCCTGAGCCTGTTCGTGACGGCCACCTCGGTGCACACCGGCCAGGCGCGCGTGTTCACGGGCGAAGACCTCAGCATCGATGCGCTGCTGGCCTCGGCCTGCCTGCCGTTTTTGTTCCAAGCGGTGCAGATCGACGGCCAGCCCTACTGGGACGGCGGCTACACCGGCAACCCGGCGCTGTATCCGTTGATCGACCGCAGCGACGCGCTCGACATCCTGCTGGTGAGAATCAACCCGCTGAGGCGCGAAGGCACGCCCACCCGCAGTGTGGAGATCATGGACCGGGTGAACGAAATCACCTTCAATGCCAGCCTGATCGCCGAGCTGCGCGCCATCGCCTTCGTGTCGCGGCTGCTGCGAGAGCACGCGCTCGACCCGCGGCACCACAAGGACCTGCGCCTGCACATGGTGGCCGACGACGAGGGGCTGGCGCCCTTCAATGCCTCGAGCAAGCTCAACACCGATCCGGCATTTTTGGAACAGTTGTTCGGGCTGGGCCGCGCCGCGGCCGACCGTTGGCTGGCTGCCCATCGCGCCGACCTGGGGCGGCGTTCGTCGCTGGACATCGAGGCCCTGTTCGGCGGCCGCCCCGGCCCAGTGGGCCCCAGCACCGCGCTGCGCCGCCGTCCCTGGTGGCGGCGCTGGCTGCGGCGATGAGCCTCAAGCGCCGAGTTTTTGCCGCAGCAACTCGTTGACTTGGGCCGGATTGGCTTTGCCTTTGGTGGCTTTCATGACCTGCCCGACCAAGGCATTGAAGGCTTTTTCCTTGCCGGCGCGGAATTCTTCCACCGACTTGGGGTGGGCTGCCAGCACCTCTTGGACGATGGCTTCCAGCGCACCGGTGTCGTTCATCTGCTTGAGGCCTTTGGCCTCGATCAGGGCATCGACATCGCTGCCTTCGCCGCTCCAGAGTGCTTCGAAGACTTGCTTGGCGCCGTTGTTGGAGACGGTGCCGTCTTGGATGCGCAGGATGAGCGCCGCCAATGTGGCCGGCGGCACGGGCGCTTGGGCAATGTCCTTGCCTTCGGCATTGAGCCGGCGCGACAGCTCGCCCATCAGCCAATTGGCCACGAGCTTGGGTTGCTGACAGGCATCGCGCGCGGCCTCGTAGTAGCGCGCCAGGGCGAGACTTTGCGTCATCATGGTCGCGTCGTAGGCCGGCAGGCCGTCTTCGCGTTGAAAACGCTCGGCCATCACGCTGGGCAGCTCGGGCATGTCGGCCTTCACCTGCTCGACCCACTCGGGCGCGATCACCAGCGGGGGCAGGTCGGGGTCGGGGAAGTAGCGGTAGTCGTGCGCGTCTTCCTTGCTGCGCATGGCCCGCGTCTGGCCGGTGTCGGGGTTGAACAGCACGGTGGCCTGTTCGATGGGCAGGCCGTCTTCGAGCTGGTCGATCTGCCAGTGGACTTCGTAGTCGATGGCTTGCTGCAGGAAGCGAAAACTGTTGAGGTTTTTGATCTCGCGGCGCGTGCCCAGGGGCTGGCCAGGCTTGCGCACCGAGACGTTGGCATCGCAACGGAAGCTGCCTTCTTGCATGTTGCCATCGCAAATGCCCAGCCACACCACCAGCGCATGCAGGGCCTTGGCATAGCCCACGGCCTGCGCCGAAGAACGCATGTCGGGCTCGGAGACGATCTCCAACAGCGGCGTGCCGGCGCGGTTGAGGTCGATGCCGGTGTGGCCGTGATAGTCCTCGTGCAGCGACTTGCCGGCGTCTTCTTCCAGATGGGCGCGGGTCAGGCGCACGCGGTGCTTGACCTCACCCACGTAGAACTCGATCTGCCCGCCCTGGACCACGGGAATTTCATATTGGCTGATCTGGTAGCCCTTGGGCAGGTCGGGGTAGAAGTAGTTTTTGCGCGCAAAGATGGAGCGCGGCGCCACCGTGCCCTGGACGGCCAGGCCGAAACGGATGGCGCGTTCGACCGCGGCCCGGTTGAGCACCGGCAGCGTGCCCGGCAGGGCCAGGTCCACCGCGCAGGCCTGGGTGTTGGGCGCGGCCCCGAAAGCGGTGCTCGCGCCGGAAAAGATCTTCGATTGCGTGGACAGTTGCACGTGCGTCTCGAGGCCAATCACCACCTCGTAGCCCCGCACGAGTTCGGATGCGGTGTGGGTCATCTCAGCAGCCCTCCGGCGCACGGAGGTGAAAGTCGGTGGCTTGTTGGAAGGCATGCGCGGCATGCAGCAGCTGGCTTTCCTTCCAGTAGTTGCCGATCAGTTGCAAGCCCACGGGCAGGCCCTCTTCGCCAAAGCCCGCCGGCACGCTCATGCCCGGCAGGCCGGCCAGACTGGCCGGCAAGGTGAAGATGTCGGCGAGATATTCCTGCAGCGGGTCGGTCTGGCTGCCCAAGGCGCGCGCCACGGTGGGCGACACCGGGCCGGCGATCAGGTCGCAGTGGGCAAAGGCCGCCTGGAAGTCTTCGGCAATCATGCGACGCAGCTTCTGGGCTTGCAGGTAGTAGGCATCGTAGTAACCATGACTGAGCACATACGTGCCGATCATGATGCGGCGCTTGACCTCGGCCCCGAAGCCTTCGGAGCGGCTTTTCTTGTACATGTCGAGCAAGTCGGCATAGTGCTTGGCGCGGTGCCCGTAGCGCACGCCGTCATAGCGGCTGAGGTTGGAGCTGGCCTCGGCCGGGGCGATGATGTAGTAGACCGGGATGGACAGCTCGGTGCGCGGCAGGCTCACCTCCACCAGCGTGGCACCGAGCTTTTCGAACTCGGCCAGCGCCGCGCGCACCGCCGCAAGCACGCCAGCGGCCACGCCCTCGCCGAAGAACTCGCGCGGCATGCCGATGCGCAAGCCCTTGAGCGGCTGGGCCGCCGTGGCCCCTTCGCGCACGGCGCGCAGGGCCGCAGCATAGTCTTCCACGGGCTGCTGCGCCGAAGTGGCGTCGCGCTCGTCGAAGCCGCTCATGGCCCCCAGCAGCAAGGCGCAGTCTTCGGCGCTGCGTGCCAACACACCGGCTTGATCCAGGCTGGAGGCAAAGGCGATCATGCCGTAGCGCGAGCAGCGGCCATAGGTGGGCTTGATGCCGGTGATGCCGGTCAAGGCCGCGGGCTGGCGCACCGAGCCCCCGGTGTCGGTGCCGGTGGCCGCCGGAATCAAGCGCGCGGCCACCGCCACGGCCGACCCGCCCGAGGAGCCTCCGGCAATGCGCTGCGGATTCCAGGGGTTGCGCGCCGGGCCGAAGGCGGAATGCTCGTTGCTGCCGCCCATGGCGAACTCGTCGCAATTGAGCTTGCCCAACGTGACCGCGCCGGCCTGTTTGAGTCGCGCCACGACGGTGGCATCGAAGGGGCTGCGGTAGCCCTCGAGCATCTTGGAGGCCGCCGTGCTGGGGAAGTCGACCGTCACGAAGATGTCTTTGTGCGCCAGCGGCACGCCCAGCAGCGGGCCCGTCTCGCCTCGGGCGCGACGCGCGTCGGCGGCCTGCGCCTGGGCCATCGCCACGGCCTCGTCGGTGCAGACGAAGGCGCCCAATTGTTCGTGGGCGGCAACGCGCGCAAGCAGATGTTTCGTGATTTCGACGCTGGAGAGGGTCTTGGCCTGGAGTCGGCGGGCCAGTTCGGCCACGCCCAAGTGGTGCAGTTCGGTGCTCATCGGGCCCTCACTCGATGACTTTGGGCACGAGGTACAGCCCGTCTTCGACGGCCGGGGCGCTGCGCTGATGAGCCTCGCGCTGGTCGGTCTCGGTCACCACGTCCTCACGCAAGCGCAAGACCACGTCTTGCACGGCCGACAGCGGGGTGTACAGGGGTTCGACGCCAGTGGTGTCCACCGCGCGCATGCGTTCGACGATGGCGAAAAAGCCGTTGAGCTGTTCGAGCATCTGGGCCTGCTCGTCCTCGCTCAGCGCCAGCCGAGCCAGGTGGGCGATGCGGCCCACGTCCTGAAGTGTCAAAGCCATGGGAAATCGTTTGCGTTTGGGGCGTCCCGCACGCATCGGTGCAGGGTCATTCGGGTATTATCTTCGGTTATCCACAACCGGCCTGGACGCAGCGATTTCGTCGGGGCTCTCCCCCCGAACGAGCGCTGGATCCGGAGCCGGTTTCGTGCAAGAAGCCGGGTCCACCGTCGCAGCGGGCGGCCCGATACAAAACCAACGCCTGCGGCCGCCCAGGGCTGCCTGGTCGGCCGCCCGGGAACCCTGACACATGTTTGAATCCATTCGTCGCTATTTTTCGACGGACCTCGCCATCGACCTGGGCACGGCCAACACCCTGATCTACGTGCGCGGCAAGGGCATCGTCCTGGACGAGCCCTCGGTGGTGGCCATCCGCCACGAAGGCGGCCCCAACGGCAAGAAGACCATCCAGGCCGTGGGTGCCGAAGCCAAGGCCATGCTGGGCAAGGTGCCTGGCAACATCGAGGCCATCCGGCCGATGAAGGACGGGGTGATCGCCGACTTCACCGTCACCGAGCAGATGCTCAAGCAGTTCATCAAGATGGTCCATCCGCGCTCGATGATGAAGCCCAGCCCACGCATCATCATCTGCGTGCCCTGCGGCTCCACCCAGGTCGAGCGCCGCGCCATCCGCGAATCGGCCCTGGGGGCCGGCGCTTCCGAGGTCTACCTGATCGAGGAGCCGATGGCCGCGGCCATCGGTGCGGGGCTGCCGGTGTCGGAAGCCTCGGGCTCGATGGTGGTGGACATCGGCGGCGGCACCACCGAGGTGGGGGTCATCAGCCTGGGCGGCATGGTCTACAAGGGCAGCGTGCGCGTGGGCGGCGACAAGTTCGACGAGGCCATCATCAACTACATCCGCCGCAACTACGGCATGCTCATCGGTGAGCCCACGGCCGAGGCCATCAAGAAGGAAATCGGCTCGGCCTTTCCCGGCTCCGAGGTCAAGGAAATGGAGGTCAAGGGCCGCAATCTTTCCGAAGGGGTGCCGCGCAGCTTCACGATCAGCTCCAACGAAATCCTGGAGGCCTTGACCGATCCGCTCAACCAGATCGTCTCCTCGGTGAAGAACGCGCTGGAGCAAACACCGCCCGAACTCGGTGCCGACATTGCCGAGCGCGGCATGATGCTCACCGGCGGCGGCGCCTTGCTGCGCGACTTGGATCGGCTGCTGGCCGAAGAAACCGGCCTGCCGGTGCTGGTGGCCGAGGACCCGCTGACCTGCGTGGTGCGCGGCTGCGGCACGGCCCTGGAACGCATGGAGCGCCTGGGCTCGATCTTCACCTCGGAATGAAGGCCCTGCCGCCGATGGGCCGGCCGTCGTCCCCGAGTGTCTGACCTGCGCACGCGCCATGCCCCTGGGTACGCTGGACCGCACCCCTCCGCCGTTCTTCCGCCAAGGCCCGTCGGCCTTCACGCGGCTGATCGTCTTTTCGGCGCTGGCCCTGTTCCTGATGGTGGCCGACCGCCGGCTGAGCGTCACCGAGCCCTTGCGCGCGGTCATCGCCACGGCGCTGCATCCGGTGCAACAAGTCTTGCTGATGCCGGTCCAAGCCATCAGCGCCGCCGGCCAGTACCTGCAGGGGCTGGCCGCAGCGCGCGCCGCCGAAGCGCAGGCCCGTCGTCAGCTGGCCGATCAGGCCGTGCGTCTGAGCCGCCTGGACCTGCTCGAACAAGAAAACGCCCGGCTGCGCGAGCTGCTGCAGCTGCGCAGCACGGTGTCCACCCGCACGCTGGCGGCCGAGGTGCTCTATGACCGGCCCGACCCTTACACCCGCAAAGTGGTGATCGACCGCGGACTCACCCAAGGCGTGGTGCCGGGCTCGCCCGTGATCGATCCCACCGGGGTGATCGGCCAAGTGACCCGGGTGTATCCGCTCACCTCGGAGGTGACGCTGCTGGTGGACAAGGATGCCGTCATTCCCGTGCTCAACACCCGCACCCAGGTGCGCGGGCTGGCCTATGGCGACCCCCAGCGCGCCGGCTTGGAGTTGCGCTTCATGCCCACCAACGCGGATGTGCGCGAGGGCGACACCCTGGCCACCTCGGGCGTGGACGGCGTCTATCCCGCGGGCTTGCCGGTGGCCGTGGTCAGCCGCGTCGAACGCCGCGCCGACAGCGCCTTCGCCCGCATCCTGCTGGAGCCGGTCGGACAACTGGACAGTGCGCGTCATGTGTTGGTGCTCGAACCCGTGGGCCATGCATTGCCGCCACCGCCGGAGCCCGCCTCCGAAGCCCTGCCGCGCTCGCAGCGCCGCAGCGCCAACGGCCGCTGAACGCAGGTCTCAGCCATGATGCCGCGCGGATCCGACCAACTCTTGCTGCCGGCCAGCCCGGTGTTCATCTGGGCGTCGCTGGCCGTGGCCCTGGCCTTGAACATGCTGCCCTTGGGGCGCTCCCTGGCGATGCCCGACTGGCTGGCGCTGACGCTGGTGTTCTGGAACGTGCATCAGCCGCGGCGCATCGGCATCGGGGCGGCCTTCGTCTTCGGCCTGGTCATGGACGTGCATGAAGGCGCGCTGCTGGGGCAGCATGCCTTGGCCTACACGCTGTTGAGCTATTTCGCAATCACCATCCACCGCCGCTTGCTGTGGTTCTCGCTGCTGGAGCAAGCGCTGCAGATCCTGCCGCTGTTTTTTACCGCCCATGCGGCGCTCGTCTTGATCCGGCTGGCCGCCGGTGGCATCTTCCCGGGATGGGAGCTGCTGCTGGCTCCGGTGCTGGAGGCCGCGCTATGGCCGCTGGCCAGTTGGGTGCTGTTGGCGCCGCAGCGGCGTGCGCCCGATCCGGACGAGAACCGTCCGCTGTGATCCAGACATGACCGAGCTGAAGGACGTCGAACGCGAGCTGTCGCGCTTTCGCGCCCGGCTGTTGTTTGCCGCCGCCATGGTGCTGGCATGCTTTGGCCTGGTGGTGGCGCGGCTGGTGTACTTGCAAGTGCTCCAACACGACGAGCTCAGCGCGCGGGCCGAGAACAACCGCATCGCCGTGCTGCCGATCCCGCCCAACCGCGGGTTGATCCTGGACCGCCATGGGATCGTCCTGGCCCGCAATTACGCCGCCTATACGCTGGAAATCACCCCCTCGAAAGTGGACGACCTGGACGCCACGATCGACGCCTTGTCGGAGCTGGTGACCATCAGTGCGGCCGACCGCCGGCGCTTTCGGCGCCTGATGGAAGAAACCAAGGGCCTGGATTCGCTGCCGGTGCGCACCCGGCTCAGCGATGAAGAAGTGGCGCGCTTTGCGGCGCAGCGCTACCGCTTCCCCGGTGTGGAGGTCAAAGCGCGGCTGTTCCGCCACTATCCGCTGGGCGACGTGGGCAGCCACGTGGTGGGCTACATCGGCCGCATCAACCAGGCCGAAAAAAAGGCCATGGAAGACTGGCCCGAGGAGGAGCTGGCCAACTACCGCGGCACCGAGTACATCGGCAAGCTCGGCGTGGAGCAAGCCTACGAGCGCGAGCTGCACGGCACCACCGGCTTCGAGGAAGTGGAGACCAGCGCCGGCGGGCGCGCGGTGCGCCGACTGCGCTCCAGCCCGGCCACACCGGGCCACACCGTGGTGCTGTCGATCGACATCAAGTTGCAAGCCTTGGTCGAGCAGCTCTTCGGGGATCGGCGCGGCGCACTGGTGGCCATCGACCCTGGCAGCGGTGAGGTGTTGGCCCTGGTGAGCAAACCGACCTTCGACCCCAATCTCTTCGTCGAAGGCATCGACGTGGAGAACTGGCGCGCGCTGAACGAATCGATCGACCGGCCGCTGCTGAACCGTGCGCTGCGTGGCACCTATCCGCCAGGCTCGACCTACAAACCTTTCATGGCGCTGGCCGCGCTCAACACCGGCACCCGCACGGCCAGCCAGACGATCATGGACAACGGCGTGTTCGTGTTCGGCAACCACCGCTTCCGCAGCCACGGCGATACCGGGCTGGGTCCGGTGGATATGCGCCGTTCGATCATCAAGTCCAGCAACGTGTACTACTACACCCTGGCCAACGAAATGGGCGTGGACCTCATCCACGACCAAATGGCCCCCTTCGGCTTCGGCCAGCTCACAGGCATCGACTTGCCCGGCGAGGCGCGCGGTGTGCTGCCGTCCACCGATTGGAAGCGCCGCACCTACCGGCGGCCCGAGCAGCAACGCTGGTATGCCGGGGAGACCATCTCGTTGGGCATCGGCCAGGGCTACAACAGCTTCACGATGTTGCAATTGGCGCATGCCATGGCCACGTTGACCTCCGGCGGCCAGCGCCACAGGCCGCATGTGGTGCGCGAGATCCGCGACCCCGTGACCCATGAAGCCCGTGCGGTGAACCACGAGCCGTTGCCCCCGTTGGCGCTCAAGCCCGAACACGTCAAAGTGGTGCTCGAAGCGATGTACGCGGTCACGCAGGAAGGCACCTCCACGCGCAGCTTCGTCGGCGCGCCGTACCGCAGCGGCGGCAAGACCGGCACGGCGCAGGCCGTCTCCATCCGCCAGAACGAGCGCTACGACGCCGCCAAGCTGGCCGAGTATCTGCGCGACCATGCGCTGTACGTGGCTTTCGCGCCGCTGGAAGATCCCCGCATCGCCGTGGCGGTGATCGTGGAAAACGCTGGCTTCGGCGCGCAGTCGGCCGCGCCGATTGTGCGGCGGGTGTTCGACTACTGGCTCGCGGGCCTGTACCCCAGCGAGCAAGACATTGCCGCCGTGCAGCGCGGCGAGGCCGCCGCCCCCATCGGCACCCCTCGCCTGGCCGCCACGGTCGCCGTGCAGCCGGTCTCTTCGGCGCTGGAGGGCAGCCGCTTGAGCGGCCCGGCCATCGCCCTGCCCGCCGACGACCCGGCGTCGGCCACCCCCTTGTCGCCGGCCCCCCGCGCGGCGCGTGTGCCATGAACGTGACCTTCGAACGTCCCTCGCTGTGGCAGCGGCTCAAGCCGATGCTGTTCGGCTTCGATCCGGCGCTGTCGGCCGCGGTGCTGCTGCTGTGCGGCGCGGGACTGCTGATCATGTACTCGGCCGGCTACGACCACGGCACCCGCTTCGTCGACCATGCCCGCAACATGCTCATTGCCGCCGCCGTGGTCTTCCTGGTGGCGCAGGTGCCGCCACATCGGCTGATGGCCATCGCCGTGCCGCTGTATACCGTCGGCGTGGTGCTGCTGCTGGGGGTGGAGTTCTTCGGCATCACACGCAAAGGGGCCACCCGCTGGTTGAACATCGGCCTGACCGTGATCCAGCCCAGCGAAATCATGAAGATCGCCGTGCCGCTGATGCTGGCCTGGTGGTTCCAGCGCCGCGAGGGTCAGCTGCGCGTGCCCGACTTTCTGGTGGCTGCGGTGATTTTGGCCGTGCCGGTGGGCCTGATCCTGCGCCAGCCCGATTTGGGCACCTCGCTGCTGGTGCTGGCCGCCGGTTTGGCCGTGATCTTCCTGGCCGGGCTGTCCTGGAAGCTGGTGATCCCGGCGGTGACCGCCGCGGTGATCGGCGTGGTGGCCTTGGTGAGCCTGGAAGAGCGCATCTGCGCGCCCGGGGTGGATCTGAAAGTGCTGCACGAGTACCAGCGCCAGCGCATCTGCACTTTGCTGGATCCGACCAAAGACCCGCTGGGCAAGGGCTTCCACACCATTCAAGGCATGATCGCCATCGGCTCGGGGGGGTGGACCGGCAAAGGCTTCATGAAAGGCACCCAAACCCATCTGGAATTCATTCCCGAGCGGACCACCGACTTCATCTTCGCCGCTTATTCCGAAGAGTTCGGGCTGGTGGGCAATCTGGCGCTCATCCTGGGCTTTGTCTTTCTCATCTTGCGCGGCTTGATGATCGCCAGCGAGGCGCCCACCCTGTTCGCGCGCCTGATGGCCGGGGCGGTGACCTTGATCTTCTTCACCTATGCCTTCGTCAACATGGGCATGGTCAGTGGCATTCTGCCCGTGGTGGGCGTGCCGCTGCCCTTCATCAGCTATGGCGGCACCGCCATGGTCACGCTCGGTCTGGGCCTGGGCATGCTGATGTCGATCGCACGCAGCAAGCGCTTCATGCCGTCTTGAGCGACGCCCGGCCGCGCGCGGGCGGGCGTCGCCCGCCCGACTCAGCCGAGCTGATAGGGCCCCCCCTTGGCCAACGCGCGCTGATACGCCGGCCGGGCCTGCATGCGCTGCAACAGATGGCGCAGCAGCGGGTAACGATCGTCCAGTCCGCCCCGTGCGGCCGACGCCTCCAGCACGAAGCTCATCTGGACATCGGCCGCCGTGAACTCATCGCCCGCAAACCAAGGGCGATCGGCAAGTTCGGACTCCATGAACTCGAGATGGCGCTCGATGTTGGGCCTGACGACCAGGTCTTTGACCTTGCGCGCAATGCCCGCAGCCACCGGACGCACCAGCCACGGCGACTTGCGCTCCACCATGTCGAACACCAGCTTCATCACCAGTGGCGGCATCGCCGAACCTTCGGCAAAGTGCATCCAAAAGGTGTAGCGCAGCGCCTCGGGCGTGCCTGGCGCGGGCTTGAAGCGGCCTTGGCCGTAGCGGTCCACCAGGTATTCCAAGATGGCGCCGGATTCGGCCAGCACCAGCTCGCCATCGGTGATCACCGGCGACTTGCCCAGCGGATGCACCTGGCGCAACTGCGGCGGCGCCAGCATGGTCTGGGGATGACGCTGATAGTGACGGATCTCGTAAGGCAGCTGCAGCTCTTCGAGCATCCACAGCACGCGCTGCGAGCGCGAGTTGTTGAGATGATGGACGGTGATCATGTGAACCGGGGGGGTCGAGTCTCAGCCTCAAGCTTACCGGCAAGCGGCATCGGCTCCGGCGCCGCGTGTCGTTCAGACCCGCCAGTGATTGTCCAGCTGCAATGCCGGCACGCGCAGGCGCTCGGTGGCCAAGCCGGCCTCCGGATGCCCGCCCATCCACAACCGCTCCTGGGGATCGACGGCCAACGCGCAGGCCTCGCTCAGCGGCACCCAGCCGCGCGCCCGCCCATCGGGGTGGTACAGCGCCACTCCCCCGGCGCGCGGACAAGCCACCGCAAAACCCTCGGCCGTGCCGGCGATGTCGCCACCGTAGCCGGCCAGCGGCCGATCGAAAGGCACCGCGCGCAAGCCCTCGGGCTCCAGCAGTGCCAGCACCGGGGCGTGCTCGCGCTGTGTGGCCTCATCGTGCTCGGCTTGCAAGGCCACGCCCAACCGCGATCCGCTCCATGCCAGGTGGCGCACGCTCAGCCGCTCATCGCGCAACCGCCATTGCCCCAACAGCTGCCCGGCACGCCAGTCCAGACACACCAGCGAGGCGTCCATGCGGTCCAAGCCCCACTTGCGGCGCCCGGTCTCGGGACGGGTCTCGATGCCGCCATTGGCCACATACAAGCGGTCCGGGTGCTGCCGATCCCACAGCAGCTGATGCGGATCACGGCCATGGCTGGGCCATTCCTGCATCACCTCCAAGGTCCTTGCATCCCGTACGGCCACGAGGCCCATGCCGCTGTCCAGGTCGGTTTCGGTGGTCAACACCACGCGGCCCTCGGGATGGGGCAACACATGGCCATTGAGGCTGCGGCCGGGGTCCAACCAGGCCCATCGCGGTGATGTGGCCGGCGCCCAGCGCAGCAGCCAATCCCCCGGGCGGCGGGCCGCGGCATACACGCTGCCGTCCGGGCCGATCCACACCCCGTGCGCCCGGGTGGGCAGGTCCACGGCCGTGTGGACACGCCAGGCGCCTTGCGCCCTGTCGGCCAGCAGCCAGCCCACTTGGTAGCGCCCGTCGGCCAACCGCCAACTGGCCAACAGGCGCGGCCCCGGCTCGGCCCAGGCCCAGGCGCTGGCCCCACCCAGGGCCGCCCCCAGCCACAGGCCGAAACGTCGCCGCGTGAGCTCAATCGCCATCGGCATCGGAAAACCCCATCCTCACATCGAAGGCCGGCGCCAGTTCGGACTCCGCCAGCCGTTTGAGGGCCGCCAGCGCCTGCGCAGCCCCGGTGACCGTCTCCGGCTGCTGCGGCGTGGCCGCCAGCACACCGCGTTCGGCCCCCTCGACGGCTGCGCGCCAACGGTCGGCCAGCTCGTTCCACCCGCGACCGCGCAAATACGATTCGAAAGACACCAGCCCCTCGCCCGGCGTCGGCACCTGCGCGCCGGCACGCGCCAAGGCCGCGATCGCTTCCCAATGGTGGCGCCAGCTCTGGACCGTGCGGCCGCTGGTTTGCCGCGGCAGGGTCTGCAAGGCGCCGGAACGCAGGGGTTTTTCCATCGCGGCCCAACGCAGCCGCTCCACGGCCCCCACCCATTGATTGACCAGTTCGTCCATGCCGGCGGCCACCTCGGCCTCGGACCAGTCCTGCGGGGTGCGCTGCGCCAAGCGCTCGAAGTCGTCACGCAGGGCCTGCATGTGGCGCGTCAGATCCTGCCCCAGTTCCTGCGCATACGCACAAGCCGGGCTGGCCGCAGCCATGGGCTGACGCCACAGCAGCCACTCCAGCGCGGGCCAGCCCTTGGCCGGCGTGCCGATGCGTTCCAGCGCCTCGGCCCCGCGCGGTTGCGCACGCACGGCCCGCTCGATCAGATTCGGCCGGGTCGGCGCAAAATCGATCTGCCGCAGGCTGCGTCGCCACAGCACGGGCCCAGTGGCCACGGCCGACAGCCGCTCCCAGGCCGCCACGGCCTCGCCCCAGCGCCGGCGCGCCTGCTCCATGCCGAGCTCGCCGCGGCACGTGGCCCCCAGGGTCTGCGCCAGCACGAGCGCGGCTTCATGGGCGGCACGCGCCTGAGGGACCGCAAACCACCGATACCACCCCACCAGCACATCCGCCGGGGTATAGAACGGCACGGCCACCACCTGCCAAGAGGCTTGGGCTTGCGCACCGCCGGCCATGCCCAGCGCGAGGGCCCCCAACACATGTCGACGGTTCACAGCGACTCCACGAACTTCACCAAGGCCTCCCGATCCTCGCGGCTCATGCGCAGCACCTGTTGTTTGCTGTCCTCGGCCTCGCCGCCATGCCACAAGATCGCTTCCAGCACCCCACGCGCCCGGCCATCGTGCAGCAAACGCTGGTGGCCGTTGACATCGCGCAGCAGCCCGATGCCCCACAGCGGTGGCGTGCGCCACTGACGGCCATGGGCTCGAAAGTCGGGCCGACCGTCGGCCAGCGCCTCGCCCATGTCGTGCAGCAGCAAATCCGTGTAGGGCCAGATGGTTTGATCTTGCAGCGCCGGGCTGCTCAGCGGCGGAAACGGCGCCTGCGCCGTGCGATAGCTGGGACGGTGACACACCGCGCACTGCGCTTGCGCAAACAACTGCTGGCCGCGCAGCACCTGCGGATCGCGCGCGTGGCGGCGCGCCGGCGGGGCCAGCGTAGCGGTGTAGAAAATCACGTCCTGCAACGTCTTGTCGTCGATTTCCGGCGCCTGACCTCGCGCCCCTCGGGGCGCGGCCAAGCAATCGGCTTGCGCAGGCGTGCAAGCCTCTTGCGGGAAATACGAGGACGTGATGCCCATGTCCCCGAGAAACGCTGCGGCCGTTTGGTGAGCGACGGTGGCCACATTGGCCTTCCAGCCGAAGCGGCCGATCATTTCGCGGCCGGTCACCACGTCCCACACCCGGTTCGGCTGGCCCTTGATGGGCCCGGGCATCGCGGCCTGCTCGGCGGCGTTGCGCTCGATCTCGGCTTCGGGGATGGCTTCGAGCAAGCCCATGCCGATGACCTGCGGCGCGATGCGCGGGCTGAGCATCACGTCGCGCGCCATCGGCCCGTAACCCAGCTTGCGAAAGCCATAGATCGGTTGCTGCAAGGTGTACGGCGTGCCGTCGGCGAAGCGCCCATGCACCGGCTTCCAGCGGATCGTCACCTCCCCTTCGGGCTTGACGCCCGGCACCGCGGCATTGGTGAACTGATCGCCGTAGACCGGCTCGGGCAGGGGGCCGCCGTGCGCATCCCGACCCGGCACCGACAAGCGCAACAACAGCGCCACCGGCTGCTCATCGTTGAGCCCTCGGCGCAGCTGCGGCGGCGCACCGCGGCCATCCATGGCGTGGCAGGCGCCGCAGGAGCGGGCGATGAAATGCGGACCCAGGCCGTCGCGCGCAGTGGTGGACGCCGGAGCGATCACCCAGTTGCGCTTGAAAAACGAGTTGCCGATCACGAAGCGCGTGCGCTCGGCATCGCTCAGATTGGCCGCCGGAAACGAAAACGCGTTCTTGCCGGTGGCCCACACGGTGGTCGCCCCCCCGGTGCGCTCGCCCAGCGGATCGGCAGGGTCCGGCACGACATCGGAGCGGACCGCCGGGCTGACCCACAACGCCAGCCCCAGCCACAGGCACGCACGGGCGTTCACGGCTGCACGAGGGTCAGCTGCGTGATGCCAATGGCCGCGGCGGCATCGACCAAGTCTTTGCTCTGCTGCGTCAAGCTGTCGATGGCCGCCTGGATGCGGCGCCGACCCGGTGCATCGGCCCCACCGATGATTTCACGGTCGAAGGGCGCTTGGATCGCTTCGGTGGCCAGCACCGAGCGACGAATCTGCGCCGTGGTGCGCTCGGCCAGGGCGGCATCGTGGGCGGCCACCAGATCACGCAGGCCGGGGCCTTGCAACACTCGACCATCGGCCCGCCGGTAACGGCCGAGCCAGACATTTTCGATGCCCAAGGCATTGGCCACCGCGTCCCGGTGCGTGTTGTCGGAAAAGCAAGAATGCTCGTCTTCCTGATCCTGGCTGGCCAAAGCCACCTCCAGCCGTTCGCCGGCCAGCTCGCCGCGCGACAGCGAACCCAGGCCCACGAACATCTTGCGCAGCGATTCTTGGCCCCCGCGCTCGAACGCGGCGCGGTAGTTGTTCTTCACACCAGGCGCCCAGGCCCGCACCAGGGAGGTCAGATCCTCGATCAGGATCTCGGTGATGAGGCGCAAATACGTGCGCCGGCGGTCGGCGTTGGGCCTTTTGCCGTCGATGAAATCTTCGAAACTGCGATCGCCCGGTCCGGTCTCGGACAGATCCTGCCCCCAGAGCATGAACTCGATCGCATGCCAGCCGGTGGCGATGTTTTCCTCTCCGCCGCGCTCGTTGAGCTCGATGAGCGCCTTTTTCGTCAAAGGCTGCTTGCGATCATTGATCAAGCCGGCATCGGGGCGCCCCTCGACATAATCCACATAGGACTCATCCATCGGCCAGGCGTTGAGCCGCCCCTCGGGGCCATGGTCGTCGTCGATCGGGCCGCCATAGAAGCGATAGGCCTCGGTTTGGCCATAGAACTCGCGAGCATCCAGCCAGGCCCGGCGGGCGGCTGCCAGGGTCTGCGGCGAGGGCGCCGCCAGGAACGCCGTGATGGCCTTTTGCATCGCCCGAGCCGCCGTCAAGGTGTCCTCGTAGCTCGCGTGCACCAGGGCGGCATGATGACGAACGACCGCCGCAGCCGTCACGGCCGCAGGGTTCACCGAGGCCGATGCGGCCGACGCCGCCTGGGCGAACGCCGCCGGCACGGCCACGAGCCACACCAAGCTCAACAGCAGGGACTTCATGCACGGACTCCTTGATCGAGTCCGTCATTGTATTTGGGAATTATTCGTATTACCGATCTCGACCGATTCGCCAGGATTTCCGTCCCGTGTGGACCCGCGCGGGCTCAAACCGCCCGCCAAGGCCGACTGGACCCGACCCTTGCGGCGGGATCGGCGGCCCATGGACGGCGGCCCCTGCCTCTGGCAGGGGCCGCAGGGGCCGGGTGCGCCGCAGGGCCGCTCACTGATCGGCGAAGGCGCGCTCGATCACATAGTCGCCAGGCCGCGAGGTGTTGCCCTCATGGAAGCCGCGCGCATCCAGCATGCCTTTGAGGTCCCGCAGCATGGCCGGGCTGCCGCAGATCATCACGCGGTCGTGCTCGCGGTCGAGCAAGGGCAGGCCGAGGTCCTCGAAGAGCTTGCCGGTTTCGATCAACGTGGTGATGCGGCCCTGGTTGCGGTAGGGCTCACGCGTGACCGTGGGGTAGTACAACAACTGCTCGGAAGCCAGTTCGCCCAGGAATTCATGTTTGGGCAGCTCTTCGGTGATGAGATCCTGATAGGCCAGCTCGGCCGCATAACGGCAGCCATGCACCAGCACCACTTGCTCGAAGCGCTCGTAGGTGTGCGGGTCGCGAATCACGCTGAGGAACGGCGCCAGCCCCGTGCCCGTGGCCAACAGGTACAGGCGCTTGCCGGGCAGCAAATAGTCCAGCAGCAAGGTGCCGGTGGGCTTGCGACCCACGAGAATCGTGTCGCCTTCCTTCAAATGCTGCAAGCGTGAGGTCAGCGGCCCATTGGGCACTTTGATGCTGAAAAACTCGAGATGATCCTCGTAATTGGCGCTGGCCACGCTGTAGGCCCGCAGCAGCGGCTTGCCGTCGACTTTCAGACCGATCATCGTGAAATGGCCGTTCTGGAAGCGGAAAGCCTGGTCGCGAGTGGTCTTGAAGCTGAACAGACGGTCGGTCCAATGACGCACGCTCAGCACACGTTCTTCGTTGAAGGCACTCATGGTCGAGAAGATGGGAAAGACAGCGAGACTGCGCAGACTTCGAGCGAGCGCCAGACGGGCGGCTGACGCGGGCCGGGTCCTGCTGCAATGCAGCAGAACGAGGCTGGATCATACATTCGCTCGAGCTATGAGTCACCCATACATAAATAACATCCTGATCTAAGGCAAGGGTGTTGCGAACGGTTGGTTCGCGGCTTCTCAGCAGATGCCCTCCGTCAACGCGGGCCCACCGGATGCTGAGACTCCGTAGGGCTTCGCGCCGGCAGTGGCGAAAGAACACCGCGGCCGACGCAAGAACTGGTCGGCTTCACGGCACTGGGTGTCGAAAACTGCGCCAAGCGAGGTCTTCCGCGTGCATTTCAGCGCCGAAGCAGATCTTCGCAATCGTCGCAGACCAGCAGCCACTCACGCCCATCGCATCGCAAGACACCCGTCCAAGCCGCTGTGATCCGCCAGGCGCAGGTGAGTCCTTGGTAATGCAGTACCCCGAGTGCTGCACAGGGGGCGTGCTCGTAGTGATCGTGCAAGGTTTTGGCGTCCACCAGCTTGGCTCGGCGGAAGAAGGCTGCTGCATCTGCATGACGATTCGGCACGTCGGCCGAGGTGCAGCGCTGGGGTTCGGTGGATTCGAAGTCAGCGACGTAAACGTCTCGAACAGCGTCGGCCCTGAATGCTGACGGTCCCGTCGCACAAGCACTGATGAGAACCACCCCCGCCATGGCGACCCTCCTCAGCGCCATACGGCACTCCCCGCCTCGTCCGGATGTTTGTACGATACCTGCGGATGGCGGAAGACATCGGCAGCCGTCATGGAAAAGTGGCGGTAGATCTCGTCGAGCAACCACTGCAATCGGTGATTCTGCTCCGCCGTTACCGCTTCATAGCGCGTTTCATCGATGTGTCTGCCAACCAGCTCGATACCGATGGAATCGCTGTTGACCGGGAAGCGGTCGGGGTAGGTCTTGCGCCTTTCGATGTCGTTGATGGCGGCAATCTGAGCGGACCATCCCAAGGTGAGCGCCTTGGCAATCTCCGGGTCGCGACAGTTCGTTTTCAACAGCTCCAGGCAGCGTGATTTGATACGTGCCCCCACATGAAAACATCGCTTGAAAAGGCTCGCTGTCTGGTACAGGGTTCCGTTTTTCGCGATCAAGAAATGCGCACCATGCCCGCCACGGGCATAGGCATAGAACGTTGCCTGCTCGTCTGCCGCATCTGTTTGATGGATGACGATCGCGCGAGCGGCCTCTAAGGCCCCGTGTTCGATCTGGGGAAACCGACGATGTTGCACGTGGGCATGCACAAGCATGCCCTCCTGATCGATCTTCGACAACGGAACCTCCTTGAGTCTTGTTAGATGCGGCAGCCAACGAGTCTAGGCCGCCGCTCCTGCCCGGGACAAGACTCTTGTCGTGAGCGAATGTGACAACCGCTTGCCAAAGGGATCGAGGTCGCGCGATCTACTTTCGTCCACCCCATGCAGCCCGGCTCCCCGTCCTACGCTTTGGCATACCCTGGATCCCGTCTGTGCGCTCAATACGTCCAGTTCAGGCTGGCGCTCACGTGGCGGGGCGCCCCAGCGTGGTTCTGCGACCAGTACAAGCTGTTGATGTAGCGCTCGTTGGTGGCGTTGCGCAGGTTCAGGCTGGCGCTCAGGTGCCGGCTGATCTCGTAGCGCGCCATCAGGTCGAGCAGGGCGTAGCTGTCCTGGAGCACGCGCGCGGTGCCGCCGCCGGCCAGGGCCTCGTCGCGATAGCTGCGGCTTTGCCAGTTCACGGCCGCGCCCAGCTTCAGGCCCGGCAGGGCCGGCACCCGGTAGCGGGCGGCCAAGCGAAACATCCGTCGCGGCACGAAGGTGCGCGCGGCGTTGCCCTCCTCGTCCTCCAGACGCAGCTGGGTGTAGCTGCCGGCGAGTTCCCAGTCGCGGCCCAGGCGGCCGGCCAGGTCCAGCTCGAAGCCGGTGGAGGTGGCGTCGATGCCCTCGTAGTAGCTGCCGTTCGGGCCGAAGCCGGCATAGACCGGGTCGTTCTTCTGCGTCACGCGGAAGACCGCCAGGCTGCCGTGGAGGCGGCCCTCGAACCACTCGCCCTTCAGGCCCGCCTCGACGCTGCGGCCGTCGATGGGGTCGAGCACGCGGTTGGCCGCATCGACCTTGAACTGCGGGTTGTAGATCTTCGTGTAGCTCGCATAGACGGTGTGGTGGGCATCCAGGTCGTAGAGGGCGCCCAGGTAGGGCGTGGTCTTGAGCTTGCGGTAGCGGTGGGTCTCACCGTACTGGATGCCGTCGCTGCGGGCCTGCGTCAGGTTGGCGCCGGTGATGAGCCTGAAGTCGTCGCTCAGGTGGAAGCGGACCACGCCATAGAGCGTGCGGCGGTGGTCGGTGAAGTCCGCCAACCCGTCGACCCGCGCCTTGTCGAAGTCGGGGCGCGGGGTGCGGCCGTCGAGCATGTCCTCCTCGGTCAGCGGCTCACCCACGCCGGCGTAGCTCGAGCGCAACGCATTGACGCTGCGCGACCCGCTCACGCCCACACGCGCCTCGTGCTCCCTCCCGGCCAGGGTGAAGGGGCCACTGAGGTTCACATCGGCCATCCACTGGCGCTCGCGGTGGCGGTAGGCCGAGGGGTAGGTGGTCAGGCCCGAGCCATCGGGGTTGAGGGTGCCGGCCACGTAGAACAGCTCCGCATCGGAGCCGAGTTCACGGTGCAGCACCGTGGCCCGGCTGCGCCAGCCGCCGCCCCAGCCGTGGTCGAGCTCGACGAAGGCCTGGGTGTCGTCGGTGTGCCAGTAGGTCCACCCGGGCGCGCTGCTGGCCGAGCGCGGGTAGTTGGTCAGGCTGCCGTCGCTTCGATGGAGCGGCAGGCCGCCCCACATGATGCCTTCGGGACGGTTGCGCTGCTGGCTCACGCCGCCGGTCAGCACGGTGTCGGGACCGAGGTCGGCTTCGAGCATCGCACCCAGCACGGTCTTGCGCAGGTGGTAGCGGTCCAGGTAGGAATCCCTGTCCTCCACCGCGGCGATGAGGCGGCCCCGCAGGCTGCCGGCCTCGTTGAGCCCACCGCCCACATCGGCATCGAGGCGGCGCTGGTGCCACGAGCCCAGCGTGAGACCGGCCGCGGCCTGGAAGCCGGGTGTGGGCCGCTTGCGCACGAAATTGACCGTGGCCGAGGGGTTGCCGGTGGACGAGCTCAGGCCGTTGGCGCCTTTCACCACCTCGACGCGGTCGTACAGCGCGGTGTCGATGTCGCCGAGCTGGTCGCCGGTGGCAAAGGGCAGGCCCAGGCCATCGACCTGGAAGTTGGTGATGTCGAAGCCGCGTGCGCTGAAGTAGGTGCGGTCGGTCTCGACCCGCTCGACGCGCACGCCGCTGGTGGCCGACAGCAGGTCGCGCACATCGCGCAGCGCGAAGTCGTCGATCTGCGTGCGCGTGACCACGCTGATGGACTGCGGCGTCTCGCGCGGCGAGAGCCGCAGGCCCGTGGCGGTGTGGGTGGCGCGCGTGGTGTAGCTGTCGCGGCCTTCGGTGGCGGCGCGTTCGGATTGGCCGGTGACGGTGACGGCCGGCAGGGCCTCGCCCGCCGTTGCGGCGGACTCGTCGGCCGCCCAGGCGGCGGTGGCGCCCAGCCACAGGGCCAGGGCATGCAGGATAGGGTGAGGGCCCAGGTGCTGCGGCCGGGACACGGACATGACAACTCCGGGAAGGTTGAGGAAGGGAATGCGGTTCAGGCCAGGTCTTCGCGCATGCGCGGGGCCGGCGTCGCGGAGGCCGCCGCCTCGGCCGGCACGGCCCGACGGCCGCGGCGCTTGCGCCACCAGATCACGATGCCGGTGACGCTGAGCACCACGACCACCAGCCCCATCACGAGCACGAGGAGCCGGTACGGCAGGCCGAAGACCTTGCCCATGTGCAAGGCGGCCAGCCAGCTCGTGAAGGTATTGCCCGGCGCGATCTTGGGATGCTCGAAGGCGAGTTCGGCGCCATGCGGGTCTTGCGCCGAGAAGTAGACGACGGTGTGCCCATGGTCGTCGGCGAAGTCCTGATCGCTGATCACCGAGTAGTACCAAGCGCCGTGTTCGCGGGCAAACATCAATGCATCTTCTTGCTGGATCACGAAACCATGACGCGCCGCCCGCGCGGCCATCAGTTCGCGCCCGCGCTCGCGCGCTTGCTCCCAGCTCATGTTGGCCTGCATCAGCGGGGCATGGTGCAGATCGGGCAAGTGCTCATGCGCATCCACCGTCGGCACGATGCGCTTGAGCACCGGCAGGTACAGCTCGTCTTTGAGGTTCAGGCTCACGCTGGAGACCGCATAGACGATCAACATGCCCCACAGCCACAGGCTCAGCGCGCGGTGCAGGTCGAAGTTGATGCGGTAGGCGCTGGCAGACCACTTCACCATCCAGGCCGGCTTCCAGCCGCGCCAGAAGCCCTGGCGGCGACGGGGCAAGGTGAGGTAGAAGCCCACGAAGCTGTCGAACAACCACACGAAGGAGATCACCCCAAAGAGCCACATGCCCCAGGGGTAGGGAATGGTCAGCGCGTAGTGCAACTGATAGACCAGCGGCATGAAATGGGCGCGGTCGAAAATCCAGGCGCCGCGCTGCCGCTCGCCCAGCACTTCGGCGGTGTAGGGGTTGGCGAACACCTCGTAAAAGCGCAGCGTCTGCGCCCCCTCCGGGCCCACCAGGCGCCAGGCATAGAGCTTGTGCGAGCGGCCCGGCTCGCGGTGCAGCGGGTGGTAGTCGAGATGGGCGTTGCCCGGCAGTGCGCGCTCGACGCGCTCGCGCAGCACGAGCGGATCGAGCAGCGGCACATCGCTGCGGTCCTCGACGAGCATCAACTCCGGGTTGAGCGCGGTGTCGATCTCGTCATAGAAGGCGAGCAGGCTGCCGGTGAGGCCGGCGATCACGAGAAAGCCCGCGATCGCCAGGCCGGCGTAGCGATGGGCTAGTACCCAGAAGTGTCGGGTCATGGCTGGCTCTCTTTCTGTAAAGCTGGCGGTGACGGGTCAGAAGCGCAGGCGGAACGCAGGCGGCGGCCTTGCTCCGCTAGAGCCCCTGGAGAACAGTGAACTGCCCACCAGTGAACGGGACTTGCCTGGGGCCGTGACTGGACACGCACGGGGACCTGGGTCTTGGAGACATGCGGCCGGTGGCGTACGCGCCGCCACCCCCACCTGCTAGGCCGCCGGGTGGGGCGGGATCGGTCAGCGATCCTCGGGTTCGCTGATGAAACCGATCTTGGTCAAACCGGCCTTGGAGGCATCGGCCAAGGTTTCGGCCACGAAACGATAGGGCACGGCCTGATCGGCACGCAAATGCACTTCGGGCCGCTGGGCCTCGGGCCGCGCGCCTTCGATCTTGAAGCGCTCGATGGCTTGCTCGCGCGTGACCACCTCGCCGTTCCAATAGCGCGTGCCTGCCGCGTCGATCGCGAACTCGACCTTCTCGGGCTTGAGCTGGTTTTCATGGGCGCTCACTTGCGGCAAGTCGAGCTTGACCGAATGCGTGAGCAGCGGTGCGGTGACGATGAAGATCACCAACAGCACCAACATCACGTCGATGAGCGGCACCATGTTGATCTCCGACATCACCGAGCCGGAGGACTTGTTGTCAAAACTGCCGAAAGCCATCGCAACACTCCCGGCCGCCGCTCAGGCCTTAGCCGCCGGCTTGAGCGAACGCACGTTCTCGGCCTTGGCGCCGCCGCCGAGTGCCTGCCCGGTGGACAAGAAAGCGAACAGATCGAACGCGAAGGAATCGAGCTTGGCGGCCAGCACCCGGTTGCTGCGGGTCAGCCAGTTGTAGCCCATCACCGCGGGAATGGCCACGGCCAACCCCAAGCCGGTCATGATGAGGGCTTCGCCCACCGGGCCCGCCACTTTGTCCAAGGTGCCCGCCCCGCTCATGCCAATGGCCACCAGCGCATGGTACACCCCCCAGACCGTCCCGAACAGACCGACGAAAGGCGCAGTCGACCCGATGGTGGCCAGCACGGTCAAGCCGTTTTCCAAACGCGTGTTTTCCTCGTCCAACACCTTCTTCATCGTGCGGGTGAGAAAGTCTTGCGCGCCGCCGGCTTCCTCCAGTTTGGCCGCGCCGTACTTGGCATGATGGGCCTGCGCGTGCATCGCGTGGGCGGTCAGATGCGAGAAGGGATCACGCACGCCATGGGTGGCGATTTCGTTTTGCACCTGCTCCAGCGAACTGGCATTCCAAAAGAAATTCAAGAAGGCCTCGCTGCGACGCTTGCGCAAATAAGCCGTGATGCCTTTCATCAGGATCAGATACCACGACAGCGCCGACATCAGCAGCAACACGACCAGCAAGGTCTTGCCCACGGCATCGGCCTGGGCAATGAAATGGCCAAAGCCCAAGGTGGTTTCGGAATTCACGATCAACTCTCCAAATCAAAAACGATGGGAGCGGGCACCCACACCGCCTGGGGCACGCCGTTTTCGGTATAGGGACGGAAGCGCGCGCCACGCATGGCATGGATGGCGGCATCGTCCAGCCTTTGGTAGCCCGAGGACGTCTGCACACGCGCTTGCAGCGGTCGGCCCTGCTCATCCACCAGCACCAGCAGCACGACGCGGCCCTTCTCCCCCAGACGCCGCGACAACATCGGGTACTGCACCCGCGGTGGCGTGAGGTATTGCACCGCGCTGGCCGACACCGTCTTGGGCTGCGGAGCCGGGGGGGCCGGCGGCGCAGGCGGCGCCGGCTGCGTCAAGGCCACGGCGGGTTCCGGCGGCGGGGCAGGCTCCGCGGGCGGCTCGGGCACCACGAAAGGCGCCGGCGCCGGCTGCGGCGGGGCCGGCGCGGCAATCACCGGCGCGGGCGGAGGCGGCTTGCGCACCACGGGCCGCGGCGGTGGAGGCGGAGGAGGCGGCGGCACCGGGGCCGGTGGGGGCGGCGCGGCCACCACGAATTCCACGAAGATCGGGGCCGCCTGACCCACGACGGTGCGCACTGCCTCGATCTGCATCAGCCCCCAACCGGCACCCACGTGGGCTGCAACCACCGCAGCCAAAGCGAGCACACGCTCACGACGGCCCAGGCCCGGCTCGCCCGCACCCGGCAAATGCCGCACGTCCAGGTCGGCCCATGTCTGCGCGGCCGAAGGAGAGGCAGAAGTCACGTCATTCATCTGTAATGAGAACGATTCGCATTATAGGGTTTTCCAGCAACGTCGCGGTCCCCATGCGCGAGCAGCGCACTCATTGTCATCCCAGGTGCGAGCGCTGACATGCGGCAAACACCATTTCACCGCGCCCACATCCGCGCACACCGCAGCGACCTTGTGAAAGATCCAGGCTAGCATGACGGGCTGCTGCCAACGGCCTTGGAACCTCGGTGAGGCCGCCGCGGCAGTGCATGCCTTCGATGTCGTCTCGAGCACACCGCATTTGAGCCCCGCCCGTCATTTGTCCTCCTGGCCGCGGCCGGCGCGCTTGGCCTTCACGCTGGGGCTGGCCCTGCTAGCTGGCTGGTGTTGTGAGCGCATACACACACCCTTGCCGTGGATGCTTGGCCCTTTGCTTGCCACAGCCGCCGGCTGCATGGCCGGATGGCCTCTGCAGAGCAGCCGCACGCTTCGCAATGCCGGACACTGGGCGATCGGCACGGCCTTGGGTTTGTATTTCACCCCGCAGGTGGTCGGCGTGGTGGTTCGCCATGCGGGCGGCATCCTGGCCGGCATCGCCTGGGCTTTGAGCTTGGGGCTGGCCTTCGGCTTGCTGCTGGCGCGCCTGAACCGCGGCACGCCGGGCTTGGATGCGGCCACCACCTATTTCGCCGGCGCGGTCGGCGGCGCCTCGGAGATGGCCCTGCTGGCCGAGCGCCATGGCGGCCGGGTGGACTTGGTCGCCTCGGCCCACAGCGTACGCATCCTGCTGGTGGTGCTGCTCATCCCGTTTGGCTTCCAGGCGCTGGGGCTGCGCGGTTTGGATCCCTTCGTGCCCGGCCCGGCGCAAGTGCATGGCGCCGGGCTCGTGCTGTTGATCGCACTGACGTGCGTCGGCTCCCTGCTGTTGCAGCACCTGGGCAAACCCACCCCATGGGTGCTGGGCTCCCTTGCCGTGGCTGCCACGCTCACGGCTAGCGGCATCGAACTGTCGGCCTTGCCGGCATGGATGACGCACCTGGGGCAAGTCTTCATCGGTGTGGCCCTGGGCACGCGCTTCACGCCCGCCTTCCTGCGCACCGCCCCGCGTTGGCTGGCCACGGTGGCAGCCGGCACGCTGGCGATGATCGCGTTGTGCGCGGGCTTCGCCTGGGTGCTGGCCCGTGGGATGGGGCTGCACCCGGCCACGGTGTTGCTGGGCACCTCGCCCGGCGGCATCGCTGAAATGTGCATCACCGCCAAGGTACTGCAGCTGGGCGTGCCCATCGTCACCGCTTTCCATGTCACGCGCATGGCCGCCGTGGTACTGCTGGCCGGCCCGCTGTTCGGTTGGTTGCAACGCCGCGGCTGGCTGGGCTGAGCCACCGCATCACATCAAAGCATGATCGAGGCACGGATCCCGTGCCGAGCCGTGCGTGGGGATGGTGTTGCGCCAACGCGAACACCGGTCGCTTCTGCGGTTCAGCGGCGCCCCACCGGCCCCAAGGCCGATCCCCATCGACGGGGCTGAAACGGCGCGTTCAGAGTGGAGCAGCAATCAGTAACCGCCTGCAAACCGAGGCAACGGTTTGTAAAACCCTGGAATGCTGGCTTTTCAAGAGGTCTGGAGCTTGTCCATACTGCGCGCCGCTTGCCACGGCGAGCAGCACACCATCCACAGGGAGGATGCATGGACCAGGCCCAAGCCGCCGCGGCGCGACAAGCCGCGCGGGCCCTCTTTGGCGTGCCCATCGAGCAAGACCGCCGCTTGCTGAGGCTGCACGCGCAAGCGCTGCCGGGGGTGGCCCCGGCGGGGCTGGTGGCGCAGCGCGTGCGCATCGAAGAAGGCCTCAGCCAACCCTTTCACATCGACATCGAAGCACTCAGCCCGGCCGCGGGGCT
>NZ_KB905945.1 GCF_000381125.1 Caldimonas manganoxidans ATCC BAA-369
GATGGTCAACCTGTACATGGCCGCACGGCGCGTGCCGGCATTGGTGCGCCCGTAATGGGCCCATCATGGCCCGGGCGGGCGCCGAAGGGCCCGCCAGTAAGGCCCTCGAGGCCGTAGAACGCGCCAAAAACGCTCCGTTTCGCCCCGCGCAGGACAATCTCGCCGCGGCGCGGGGCTTGATCAGCGTTTCCTGAGGGCCCCTCATCCCCCTTTTGGGGGAAATGCGCACCGGGCCAGCGCCCACCATGGCGCCCCGTGCACGGCTCACGCCAGGGTGATCGGGATGGTCACCGGCCCGTCATTGACCGAATGCACCTGCATGTCCGCCCCGAAGACTCCAGCGGCCACGGGACTGTGACGGGCGCGGGCGCAGGCCAGGACTTGCTCGTACAAGGCCCGCGCCTGCGCCGGCGGAGCCGCCCCGCTGAAGCTGGGACGGTTGCCACCGGACACATCGGCCGCCAGGGTAAATTGCGAGACGATCAACAACCCGCCGCCCACGTCCACCACGTTGCGGTTCATCTTGCCGGCCTCATCCGAAAAGATGCGCAGCTTGAGCAGCTTGTCCACCAAGCGCGTGGCCTGCGCCTCGGTGTCCTGAGGCTGTGCACACACCAACACCAACAAGCCCTGACCGATGGCGCCGACCACTTCGCCGGCGACTTCCACATGGGCTTGCCGCACCCTTTGCACCACAGCCAACATCAGGCCTGCTCCTGCGTCTCCTGCAAGCCTGCCGGCTCGACCGACTGGGGCAGCAGTTCGATGGTCACCTTCAGGCCGGGCACGGCTTGGCTGAGCGCACGCTCGACCGCGGCGCGGCGCGACGCGGCCAGCCACAGGCTCCAGCGCCCAGGCACATGCATATGGAACTGGCAAAACTTGTCGCGCGCCGCCCGTCGCGTGCGCAGGTGATCGAAGCGAATCCCCTCGCGGACGTGTTCGGCCAGCACGCGTCGAATCGCTGCTTGCTCGGCTTCGCTCAGCGCCCGATCCATCAACCCATCGATCGATCGGCGCAGCAGCCCCCAGGCTTCGCGCGTGATGTTCAGCGCCACCGCGATGGCCAGCAGCGGGTCCAGCCACCACCAGCCCGTCAGCGACACCAACAGCACGCCTGCGGCCACTCCGATGGAGGTCCACACATCGGTCATGAGGTGTCGGCCATCGGCCTCCAAGGCAATGGAGTCGTGCTCGCGCGCCGCGCGCAACAGCATCCAGGCCACGCCCCCGTTGATGGCCGAACTCACCATCGACAAGGCCACCCCCAGGCCCAGGCGGTCCAGGGGCTCGGGCAGCAGCAGACGTTGCACGGCCGCCCAGATGATGGCCAGCGCCGCCCCCAGAATGAGCAGCCCTTCAAACCCGCTGGAGAAGTATTCGGCCTTGCCATGACCGAAGGGGTGGTCTTCGTCGGCTGGGGCATGGGCGATCGTCACCATGGCCAGCGCAAACACGGCCGCAGCGAGGTTGACGAATGACTCCATGGCGTCGGACAACAGCCCCACGGAGCCGGTGAGCCACCAGGCCGCGGTCTTCAGCACGATGGTGGCCACCGCCGCGGCGATGGACGCTCGCAGATAGTGGGCGACCTTCATCGCAGCGGCCGATGATCCGCCCGGGTTCAGGCCAGCGTCACCCGCGCGAACTTGCGCTTGCCCACTTGCACCACGAAGCGGCCGGCCTGCACTTTGAGCGCCTTGTCGGACACCACGGCCCCGTCGATGCGCACACCGCCTTGCTCGATCAGGCGCAGCGCCTCGCTGGTGGACGGCGCCAGCCCCGCTTGTTTGAGCAAGGCCCCAATGCCCATCGGCGCGCCCGCCAGCTGCACCTCGGGAAGGTGATCGGGAATGCCGCCTTTGGCGCGGTGGATGAAATCTTGCTCGGCGGCCTCGGCCGCAGCCGCACCATGGAAGCGGGCCGTGATTTCCTTGGCCAGCATCACCTTGGCATCGCGCGGATTGCGCCCGGCCTCGACTTCGGCTTTCAGGGCGGCGATGTCGGCCTCGCTGCGGAAGCTCAGCAAGGTGTAGTACTTCCACATCAGCGTGTCGCTGATGGACATGAGCTTGCCGAACATGTCATTGGCCGGCTCGGTGATGCCGATGTAATTGCCCTTGGATTTGGACATCTTCTCCACGCCGTCCAACCCCTCCAGCAGCGGCATGGTCAGGATGCACTGGGGCTCTTGCCCATACTCCTGCTGCAGGTGCCGCCCCATCAGCAGATTGAACTTCTGATCGGTGCCGCCCAGTTCCAGATCGGCGCGCAAGGCCACCGAGTCATAGCCTTGCATCAAGGGATAGAGAAACTCGTGCACCGAAATCGGCGTGCCGGCCTTGAAGCGGTCGTGGAAGTCGTTGCGCTCCATCATGCGCGCCACGGTGTACTTGGCCGCCAGCTGGATCATGCCGCGCGCGCCAAGCGCATCGCTCCATTCGGAGTTGTAGCGGATCTCGGTTTTTTCCGGGTCCAGCACCAGGCTGGCCTGGCGATAGTAGGTCTCGGCATTGGCGCGGATCTGCTCGGCCGTCAGCGGCGGGCGCGTGGTGTTGCGCCCCGACGGGTCGCCGATCATCGACGTGAAGTCGCCGATCAAGAAAATCACCGTGTGCCCCAAGTCCTGGAGCTGGCGCATTTTGTTCAGCACGACCGTGTGCCCCAGGTGGATGTCCGGCGCGGTCGGGTCCAGGCCCAGCTTGATGCGCAGTGGCACGCCAGTTGCTTCAGATCGAGCGAGTTTGTGCAGCCAGTCTTCTTGCGGCAACAATTCCTCGCAACCGCGTAACGAAATGTTCATCGCCTCGCGCACTTTGTCAGTCACGGGGTAAGGCGACGACGGGTGTGACAAGGAAGGGCTGCCGGACACGGAAGACTGAGCCGAGGAGGAGGACATACGGGTTATTTCAGAGGGTTGGCGCATGAGGCGGTTGTTATACTGCTGCGCTTTGTAAACAGCCTCTGGCAGGCGCCTCGGAATCTGATTCTAGTGGAGTGGCACGGTCCCTCCGCAGTATCACCAGGGAGTTCAACTCGCGGGCGGGGCCCCGGGCCGGTTCAACCGGTGCGGCGTGTCGCCCCACAGCAATCGGTCGATCCGTGAAGTTGCTACAGTCTTGGGAGCGCGAAGCGCGTCGCGCCGTCTTGTGGGCGCATCGTCATCACCGCAGTCTGGCCGGCGTCGTGCTGGCCGCCCTGTTCGGCACGGCCGTCACAGCCTTTGGTGTGGCGCCGCTGGCCCCCGATGCGGCCGATTTGCCGCAGCGGCTGATCGCCGAGCAGGTCGAGCCCCCCCACTGGCACAGCCAGCTCGAAGCCCTGGGCGAGTTCGAGCTGCTGCTCACCCGCAATGAGCTCACCCGCAGCACCGACACGGTAGACACCCTGCTGGCACGGCTGAACGTCACCGATGCCCAGGCTGCCGCCTTCTTGCGCAACGACCCCACGGCACGCCGCCTGATGCAAGGCCGTGCAGGCAAGATGGTGCAAGCCCAGGTCGGCCCGTCCGGTCAACTGCATCGGCTCATTGCTCGCTACCCGGCTGAAAAGCCCGAGCAATTTGCCACCCATTTCACCCGCCTGACGATCGAGCGTGCGGGCGAAGGCTTTGCCGCGCGGCTGGAGCAAGCCGAATTGAATTCTCGCGTGGCCTTGCGCAGCGGCACGATCGAAAGTTCGCTGTGGGCTGCCACGGCGGCCTCGCAAATCCCCGACACCGTCACGATCCAGATGGCGGAGATCTTCGCCAACGAGATCGACTTTCGGCGCGACCTGCGCCGAGGCGATGCCTTCGCGGTGATCTTCGAATCCTTGGAAGCCGACGGCGAGCCCATCACCTGGAACCAAGCCGCCGGGCGTGTGCTGGCCGCTCAGTTCATCAATGCCGGGCGGGTTCATGAGGCCTATTGGTTCCGCGACCCGGTGTTGGGCAAGGCCGCTTACTTCGATGCCAAGGGCGAAAGCCTGCGGCGCGCCTTCCTGGCCTCGCCCATGGAGTTTTCGCGGGTGTCCTCCGGATTTGCGCTGCGTTTTCACCCGATTCTGAAAACCTGGCGCCGTCACCTGGGGGTCGATTACGCCGCCCCCACGGGCACGCCGGTGCGCACCGTGGCCGATGGGGTGGTCGAGTTCGCCGGGTGGCAAAACGGCTATGGCAATGTGATCTTCATCCGCCATGCCGGCGGTCGGGTCACGGTATACGCCCACCTCAGTCGCCTGAACGTGCGTCAAGGCCAGCGCGTCGAGCAAGGTCAGCACATCGGGGCCGTCGGGGCCACGGGCTGGGCCACGGGCCCGCACCTGCACTTCGAGATCCGTGAAAACGGCCAGCATGTGGACCCGCTGCGCGTGGCCCGCAGCTCCGAGGCCTTCTCCATCGCTGCGGCATCGCGGGCGCAGTTCCAGGCCCAGGCCCTGGCCTACCGGCAACAGCTGGCCCTGGCTTCGCAGCAACAGTTCGCCCAGGCTGAATGAGCGCCTCTTCCGATGGCGAGGTGTTCCTCGGCTTGATGTCGGGCACTTCGCTGGACGGCGTCGATGGCGTGGCC
This sequence comes from Caldimonas manganoxidans ATCC BAA-369, assembly GCF_000381125.1. Lineage (GTDB taxonomy): Bacteria > Pseudomonadota > Gammaproteobacteria > Burkholderiales > Burkholderiaceae_C > Caldimonas > Caldimonas manganoxidans. The sequence continues at coordinate 4,551 of NZ_KB905945.1, forward strand.
GTGCGTTTCGGCCCGGACGAGGCCTCGGGTCTGCATGTCTTGGCCCATGAGGCCGAGCCGCTGCCGCCCGATCTTCGCGCGGACTTGCTGGCGCTGAACCGGCCAGGCGACAACGAGCTGCACCGCGCGGCGCTGGCGGCCAATGCGCTGGCGCGGGTCTATGCCGCAGTGGTGCAGCGCCTGCTGCACGCCCTGCCGGCCTCGCTGCGCCGGGCCGTGCGGGCCGTTGGCGCCCATGGTCAGACGGTGCGCCACCGGCCCGGTGAATTCGACGGACAAGGCTATACCGTGCAACTGCTCAATGCCGCCTTGTTGGCCGAGTTGTGCGGCCTGGACGTGGTGGCCGACCTGCGCAGCCGTGATGTGGCCGCCGGCGGCCAAGGCGCCCCGCTGGTGCCCGCCTTTCATGCCGCCTGCTTCTGCCGCCCGGGCGTGTGGGTGGCGGTGTTGAACGTGGGCGGCATGGCCAATCTCAGCCTGCTGGGCCCCGCCGGCGAGCTCAGCGGCTTCGACTGTGGCCCGGGCAATGTGTTGCTGGACGGCTGGTGCCAACGCCATCTCGGACAGCCGTATGACGCGCAAGGCCGCTGGTCGTCCCAGGGGCGGGTGCTGCCCTGGCTGCTGCAGGCGATGCAGGCCGAACCCTGGCTGGCGGCCCCTCCCCCCAAAAGCACGGGACGCGAGCTCTTCGATACCCACTGGCTCCAGGCACGGCTCGAGGCCGGGCCGCCATGCGCGCCGGTGGACGTGCAGGCCACCCTGTGTGAGTTCACGGCCGCCTGCGCGGCCGATCATGTGCGGCGCCATGCCCCTGCCACGCGCGAACTCATCGTCTGCGGCGGCGGTGCGCTCAATGCCGACTTGATGGCTCGCCTGGCCGCCAGACTGCCCGGGGTGGTGGTGCAAGACTCCGGGCGCCACGGCCTGCCCCCGCTACAGGTGGAAGCCGCAGCTTTCGCCTGGTTGGCCCGAGCCCGTCTGCACGGCCTGGCAGGCAATCGACCGGCCGTCACCGGAGCGGCCGGACCGCGCGTACTCGGCGCCTGGTATCACGCCTGAGACACCCCAAAAAAACGAACGGCGCGCCCTGGGGCGCGCCGCATGCGATCGAAACGAGCCAACCGCTCAGACCGAGAAGCTCGACCCGCAGCCACAGGTCGTGGTGGCATTGGGGTTCTTGATCACGAACTGGGCGCCTTGGAGGTCTTCCTTGTAGTCGATCTCGGCGCCGACCAGGTACTGCAGGCTCATCGCATCGATCAGCAAGGTGACGCCGTTTTTCTGCATCTGGGTGTCGTCTTCGTTGACGACCTCGTCGAAGGTGAAGCCATATTGAAATCCCGAGCAGCCGCCGCCTTGCACGAACACGCGCAGCTTCAGGTCGGGATTGCCCTCCTCATCGACGAGTTGCTTGACTTTTTCGGCAGCGCTGTCGGTGAAGATCAGCGGGGCGGGCATCTCGGCGGTAGGGGACTCAAGGGCGGCACTCATGCAAACTCCTGATGGGCCAGTCGCGGCCCGTTGATGCAATTATCCGTGATTGGACGCCAGCTTCAACGCAGCAGAGCCGCTGCCGGCCGACTCCGAGCCGGTGGCGGCCCCATCGCCTTTGAGCGGGTGCAACTCGCCGTCGATCGTGGCCCCCTGGTGCATCTCCAGGGATTCGTAACACACCGGCCCGATGATGCGGGCACGCGGCTGCAGTTCGAGGAGATGATCGGCTTCCACGGAGCCTTCGACGATGCCATTGATGATGACATGGCCGGCCTTGACCTTGCCGCGAACCCGGGCTTTCTCGCTGATGACCAGCACGCTGGGCATGTCCTCCCCGTGGGCCACCACGTCACCCAGCACCTCGCCGTCGATGCGCAGCCCCGCCGTGAAGACGACACTTCCTTCGACGCGCGTTCCTTCGCCAATGAGGGTGCGGATGGGGGGCTGCTTTTTGCGTCCGAACATGGTGCTCTCCAACGTGGTGGCCACCCGAGGCCGCGTGGCAGCGCCGCCTGGGTCGCTCGTACAAATGTCGATGTGTCAATGTGTCGTGCCCGCCCCGGCGCATGGCGCTTCGGTGGGCACGGCCGCCGCGGCTCAGAGCTTGAGCGTTTGCTGAGCCCGCACCGTGCCGTCGGCATCGGTCAGACGGACCTCGAGCTGTTGTACCACGGCCGCCGGGGGAAAGTCGATGATCCCCTGCACACGTTTGTAATGTTTGACAAGCACCTCACGACGGCCGTCCGCCTTGGCCTGCGCCCAGGGGCGACCCTCGAGCGTGCCCACGAGCCGTAGCTCGTAGCGTCCGCGAAACTCCGGCTGGGTGCGGCCATTTTGCATGATGAGCAATTGGTAACGCATTTGTCCGGGCTGCACGATTTCGGCTTGCAAGCCTCGCAGCGCCAAGGGGCCGCTCGTGGCGGGCAACAGACGTTCGAAAAAGCCCAGGTCATCCTGCAAGGCCATGTTTTCGGCTTCGAGCTGGCGTATCCGCTCGGCCAAGCGCTCCTGGGCCGCGCGCTCCATCTTCAGCAAGCTCTCGGCCGTGTTGGCGATCGATTGGGCCTGCTCACGCTCGGCACGCAGCTGCTGCAGCTCGACCTTCAGGCGGGCCAATTCCGCGCGCTCGACACGATCGAGCCCGGCGATGTCTTTGCCGAGTTCAAAGGCCCACAGCGCAATGGCGCCGGAAAACCCCAGCATCAAGGCCACGGCGGCCCAGCGCAGCGGCCAAGGCAAATGGCTGCGCACGATCATGCGCGGGGCACTGATGGACAGCCGCCGCCTGATCAACTTCCAGCGCAATGGCAGGCTCCAATGGCAAGGTTCAAGGCAGGACGGGCACCTGCAGCAGCCCCGTGGTTTCGTCCAGGCCGCACATCAGGTTCATGCATTGCACGGCCTGGCCTGCGGCGCCCTTGGTGAGGTTGTCTTCCACCACGAGCACCATGGCCAGGTCTGGCGCGGGCTTGTGCACGGCGATGCGAACGAAGTTGGAGGCTCGCACCGAGCGGGTCTCGGGCGCGGAGCCGGCCGGCATCACGTCCACGAAGGGTTCTGCGCGGTAGTGGTCCTCGAACAAGGCCTGCAAGTCGGTCTGCTGACCCTGTGGCGTGAGGCGGGCGTAAAGCGTGGAGTGGATGCCGCGAATGGCTGGGATGAGGTGCGGCACGAACACGCAGTGCACCTCGGGAGAATTCAGGGGCACCCCGGCGATCACACGCAATTGCTGGTTGATCTCGGGGCCATGACGATGCCCCTTGACCCCATAGGCCTTGAAGTTGTCGGCGGCTTCGGCCAACAGGGTATGCACCTCGGCCTTGCGGCCTGCGCCGGACACCCCCGAAGCGCAGTTGGCGATCAGGTGCGCCGCATCGACCAGGCCCGGGGTCTTGAGCAGCGGGGCGAAACCGAGCTGGACGCTGGTGGGATAGCACCCCGGGTTGCCCACGATGCGCGCCTTGCGGATGGCCTCCCGATGCAATTCGGGCAAGCCGTACACCGCCTCGGCCAACAGGTCGGGACAGGCATGGGGCATGCCATACCAGCGCTCGAATTCGGCCGTGTCCTTCAAGCGAAAATCGGCCGCCAGATCGATGATCTTGACGCCTGCGGCCACCAGCTCGCGCGCCTGTGCCATGGCCACGCCATGCGGCGTGGCGAAGAACACCACGTCGCATTCGTTCAAGCGGGCCTCGTCGGGAGTGGTGAATGCCAGATCCACCCGACCGCGCAACGAAGGGTACATGTCCGACACCGGCATGCCCGCCTCCTTGCGCGAGGTGATGGCCGTGATGGTCACCTGGGGATGCTGCGACAACAGGCGCAGCAGCTCCACCCCGGTGTAGCCCGTGCCTCCGACGATACCGACTTTGATCATGAACCTCACTCCGGCGAAGAAGAGGCATTGTAGAAGCACCCAGGCCGCCCGAAGGCGGCCTGGGTGCGAGCAAGGCGCAACAGAAGCGCGGTCTCAGCGCTTGCTGAACTGCTTGCGACGACGGGCTTTGTGCAAACCCACCTTCTTGCGCTCGACCTCGCGGGCATCGCGGGTCACGAAGCCGGCCTGGCTGAGCGCAGGCTTGAGCGAGGCGTCATAGTCGATCAGGGCGCGGGTGATGCCATGACGCACCGCCCCGGCCTGGCCGGATTCGCCACCGCCGTGGACATTGACCTTGATGTCGAAAGCCCCTTCGTTGTTGGTGAGCACCAAGGGCTGCTTGACCACCATGATGGAGGTCTGGCGGCCGAAGTACTGATCCACCGGGCGACCGTTGACCAGGATCTGGCCCGTACCCTTCTTCAGGAAGACGCGGGCCACCGACGATTTGCGCCGACCCGTGCCATAGTTCCAATTGCCGATCATCGCCGCTCCTTAGATTTCCAGCGTCTTGGGCTGCTGGGCGGTGTGCGGGTGCTCGGCACCGGCGTACACCTTCAGCTTTTTGATCATCGCGTAGCCCAGGGGCCCCTTGGGCAGCATGCCTTTGACCGCCTTCTCCAGGGCGCGCCCCGGATGCTTGGCCTGCATGTCCTTGAACTTGGTGGCATAGATGCCACCCGGATAGCCGGAGTGACGGTAGTAGATCTTGTCTTCGGCCTTGTTGCCGGTGACGCGGATCTTGTCGGCGTTGACGACGATGATGTAGTCGCCCGTATCGACGTGCGGCGTGTAGATGGGCTTGTGCTTGCCACGCAGGCGCAGAGCGACTTCGCTGGCCACTCGTCCGAGCACCTTGTCGGTGGCGTCGATCACAAACCAATCGTGCTTCACGTCAGCGGGCTTAGCGCTGAAGGTTTTCATGGAAGTTCCGATCAGTCAGTCGCAACCCTGGAAGCTGGGTGAGGGCGGTCGGTGCTGCTTGTGATGTGCAGCCTCTTAGGCCCATGACCACGGCCATCTTCCCTACGCCACGCCGCCTCGATGCCTCAAGCAAGATCCGCAAGAAGACCCGCAAGAAGATCAGACCCGCCGCACACCGCCACCCGACGGTGGCAGCCCTGGCTTTCGTCGCGCTTTTCCCGGGGTTGCACACGGGAAAACGCGCAAGTATACAGGTTCTGAAGATCACCGGCCAGACCGGGGTGCGATTCGAGAAAGACCGCACGGTCCAGCGCGGCAAACCGAGCCCAGGGATGGTCAGGCGGACGTTTTCCAGGCATACTAGGGTTTACCCTTATTGGAGAGCATGTCATGGGCTATCCCGGCGACATCCTGAGCCGTCCGAAGTATGGCCTGGACCGGCACGACCGGCCTGCGGCCGAAGCGCAGCCCCCGGCGGCGGGCCCCGAGACGACCCGCGCTTGGCTGGCCCACTGGGTGCCGATCCGCACACTGGCAGCTCGGCACCGTCCGCGCATCCTGGCCCACCTGCTGGGGTTGGATGCCCATGATCGTTACCTGCGCTTCGGCTATCCGGCCAGCGACGAACAGATCGAGCAGTACGTGCGCAAGCTCGATTTCGAGCGCGACGAGATCTTTGGCATCTTCAACCGACGCTTGCAGCTGATTGCCGTGGCTCACCTGGCCTACCAGGCCCCGCAACAGGTCCGCGGCCGGCCGGCGATGGTCGAATTCGGGGTGTCGGTGTCGAAGTCGGCCCGCGGCCGCGGCTATGGAGCCCGGCTGTTTCAACGGGCCGTGATGCACGCCCGCAACCGGCAGGTCGATACGCTGTACATCCATGCCTTGAGCGAGAACACGGCCATGCTGAAGATCGCCCGCAAAGCGGGCGCCACCGTGGTGCGCGACGGCAGCGAATCCCAAGCCTGGCTGAAATTGCCACCGGACACGCTGGCCACCCATTTCGAGGCACTGCTGGAAACCCAGGCCGCGGAAATGGACTATCGGCTCAAGCTCCACGCCCGGCGCTTTGCCGAATGGCTGGATGCTCTGGCCGAAGTGAAGACCAACATCGGACCGCATCACCCCAGCAGCAGTTGACCCCCGCTGGCTGCGGCCTGGCGCCCCGACGCCGCGCGGGGCGGCCCCTCAACTGAACGATGGCCACCCGCCTCGCGGGCCATTAGCATATCGGCTTCATGACGGCCCCACGGGCGAGCGCGGTGGCGCACGTTGCCCCCCGTTCTCCCGGATGCGGCGGGCCTGCGCAATGCACTGGCCATGCAATCCCTGACCCTGATCCTCGTCGTGGTGAGTTCCGTGCTGCTGGGCGCGGGCCTGAGCCTTTGGATCACGCACAGGCATCGCAGCGAGGCGCTGCCGCGTGAATGGCCCCTGACCTTGCGTCCGGTGTTCACGGCCGACGAGCGGCGCATGTACCGCCAGTTGCGCGAGGCGTTCCCGGAACATGCCATTTTGGTGAAACTGCCGTTGACGCGCTTCACCCAGGCCAGCGAGCCCGAGCGGGCCGGCTATTGGCATCGATTCATCAGCCATTTGCATGTCACCTTTGCCATTTGCAATCTGAATGGGCGGGTGATCGCGGCCATCGACATCGAGGGGCCGCGCGGGGGGTCGCGCCGCGCCACGGCCATCAAGACCGCCGTGCTCAACGCCTGCCGAGTGCGTTATTTGTGCTTCATGGTCGATGACCTGCCCTCGCTGCTGGAGATCCAGCGCTTGGTGCTGCACGATGGCCCCTTGCCGATGCCGGCCACGCGTGGGGCCTCCAGTGCGCCGTCGCCGCTGGACAATGCGCGCCACACGCTGGCGCGCACGGTGCAGCAGCGCCGCCAGCAGCGCAGCGCGCTGTGGCAAGACTCGACCTTGGCCCAAGACTCGTTCTTTGCGCCCGACAGCCGGCTGGACGGTCTGGTCGAAAGCGGTTTCACGCCGCTGCCGGCGGCCACCGGAGCCCCTTCGGCCGCCTCGTTGCGCGGCGACATCGGCGGTGTGGTGGTCGACGACCCCGAGCCTGCGGGCTCGCGGCGTTGAGCCGCCGCACGTCCGTCGCGCGTAGCATGTGGGGATGCACGACGCCCATCCCCTTGCTCACGCCTATGCCCGTCTGACCCCCGATCTGGTGCTCGATGCCTTGGAGCATGCCGGACTGCGCGGCGACGGTCGCTTGTTGCAGCTCAACTCTTACGAAAACCGCGTGTTCCTGTGCCACCTGGAAGACGGTGGCAGCGTGGTGGTGAAGTTCTACCGTCCGCAGCGTTGGACCGATGCGCAAATTCTGGAAGAGCATGCCTTTGCCTGGGAGCTGGCGCAGGCCGAGATCCCGGTGGTGGCGCCTTGCGTCCTGTCCGAGGCGCTGGCCGGCCGCACCCTCGGTGAGTTCGAAGGGTTTCGTTTTTCGGTGAGCCCACGGCATGGCGGGCGCGCGCCCGAGCTGGACGACGCATGGACGCTGCAAAGGCTGGGCCGCTTCCTCGGCCGGCTGCATGCCGTGGGGCGGCGGCAGCCCTTCGTGCATCGGCCGACGCTGGACGTGCATGGCTTCGGCGAGGAGCTGCTGGCCTGGCTGCTGAATCATGGCATCGTGCCTGCCGATGTGGCACCGGCCTGGACGGCCGCGGCACAGGCCGCGCTGGACGGCGTGCGGCGCTGCTTCGAGGCCGCCGGCCCGGTGGCCATGCTGCGCCTGCACGGCGACTGCCATGTGGGCAACATCCTGTGGACCGACGCCGGGCCGCATTTCGTGGATCTGGACGATGCGCGCATGGGCCCGGCGGTGCAGGATCTGTGGATGCTGTTGTCCGGCGACCGCAGCGCCCGGACGCACCAACTGAGCCAAGTGCTGGCCGGCTACGAGGACTTCATGCCCTTCGAGCGGCGCGAGCTGCACCTGGTGGAGGCGCTACGCACGCTGCGCCAGCTGCACTTTGCCGCCTGGCTGGCACGGCGCTGGGACGACCCGGCCTTCCCTGCGGCGTTTCCGTGGTTCGGCAGCTCGGCCTGGTGGAGCGGCCAGGTGGTCCAGCTGCGCGAGCAGCTGGAGGCCATGGCCGAGCCGCCGCTGGCGGTGTGAGGGCTCAGCCCACCAGCAAGGCGTTGACGCGCTTGACGTAGGCCGCCGGGTCGTCGAGCTGCCCGCCTTCGGCCAGCAAGGCTTGGTCGTAGAGGATGTGGGCCAGGTCCTCGAAGCGATCGCTGCCGTCCAGCCGTTTGACCAGCGGGTGATCGGCGTTGATTTCCAGGATGAAGCGGGTCTGCGGCGCCTTCTGGCCGGCTTGTTTGAGCAAGCGCACCAGATGGGCACTCATCTCGCCTTCGTCGGCCACCAAGCAGGCCGGAGAGTCCACCAAGCGAGTGGTGACGCGCACGTCCTTGGCCTTGTCCTTGAGGGTTTCCTTCAGGCGCTCGACGATGGGCTTGAAAGCCTCAGCGGCCTGTTCGGCTTTTTTCTTCTCTTCTTCGTCTTGCAACGCGCCGAGGTCCACCGCGCCCTTGGCCACGCTGTGCAGCGGCTTGCCGTCGAACTCGTAGAGGTAGTTGAGCATCCACTCATCGACGCGGTCGGTCAGCAGCAAGACCTCGATGCCCTTCTTGCGGAAGATTTCCAGCTGCGGGCTGTTCTTGGCTGCGGCCAAGGTGTCGGCCGTGATGTAGTAGATCGCCTCTTGGCCTTCTTTCATGCGCGAGACGTAGTCGGCCAGCGAGACGCCCTCGTCGGCATGCGTGGAGGCAAAGCGCAAGAGCTTGGCCAGGCGATCACGGTTGGCGTTGTCCTCGCCCACGCCCTCTTTGAGCACGGCGCCGAACTCCCTCCAAAACTGGGCGTACTTGTCTTTGTGGTTCTCAGCCAGGTCTTCCAGCATGGACAGCACGCGCTTGGTGCAGCCTTCGCGGATGGCTTTGACGTCACGGCTTTCCTGCAGCAGCTCGCGTGAGACATTGAGCGGCAAATCGGCACTGTCGACCACGCCTTTGACAAAGCGCAGATAGACCGGCATCAAGGCCTCGGCGTCGTCCATGATGAAGACGCGCTTGACGTAGAGCTTGACGCCGCCACGCTTGTCGCGGTTCCACAGGTCGAACGGCGCCTTGGCCGGGATGTACAGCAGCTGCGTGTACTCGGTGCGGCCTTCGACGCGGTTGTGGGTGTAGGCCAGCGGCGGCTGGGTGTCGTAGCTGATCTGCTTGTAGAACTCGTGGTATTGCTCTTCGGTGATGTCGCTCTTGGGGCGCGTCCACAGCGCGGCAGCCTGGTTGACCGTTTCCCATTCGTCTTTCAGGACGTACTCGCCTTTGTCTTTGTCCCATTCCTCTTTGCGCATCAGGATGGGCAGGGAAATGTGGTCGGAGTATTTGCCGATGATGGACTTCAGGCGCCAGCGGCTGAGAAAGTCGAGCTCGCTTTCGCGCAGGTGCAAGATGACGTCGGTGCCGCGTTGGGCGCGGGTGATGGTTTCGACCTCGAACTCGCCGGTGCCATCGCTGCTCCAGCGCACGCCCTCCTCGGGCTTGAGGCCGGCGCGGCGGGATTCCACGGTGATGCGATCAGCCACGATGTAGCCGCTGTAGAAGCCCACGCCGAATTGGCCGATGAGCTGGGCGTCTTTTTGCTGGTCGCCCGAGAGCCGGTCCATGAATTCGCGGGTGCCGCTCTTGGCAATGGTGCCCAAGTTGGCAATGGCTTCCTCCGCGCTCATGCCGATGCCGTTGTCGCTGATGGTGATGGTGCGCGCGGCTTTGTCGAAGTGGACGCGGATTTCGAGATTGGGCTGGTCTTCGTACAGCGCGTTGTTGTGCAAGGCCTCGAAGCGCAACTTGTCGCAGGCGTCCGACGCGTTGGAGATCAGCTCGCGCAGGAAGATCTCCTTGTTCGAATACAGCGAGTGCGTGACCAGGTGCAGCAGCTGCTTGACTTCGGCTTGAAAAGAGAGGGTTTGCTTGTCCATGACGTCTTCGGATGGTGAAATGGCAGGCGTGGCGCCGATGAGGCGGCCACATGGGGGCGCTCGGCGGCACTTCAAGGGCCCTCCCCAAGAAAAAAACCCGCCCTCGGCGGGCGGGCAACACGCTGGGACCGGCCTCGGGGTCCCGCGCTCACGAGGAGGAGGGCGGCCCCCGGCTCAGGGGCCAGCCGGCTCCACGAAAACGGCCACGCTGCGGCCCGGCACGGTGAAGAGGCCGCTGCCGGAGGCAAAGCTCGCGCCCCGAACCCGGGCATCGCTGCCATTGGCCAGCACGGGGTGCAGGCTCAGGCTGCGGCCGGCCAGGGCGGCCACCGAATAGGTCTGATCGGCCGGTGCAGCATTGATGAGCACCACCAGGTTGGCATAGCGACCGTCACCGCACGGGCTGCCGTCGCTCTTGCGGCCGACGATGCGCATGACGATCAGGCCGTCGCGCTGGTCGGCCGCATCGGGGAAACTGACGCACTCGCGCACATCGACCCCGCTGCGCAGACGCAGCATGGTGGTGTCGCGGCGCACGCGCAGCAGGTCCAGCACGGCGTCGCGGGTGGCGCGGATGTCGGCGGCCGACGGCGGGATGTTGGCATTGCTGAGGATCGGGCGCATGCGGTCCCACTCGGCCTGATTTTTCTCGGCCGAGGGCAGGCCCATGGTGCCGAAGAAGTTGGTCGTGGCCGACCAGTCGATGCGGTTGAACCAGTCGCCGGCGTTGTAGCTGTCGCGGTCCAGGCTCTTGCTGCGCAGCAGCTCGTCGCCCGCATGCAGGAAGGGGATGCCCTGGCCCATCAGCACCGTGCCCAGCGCCACGACCTGGGCCCGTGCACGCTCGCTCGCCGTGGTGGTGGAGGGCAGCTTGAACTGGTTGATGTCAAAGAGCGTTTCACCATCGTGCACGCCCGCATAGTTGATCACCTCGTACGGGTCGGCGGTGTAGCCGGCGCTTTGGCCGCCGTAGTCGTACGAGGACGCCAACCTGCCATTGAGCACGAAGTCGTGCACGCTGCCGGCCAGCCCCAAGCGGATGAGGTTTTGCTGATAGTGCAGCTCGCTGCGCTGGTCGGAGGTGCAGGTGCTGCCATTGAGCGCGTTGTTGTCGTAGCAGCGTCCGTTGGCGAACCCCTGGCGGCGCAGCACGTCGTCGCCGGCGTCGAAGGGGCCGCCGCCGCGGATGGCGTCGCGGATGCGGTCACTGAAGGAGCCAATGCCCGTGCCGCGCAAGTTGGCCTGTCGGGCCTGCACGAACTGCCGGTCGTCGGCCACCTCGCCGAAGTTCCATGCCTCGCCGTAATAGAGCAAGGGGCGTCCAGCAGCCGCATCGACTTCGGTGCGGGCCGCTTGCATGGCCGCCAGCGGAATGTGGCCCATGATGTCGAAGCGGAAGCCATCGACCTTGTACTCGACCGCCCAGGTCTTGAGCGTGTCGATCATGAGCTTTTCCATCATCGCGTATTCGGGGGCGGTGTTCTCGCAGCAGGTCGAGCGCTCGATGAAGCCGTCGCCGTTGAGGCGGTAGTAATAACCCGGCACGATGCGGTCGAGGAAATTGCCACTGGTGTGGTTGTAGACCACGTCCAGCACCACGCGCAGGCCCATGCCATGCAGGGCTTGGACCATCTGACGGAACTCGCGCACGCGCACGGCCCCGTCGGCCGCGTCGCTGGCGTAGCTGCCTTCGGGCGCGCCATAGTGGCGCGGGTCATAGCCCCAGTTGAAGCAATCCTCATCCTTGGTCGCTGCCACCGTGGCCTGGGGCACTTCACTGGTCGGGCCGGCCGCGGTGATCGTCGGCGTCACGCAGCCGGTCTCGGGAATGGTGGCCAAGTCGTAGGTGGGCAGCAGGTGCACATGCGTGAGCCCCGCTGCAGCCAGGGCCTGCAGGTGGCGCACCCCATCGGTGTTGGCTTGCGCGAACGCGGTGTACTTGCCGCGATGAGCCGCCGGCACGCTGGCGTCGTTGGCCGAGAAATCGCGCACGTGCAGTTCGTAGATCACGCTGTCCGAGGGCGCCTGCAGCGGCGGGATGGCATGACCGTCCCAGCCGGTGGGCTTGAACATCGCATCGGACAGCCGCGCCACCATCGCCTTCTCGCTGTTGGCATTGAGCGTGAGCGCGTAGGGATCGGTCACGGTATTGGTGACCACGCCGCCGTCTTGCCGTGAATACACCTGCACCCGGTAGGTGTAGTAGGCGTCGTTCACCCAGGAGGTCTCGCCGGTGTAACTCCACACGCCGGAGTTGGGATCCTCGGTCATCGGGCGCAGGGGCTGACCATCCACGGCCAGCTCGACCGAGCGCGCCGTGGGCGCCCACAGGCGAAAGACCGGGCGGCCTTGCCCGTCGAAACTCACCCCCAGGGTCTGGATGCGCGCCTGGGCGGCATACACATCGTCCAGCACCCCTTGGATCTGCAACTGCGTGGCATGGGTGACTTGGCCCTGAAACAGGCGCGCCACGACGAGCTGTCCCTTGAGCAGCGAGCGCACCTCGGCCTGTGCCGCAACCGGCACGGCAAACGCCGGTGCGGACGCCAGATGGCGAAAGCGCTCGCGCAGCGCGGCCTCCAGCGTGGTGGGGCTCAGCGTGTGAAAACCGTCCGCCCCCTGAACGCCCGCGGCACCGACGGTGATGCCGCCTTGGGCCGCATGGTACAAGCGCAGCTCGCCGCCGGCCGGCAGGTTGGGCCAGACCAGGCGCGAGGCCGACAGCCACATCGCGCGGGCATGGTTGATGTTCACGCCACTGGCGGCCTGGGCGCTGTCGTAGGTGGCGCAATCGCCCTGTTTGAGCCAGATCTCTTGCCCTCGGGTGGCAATGTCCGCGGCGAAGGTGGCCACACGGTCGCAGTCTTGGTCTTTCTCGGCCTCGGAGGCGCTGAGGGGCCGGTTCAACAGGAAATCCATGCGGCCCAGCGATGGATCGACGGGAATGTCCACATAGCGGCCGAAGCCGTCGGAGGCGGTGAATACGAAACGCGGCGAGCCGGGCCAGCCACTGGAGGGGGTGGTCGGCCCGCGCCAGGCATACACCCCCCAGCCGTCATAGTCACCGGCAGCACGCTGGTAGTGCACCCGCAAGGTCCCCGGCGGCACCGCAGCGGCTTCGTCATGGCCACCGCCGTCGCCGCCCCCGCCCCCGCCCCCACAGGCAGCCAGCAGGCCGCCCACGGCGGCCATCGCCAGCGCCATCGCCCAGCGGCTCCAGCCCCATTTCGTCCCGTTCGTCATCATCGTCTCCTGAGTTCGATCCCGGCAAGGGCCGCGATGGGCAAAGCCTGGACCGCGACCCTCCAGAGTCAGTGAGCGCGATGGTCACGAAGTAAAACTACAAAATCAAGCCTGGGACAAACCCTAGAATGCGCAAACCGGAGAAGGACCCGCTAAGTGATTGATAACAAAAGGAAATTTGTGGATGTGTCGGGCGAAGCGCTGAACCGCACCCCCTCACGAGCCCAAAGCCCTACACTGGAGTCGATGTAGTCAAATTACTTTCAATCATCTCCGCGTTCCCCCGCCCAGCGCTCGCACTGTCGTCGCACGAGCTCGGGCAACAGGTGTTCACGGGCGTGGACTTGACGCGCCCAGGTGGCATCGTTGCCATGGCGCTCCAGCTCCAGGCGCAGGTAGTCCAGCGCCGCCTCGGCCTTGAGCTCGATGGCATGGGACTCCAGCCGCGCCAGGGTGGCCAGGATGTCCTCGCGCAGGCTGCGATGTTCGCCGCTCTTGGGGTCCACGAAGGTGCCCTCCGGACCGAACCGGCAGGCCTGGAAGCGGTTGAAGGTGTAGACGAGGTAGTCGTCTTCGGCCAACTCGTAGGGCTGTTCTACGGTCAGCCAGCGCGACACGCACTGGATATAAGCCGCCAAGGCCGCGGCCTTGTCGATCGTCAGCGGGGTGTCCAGCACGCGCACCTCGATGGTGCCGTATTCGGGCTTGGGTCGGATGTCCCAGTAAAAGTCCTTCATGCTCTGGACCACCCCGGTGCGCGTCATCTTCTCGAAAAAGAGGCGAAAGTCCTCCCATGTCGTGCAAAACGGAGCACGCCCCGACAGCGGAAACGCAAACACCGAGTTCAAGCGCGCCGAGTGAAACCCGGTATCGGTGCCCTGGACGTAGGGACTGGAGGCCGACAGCGCAATGAAATGGGGAATGAAACGCGACAGGCCATGCAGCAGCACCAGGGCCTCGTTCGGCCCCGGGCAGCCCACGTGCACATGCTGGCCGAAGATGGTGAATTGCTTGGACAGATAGCCATACAGCTCGGAGAGCATGTGAAAGCGCGGCGTGTTGAAGATGCGCCGTTCGCTCCAGTCCTGGAAGGGGTGGGTGCCGCCGCCGCACAAGCCCACGTTGAGCTTGCGGGCGCATTCGACCAGCGCATCGCGGATCTCGGTGAGCTGGCCCAGGGCGTCGGCATGGTGGCGGCAGATGCCGGTGGACAGCTCGATCATGCTGTCGGTCATCTCGGGCTTCACATCGCCGGGGATCTTGCGCTTGGCCATCAGGCGCAGCAGGTCGGCCGAGCTGGGCGACAGGTCGTAGTCGTGCCGATTGACGATGGCCAGTTCGAGCTCGACACCCAGGGTCAGGGGTTCGGAGGGGGCAAAGGCTTCCAGACTCATGGGCAGGGTCCTCGGGAGAATTCGGGGCGCGCTCAGAGCCCGCGCTGTGGGGTGATCTCATGGGCACCGCGCAGGGCAGCCAGCACGGCCAGGGCCCCGAGCAACTCCATCAGCGCCACGGCGCTCAGGGCCACGGGGGCGATCTGCGCCGCAAAGGCCGCATGCGACGCTTGCAGATCGACGAAGAGCACCAGGGCCGTGGCCGACAGCGGCGTCAGCGCCAGACTCAGGCCCAGGCCCTGGCGGACGGACTGCCCGCTGAACCAGCCCAGCGTGAGCACCGCCCCGGCCTTGGCCGCCAGGCGCACCCCCATGGCCAGCACGGCCAGGCCGGCCCCAGCCGCCAAGGCCGCCGGCGACCACGAGGTGCTGACGATCACGAACAACAGCAGCACCAGCACCCCACCGGCCGTGCCGAAATGCCGCGGCCACACCCACGGCCGCTCGGTGGTGTTGCGCAGCCACAGGCCGGCCATCAGCGGCACCAGCAGCGTGGACACATTGAGCACCTGCGTGACGGCCAGGGCCAGCGTGATGAGGCCCAGCAGCAGCAAGGTGGAGTTCTCATTGCGCAGATCCAGGCCACGGGCCACGCGGGCCACGGCATAGCCGAGCCCGCCGGCCACCAGCACCGAGCCGGCCACCACGTACAGGGGCTGCACGATGGCTTGCACCGGATTCTGGCCGGTGTCCAGGTCGAGCCAGGCCAGCAGCAGCTTGCTGGCGAACACGGCGTACAGCGTGTTCAAAGCCGTCATCATCGAGGCCCGCTCGGTCACCTGCCCGGCCGCACCAAACTCGGAAGCCACCCGCGCGATCACCGCCGCCGAGGACGGGATGGCCAGCACCGCCAGCGCTGCGGCCGCCGGCGCGTCCAACCCAGCCCAGCGCATCGCCAGATAGACCGCGCCGAAGGTCAGCAGCGACTCGGCCAAGCTGGTCACGAGCAAGAAGGGATTGATGCGCAACCAGCGCAGATAGACCCGCGAGCCCAGCTCGAACAGCAGCAGGCCCAGGGCAAGGTCGACGATGACACGCAAGGAAGCCGACAGCCCCCCGCCGGCCATCCCATAGCCGGCCAGGCCGACCCCCATGCCGGCCAAGGCATAGCCCACCACGCGCGGCAGCCCCAACCGACGAAACACCGCCTCACCCACCAAAGCGCCGACGATGATGACCAGCGAGCCCCACAACAGACCGCTGGAGCCTGACGGGTCGATCCCCAAGGTGGCCAGGATGGATTCGAGCATCGTGCTGTTCCCTTTCTTTCCTTTTCTGTGAGGCCGGCGGCAACCTTGCCCACACGAGACCATCGAGGCGTCAACCTGGTGCGCGCTGACGCGTTATGGGGGGACCATGCCATACATTGGCAGGGCTCGTTGCCTCATCTCCTAGCCACATTCATGGTCTCCCCTCCCAACGTCGCAAATCCCAGCCTGCCCGCCGAAGTGCTGCGCGCGCTGCGCAGCTTTCGCATGATCGTGCGGTCGATCAAGCAGCACTTCCAGCAAGTCCAGGAAGCCACCGGCGTCAGTGGGTCCCAATTGTGGTGCCTGGTGACCATCCAGGCCCAACCGGGAATCCGCGTCACCCAGCTGGCCCAGGCCCTGGGCATCCAACAGGCCACGGCCAGCAACCTGGTCGAATCGCTGGACCGCAAGGGGCTCATTGAGCGCCGGCGCGACCAGCGCGACCAGCGTGTGGTCAGCCTGTTCCTGAGCGAAGCGGGTGCGCGCATCGCGCAATCCGCCCCCCAGCCGGTGGCTGGCATTTTGCCCGATGCGCTGGGCCGCCTGGATCCGCCGGCCCTGGCGCAACTCAATCATCTGCTCGAACAGGTGATCGGCCTGATGGCGCTGCAGGCCCCCGATGGGCGTGACGTGCCGCTGGCTGACGCCTGAGCGGCTCGCTCACGCGAGCCGCCCCTGCGCTCCTCCTCATCGGGTCGGCCCGGACCGAGACGCGGCCGGCGCCGTCCTTGCGGCCAGCACTGCCGCGGCCGACAGCAAGACGGCCGCGGCCAACAGGCTGGGCCTGGTGATCGGATCGTCGGCGCGCGCCAGGACGCCGACCGTCAGCGGGCCCAGCCACTGACCGGTGGCAAAAGCGGCGGTCATCGCGGCCATCGCACGGGTGGCGGCCGCACCGGCCAGGCGCCGGGCTTCCTGCAAACCGGCCATCGTGGCCACCATGAAGGTGCCTCCCACGCACACGGCGCTCAGCACGAGGGCCGGGGGCCGGGTCGAAACCACCGGCAGCAGCACGCCCACGGCCATCACGCCCATGGCGGCGGCCCACACGCGGCGCGCACCGTGACGCGCCAGCCGCGGCGCGGCCGCCATGGTCGATGCAGCCGCCGCCACGCCAAACACCGGCCAAACCGCGCCGAAGACGCGCGCATCGTCCACCCACAGCCGCGCCAGCGCCGGCAGGAACGTGGCCGGCAGGATGTAGCCGAAGCCCAAGGCGCCATAACAGGCCACCAGCGGCCACACCGCTCGTGGCACACGCTGGGGCCGCGCAGGCACGTGGTGTGCCGTGGCTGGGACCTCATGCCCCAGAGGCTGCCAAGCCAGCAAGCCCACGGCCAGGGCTAGCAAACCCAACCCTGCCCAGGTGGGCGCGGCCGGCCAGCCCCCCACCCCGGCCAGCCAAGCGATGCCGCCGGCGGCCGCCATGCCCAGACCCACGCCGGCAAACAGGCCGCCCACGGCCCCCGAGCGCCCGGCCTGCGCCAGCCAGCCCATGGCCCAGGCCGACACGCCCACCAGCACGAAGGCACTGCACATGCCAGCGGCCCAACGCCACAACCAGGCCATTTGCAGTCCCGGCGACGCCGCCATCGCCAGCGTGCATCCGGCCACGCCCAGCAACCCGGCCCGCGCCGCCGCACCGGCACGAGGATTCACCACCATGCAGGCCAAGGCTCCGGCCAGATAGCCCAGGTAGTTGGCCGCGGCCAATTGGCCGCCAGCAAGCAAGCTCAGTCCCTCGGCCTGCATCAACGGCAGCATGGGCGTGAACGCGAAGCGTCCAATGCCCATGCCCGAAGCCAAGCCCAGCATGCCCACGACGCTGACCCAAGGTGCCGAACTCGCACGCTGCGCATCCATGGGGCCACATCCTAAGGGGTCCCGGACTGGCCCCTGCCGCAGCGAAGCAGCAAGCCGCGGCCACCATCCGCGCAAGACACCGGGCCGGCGAAGCGGCGACAATCTCCCCTTCACGCCGACGAACCGTCATGAACGCCGACACCCCCCACCCCCCCATCCCCGACGCGGCCGACGAGCCGCCGCACGCACCTGCCACGTCGCCAGCCGCGTCCGTTCAGGGCGACGGCCCTACCGACGCCAGGCCCGAATCCGGGACCGACGCCCCCGAGGGCCGCGACATCTCGCCCTCGGCGCCTGCCATGACGGTCAAAGCCTGCGCCGAGGAGTTGCGCGCGCGCTTTCCCGCCCTGTTCGGCGGCGAGCCCAAACCGCTGAAGCTGCGCATCCATGCCGACATCGAGGCGCGCGCGCCCGGCGTGTTTCCCAAGCCCGTGCTGTCGGCCTTTTTCCGCCGCTACACGCTCAGCGATGCCTATCTCAAGGCGGTGAGCACCGGCACACATCGATTCGATCTGGACGGGCAGCCCGCCGCAGCGTTGAGCGAGGAACATCGCCGCATCGCGTTGGAAACCTTGCTCAAGCGTCGCCAACAGCGCCGCGGCTCCGCCCAAGGGGTACGTGAGCCGCAAGCCGCTGTGGCCGAGGCGGCGGCCGCCGAGCCGCCAGACCCCAAGCGCCACAAGGCCCGACACGACGCGCCACGAGAGGCCCAACGAGAACAGGCCCGCGCCAAGCGCCGCGAAGCCCAACGCGCCGAGCGCCAGTTCCGCGCCAACCTGCTGCGCGCCTATGAGACGACCACGCTGACCCGCGAGAATTTTTGTGCGCTCAAAGGCATCGCGCCCGAAGCACTGGACGGCCTGCTGGAGACGGCCCGCGCCGAGCGTGCGCAGCGCCAAGCGTTTCTGGCCGAGCTGGTGCAAGCCTATCGAGCCAGCGGCCTGAGCATCAACGACTTCGCCGCCAGCAAAAACATGCACCCTGGGCAGATGCATCACCTGCTGCGCGAGGCCCAAGGCGGAAGCGACGAGCGGCGCCCAGCGCCTCGCAGGGACCGCCCGCCCCGCAGCGGCGATCGCCCAGCCCAGCGCGAAGGCGCAGACCGCCCTCGCGGCCCGCGCCACTGATCAGGCGGCCGCCGCCTGCTTGTCCAGCCACACGCCCAGCCCCTGGGCGTTGAGCTCCACATCGCCTTCGAGCAGCTCTTGCAGGCGCTCGTCGTCCAGCACGCCGCCCGCACGCCGATATTCGGCGCCGTACAGTGCCGCCAGCGCGGCACGCAGTCGGGCATGGCGGTCCGGGAGCTCGGCCACCGAACGCGCCAAGCGCACCATGGCGTCCAGCTGACGACGCAGCATCGCCGCGTGCTGGGCCACCTCGCGCGTGGCGCCAAAGTGGGTGAGGAACATCACCTGCGGGTCGCGCGCCAAAAGCCGATCGATCGAGTCCAGCAAGGCCTCGGGTTCGAACTGCACCGGCGTGGTCGTCGGGAAGGCGTAGCCCCCCGTGGAGGTGCGCAGATCCGGGTAGGCGATGCCGAAGGTGTCACCCGTGAACCAGCCGCGGCTGGCTTCATCCCAAATGCAGTGATGATGCCGTGCATGCCCCGGGGTGTCGGCCACCAGCAGCGCTCGGCCGCCCAGCGCCAACACCATCCCATCGTGGGTTTCCAGCACGCGCTGCGGTGGCACCGGCTGCAGCTCGCCATAGTCGCGCTCGGCCACCTCCGGCCCATACACCGCCCGCACACCGGCCATCAACTGCCGCGGATCGACCAAATGCCGCGCCCCCCGCGGATGCACCACCAGCTTGGCGTTGGGCAAATGCTGCAGCAACAATCCCGCACCGCCGGCATGGTCCAGGTGGACATGCGTCACGATCAGCCAATCGACCTGCTCGGGCGCCATCTGCCGGGCTTGCAAGGCCGCCAGCAGGCGCGGCACCGCGCTGTTGGGGCCCGTGTCCACGAAAGCCGCTCGCCCGTTCTCGACGATCAGATAGGCCGCATCGAAACGCGCACGCACGAATCCGGTGTCGATGACGGTGATGCCCTCATCCCAATGCTCGAGGAAGTCCATGGTGCCGATTGTCCGCCCTGGCCCTGTGCGACTGGCATCGGTGATGCCCCTGCCCTGTTCAATGCGGCCGATCGCGCCTATAAATCTGAGACGGCCACCGCCACGACCAGGACCCGCCCATGAAGACCCCCTCCGGCATCGACCACGAAGCCCTCATCGAGCTGTTCGCCCAAGCCACGCAGCGCCAAGGCGAAGCCTTGCGCCAAGCGGTCAGCGCCGCCACGCTCAAGGCCCTGCAAGGGCGCGAGCTCACCTTGCAAAACGTGCGCAGCGTGCTGCATGCCGTCACCCAGGCCGCCTCGGCCGGTGCGGCACGCAACCCCGGCAGCGCCTCCGAAGTGCAAGCGCTGCTCGAGCAAGCCTTCGAAGGCATGGATGCGGCCTTGCTCAAGGCCGTGCAAGCGCACCGCACCGCCTTGCAACAGTTCGTCTCACAAGGGGCCGATCTGCAGCAAGGGCCGCTGAAGACCGCGCTGGCCAACCTCGAGAAGATGGAAGACGTGCTCCTCACCGCCGTGGGCAAAGCAGTCCAGGATGCCGCCGCACCCGTGCAAAACGCCTGGCAGCCCGTGCTCGATGCCATGAAACTCAAGGGCACGGACACCGGCGCCCAGGCCACGGCCACCGTCGAGCAGCTCCTGGCCCAAGCGCGCCACGGCCTGCGCGACGGCCGCGCCCTGGGCCTGCGCGCCGCCCAGGCTCTGCTCGAAGGCTATTCCACCCTGGTCAGCGGCGTACTCCTGGGCATGACCGAGGGCCTGCAGCAAGCCCGCGGCGCGGCCGCACCGGCCTCCGACGCCCGCAAGCGTTGAGATCCGCTCTCGGCAAGCGCCTCGACGCGTGCCTGCGCCTCGACGCCCCGCAGCCGCAGGCGACCACAGGCGCTACAGTGGCGCATGCACCCAGATCCCCCCGTCCTGCGCTGGACCGAAGGCGGCCAGCCCCGTGAAGCCCGCTGGCATGGCGAAGCCGGCCTGCCCCCGCCCAAGCGCATCGTGGTGGCCGACGACCGGACCACGGCCCACACGGCGCTGCGCCTGTGCAGCGAAGGCATCGGCCTGCTGTGGCGCGGCGACTACCACAACGCCCGCCAGTTGCTCGCCGCCCTCGCCCGCAGGCTCGACCGCCCGCCGCGCCAGCCGCCGCCTGCGGCCCCAGGCATCGAACCGCTCGTCCAGACCTTCCACCTGCAGCGCAAAGCCCAGGCCGAAAAAGCCCGCCGGCTCAACCTCGTGCTGCTGCCCTTCGAAGCCCACTACACCTTGCCACTGCGCCGCGCACCCGAGGTGCGCACCGCCTGCGAAGCAGCCTTCGGCCCTTGCGAGACGCCCTGCGTGCTGTCGCTGCGTGAACTGCTGGGCGCCATCGGCGCACACGAATGGCGGCTCAAGGGCGTGGAAGTGCCGGCCCTGGGCGCGCGCATCCATGCCCATTACGGCGTGTTCTCACCGGTGCGAGGGGAATATGTCGATCTGGTGGCCCGCGCGCCCCTGCCCCATCCACCCCCCGAACTGGCCTTTGACCTGGGCACAGGCACCGGGGTGCTGGCCGCCGTGTTGGCTCACCGCGGCGTGCGCCGCCTCGTGGCCACCGACACCTCGGCCCGCGCCGTGGCCTGCGCACGCGACAACCTGCAGCGTCTGGGCCTGGCCGATCGCGTGACCCTGTGCTGCGACGACCTCTTCCCCGCCGGCCGGGCTCCGCTGATCGTCTGCAACCCGCCCTGGCTGCCTGGGCGCGCCCACACGCCGCTGGAACAAGCCGTCTACGACCCCGACCACCGCATGCTGCGAGGCTTTCTGGCCGGCTTGAAGCATCACCTCACGCCCGGTGGCGAAGGCTGGCTGATCCTGTCCGACCTGGCCGAACACCTGGGGCTGCGTCCGCGCGCCCAACTGCTGGGCTGGATCGCCGAGGCGGGCCTTTCGGTGGCCGGCCGCCACGACATCCGCCCACGTCACCCCAAGGCCGCCGATCCCTCCGACCCCCTGTTCCGGGCCCGGCGCGCGGAAGTGACCTCGCTGTGGCGCTTGCAGCCTCGGCCCTGATCTCAGGGCCCATTTTGGCCAAAATGCCCTTTTTGGCCTAAGATCAGCTCACGCCGTCCTGGAGTGTTGCCATGTCCGCCATCCCCAAGCCTGCGATCCCGCCCGTGCACCAGCTCCACCGCACGCCCGCGTCCGACGTGAAAAAGCTCGGCTGGCGCGGCGTGATGCGCCAGTTGCAGACCCAAGGCCCTGTGCTGATCACGCACCACCGGCAGCCCGAGGCGGTGATCCTGCCCGTGCAGGCCTATGCCGAACTGCTGGCGCGCGCCCAGCAAGCCGCCGAGCCGGCCGAGGCCGCGCTGGAGGCCCTGCGGCGCCGTTTCGACGAGCGCTTGTCCGTGCTGAATGCCGCCGAGGCCGGCGAACGCCTACGCGGCCTGATGGACGGCCCGGCCCGCCTGCATGGTGAAGTGCAGGCCGGGGCCAGCGATTGATGACCGCCCCCGACGCGCGCCCCGTCCTCGCGCGCCCCGTCCTGTTCGTGCTGGCCGGCGTCAACGGGGCCGGCAAAAGCTCCATCGGCGGTCACTTGCTCACCCGCCAAGGACTCACCTGGTTCAACCCCGACCGCTACGCGCGTGAACTCGTCGCCGCGGGCCTGGCCACCGCCGACGAGGCCAGCGGCTTGGCCTGGGCCGAGGGTCTGCGCCGGCTCGACGACGCCCTCGCCCGAGGCCGGCACCATGCCTTCGAAACCACCCTGGGCGGCACCACCATCGCCCAGCGCCTGCGTGAGGCCACCCGCACCCATGACGTGCTGATGTGGTTTTGTGGCCTGGACAGCCCCGAACGCCACCGCGCCCGCGTGGCCGCCCGTGTGCGCGCCGGTGGCCACGACATCCCCGAGGACCGCATCCGCCAGCGCTACCCCCGCGCGCTGGCCAACCTCATCGTGCTGATGCCACACCTGGCACACCTGCAGGTCTATGACAACAGCACTGAGGCGGCACCGGGCGCGCCCATTCCCGACCCACGGCTGCTGCTCGAACTGCGCCGCGGGCAACTCACCCATCCGCGACCCGACGACCTCGAAACCCTGCGCGCCACGCCGGCATGGGCCCACCCACTGCTGGAGGCTGCGCTGAGCCTGCCTGCGCCAGCCCCAGCCCCAGCCACCGCCACCCGCTGACCGTGTGGCGCCGCCAGCCGCCCGTCTGCGCAAACCGCCGCAGCCGCCCCACTGGCGCGAGCGATGCACGACCGCCCCCCCCTGGATGCCGGGGCAGCCTCCAAGCAGGGGATGGCTCGCCCCTCCAGCCGCGGCCATAGTGGCCTCATCCCCGCAAGGAGGAGATGGCCTGATGAACACCGCCGCTTTGCAGCAAGAGTACGCACGACTTCGGGCCCAACTGGCCGAGGCCTACGACGCACCGGTCTGGCAGACCGGAAGGATCGACCGCCTGGCCAACGCGCTGGCCGCCGTCGAACGCCAACTGGCCGCCCAAGCGCCGGACACCCCCTGGTGCGACACTCGCCGCCCGCGCCCCTTGGGCCGCACCCGTCAAAGCCCCTCGAGTCCGTCACCTAGAGAAGCAAGAACTACGAAACCCGCAACGAAGTGATCCTCTCAGACGGCTCGCCGGCGAGCGGGGATCCACGGTCATCGCGGCGCGGCCGGCGCAACGCTGCCAGCACCTTGGCGACATCCTCCATATGAGAGGTTCATCGTCACGGGTTGTGGCGCTGCACCTGCTCCCCGCGTTCCGCACCTTCGCCTGGATGCGAACGTCGTGCTGAGCACCTCCAGCCGGGCAAAGGCCAGTCACTGCTGAGGACATCCCTCTACAGGAGAACAACAACCCCCCGGCACGAGGCTTGGGCTTGAAGCCACCCGCGCGTGCACGAAGCCGCGCCATCCCTTACCCTTCCCGCACACGCCAGCCCCCCAGAGCCCCACCATGTACCTCCCCCCTCACTTCGCCGAAACCCGCCCCGAGCAGTTGCACCGCATCATCCACGACCACCCGCTGGGGATGATGGTCACGCACACGGCGGCGGGGTTGGAGGCGCAGCACCTTCCTTTCCTGCTGGATCCGGCGCAGGGTGCGCAGGGCGTGCTGCTGGCGCATGTGGCGCGGGCCAACCCGGTGTGGCAGGAGGTGGCCGACGGCGACCCGGTGTTGGTGGTGTTCCGCGGGGTGGAAGGCTATATCTCGCCCAACTGGTACCCCAGCAAGCACGCCACACACCGCGCAGTGCCCACCTGGAATTACGAGGTGGTGCATGCCCATGGCTCCCTCCATGTGCACGATGACGAAAGATTCGTGCGGGGTCTGGTGGCACGGCTCACGCGGGTGCACGAGGCTGCGCAGCCGGTGCCGTGGAAGATGGGCGACGCCCCACCCGACTACCTGAGCGACATGCTGGGCAAGATCGTGGGGCTGGAGGTGCGCATCACCCGGCTGGAAGGCAAGCGCAAACTGAGCCAGAACCACCCGGCCGGCAACCGCGACGGGGCGATCCAGGGTCTGCAGGCCCAAGGCCACTGGGCACTGGCCCAGGCGATGCGCGAGGCCACTCAGCCGCAGTGAACGCCTCTTGAAGAACCGGAACCCACCCCTATAATTCGTCGCTGTTAGCACTCATCTGATGCGAGTGCTAATGATCCCGGGCCCAGCGAATCCTCGCGGAGCCCGTCGATCATGCGCATCAAGTTGGTGCTTACTCGCATCACCCTTCCACCAGAAGTTGGTTCTCACTCTTAGGAGATGTCATGAAACTTCGTCCTCTGCACGATCGCGTGATCGTCAAGCGCCTGGAAAACGAAACCAAGACCGCCTCGGGCATCGTCATCCCCGACAACGCTGCCGAGAAGCCCGATCAGGGTGAGGTCCTGGCCGTCGGTCCGGGCAAGCGCAATGAAAAGGGCGACTTCGTGGCGCCCAACGTCAAGGTCGGTGACCGTGTGCTGTTCGGCAAGTACAGCGGCCAAACCGTCAAGGTCGACGGTGAAGAGCTGCTGGTGATGCGTGAAGAAGATCTCTTCGCCGTGGTGGAAAAGTAATCCCGCCGCGCGCCACAGCCTGAACAGAACTCAGTAACGAATTCGGAGAATTTCTTATGGCAGCTAAAGACGTCGTTTTCGGCGGTGAAGCCCGCGCCCGCATGGTCGAGGGCGTGAACATCCTGGCCAACGCAGTCAAAGTGACCCTGGGTCCCAAGGGCCGCAACGTGGTGCTGGAGCGCTCCTTCGGCGCCCCTACCGTGACCAAGGACGGTGTGTCCGTGGCCAAGGAAATCGAGTTGAAGGACAAGCTCCAGAACATGGGCGCCCAGATGGTCAAGGAAGTGGCGTCCAAGACCAGCGACAACGCCGGTGACGGTACCACCACCGCCACCGTGCTGGCCCAGGCCATCGTGCGTGAGGGCATGAAGTATGTGGCCGCCGGCATGAACCCGATGGACCTCAAGCGCGGCATCGACAAGGCCGTCGCTGCCCTGGTCGAGCAGCTGAAGAAGGCTTCCAAGGCCACCACCACCAGCAAGGAAATCGCGCAGGTGGGCGCCATCTCCGCCAACTCTGACGAGTCCATCGGCAAGATCATTGCCGACGCGATGGACAAAGTGGGCAAGGAAGGCGTGATCACGGTCGAAGACGGCAAGAGCCTGGACAACGAGCTCGAAGTCGTCGAGGGCATGCAGTTCGACCGTGGCTATCTGTCGCCCTACTTCATCAACAACCCCGACAAGCAAGCCGCGATCCTCGAAAACCCGTACGTGCTGCTGCACGACAAGAAGATCAGCAACATCCGCGACCTGCTGCCCACGCTGGAGCAAGTGGCCAAGGCCGGTCGTCCGCTGCTGATCATCGCCGAGGAAGTCGAAGGTGAAGCCCTGGCCACGCTGGTGGTCAACACCATCCGCGGCATCCTGAAGGTGTGCGCCGTCAAGGCCCCGGGCTTCGGCGATCGTCGCAAGGCCATGCTGGAAGACATCGCCATCCTGACCGGCGGCAAGGTGATCTCCGAGGAAGTGGGCCTGTCGCTGGAGAAGGTGACGCTGGCCGACCTGGGTCAAGCCAAGCGCGTGGAAGTGGGCAAGGAAAACACCACCATCATCGATGGCGCTGGTGCCCCGGCCGATATCGAAGCGCGCGTCAAGCAGATCCGCGTGCAAATCGAGGAGGCCACCTCCGACTATGACCGCGAGAAGCTGCAAGAGCGCGTGGCCAAGCTCGCCGGTGGCGTGGCCGTGATCAAGGTGGGTGCGGCCACCGAGGTCGAAATGAAGGAGAAGAAGGCCCGCGTCGAAGACGCCCTGCATGCCACCCGTGCGGCGGTGGAAGAGGGCATCGTCGCCGGTGGTGGCGTGGCCCTGCTGCGCGCCAAGCAAGCTGCCGGTGAGATCAAGGGCGACAACCCCGACCAAGACGCCGGCATCAAGATCGTGCTGCGTGCCGTCGAAGAGCCCCTGCGCCAGATCGTGGCCAACGCTGGCGAGGAGCCCAGCGTGGTGATCGCCAAGGTGCTCGAAGGCAAGGGCAACTTCGGCTACAACGCCGCCAACGGCACCTACGGCGACATGATCGAGATGGGCATCCTGGACCCGACCAAGGTGACCCGCACCGCGCTGCAAAACGCCGCCTCGGTCGCCGGCCTGATGCTCACCACCGAAGCCATGGTCGCCGAAGCGCCGAAGGACGAAACCCCTGCCGCCTCCGGCGCTGGCATGGGTGGCATGGGCATGGACATGTAAGTCACCAGGCCATTCGCCTTCGATGAAAGGGCCGCCACCGCGGCCCTTTTTCTTTGCCGGGTCCCTTCGCCCGTTCTCTTGGCTTGGGCCGTGCTCTCGGCCCGCGCCGATTCACGCCGCGCCCCAGCGAGCCTTGCGGCCCGGGGGCGGCATCGGCGTCTCAGGCCGACGGCCGGTAGACGCAGCGGTCGCCCGTGGCGCGCGACACCGTCACGGCCGACACCTGCGGCAAGCGACGTCGAACATGGTGATAAATGAACAGGCAGAGGTTCTCCAGCGTAGGAGCCCCCAACCCCACCACTTCGTCGAGGAAGTGATGATCGAGCTGGGCGCGCACCTCGGCGATGGCCGCGCGCAAATGAGCCAGATCCACCACCATGCCCGAATCGGCCTGCGGCTGACCGGCGACGGTCACCTCCGCGGTGTAAGTATGGCCATGGATGCGCCGGCTGCCCGCCGCTTCCTCAGGGGCCACCTGTCGCCGCAAGGTGTGCGCGGCATCGAAAGTAAAGGTTTGGCTCAGTTCGAACATCTTGGCATCTCGTGGACCGGGGCCTCGGGCCCGGGTCGGGGCATCGTCTGCCCAGGCTTCAGCGGATCCCCAGGTGCTTGTGGGTTTGCACGCTCAAATGCCAGCGCGGGTGATCCAAGCACCATTGCACGGCCCATTGCAAGGCTCGGCTGCGCTGGAGCGGATCGGGACAATCCATGGCCTGCACGCGCCAGTGCTGGAAATCCAAGCGCTCGTAAGCCCGCAGATCCTCCGGCTTGAGACCCTCTTGCGGCACCACCACCTTCAGCTCATGCCCGCTGCGCTGCACGAGCGGGGCGCCCACCTTGGGGCTGACACAAATCCAGTCCAGGCCCGGCGGAGCCGCCACACTGCCATTGGTCTCGACGGCGATTTCGAAGCCATGGGCATGCAAGGCCGCGATCAGCGGCTCGTCCACCTGCAACAGCGGCTCGCCACCGGTCAGTACCACGAAACGTCGGGCCTGGGCGGCCGCAGCACTGGTCGGCCAAAAGGCCGCCACATGGGCCGCCAAGGCTTGTGCATCGGCGAACTTGCCCCCGCCAGGGCCATCGGTGCCGACGAAATCGGTGTCGCAGAAGCGGCACATGGCCTGGGCGCGGTCGACTTCGCGGCCGCTCCATAGATTGCAGCCTGCAAACCGGCAAAACACCGCCGGCCGACCGGCATGGGTGCCTTCGCCTTGCAGGGTGTAAAAGGCTTCCTTGACGCTGTAGGTCATGCAAGCGGGGGCAAAAAGCGCAGAGGAGGCAGATGCTTGGGCGGGCACGGGGCCTCGGAGCCGCCCCCAAGCCCCGGGCCGGGCCAACCCCGGCGACGAAACCCCGGGCATGCCATGGGCGCGAGCACCTGCATCGAACCTCCAGGCGCTGCCCGGCTCTATGCTCTCTATTGTATCGCCCTGTCACAGCGCCGCCGTGCTGCGCCTGGGCCGGCAGGATTGCGCCGAACCGCGCCGCCCTCAACAATACGTCACACCAGGCCCCCATTCGATCATGAGCTCACTGCCGCCGCCGTCCACGTCGCTGGACTCCATCGTTCAAGGTGTGCCGCTATTGGCCCGCGATGTGGTCGAGCGCACGCTGGAGGCGCTGCGCCACCCCACGGCGCACATGTCCCTGGCCCCGGACCGGCGACAGTTCTTCGCGCTGATGGAGGTGCTGTTGGCCCGCAAGGCGGACTGGATGCGTTCGCTGCAAGAGCTGATCGCGCAAGGCGTGCGCGAGGCCATGGCCGATGGCGGGGGCACGGCGGCGGCTTCACGCAAGCCGCAGACCCTGAACCTGGACGAACTGAGCCTGGTCGACGAATACCAGGCGGCCGAGGACATCGAAATCTCCCGAGTGATCGCCCAGATCGACCAACAAGCAGACTGGGAGTTGCGCGAGGTGCAAGCCTTCATGGCCGCGGTGCGCGGCTGGCAGGAAATCCGCCGCGAAGCCAACCCGCTGCGTCCGGAAGTGTTTGCCCGCGCCCTCAGCCGCTCGACTCACGCGCTCGGGGTATCGGCCGAGACGCGCATGCTGCTGCTGCGCGTGGCCGGCGCCCAGCTGGCCGAAGCGCTCAAGCTCGAATACGAGCAGATTTGCCGCCGTCTGGAAGCCCTGGGGGTGCAGCCCCTGGCCTTCCGGGCCGTGCCTTCGGCCGCCCCACCCCCACCGGCCGGCGGCGCGGGCTTCGATCTCACCGACTCGGGCACCCTGGGCCGGCTGCTCGAACGGGTCAGCCGCAGCCATCCGACGCCCTTGGATGAGAGCGCCGAAGCCCAGAGCCTGGTCCACCGTCTGTTCGACCAGATCGTGGCCGACCCGAAGCTGATCGATGCGGTGCGCCACCTGCTGGGGCGGCTCAAGCCGGCCGTGCTGAACTTGGCACGACGCGACCCAGCCCTGGTGCGGCAGTCCGACCACCCGGTGTGGCTGCTGCTGAATCGGCTGTCGGCCCACTGCGCCGGCTATGAGGACCCTCAAGACGAGCGTCTGCTCGATTTCATGCGGTTCGCCGGCGGGCTGATCGACCGCCTCACCGCGCTGCCCGCCCCCCAAGGGCAGCATTTTTTGAAAGCCCAGGACGAGCTCAATCAATACATCGACGAACGCAGCCGAGAAGCCTTGGAGCGTTCACGCGCGGCGCTGGAAAAACTGCAACGCATCGAGCGCGCCGACCAGCTGCGTGGCGTGCTGCGGCAACAACTGCGCCAAATGCGCGACAGCTCACTGAGCCAGTCGCTGCGAGACTTTCTGTTCGGCCCCTGGGTGGAGGCCATGGTCGAAGCCATGGCCCGTGATGGCGAACACTCGCCCTTGGCCCAGGAGCTGATGCACACGGTCGATGAGCTGCTGTGGAGCATGCAGCCCCTGAGCGCACCGGCCGACCAAGCCCGGCTGCGCGCCTTGCGACCCAAGCTGCTGGCCAGCTTGAACCGCGGCATGGACCTGATCGCCTGCCCTGAGACCCAGCGCGAAGCCGTCTTCGCCGAGCTGGCCGCCCACCACGGCGCCGTGTTGCGAGGCAAGCCACCAGCCGTTGCGCCGCCTGCCGAGACGCTGTCGGCCGAGCAGATCGTGCAACGGATGCGCGAGGAGGACGATCCCCTGCCCCCTGGCCCCGCAGAACCCGTGGACCGCAGCATCCTGCCCACCGTGCCGGTGGGGCTGATGGATCAGACCGAGACCGAAGCCGGGCGCCTGGCCCGCCAGGCCTGGATGGAAGGACTGACGCCCGGCTCGTGGTACCACATGTTCGTGCAAGGCCAATGGGTCACGGCCCAGCTGATGTGGTGCAGCGACAACGGCCAGTTTTTCATGTTCGCCAGCCAGCACGCTGGGCAGTCACATTCACTGACACGCCGGGCCGTCGAGCGGCTGCTGTCCGAAGGCTTGATCACCCAGCTCGAGGAGCGCTCGCTGATGCAGCGGGCGGTGGACAGTCTGATCCAGAACCTGGACGATCCCATCCGTTGAACGGTTCAGGCCGCCACGAAGCCGGCGATGGCCTCGGCCACCAGGCCGGGCTGCTCATGCACGATCCAGTGCGTGGCCCCGGGCACGCGCAGCAATTCCAGGCGAGGCACCCAGCGCTCCAGACCGTCCAGCAAAGACGGCGGCAAGGCCATGTCGCCCTCGCCCCAGATCACCAAGGTGGGCCGCTGCACGCGCACCTGCGCATCGTCGAAGCGCAGGCTATGGATCGGATCGCTCGGCCCCAAGGGCGGCCGCAAAGGCGAAGCGCGATAGTAATTGAGCGGCCCGTCGAGCCCATGGCGCCAAGCGGCGCGGTACTGGTCTTTCACCGCCTCGGTGAGCCAGCCGTGTCCATCGGCCCCGGCCCCCATGCTCGTGAAAAAGGGCCACAGGCGGGCGAAGTCATTGTCGGCGAGCAAGTCCTGCGCATCGGGGCGGCACAGAAAGTTCATGTAGGCGCTGGCGCGCTGCTGCTCAGGGTTGTGCAACAGTTCGCGCAAGAAGACCGCCGGATGCGGTGAGTTGACGATCACCAAGCGCTCGATCGACTCGGGCTGCTGCGCCGCCAGATTCCAGGCCACGGCCCCACCCCAGTCATGGGCCACCACGGCCGCCACCGGAGCCCCCAGGGCATCGATCAAGGCGACGATGTCGCGCACCAAGTGCTTGGCCCGGTAGGCCTCCACCTCCGGCGGCGACGACGAGCCCGGATAGCCCCGCAAATTCGGCGCCACGCAGCGGAAGCGTCCGGCCAGCAGGGCGCCCACCTGGTCCCAGACGAAAGCCGCCTCCGGAAAGCCATGCAACAACACCAGCACCGGCGCCTCGCGCGGCCCCTGAGCCCGGCAGGCCAGGCGGATGCCGTGCGGCAAATCGATGTCGAAGGTCTCCACGCTCATGTGCCACCTCCTCCAGAGCCCTGCCCCGAAGTATCGTCGCCACCGGGCCGTCCCGGCGTCGCCTCGGCGACGCTGACCGCCTGGGGTTTACGCGGAAGCTTGGCCGTGCACCCAGCCGTGCAAGGCCGTGGCCACATCGCCCAGGCCGGTGCGGCGCAGGCCCGAAAACAGCACCAAGCCGATGTCGGCCTCCTCGGTGACGTAGCGGGCCAGGGCTTGCTGAGCGGCTTGCAGTGCCAGCGTGGCTTGCTGGCGGTTGAGCTTGTCGGCCTTGGTCAGCACGACCAGCAGCCTCACGCTGCCATTGGCCACCCGGGGGGAGACGAATTGCAGCAGTTGATGGTCGAGTTCGGTGAGTCCATGACGCGGGTCCACCAGCAGCACCACGCCGGCCAAGTTGCGGCGCTGCGCCAGGTAGTCGGCCATCACCGCCTGCCAGCGCAGCTTGGCGCTGCGCTCCACGGCCGCATAGCCATACCCGGGCAAATCGGCGAGCACGGCATCCGCGGCCTCGCGCGGTCCCAAGGCAAACAGGTTGATGTGCTGGGTACGCCCGGGCGTCTTGGAGGCGAAGGCCAACTGGCGCTGCTGCGCCAAGGTGTTGATCGCGGTGGACTTGCCGGCATTGGAGCGCCCGACGAAGGCGATTTCCGGCCGCTCGGTGACGGGCAATTGGTGCAATTCACTGGCCGTGGTCAGGAAACGGGCGGTGTGCAACCAGGCCAGCGCGGCACGGACGGCCGGGTCGGTCGCAGCAGAGGGCGCGCGGGCGCTTGGAGGAGTGGCTTGGCTGGGCATGGAATCGGCATTGTAAAATCCGCGGGTTTTGCCTTCGGCCTACAACTCGCTCCACGACATGAAATCGACCGTCACCCTGCTGTTTGCCGCAACTGTGTGGGCCGCCCCGATGGCGGCGCTGGGCCAGGCCCCTGCCAAGCCCGATCTGGCCAAGGGCCAGGCGATCGCCAACCAGGTGTGCGTGGCCTGCCATACGGCCGACGGCAGCCGGGGCTCGCCAGCCAACCCCATCCTTGCCGGCCAGCATCCGGAATACCTGGTCAAGCAACTGCAAGAATTCAAGTCCGGCAAGCGTCAGAATCCCGTGATGGCCGGCTTTGCCGCCACGCTCAGCGACGAAGACATGCGCAATGTGGCCGCGTTCTACGCCAGCAAGCAGGCTCGTCCCGGCGCGGCCACCAACAAGGACACCATCCGCCTGGGTGAGCGCATCTACCGTGGGGGCATCGCCGAGAAGTCCGTGCCGGCTTGCGCCGCCTGCCACGGCCCGGCCGGCTCGGGCATCCCGTCGCAGTATCCGCGGCTCAGCGGCCAGCATGCCGACTACACCACGGCACAAATGACCGCCTTCCGCAGTGGCGCACGGGCCAACAGCCCGCAGATGGCAGCCATTGCCGCCCGCATGAGCGACGTGGAAATCAAGGCCGTGTCAGACTACATCGCTGGGCTGCGCTGATACCGCGCCCGAGCGCCCCTAAAACCAAGACAGCAAGAAGGCGGGCCCCGGGAGGGATACCCGCCTTTCTTATTGCTGTGCTGCGACTCAAACGCTCCATGACCGCCACCTCCGGCTTGCAACTTGCCCGTGGGTCTCGCGCCTGGCGAGAGACCATCGAGGTGCTGTCCTCGATGCGGTTCGCCATCGCGCTGTTGACCCTCATCTGCATCGCCTCGGTCGTGGGCACGGTCGTGCAGCAACATCAACCCCCGGTCAACTATGTGAACCAGTTCGGGCCGTTCTGGGCCGAATTGTTCGGACGACTCGGGCTGTATGCGGTCTATAGCGCCTGGTGGTTCCTGCTCATCCTGGCCTTCCTGGTGGTGTCCACCTCGTTGTGCATCGTGCGCAATGCCCCCAAGATCGCGCATGAGCTCAGGGCCTACAAGGAACATGTGCGCGAGCAAGCGCTGCAGGCCTTTCATCACAAGGCCCGCGGCGTAGTGGCGCAGCCGCGCGAGGCCGTCTTCGAGCAGATCACGGCGCTGTTGCAGCGCAATGGCTGGAAAGCTCGCGCGCAAGTGCGCCACGACGGGCCAGCCGTGCGCGGCATCATGGTGGCCGCCAAGAAAGGCGCCGCCAACAAGCTGGGCTACCTGGCCGCGCATTCGGCCATCGTGTTGGTGTGCATCGGCGGCCTGCTCGACGGGGATTTGATGGTGCGTGCCCAGATGTGGTTCAGCGGCAAAACCCCCTATGCCGGAGCCGGCCTCATCGGTGACGTGCCTGCCCAGCACTGGCTGAGCACCCACACCCCGGCCTTCCGCGGCAATCTGATGGTGCCCGAGGGCTCGCGCTCGGGCGTGGTGCTGCTCAACCAGCCCGACGGCGTGTTGCTACAGCCCCTGCCTTTCGATGTGGAGCTCAAGCGCTTCATCGTCGAGTATTACGACACCGGCATGCCCAAGCTCTTCGCCAGCGAGGTGGTGGTGCACGACCGGTCCACCGGCCAGACCCGTGAGGCCCGCATCGAGGTCAACAAGCCGCTCTATCACGCGGGCATGGCCATTTACCAGTCGAGCTTCGACGATGGCGGCTCCCGCCTGAGGCTCACGGCGCATCCGATGCACATGTCGGGCCCGCGCTTCGAGATCACCGGCACGGTGGGCAGCAGCACCGAAGTGCGCACCCCCGACGGCCAGACCTTGACGCTGGAATTCACCGGGCTGCGGGTGATCAACGTCGAGAACCTCGGTGCTGCGGCCACCGGGGCCACCGATGTGCGCAAGGTCGATCTGGTGACCAGTGTGCAGCAGCACCTGGGCTCGGGCGCCCCAGGCCGTGACAAGGGCCTGCGCAACGTCGGCCCGTCGGTGACGTACAAGCTGCGCGATGCCTCGGGGCAAGCACGCGAGTTCCACAATTACATGCTGCCGGTGGAGCTCGACGGCCGGCGTGTGTTCTTGGCAGGCGTGCGCGACAGCCCGGCGGACCCTTTCCGCTACCTGCGCATCCCGGCCGACGAGGCCGGCAGCCTGGACGGCTGGATGCGACTGCGCGATGCCCTGCACGACCCGGTCATGCGCGAGCGTGCCGTGCAGCGCTATGTGCGAGTCGCGGTCGACCCCGCCCGCCCCGACCTGGCCGAGCAGCTGCGCGTGTCGGCCCGGCGCAGCCTGGACCTGTTTGCCGGCATCGAACCGGTACGCCCCGGCCAAGCCCCAGTGGGCGGGCTGCAGGCGATTTCGGACTTCATGGAAGCCCATGTCCCCGAAGCCGAGCGGGCGCGCACATCCGAGGTGCTGATCCGCATTCTCAACGGGGTGATCTTCGAACTGTTGCAAGAAAGCCGCGCCCAGGCCGGCCTGCCCGCGCTGCCGCAAAACGACGCCACCCGCGCCTTCATGACGCAGGCGGTGTTGTCGCTGTCCGATGAAGCCTACTACCCGGCCCCGCTGCTGCTGGAGCTGAAAGACTTCGAGCAGGTGCAAGCCAGCGTCTTCCAGGTCGCCCGCGCCCCTGGAAAATACCTGGTCTACCTGGGCTGCCTGTTGCTCATCGTCGGCGTGTTTGCCATGCTC
Source organism: Caldimonas manganoxidans ATCC BAA-369 (assembly GCF_000381125.1). Lineage (GTDB taxonomy): Bacteria > Pseudomonadota > Gammaproteobacteria > Burkholderiales > Burkholderiaceae_C > Caldimonas > Caldimonas manganoxidans. The sequence continues at coordinate 38,857 of NZ_KB905945.1, forward strand.
TATGTCAGGGAACGTCGCCTGTGGATCTGGCTCGAAGACGCACCGGGACTGCCTGGACAAACCCGCGTGACCCTGGCCCTGTCGTCCACCCGCCACACCCTGGACACCGATCGGGAATTTGACCACCTCCAGTTGGCCGTGCTGCAAGGCACGGCCCCCAAGGCTCGATGAATACCACCACCCTGTCCCTCGACACCCCGGGCTACTTCGCCCGGCGAACCTGGTTCGATTGGCTGTACGCCGTGCTGGTCCTCGCCGGCGCGAGCTATGCCTTCCAGCGCTATGCCGCCTCGATGGATGTCTATGAGAAGGCCATTCTCGTGGGCGCCACGCCGGCGGCCGTATGGTTGGGCTGGTTCTGGCGCCCGCTGCGGGTGCTGGCCTTGGTGGTGGGCGCGGCCTCGCTGCTGGCCATCGCCCTGTATGCGCGTGTGCAAGACGGCTTCGGGGCCGATCTGTCGCAGGCCGACCAGGTGTTCCTGCTGAAGTATTTCTTGTCCAGCCAGAGCGCCATCCTGTGGATGAGCCTGCTCTTTTTCATGAGCACGGTGTTCTATTGGATCGGCTTTTTCACCCGCTCGGACTCCGGCACCGCCGAACGCCTGGGGTCGCGCCTGGCCTGGGCGGCCGTGGCCATGGGGCTGATCGGCACGATGGTGCGCTGGTTCGAAAGCCACCAAATCGCGCCAGACATCGGGCATATCCCGGTGAGCAACCTCTATGAAGTCTTCGTGCTGTTTTGCTGGCTGACCACCTTGTACTGGCTCTACTACGAAGACCAATATCGCCAGCGCGAGCACGTGCGCAGCCTGGGGGCCTTCGCCATGCTCATCGTCAGCGCCGCGGTGGGCTTTTTGCTGTGGTACACGGTCGAGCGTGGCGCCCACGAGATCCAACCCTTGGTGCCGGCCCTGCAGAGCTGGTGGATGAAGTTGCACGTGCCGGCCAATTTCATCGGCTATGGCACCTTCGCACTGGCCGCGATGGTGGCTTTCGCATATCTCATCAAACAACAGGCCAGCGAAACCCGCTGGTACAAGCTGGCCCCGCTGTGGCTGCTGGGGGTGGTGCTGTGCTTCGAGCCGCTGGTGTTTCGCCGCTCCTCCGACGGCGCACTGAGCAGCTACTGGGTGGTCTACTTCGGCATCTCGGCCCTGATCGTCGCAGGCATCCTGTGGCTGCGCCGGCGCATCGCCGCCAAGCTGCCCAGCCACGACGTGCTCGACGACCTCATGTACAAAGCCATTGCGGTGGGCTTTGCCTTCTTCACGATTGCCACCATCCTCGGTGCGCTGTGGGCCGCCGAGGCCTGGGGCGGCTACTGGAGCTGGGACCCGAAGGAAACCTGGGCCTTGATCGTGTGGCTGAACTATGCCGCTTGGCTGCACATGCGCCTCATGAAGGGCCTGCGTGGCACCGTGTCGGCCTGGTGGGCGCTGGTGGGCCTGGCGGTGACGACCTTCGCCTTCCTGGGCGTGAACATGTTCCTGTCGGGCCTGCACTCCTACGGCGAGCTCTGAACGGCCCTCGGCGTTGCGGCGTATAGTGAGAGGGTTCGTCCACCCGCGCTGCCTCTGACCATGCCTTTCGTCGCTCGCAATGCTCACGGTGTGGTCGTCAGCCTGCACCGACAGCCCACGCCCGAGACCCAGGAATTCCTGCCCGACGATCATCCCGAGGTGCAAGGCTTCCTCGGCCACACGGGTTCCAGCCCACAGCGCCAGGCGTCCTTCGAGACCCTGGATGCCGACTTCGTCCGGGTGCTCGAAGACCTGATCGATGTGCTGATCGCGCGCAACGTCATCCGCGTCACCGACTTGCCGCCAGAGGCCCAAGGCAAGCTGTTCTCGCGCAAGCGCTTTCGCGACAACCAAGCCCGCAACGCGCTCACGCTGTTCGACCCCGCCGCGCTGGAAGGGGTCGCCCACCCCGCCTCGACCTCGGGCGATGCCCCCACCACGGGGGGACTGGACGTGATCGATACCGGCTTCCACGACGACCTGGGGCGCTGAACGCACGCCCCCACGCCGACGGCGGAACCCGCCGAGCCGTCGTGCTTTCCAACGGTGACCCCTCTGGAGGTCCTTCTCATGCGCTACCTGAGACATGCCCGCACCTACGACCATCCGGTCGCTTCGGAGATCACCCCACGCGCGGTCTATGCCGCCCGGCGCGACTGGCTGCGCTGGATGGCCACGGGGGCGGCCGGGGCCACGCTGGCGGCCTGGGCCAACCGGCAGGCTTGGGCCCAAACCCGGGCCCCGGGGCGGCTGGCGGCATTGCCCGGGGCCGCCAGCAAGGTGGCTGGCGCGGTGACGATGGAAAAACTCACCGCCTACGACGACGTCACCAGTTACAACAACTTCTACGAGTTCGGCACCGACAAGGCGGACCCGGCCCGGCGCGCCGGCCGCCTCAAGACCCGACCTTGGACCGTGGTGGTCGAAGGCGAAGTGCGCAAGCCCGGCACCTATGACATCGAGACGCTGCTGAAGCTCGCGCCGATGGAGGAGCGCATCTACCGCCTGCGCTGCGTCGAGGGGTGGTCCATGGTCATTCCCTGGGTGGGCTATTCGCTCAACGAGCTGATTCGCCGGGTCGAGCCCACGGGCAACGCGAAGTACGTCGCGTTCCATACCCTGGCCGACAAGACCCAAATGCCGGGGCTGAATTCGCGCGTGCTGCTGTGGCCCTACGTGGAAGGTTTGCGCCTGGACGAAGCGATGCACCCGCTCACGCTGCTGGCCTTCGGCTTGTATGGCGAGGTGCTGCCCAATCAGAACGGCGCCCCACTGCGCCTGGTGGTGCCCTGGAAATACGGGTTCAAGAGCGGCAAATCCCTCGTGAAGATCCGCTTCACCGAAAAGCAGCCCCAAACCGCTTGGAACGTGGCAGCCCCGCACGAGTACGGCTTCTATGCCAATGTCAATCCGACGGTGGACCATCCGCGCTGGAGCCAGGCCACCGAGCGACGCATTGGGGAAGACGGCCTGTTCACTCGCAAGCGCCCCACGCTGATGTTCAACGGCTACGAGGCCCAGGTGGGCCAGCTCTATGCCGGCATGGACCTCAAGAAGTACTACTGACACCGACGGCGTGAAGGCGTCGCGCGCCGTGGGGCACCCGGCGGCCAAGCCGCTGGTGTTCGTGCTGTGCCTGCTGCCCTTGGCATGGCTGCTCGGCGCGGCGGCGGCCGACGCCCTGGGAGCCAACCCGGCCGAGGCCCTGATCCGTGGCACCGGCGACTGGACGCTGCGGCTGCTGTGTCTGACGCTGGCGGTCACACCGCTGCGGCGGGCCACGGGCTGGCACGGGCTGGCCCGATTCCGGCGCATGCTGGGCCTGTTCACCTTCTTCTATGGCGTACTGCATCTGTTGTGCTACGCCTGGTTCGACATGGGCTTCTACCTGGACGACATCGCACGCGACATCGCCAAGCGACCCTTCATCCTGGTGGGCTTCACCGCGCTGGTGCTGATGCTGCCGCTGGCGGCCACCTCGTTCAACCGGGCCATCAAGGCGCTCGGCGCCGCGCGCTGGCAGACCCTGCACCGTGCCGTGTACGCCGTGGCCGGCCTGGCGCTGCTGCACTTCTACTGGATGCGCTCGGGCAAGAACGACGACGCCGAAGTGGGCCTGTATGCGCTCATCGTCGCGGTGCTGCTGGGGGCTCGGCTGTGGCACGCCTGGAGCCGCCGTGGCCGCTCCATGCATCCGGCTTGATCCAACGCCAAGGGCATGCGGCCCGGTTTGCCTACACTGTCGGCCTCTTTGGACGCCATGTAACCGTGTCTGCCACCGATCCGATCGACCGCCACACGCTATTCGACGACGCCCAGGCCCTGGTCACGGGCACGCTGTTCATCTCCCTGGGTGTGGTGATGTTCAACCACACGGGGCTGCTGACGGGCGGCACGGCCGGCCTGGCCTTCTTGCTGCACTACGCCAGCGGCCTGAGCTTCGGCAAGATCTTCTTCGTCCTGAACCTGCCTTTCTATGGCATTGCCGTGCGCAAGCTCGGGCGGGCCTTCACGCTCAAGACCTTCATCGCGGTCGCGTTGTTGTCGCTGTTGACCGAGTTTCACCCGCTGGTGCTCCGTGTCGCGGACCTGCATCTGGCCTATGCCGCGGTGATGGGCGGGCTGCTGATGGGCGCGGGTTTTCTGATGTTGTTCCGTCACCGCGCCAGCCTGGGCGGCGTGGGCATTCTTGCGCTGTACCTGCAGGAATCGCGCGGCTGGCGCGCTGGCCGGGTGCAGATGGCCATCGACTGCGCCATCGTCGCAGCCGCTATCCTCACGGTCGAGCCGATGCGGGTGATCTGGTCCCTGCTGGGCGCCGTGGCGCTGAACCTCATCCTGGCCGTCAACCACAAACCCGGCCGCTACGTGGCTCAATAAGTTTCATCACCAAGGCTCAGTCCCAGGGCTTCCATTCCTGCACGACCAGTTCGACCATGTGCTGCGCCTGTCCGATCCAGATCTGCCCGTCCTGGATGGTGCATTGCAGGCGCAGGGTGCGCGCCACCAGCGCCGCCAAGGCTTGGACATCTTCGGCTTGCACATGCAGCACACGCAGCTTGGGCCAGCCTTCGAGCACGGCACGGTGTTGCGCCCACCACACGGCAGCCACACGCCCGTAGGTGAGCAGCGCGACCCGCTCGGCCCGGTGGCAGGCTTTGCGCACGAGCTTGTCGTCGGGCTGGCCCACCTCCACCCACAGCAGCACCTCGCCCGTCGGGTCGCGTCGCCACAGGGCGGGTTCGTCCGGCGTGCTCAGGCCCCTGCCGAAGCGAAGATCCGGTGCGGCAAAGAGCGCAAAGGCCAAGACACGCGCCATCATGCGCTCATCGGTCTCCGAGGGATGGCGGGCGATCGTCAGGGCATGGTCGGCGTAGTAGCCGCGGTCCATGTCGGCGATCTGCAGGTCGATCTTGAAGATGGTGGATTTGAGCGCCATGCGCGCGAGTCTGACAGATCGACGAACGGGCTCGCCCCGGCGTCCAAGCCGGGTTAGGATGGGAGCGCCCTCGCCAACGAAAGGACATCCTTGCCCACCCCGAATTACGCCTACGAAAAGCGCCAGCGCGAACTGGCCAAAAAGCGCAAGAAGGAAGAAAAGCTCAAACGCAAGGCCGAACAGCGGGCCCATCATGGGCCGGCGCCGGAGGCCGACCCGTCGCCCGCAGCGCCAGGCCAGAGGCCCGCTGCGCCGCAAGACTGAGCACGTCCTAAGCCTGGCCGCTTTGCTGCAAGGCCCACATGCGGGCATAGGCACCGCCTTGGGCCAGCAGTTGCCCGTGCGTGCCGCGCTCGACGATGCGACCGGCCTCCATCACGAGAATCTCATGCGCATCGACCACGGTGGACAGGCGGTGCGCGATCACCAAGGCGGTCTTGTTGCGCGCCACCGATTGCAGCTCGGCCTGGATGGCACGCTCGTTGGCCGAGTCCAGTGCCGAGGTGGCCTCGTCGAAGATCAGAATGGGCGGGTTCTTCAGCAGCGTGCGCGCAATCGCCACGCGCTGCTTCTCGCCCCCCGAGAGCTTGAGGCCGCGCTCGCCGACCACGGTGTCATAGCCCTGGGGCAGGGAGACGATGAAGTCATGGATGTGCGCGGCCTGGGCTGCGGCCACCACCTCCTCGTGTGTCGCCCCAGGACGGCCGTAGGCGATGTTGTAGGCGATGGTGTCGTTGAAGAGCACCGTGTCCTGCGGCACGATGCCGATGGCGCGGCGCAAACTGGCTTGCGTGACCTGCCGGATGTCTTGACCATCGATGGTGATGCGTCCGGCATCCACATCGTAGAAGCGGAACAGCAGCCGCGCCAGCGTGGATTTGCCCGCCCCTGAGGGCCCCACCACCGCCACCTTCTTGCCGGCCGGAATCTCGAAGCTCACGCCGCGCAAAATGGGCCGCGCGGCCTCGTAGCCGAAATCGACCTGCTCGAAACGCACCGTGCCTTCGCGTACCTGCAGGTCCGGCGCCCCCGGCGCATCGGGCACCTCCTGCGGGCAGTCCATCAGCCGGAACATCTTGTCCAGATCGGTCAGCGATTGTTTGATCTCCCGGTAGAGCACCCCCAGAAAACCCAGCGGAATGTAGAGCTGGATCATGAAGGCATTGACCATCACCAAGTCGCCCAGCGTCATCGTGCCGGCCACCACTTTCTCGGTGGCCCGCCACAGCATCGCGATCAAGGCCACGGCAATCACCAGCTGCTGCCCCGTGTTGAGCAAGGACAACGTGGACTGCGACTTCAGCGCGGCCCGGCGCAGCTGCTCCAGGCTCTCATCGTAACGACGGGCCTCGTAGTCTTCGTTGTTGAAGTACTTGACCGTCTCATAGTTCAACAAGGAGTCGATGGCCCGGGTGTGGGCCTTGGAGTCCATCTCATTCATGAGTCGGCGAAATTGGGTGCGCCATTCGGTCACCACCACGGTGTAGGCGACATACGTCACCAGCGCCGCCAGTGTGATCCATGCAAACACGGCGTCGAACTTCACCGCCAACAGCGTGAGCACCATCGCCACCTCGATCAGGGTGGGAAAGATGCTGTAGAGCGAATACGAAATCAGCGAATGCACCGCGCGCGTGCCACGTTCGATGTCGCGCGTCATGCCGCCGGTTTGGCGTTCGAGGTGAAAGCGCAGGCTCAGGGAGTGCAAGTGGCGAAAGACTCGCAGTGAGATGCTGCGCGCGGCCCCTTCGGTGGCCTTGGCGAAAATGAGCTCGCGCAGTTCGGTGAACAGCGATGTGCACAGCCGCAGGCCGCCGTAGGCCAGCAGCAGACCGGCCGGCACCACCAGCACCGCGCGCGGATCGGTCGGCGACATCGATAGACTGTCGACCAACTCCTTGAGCAGCAAGGGCACGCCTACATTGGCCAGCTTGGCCCCCACCAAGAACACCAGCGCCAACACCACGCGCCAACGGTAACGCCACAAATAGGGCAACAGGCGGGCCAGGGTGGCCCCATCCGAACGCTGGAACCCTGCGGACGGGGTCGCAGCGGCCGCCTCGGGCAGGCTCACGGCAGCGCGGCGCATCGTGGACAATCCGTCGTTTGAATGATTTGTGTTTCAAATGGTGCCTATGCCAGACACGTCTTGCCCGACTTCGACCCCAACCGTCAGTGTGCCCGAAGGCATGGAGCTCGTGCTGCGAGTCATGCCCATGCCCGCTGATGCCAATGCCAATGGCGACATCTTCGGCGGCTGGATCATGGCTCAGGTCGATCTGGCCGGCTCGGTGCAGTCCGCTCGCGTGGCGCGCGGGCGCATCGCCACCGTGGCCGTCAATCAGTTCATCTTCAAGCAACCGGTCTCGGTGGGCGATGTCCTGTCGTTTTACTCGCGCATCGAGCGCATCGGACGCACCTCGGTGACGGTCCATGTCGAGGTCTACGCCGAGCGCAATCCGGCCCATCCTTACGTGGTCAAGGTCACGGAGGCCAACCTCACCTACGTGGCCATCGACGAACAGGGCCGCCCACGGGAGATTCCCCGTTAAACACGACGCCCGCACGAGGCGGGCGTCGTGATCGGTCGCAGGCAGGATCAGTCGAACTTGGTGAAATCGGGTTTGCGCTTCTCGAAGAAGGCCTGAAAGGCTTCGCGGGCCTCGGGACTGCGCAAGCGCTGACCGAAGAGCTCGCCTTCGACGGCTATGGTGTCCTGCACCAGTTTGGCGTTGGCGCGGCGCAGCAGCCTCTTGCTCTCACGCACGGCCGCCGGTGCCAGTTGATTGAAACGCTCGGCCACGCGGCGGGCGTGGTTGACCACTTCGCCCGCGGGCAAAATGGCATTGATCAGGCGCATCTCTTGAGCCTCTTCGGCTCCGAAGGGGTCACCCAGCAACAACTTCTCAGCCGCCTTCACATGGCCAGCGTACAGCGGCACGAGCAGGCTGGAGGCAAATTCGGGCACCAGGCCCAGGCTGGCAAACGGCATCGCGAAGCGAGCGGTATCGGCCGCATAGACCAGGTCGCAGTGCAACAGCATCGTCGTGCCAATGCCGATGGCCGCACCGGTGACGGCCGCCACCACCGGCTTGTCGCATTCCAACAGCCCGCGCATGAACTGGAACACGGGCGAATCCATGCCCTGGGGCGGCCGCTGCATGAAATCCTCCAAGTCGTTGCCGGAGGTGAAGATGTCGGGTTGGCCGTGAATCAGCACGGCCCGCACTTGCTTGTCGTCCCGGGCAAGCACCAAGGCATCGGCCATGGCCTGGTACATCGCGGCGGTCAGCGCGTTTTTCTTCTCGGGCCTGGCGATCTCGATGCTGGCCACGCCGTTGAGGACGGCGGTCTTGATGCTCATGCAGTCTCCTTGGTTTCAGGGATGAAGCTGTGGAAGAAGTCTTTCACGCGGGGCCACAAGGTGGACTCGAACTGCTCACGGAAGAATCCGAAATGACCGATGCGCCGGGCCTGCACATCCTGCGGGGCGATGCGTTCGATACGCCGCGGGGCATTGGCGTAGCAATCCAGCAGCACCTGCGTGCCGCGCTCGGTCATCATCTCGTCGTCCACGAAGGACAGGGCCAGCACCGGAAAGCGCACCTGCTCGAAAGCCTCGCGCACGTGGGGCCCTTCGGCTCCGACATGGTAGCGCGGATGCAGGCACCAACGCCGCCACTGCAGGATCACGCCGCGCGGCAAGTCGCCCACCATGCGCAGCCGCTTGCCCGGGAAATAGCCGCACAGCCAAGTGGCCAAGGGCACGATCACATGCCAGAAATAGGGCACCACGCGCCGCAGCGATGGCGCGTTGTCGCGCCAATAGCCGCTGCCGGCGGCCACCGACACCAAGCCTGCGATGCGATGACGATTGCGCAGCAAGCCGGGCAGTTGCGCCCCCAGGCTATGCCCCAAGACATACAACGGCAGCCCGGGCTGGGCCTCGACGATGGTGTCGATCACCGCATCGAAATCGCGCACCCAATCGAAGAGGTCGGCCTGATAACCGCGCAAGGATCGCAGGCCCGGCGGGCGGGACTCGCCAATGCCGCGGTAGTCGAAACTGACCGCCTCGAATCCCTGGGCCGCCAGCCACCGGGCAAAGGGTTCGTAGAACGATTGAGGCACGCCCATGGCCGGTGCGATCAGCACCACGGCCTGCGCGGCGCAGACCTGGGCGTCGGGCCGGTAACGGCGCACCCCCAGGCGCACGCCATCGGGAGTCAGAACGCTTTGCCGCTCCATGTCGGCTTCCTGGTCGATACGGGAAGGCCAGCAGGCCGACGTCACGAGGGACCTCGGCCTGCCACGCCGCGCGCTCAAACGCGCTCGAAAATGCCCGCAGCGCCTTGGCCGGTGCCCACGCACATGGTCACCATGCCGTACTTCAGGTTGTGGCGGCGCAGCGCATGCACCACCGTGGCCGAGCGGATCGCGCCAGTGGCCCCCAGCGGGTGGCCCAAGGCAATGGCGCCGCCCATGGGGTTGACCTTGCTGCGGTCCAGCTCCAGCGTGTTGAGCACGGCCAGCGCTTGCGCCGCGAAGGCTTCGTTCAGTTCGATCCAGTCGAGCTGGTCTTGCGTGAGCCCAGCGTACTTCAGCGCCGCCGGAATCGCTTCGATCGGACCGATGCCCATGATTTCGGGCGGCACCCCCTTGATCGCGAAGCTGACGAAGCGCGCCAAGGGCTTGAGGTCGTAGCGCTTGATCGCCGCTTCGCTGGCCAGAATCAAGCAACCGGCGCCATCGGAGGTCTGCGAGCTGTTGCCTGCGGTGACCGTGCCGTTGGCCGCGAACACCGGCTTGAGGCGGGCCAAGCCCTCGGGCGAGGTGTCCGGGCGCGGGCCTTCATCCACGTCCACGGTGCGGGTTTTGACCGTGATGCCACCTTCGGCGAGGTTGGGCAAGCGCTCGACGATCTCCACCGGGGTGATCTCGTCTTTGAACTCACCGGCTTCGATCGCCTTGAGGGCTTTCAGATGCGAGTGCAGCGCGAATTCGTCCTGCGCCTCGCGCGAGACCTTCCACTGCTGGGCGACCTTCTCGGCCGTCAGACCCATGCCATAGGCGATGCCGATGTTTTCATCACGCGCGAACACCTCGGGGTTGAACGATGGCTTGTGGCCCCCCATGGGCACCATGCTCATCGACTCGACACCACCGGCGATCATCACGTCGGCCTCGCCCACGCGGATGCGGTCGGCGGCCATTTGCACGGCGGTCAAGCCCGCGGCGCAGAAGCGATTGACGGTGACCCCACCCACGGTGTGGGGCAGACCTGCCAGCAGCGCAGCCACGCGCGCCACATTCATGCCCTGCTCGGCCTCGGGCATCGCGCAGCCGACGACGGCGTCTTCGATGGCCTTGGGGTCGAGGTTGGGCACCTGCTTGAGCGCGCCACGAATGGCCGCCACCAACAGATCGTCCGGACGGGTGTTCTTGAAATAGCCGCGGCCCGATTTGCCGATCGGAGTGCGTGTGGCGGCAACGATGTAGGCGTCTTGAACTTGTTTCATGTGAGATCTCCGATCAGTTGCGAACCGGCTTGCCGGTCTGCAGCATGCCCATGATGCGTTCCTGGGTCTTGGGATGGTCCAGCAGGCTGCAGAAGTGCTGACGCTCCAAGGCCATCAGGTACTCCTCGTTGACCAGCGAGCCCGCCTCGACCTCGCCGCCGCAGACCACATCGGCGATGAGGCTGGAGATGTGGTAGTCGTGCTGGCTGATGAAGCCGCCGTCGCGCATGTTGGCCAACTGGGCCATGATCGTGGCCTTGGCCGAGCGGCCCGCCACCGGGAAGACGGCCTTGTGCGGCGGTCGGTAGCCGGCGTCGAACATGGCCTTGGCCTGCGACAGCGCCACGTACAGCAGTTCGTCCTTGTTCGGCACGATCACGTCGCTGTCGAGCAGATAGCCCAGCTTGCGCGATTCGATCGCGCTGGTGCCCACCTTGGCCATGGCCGCGCTGGTGAAGCCGTCGGTCAGGAATTTCAGGATGTCGGCATTGGCATTGCCGGCGGCAGCCATCTCGGCGGCACGGCGCGCGATATAGGTCAGCCCGCCCGCACCGGGAATCAGGCCCACGCCGACTTCCACCAATCCGATGTAGCTTTCCATGGCCGCCACACGGCGGGCGCTGTGGATGGCCAGCTCGCAGCCGCCGCCCAGCGCCATGCCCCGAATGGCCGACACCACCGGCACTTGGGCATAACGGATGCGCAGCATCGCGTCCTGCAGCTTCTTCTCCTCCGGCGCGATGCCCTTGGAACCCTTGGCCATGAACACCGGCATGAGGGCTTCCAGGTTGGCACCGGCCGAGAACACGTCATCGGGCGACCAGATCACCAGGCCTTTGTAGCCTTGCTCGGCCAAATCGACGGCCTTGAGCAAGCCTTCGGTCACGGTGGGGCTGATGAGGTGCAGCTTGGAGGTGATGCTGGCGATCAGCACCTCGCCATCGAGCGTCCAGACGCGAATCTCGTCGTTCTTGAACACCTCGGTGCCGGCCTTGAGCGGCTCGACCGCCCCCGAGCCCAACACGGCCTCGGGGAAATGCTGGCGCTGATACACCGCCAGATTGCTGCGCGGGATGTACTTTTTCTGCGCCGGGCTCCAAGAGCCTTCGGGCGTGTGCACGCCCTCGCGGCCGTCGAACACCCAGTCGGGCAGCGGCGCCGAGCACAGGGCCTTGCCGGCGTCGATGTCGGCCTTCACCCATTCGGCCACCTGCTTCCAGCCCGCGGCCTGCCACAGTTCGAACGGACCTTGGCTCATGCCGAAACCCCAGCGCATGGCCAAATCGACATCGCGGGCGCAGTCGGCGATCTCTTCCAGATGCACGGCCACGTAGTGGAAGCTGTCGCGCAAGATGGCCCACAGGAACTGCGCCTGCGGGTTGCTGGATTCGCGCAGCAGCTTCAAGCGTTCGGCCGGCGCCTTCTTGAGGATGCGCGCAACGATGTCATCGGCCTTGGCGCCGGCGGGCACGTACTCACCCTTGGCCGGATCCAGACGCAGGATGTCCTTGCCCACCTTCTTGTAAAAGCCCGCACCGCTCTTTTGGCCCAGCGCGCCTTGCTCGATCAGCTTGGCCAGCACCGGCGGGGTGGCATAGCTGGGATAGAAGGGGTCGTCGTGCAGGTTGTCCTGCAAGGTCTTGATGACATGGGCCATGGTGTCCAGACCCACCACGTCGGCCGTGCGGAACGTGCCCGAGCTGGCACGCCCCAGCTTCTTGCCGGTGAGGTCGTCCACCACGTCGTAGCTCAGCCCGAAGTTCTCGGCTTCCTTGATGGTGGCCAGCATGCCCGCGATACCCACCCGGTTGGCGATGAAGTTCGGCGTGTCCTTGGCGCGCACCACGCCCTTGCCCAGGCTGGTGGTGACGAAGGTTTCGAGCTGGTCGAGGATCTCGGGCCGCGTGCTGGGCGTCGGGATGAGCTCCACCAGGTACATGTAGCGCGGCGGGTTGAAGAAATGGATGCCGCAAAAGCAAGGCTTGATGTCTTCCGGCAAGGCCTCGCTGAGCTTGGTGATGGACAGACCCGAGGTATTGGACGCGACGATGGCCTGCGGGGCCACGTAGGGCGCGATCTTCTTGTACAGATCGAGCTTCCAATCCATGCGCTCGGCGATGGCCTCGATGATGAGGTCGCATTCGCGCAGCTTGTCCAGGTGCTCCTCGTAGTTGGCCTGCTCGATGCGAGCGGCATCTTCGGGGATGCCCAGCGGCGCCGGCTTGAGCTTTTTCAAATTCTCGACGGCCTTGCTGACGATGCCGTTCTTGGGGCCGTCCTTGGCCGGCAGGTCGAACAGCACGACCGGCACCTTCACGTTGACCAGATGGGCAGCGATTTGTGCGCCCATCACGCCGGCGCCGAGCACGGCCACCTTGCGGACTTGGAATCGACTCACGGGGGTTCTCCTTGAGGTGAAGGCCGCAGGCGCGGAACCACGCGCCTGCGGCACGGGGATCATTCGACGCGCTGCCAAATTTGGGTGCGCCCGAGCAAGGGCGCCCCGATGTAGCCGCGCACTTCCAGCGTCTTGCCGCCGTCCACCGGCTTCAGGCGCACACGGTAGACCTTGCCGTTGTTGGGGTCGAGGATGTCGCCACCATCCCAGACCGAGGCATCGTCCGCGTTTTGACGGACATTGCGAATGATGGTCAGGCCCACGATGGGCTGGCCCTTGCGCTCGTCACTGCATTTGTCGCATACCGCATCGGGCTTGGACTGCGGATCGAGCAGCTTTTCGATGCGCCCGCTGAGCACACCGCCTTGCTCGGTGATGCGCACCAAAGACTTTTCCTTCTTCGAGGCGTCGTCGATGGTCTTCCACAGCCCGACGGGGCTGGCCTGCACCAAGCCGCCCAGCAGCAGAGCTGCCGCAGCGATCAGGGCCTTGATGTTCATCGCTTGTCTCCTGTGCGTATGAAAGCGGGCCGGCGGCCCGCGTGAACTCAGAACAGCGCCTCGTCCATCTCCATCAACGGCTTGAGGCCGGCACGAGCCGAGCGGATCAGGCCAGCGGTCTCGGGCAGCAGCTTGGCAAAGTAGAACCGCGCCGTGGCCAGCTTGGCGGTGTAGAAGGGGTCGCCGCTGTCTTTCTTGGCCAGCGCGACCTTGGCCATGCGCGCCCAGAAGTACGCAAACACCAAGTGGCCGCAAATGCGCAGATAGTCGACCGCGGCGGCTCCCACTTCGTCGGCATTGCCCATGGCCTTCATGCCGATCTCCATCGTGAGCTTGGTCACTTTCTCGCCCAGGTCGGCCAGCGGATTGATGAATTCCTGCATGGCCTCGTTGACGCCTTCTTCTTCGATGAAGTCCTGCACCAGCTTGCCGAACTTCTTGAGCTTGGCGCCGTTGTCGGCCAGCACCTTGCGGCCCAGCAGGTCGAGCGCCTGGACGGTGTTGGTGCCCTCATAGATCATGTTGATGCGGGCATCGCGCACGTACTGCTCCATGCCCCACTCTTTGATGTAGCCATGGCCGCCGAAGACCTGCAGGCAGTGCGACGTGGCGATCCAGCCGTTGTCGGTGAAGAACGCCTTGATGATGGGCGTCAGCAGCGCCACCAAGTCGGCGCAGTCTTTGCGCACTTGCTCATCGTCACTGGCCAGCTCCTTGTCCAGCTGCAGCGTCGTCCACATCGCCACGGCACGCGCGCCTTCGGCATAGGCCCGCGCGGTCAGCAGCATCTTGCGCACGTCGGGATGCACGATGATGGGGTCGGCCGGCTTGTCCGGCGCTTTCGGGCCTGACAGGGCGCGCATTTGCAAGCGGTCTTTGGCATAGGCCACGGCGTTCTGATAGGCCACCTCGGTCAGACCCAGCGACTGCATGCCCACGCCCAAGCGAGCCGCATTCATCATCACGAACATCGCCTGCAGCCCCCGGTTGGGCTCGCCCACCATGGTGCCCACCGCCCCGTCGAGGATCATTTGGCAGGTGGCGTTGCCATGGATGCCCATCTTGTGCTCCAGGCCGCCGCAGTAGATGGCGTTGCGCTCACCCAGCGAGCCGTCGGCATTGACCTTGAACTTGGGCACCACGAACAGCGAGATGCCCTTGGAGCCGGCCGGCGCATCGGGCAAGCGGGCCAGCACCAGGTGGACGATGTTCTCGGCCAGGTCGTGTTCGCCGGCGGAGATGAAGATCTTCTGGCCGGTGAGCTTGTAGGTGCCATCGCCCTGGGGCTCGGCCTTGGTGCGCAGCAGGCCTAGGTCGGTGCCGCAATGCGGCTCGGTCAGGCACATGGTGCCCGTCCACTCGCCGCTGACGAGCTTGGGCAGGTACAGCTTCTTCTGCTCGGGCGTGCCATGCGCATGCAAGGCCTCGTAGGCACCATGCGACAGGCCGGGATACATGGTCCAGGCCTGGTTGGCCGAGTTGAGCATCTCGTAGAACGACTGATTGACCACGTGCGGCAGACCCTGGCCCCCGTATTCGGGGTCGCAGCTCAGCGCCGGCCAGCCGCCTTCCACGTACTGCCGGTAAGCCTCCTTGAAGCCCTTGGGGGCTTTGACTTCATGGGTGGTTTTGTCCAGCGTGCAGCCTTCTTCGTCGCCGCTGATGTTCAGCGGGAAGATGACCTGGGCGGCGAACTTGCCGCCTTCTTCGAGCACCGCGTTGATCGTCTCGGCATCGATGTCGGCATGCGCCGGCAAGGTCTTGAGCTCATCGACCACGTTCAGCACTTCGTGCATCACGAATTGGATGTCGCGCAGCGGCGGGGTGTACTGGGGCATGAAAGGCTCCTGGGTTCAGACTGACGATTGGCGGGAGGTCTTGGAAGCGGTCTTGCGTGGCGACTTCAAGGGCACGGGCTTGGGCGCTTTGTCCGTCGCGTAGTGACTCACGATGAACTCGAAACCACGGCGCGCACGGTCCAGCGCGCCGGCAGAGCGCAAGAAGCGAGCATCGTGGTGCAAGGCAAGGATCAGGCCGTGGATCTCGAACAGCATTTGCTGCGGATCGGTGTCCTCACGCAAATGCCCTTCCTCCACCGAGATGGCGATCGCGCGCCCCAGCGCCTTGTGCCAGGTGAGCACCATGTCGGCCAGGGCATCGCGCACGGGCCCGGGGCGGTCGTCGAATTCCACCGCGCCGCTGATGTAGATGCAGCCCGAGTCGATTTCCACCGACACACGCCGCACCCAGCGCTCGAACAGCGCCCGCAGGCGCGGCAAGCCGCGCGGCTCGGACAGCGAGGGGAAGAAGACTTCCTCCTCGAAGCGATGGTGGTATTCGCGGATCACCGAGATCTGCAGCTCTTCGCGCGAGCCAAAGTGGGCGAACACGCCCGACTTGCTCATGCGCATGACCTCGGCCAGCGCCCCGATGGACAGGCCCTCCAAGCCCACTTGCGAGGCCAGGGCCAGGGCCGCATCGAGAATGGCCGCCTTGGTCTGCTGCCCCTTGTGAAGGCTGCGACCGGCCCCGCGAGGGGATTTGGTCGTGGTGGTAGGCAGTGCGCTCACGAAGACCCCGGAATAAAACGAACGATCGTTCTATTTTGCAGAATTCCACCGCAAGGGGGCAAGTCGTTGCGGCCATTTCTTGGGGCTTTCCCCCTAGAAAACCGCTTTCAGAGCCGCCAAACAAGGGTTTTCCCTAGGTTTTGGCCGGGCCTCAGGGTGAGCCGTCGTATCGCTCCAGTGTGGAACAAGGCCGGTCGGAACACAAGCCCGCCAGAGCTCCCGTGGCCGGCAGCGGCGCGCCCATGGCAACGCGGGCGGGCCCAGGAGCCAGCCCCGGCCTTCGGCGGCCAAGGCGCCACACATGGGCTTTGTGGGCGGTGCTTGAGCGTCGGCAGCGTCTTGCCATATGCTGGATGCGATTGCGATGCGAAACGGGCTGGGCCCGTTTTGCTCGGTTTGCACCCATCGAATGCAGGGACTCAAGGTATTCCCATGGACGTGCTGCAGCTCGACGTGTCTGGCCGCCCGCAAGCCTGGATTTCCACCCGGGAGGCGGCCACGCTCTACGCCACCGATGGCATCGCTTGGACGCTGGGCGATCCTTTCGTCGTGTTGCGTGGTGGCATCCAGCGCGCCAGCGGCCTGCAATCGCGCATCGAACTGCACCCCATCGTCGCGGTGCGCGGTGCGATCCCCAGTCGGGCCTGGCGGCAGGTGCCCGCGCTGTCGAATGCGAAGTTGTTCGCGCGCGACCGCCACATGTGTGCCTATTGCGGGGGGCGCTTTCATCCCGACCAGCTGACCCGCGAGCACATCGTGCCCACCTCACGAGGCGGCACGGACAGCTGGATGAACTGCATCACGGCTTGCCGAGCCTGCAATGGGCGCAAGGGCAACCGCACGCCCGAGGAAGCGCGCATGAGCCTGCTGTACCTGCCTTATGTGCCCAGCCTGCACGAGGACATGATCCTGCGGGGGCGGCGCATCCTGGCCGACCAGATGGAGTTTTTGTTGGCCAGCGTGCCGCGCAGCAGCCGTCTGCACGGCTGAGGCGCGGGGCTCAGTGGTCTTTCTCAGTCGTCTTTCTCAGTCGTCTTTTTCCACCGGCAACCCCGCACTGCGCCACTCGGGGAACCCGCCGCGGAACCAGTGCACCCGGGTATAGCCGGCCCGCAGGGCCGCTCGGCTGGCTTTGAAGCTCTTCCAGCACTCGGGGCCGTTGCAGGCAAAGATCAAGCCCGCGTTTTTGTCGGCCGGCAACTGGCTGAGGTCGAACTTGTCGGGCGAGGGATCGTAATCGGCTTCCTTGGGGCTTTTCTCGACATAGGGCACGAGCTTGGCTCCAGGCACACGCCCGGCACGGAATTCGGCCTCGGTGCGGGTGTCGATGTAGTGCGTGCCCGCCTGCATGAGTCGTTGAACGGTCTGCGCATCGACCACCGTGGCCCCAGGCAGGGCGCGTGGCGTGAAGTAGCCGAGGGTGGACACGTATTCGAAATCGCGCTTGGACAGCAAGGCCAGCTTGGCGCCCTGAGTGATGGCCGTGCTGTCGGCCATCGCGGCGCGCAAGGTCTCGGCGCTGACGCCCAGCCCGTCCTTGACCGCCACGCTCAGAGAGGGCGAGAACTTGCTTTCCATGACGATGCGCACCGGCTCGCCGGCAGCCAGCCATCGGT
Source organism: Caldimonas manganoxidans ATCC BAA-369 (assembly GCF_000381125.1). GTDB lineage: Bacteria > Pseudomonadota > Gammaproteobacteria > Burkholderiales > Burkholderiaceae_C > Caldimonas > Caldimonas manganoxidans. Next base: position 56,419 of record NZ_KB905945.1, read on the forward strand.
CGTACACGCTACGCTCGACGGCCACGATGTCGCAACGGCGCACTTGCAAGCAAGGCAGCAAGGCATCCTGGTAGCGAGTTTCGTAGACACTGCCGAAATGGCGTTTGATCGTGGTGTTGGCCGCGTTGACCTCGCCACGCACGAGGTAGGTCACGAGACTGTCCTGCAAGGGCAGGCCCAGCCGCTTGCCGGCCGCATCCTGCAGCGACTTGACCGGGCTGTCCTTGGGCACGACGAGCACGGCCTGCACCGTGGCGTCCAGCCCCACCACCGGGGTGTAGCCATAGCGCAGCGCACTGCCGATGACATGGGCAGGCGCCACGAAAATGTCATGCAGCCGCGAGCGCGTGGTGGCCAGATCGGCCGTGGCATCGGTGGACAAGGCCACCACCGGCGTGAGCTTTTCCTTGCGCAGCGCCGCCTCGACGGCGGATTTCCATGCGCTGTAGATGGCATAGCGCGACTGCTCGCCTTGGTCGCCCGGATTGATCAGCACCTTGACCTGGGCCGGCGACGCAGCAGCCACGCCCATCACGCCCATGGCCACTGCCACGGCACGCGCCATCTTCGAAACTTTCATGTCGGCATCCCCGCAGAATCTCGTGTCGTCATACCACGACGCTCGCACCCGAGCGTGCGTCGGGGGCGAAAGGTACCTGAGATGCTGCGCCACGCAGGCGACAAGTCAATGGAAGCGCGCCAGGAAATGCGGCCGTTCGTCGAATCGTTCTCATCCTCTGCGGGCAGCGCCCGCCCGGCCGCGCCGCATTTGAAACGAGACGTTACACGCAACGCCCGCCATCGACCTCCAGGCAGGCGCCGGTGATGAACTCGGCTTCGTCGCTGGCCAGAAAGAGCGCGGCGTTGGCAACGTCCAGCGGGCGGCTCAAGCGTCCCAGCGGCACGGTGGCAATGAATTGCGCGCGCCGCTCGGGGGTGTCTTCGCCCATGAATTGGGCCAACAGCGCGGTCTCGCCGGCCACCGGGTTGATGACGTTGACGCGAATGCGATCGGGACCGAGTTCGGCCGCCATCGAACGACTGGTGGTGATGGCCGCCCCTTTGCTGCCGTTGTACCAGGTCAGCCCAGGGCGCGGGCGCACACCGGCCGTGGAGGCGATCGTGATGAAACAGCCGCCTTTTTGCGCACGAAAGTACGGCACTGCATGCCGCGCCGTCAGGAACAGGCTCTTGACGTTGACCGCGTAGATGCGGTCGAACTCTTCTTCGCTGACTTCCAGCATGGGCCGGTTGCGGTGGGTCGTGCCGGCGTTGTTGACGACGATGTGCAAGCCGCCAAAGTGGGCGATGGCGCCGTCGATCAGGCGCTTGACCTCGGCATCCTTGGACACATCGGCCTGGATGAAGTGCGCCTGGCCGCCGGCGGCGCGAATGTCGGCCACCACGCGCTGTCCGCCTTCGGCCACGAGGTCGTTGACGATGACCTTGCAGCCTTCTTGCGCGAAGCGCTTGGCAATACCCTCGCCGAAGCCGGAGCCGGCGCCGGTGACGATGGCGATCTTGTCTTGCAGTCTCATGGACACCTCAGTCGTGCTTGATGGCAATGGTTTTCACGCGCGTGAAGCTGATCAGGCCTTCGAGACCCTTCTCGCGACCATGACCGCTGGCCTTGACGCCGCCGAAGGGCAGCTCCACACCGCCGGCTGCGCCGTAGTTGTTGATGAAGACTTGGCCGCAGCGCAGGCGCTTGGCCAGGCGCAGCGCGCGCGAGCCGTCGCGGGTCCACACCCCGGCCACCAGGCCGAAGCGCGTGCCATTGGCCAGCTGCACGGCTTGGTCTTCGGTGTCGAAGGCCATGGCCGCCAGCACCGGGCCGAAGACTTCCTCCTGGGCCAAGCGATGGTGGTGCGGCACGTCACGAAAGAGCATGGGCGCAAAGTAGTAGCCGCCATGCGGCGCATCGGTGACGATGTGGCCATGGGCTGCGACGATCAGGCCGTCGTCACGGGCTTGGTGCACCATCTGTCGCACGCGCGCCAACTGGGAGGCGCGGATCAGCGGTCCGCAGGCCAGGTCGGCCGCAGCCGGCCCCACGCGCAGCGCCGAAAAGGCCGCCGTGAGCTTGTCCAGCAGCGGTTCGTAGACGCCACGCTGCACCAGCAAGCGGCTGCCGGCCGAGCAGGTTTGCCCGGCGTTTTGAACGATGGCATTGACGATGACCGGCACGGCAGCCTCGAGGTCGGCGTCGTCGAACACCACTTGCGGCGATTTGCCGCCGAGTTCCAGCGTCACCGGCACATGGTTCGCTGCGGCAGCCTGGGCCACCAAGGTGCCGGTGGGCGGCGAGCCGGTGAAGGAGATGTGGTCCAGCCCCGGATGCGAGGCCAGCGCCGCGCCGGCTTCGCTGCCGATTCCGGTGACGATGTTCAAGGCGCCCTCGGGCAGCCCCGCTTGGGCCAACAACTCGGCCAGGCGCAGCAGCGACAGGCAGGCGTCTTCGGCCGGCTTGACCACGCAGGCGTTGCCGGCGGCCAGCGCCGCGCCCACCGAGCGGCCGAAGATCTGCAGCGGATAGTTCCAGGGGATGATGTGGCCGGTCACGCCATGGGGCTCGCGCTCGGCCAGCACGGTGTAGCCGGCGAGATAGGGCAAGACCTGCCCCCCGACTTTGTCGGCCGCGCCGGCATAGAACTCGAAGTAGCGCGCCACGGCGGCGACGTCGTTGCGGGCCTGCGTGAGCGGCTTGCCGCAGTCGCGCGATTCGAGTTGCATCAATTCGTCGGCATGCTGCTGGATCAGCGCGCCGGCACGCGCGAGGATGCGTCCGCGTTCGACGCCCGGCATTCGGCCCCAGGCGCCTTCGGCGGCGCGCCGGGCCGCGCTCACGGCCTGATCGATCTCGGCCGCGCCGCCGCGAGCGATCTCGGCGAAGACTTGGCCGTCGGAGGGATCGACCACCGGCAGGGTCTCGCCGCTGGCCGAGGGCACTGGGCGGTGGGCGATGAAGTGCAGGTAACGGGGCACGGTGCTCATGGCGGACTCCTTGTCGGCGCTCACTGCGGGCCGATCGCTGGGCCGAGGGCCGGTGCCGCGAACACCAGGTCGCGCAGGCCCAGGCTGATGACTGGAACATAGGTGATGATCATCAAGCAGCCCAGGATGACGAGCACGAACGGCAGCAGGTGCCGGATGATCTGGTCGAGCGAGATGCGCGCCACGGTACAGGCGGCAAAGAGATTGACCCCGAAGGGCGGCGTGATCATGCCCATGGCCAGATTGACCACCATGATGATGCCGAAATGGATCGGGTCGATGCCGAAGTGTGAGGCCACCGGCACGAGGATGGGAGCCAGCACGATGATGGCCGCCGACGTTTCAATGAACATGCCGATCACGAACAGCGCGGCATTGACGCCCAGCAAGAACCACCCTGGCGAGCGCAGCACTTCGGTGAGCCATTGGCCCAGTAAATCGGGGATGCCCGCGCGCGTGATGAGATACGCGAACAAGCCGGCGTTGGCGATGATGAACATGATCACCGCGCTGGAGATCACCGACTTGCGCAGCACCGGGACCAGATCGCGCAGGGCGAGTTCTCGGTGGATCAGGAAGCCCACGATCAGGGCGTAGAAGACCGCCACCACCGAAGCCTCGGTGGGCGTGAAGACGCCGCCATAGATGCCACCCAGGATGATGACGGGCATCAGCAGCGCCCAGCCAGCGCGGCCGGCGGCCTGCAGCACAGGCAGTCGGCCTTCGCCATCGCGTTGGCCCCAGCCCTTCCAGCGGCCATACAGGTAGACGAACAGCATCAACACGCCGCCGATCAGTACGCCGGGCCCGATACCAGCGATGAACAGCTCGCCGATCGACACCTCGGCCGACACGCCGAACAGAATCATCGGAATGGACGGCGGGATCACCACGCCCAATTCGGCCGAGGTGGCCTGCAGCGAGGCCGCGTAGCTCTTGGGGTAACCATGTTGAATCAGCGCGGGCACCAAGATGGCCCCAATGGCAAACGTGGTGGCCACCGAGGAGCCGGAGACGGCGGCGAAGATCATGCACGTCAGCACGCAGGTCATGGGCAGGCCCCCTTGCACGCCGCCGACGAGGGCCTTGGCAAAGTCCACCAGGCGGCGTGAGATGCCGCCGGCTTCCATCAGATTGCCCGCCAGGATGAAAAAGGGAATGGCCGCCAGCGGAAACTTGTCGATGGCGGTGAACATTTCCTTGGGCGCCAGGATGAGCTTGTCGGGCTCGTAGAAGGCCATGCCGAGCATGGCCGCAGCCCCGATGGAGACGGCAATCGAGACGCTGAAGGCAAAGCCCAGCAGCATCGTGACGAGCAGGGTGAATGACATCGGCAGGTCCTCTGTGGCCAGCGGGGGGTGCGCCTCATTGCGCGGTCTGAAGCTCTTGATGCTGCGGGTCGACGTGATGGGCCAGGACGGCCACCATGGCCAGCAAGGCCCCCACCGGCAGCGCCGCATAGGCCCAGCCCATGGAGATGTCCATGCTGGCGAAGGTTTGGAAGCGCACGCGCCAGGCCAGGTCGATCCCATACCACACCAGCACGGCCAGGAACGCCAGGCTGGTGGCGGTGATGAGGCCGCGCACGAACTGCCGCCATCGGCCACGGGACCAGCGCAGCATCAGGTCCACCGACACCAAGGCGCCTCGGCGGAAGGCGGCCACCACGCCCAGCATCACCATCCAGATCAACAGGCGGCGCATGGCCTCCTCGGTGAAGGTGGACGGTTGCGACAGCACGAAGCGTGAGAGCACCTGCCACAAGCCCAGGCAGGCAATCACCGCGAGCAAGGCACACGCCACATGCAGGGCCAAGGCTTCGACGGCGCGGTCGATCCCACGAAACACCGAGGTCAAGTACTTCATCGAGCACCTCTTTACTCAGGAGGAGGCAGTTCGCAACAGGCGGCCTGCCCCACGCCGCCGGTGTCGCGGCGGCGTGGGCTTGGGCCTCAGAGGCGCGCCGTGGCTTTGGCTTATTTCACGGCCTGGATCGCCGCGATCCGGTCGGCGCCGAACTCTTTGGCAAACTGCGCGTAGGCCGGGGCCACCGCTTTGCGGAAGCTGTCGCCATCGACTTTCTCGACGACTTGCATGCCTTCGGCCTTGAGTTGGGCAATGCCCTGGTTCTCGTCGTCATTGACCTTTTTGCGCTGGGCTGCCGCACCTTTCTTGGCGGCTTCGACGAAGACTTTCTTGTCCGCCTCGGACAGCTTGTTCCATACCGCTGGCGAGAGGATCAGCACGGCCGGTGAATACACATGGCCCGTGAGCGAGAGGTGCTTTTGGACCTGCGAGAACTTGGACGACAAGATCACCGGGATCGGGTTCTCTTGGCCATCGACCGTGCCTTGTTGCAGAGCAGTGAACAGCTCGGGAAACGGCATGGGCGTGGGCAGGATGCCAAAGGTCTTGTAGCCGTCCATGTGCACTTTGTTTTCCATCGTGCGCATCTTCAGCCCGGCGGCATCGGAGGCATGGACGATGGGACGCTTGTTGTTGGTCATGTGACGAAAGCCGTTTTCCGTCCAGGCCAGTCCAATCAAGCCCTTGGCCGCCATTTTCTTGAGCAAATCTTGTCCGATCGGGCCATCGAGGACCTTGCGCGCATGGTCGTAGTCGCGGAACAGGAAGGGGATGTCGACGATCTTGACTTCGGGCACGAAGTTGCCCAGCGGCCCGGTGGAGGTGTTGACCAGGTCTTGCGTGCCCAGTTGCACCGCCTCGATTTGCTCACGCTCGCCGCCCAGCGCCGAGTTGGGGAATTGCTGGCACTTGTAGCGGCCCTGCGTGCCCTTTTCGATCTCCTCGCAGAACACGGTAGAGCCCACCCCGTAGTGCGACTGCGGTGAGGTGGCATAGCCGATCTTGAGCACGGTTTGTGCCTGCGCTGCGGCCATGAGGCCAAGGCCGGCGGTGGCAAGAGCGACGAGGGGTTTGAGTGTCATGGGTTTGTCTCCTGTGCTGTGGTGAACGAGGGGGGTGAAGTCAAAGCGTCGGTATCGTCGTGAGGATCGGCCCTCAGGGCATCGACAGTGCCTGCGCGTTGCGCACGGCCTGGCGATGGTCGCGCACGTATTGGCGCACGATGCTGTGGACATCACGGTCCGGGCTCAGCCCGAGCGCGCGCGCGCGAGCGCTGTCGAAACGGGAGGGCCAGCCGCCGACGATGCGCGCGATGGTGGCATCGGGCTGGAAACGCACGCACCGCAGCGCGTCTTGGCCGCCGATGTCGCGCAGGGCATCGAGCATTTGTTGAACGGTGACGGTCAGCGCCGGCAGGTTCAAGGCCGTGCGCCCTGCGAAGTCTTCGCGGGAGGCTTCGGCCACGGTGAGCAGCCCTGCGATGGTGCTGGCCGGCGAGGCCAGGGCCACTTCGGTGTCGGGGGCGACCGGGCAGATGGCTGGCAGACCGGCCAAAGGTTCACGCACGATGCTCGACAAAAACGACGAGGCCGCCCGGTTGGGTTGCCCGGGACGCACCGCCACCGTCATCAGCCGGGCAGCGCGGCCATCGATGTAGCCCTTGCGGGTGTAATCAGCCACCAGCTGCTCGCAGACGAATTTGTGGATGCCATAGCTGGACTGCGGCGTGGGCAAGGTGCGGTCGTCCACCACGGCCGGCAGCGGCAGCGCCGGGTCCGATCCATACACGGCCACCGAGCTGGAAAAGACGAACAATGGCACCGGCCCGCCGCGGGCGGATTGGGCCCGGCAAGCATCGAGCAGCGCCCGCGTGGTGTCGAGGTTGGCGCGCAGGCCCAGGTCGAAATCGGCTTCGCATTCGGCCGAGACGGCCGAGGCCAGGTGGAACACCGCGTCGAAGTCTTCAGCCATCAATGCCGGCATCTGCGCCAACAGATCGCCCACCCGCCTGTGCACGCGGGCATCGGCACTCAAGACGGGGTCATGCAACTCGGCCAGATCGGCCAAGACCAGGCGCTGGATGCGCTGGCCGCGCAGGCACTGGCGTTGCAACAATTCGCGTGCCAGGCGCGCGCCCAGAAAACCCGCGCCGCCGGTGATGAGGATCTTCATGCTTGAGCGTCTCTGTAAGGCGCAAACCAACCCAGACCGGCCGAGGTGCCGGCCCGGGGGCGGTATTCGCAGCCGATGTAGCCGTCGTAGCCCAGCGCATCGATCTCGTCCAAGAGCCAACGGTAGTTGACCTCGCCCGTGTCGGGCTCGTGGCGTTGCGGCACCCCGGCGATCTGCAGATGCCCGATGGCGGCTCGATGGCGCTTCAAGCGCGTCAGCAGGTCGCCTTCCATGATCTGACAGTGGTAGAGATCCATCTGCACTTTCAGGTTGGCCGCGCCCACTTCGGCCACGATGTCATGGGCCTGTTGCTGATGGGTCAGGAAATAGCCCGGCATGTCGCGGGTGTTGATGGGCTCGATCAAGGCCGTGATGCCGTACGGGGCGAATTGCTCGGCGGCATGGCGCAAGTTGGCCACGTAGGTGCGTCGCATGGCGTCGAGGTCGGCCCCCGGGGGCGTCAAGCCGGCCATCACGTGCACACGGCGACAGCCGGTGGCCTGGGCGTACACCAAGGCCTGCTGCACGCTGGCGGCGAATTCGGCCTGACGGCCCGGTAGCGCGGCCAAGCCGCGTTCGCCGCGCTCCCAGTCTCCCGGCGGCAGATTGAACAAGGCTTGCGTGAGGCCCTGATCGCGCAGGCGACGGGCAATCTCGGCCGGCGCATAGGCATAGGGGAACAAAAACTCGACGGCCTTGAACCCATCGGCCGCCGCCGCCGCGAAGCGGTCCAGAAAGTCGTATTCGGTGTACATCATCGACAGATTGGCGGCGAAGCGGGGCATGGTCGGGTCTCACCAGCAGGCGCCGAAATGGCAGCGCAATTCCTCGATCTGGGCCTGGCTCAAAGGTGCAGGCTCGCGGCGGCACATCAGCCACAGCTTGGCGGTTTCTTCCAGTTCCTCCAAGGTGGCCATGGCTTGCGTGGCGCTGGGGCCCCACACCACGGGGCCCAAGCGGTCGAGCATCACGGCGCGCAAGGGCGCGCCGCGTCGCGCAGCCGCCTCGATCGCTTGGGCCACCTGGTCGGCCACCTCGGGGGCGCCGGGGCGGCGGTACGCCATGAGCGGCACGTGGCCGACTTTCATCACGTAGTACGGTGTCAGTGGCGGCAGGATGTCGTCCACGCGCCAAACCCCTTGCAGCGTGAGCGCCACCAGATGGGTGGAATGGGTATGGATCACGCAACGCGCATCGGGCGCGGCCGCATAGATGCGCCGATGCAAGGCCAGCGTCTTGCTGGCACGCTCGCCGCTGCGCTGCTGGCCTTGCGCATCCACCCAGGCCAGTTGCTCGGGTGCGAGAAAGCCCAGGCAGGCATCGGTCGGCGTGATGAGAACGCCCCCACCGTCGGGCGCCTCCAAACGCAGGCTGATGTTGCCCGCCGTGGCATGCACATAGCCGCGCTCGAAGAGCGAGCGGCCGATGCGGCAGAGGTCCTGGCGCAAAAGGTCTTGGCCGTGCATCAGCTCACCTGCTCCAAGGCTTTGCTGAAGAAATCGGTGCTGCCGAAGTTGCCGGACTTCAAGGCCAGCAGCAGCGGCCGATGCTCGACCTGCGTCCAGGGCACGCCGGGGTCGATCGCCGCGCCGATGCGCAACTGCCGCACCCCCAGCGCTTGGACGACCGCACCGGAGGTTTCTCCGCCGGCCACCACCAAGCGGCGCACGCCGCTGGCGATCAAGCCTTGTGCGATCGCTGCCAAACAGGCTTCGACCAGCGCGCCGGCCCGCTCGGCCCCGAACTCGGCTTGGATGGCTTGCACCTCCTCGGGCCGGGCCGTGGCATAGATCAATACCGGCGCTTCGGACAGGTGCGCGCGCGCCCAGGCCAGGGCCTCGGCCGCCAGCGGCCGGCCTTGCGCGAGCTCGCGGGCGTCCAGGCGCAGCGCCGGCCGGCCCGAAGCGATCCAGTGCTGCACCTGCGCGCGGGTGGCCGCCGAGCACGAGCCCGCGAGCACGGCCGCCGCCCCACCCACGGCTTGGAGCGCGGCGGCTTGCGCATCGGGCCGGATCCAGCCGCGCGCCTCGTACACGGCCGGCAAGCCCAAGGCCAGGCCCGAGCCGGCGGTGATCAAGGGCAGATCGGCGCAGGCCACCGCCAGGGTGCGCAAGTCGTCGTTGTCGATCGCATCGGCCACCGCCAAGCGCACGCCCTCGGCGCGCAAGCAGGCAAAGCGCGCCTGCACGGCCGGCACGCCTTGCTTGACCGTGTCATGGCGCACCAGGCCGACGCGGCCTCGCGATTGGGCTTGCAACACCCGCAAGAGGTTGGCATCGTTCATGGGCGTCAGCGGATGGTGGCGCATGCCCGAGTCGCTCAACAGCTCATCGCCCACGAACAAGTGCCCACGAAACACCGTGCGCCCATTCTCGGGAAAGGCGGGGCAGGCGATGGTGAAATCGGCACCGAGCGCCTCCAGCAGGGCTTCGGCCACCGGGCCGATGTTGCCCGCAGGCGTGGAATCGAAGGTGGAGCAGTACTTGAAATAGAACTGCCGCGCACCGGCTGCCTGCAGCCAGCGCAACGCCGCCAGCGATTCGGCCACCGCCTGGTGCGCCGGTGTGGTGCGCGACTTCAGCGCCACCACCACGGCATCGGCCTGCGCAGGCGGCCCGTCTGGCACCCCGATCACCTGTACCGTGCGCATGCCGGCGCGCACCAGCATGCTGGCCACGTCGGTGGCGCCGGTGAAATCGTCGGCAATGACACCCAAGACCGTCATGCGTTCGGCCCTTGGGGCAGTTCGATGCCCGGGAAGATCTTGATGACTGCGCTGTCGTCTTCGCCACCATGGCCAGCGGCAGCCGCCTGCAAGAACATCTGATGCGCGGCCGCCGCCAGCGGCAGCGGCATCGTGAATTGACGTGCGGCATCGAGCACGATGCCCAGGTCTTTCACGAAGATGTTGACCGCCGACAGCGGCCGGTAGTCGCCGGCCAAGATGTGCGGCACGCGGTTCTGGAACATCCAGCTCATGCCGGCCGAGTTGCAGATCACCTCGTAGAGCTGGGCCGCATCGGCACCGGCGCGCAGGCCCAAAGCCATGGCCTCGGCCGCCGCAGCGATGTGCACGCCGGCCAGATGCTGGTTGACCATCTTCACGGTGGAGCCGATGCCTGCCGCATCGCCCAGGCGATAGACCTTGCTGGCCAAGGCATCGAGCACGCCGCCAGCCGCCTCGAAGGCTTGCGGGCGGCCCGAGGCCATGATCGTCAGCTCGCCGCGCGCGGCCTTGGTCGGCCCGCCAGAGACCGGCGCATCGATCAACCACAGGCCGCGCTCGCGCAAGCGGGCCTCCCACCGGGGTGGCAAGGCCGGGTCCACCGTGGCCGAGGCCACGACCACCGACCCCGGCTTCATGTGCTCGGCCACCGCACCGCTGCCAAAGAGCACGTCTTCGGTTTGCGTGGCATTGACCACCAAGATGAGCACCACATCGCATCGTGCGGCAAGCTCTGCCGGTGTGGCCGCCACGCGACCACCTGCGTTGGCGAACGCCTCGCAGGCTTCGGCGCGCGGGTCGTAGCCCCAGGTGGGCACCCCCTTGCGATGGGCCGACAAGGCCGCGCCCAGGCCCATGGAGCCCAGACCGATGACGCCCAGGGTCTTGTCACTCATGAATCGGATCCTTTGGTGGAGTGCCGACGCGGCACCAGGGCTGCACTGAGCGCTGCGCGCACCGATGCATCGGCTTCTTCGATGCGGCGGGCCGCCCGCAGCATGTGGGTGGTGGCGGCCTGCCGGGCCCGCTCGGGGTCGTGGGCGGCGATGGCCTGCGCGATCTCGCGGTGCTCGGCGCGCACTTGCTCCATGAAGTCTTCCCGCATGGCCTCGTTGGCCCGCGTGACGGTCATCGCATCGCGCTGGTATTGCTCCAGAAAACCCAGCAAGCGGGTGAACTGCGGGTTGCCCGTGGCGGCGGCCACGGTGCGATGGAAATGCAAATCTTCCTCGACGCCATCGCCTCCGGCGGCCACCGCCGTATCGATGGCGGCCAAGGCCTCGAGAATGCGCTGCACGGCGGCTTGGTCGGCGCGCTGGGCCGCCAAGGCCGCGACCTCGCCTTCGAGCGCGCGGCGCACTTCGACCACTTGGATCACCGCCTCCAGCGAATGCAGCACCGCCGGGTCGAAGGCCAGCGGCCTGGCCCGGGACACCGGCGCCACGAACACGCCGGAGCCCTGGCGCGACACGAGCAAGCCCATCGACTTGAGCCGACTCACGGCCTCGCGCACCACGGTGCGCGAGACACCGTGGCGCTCGGCCAGTTCCTGCTCGGTGGGCAGGCGGTCCTGGGGACGCAACTCGCCGCGCTCGATGCGCTGGCGCAGCAAGTCGGCCAACTGGTCCGACAAGCGATCCGGCGCTTGCAAAGGCTCGGCAGGGAGAAGCCGTCGTGTCATCAGGTCATCATACAAATTTGACGGGTTCGGGCACCACCAGGACTAACCCGAAGCGCGCGCTTTCATTGGGGCTCGTGCCCTCCTCCCCCCTTGCCCTCCTCCCTCCTGGGTGGCAGGGCACCTGCAGCCGGGCCGAAGCCCAGGATCACCGTGGTGCCAGGGCGGGCACTCGGCGCAACGCGGGATCTATCGCCACGGCGCGAGCAACCGCTGGGCAAACGCCTGGATGGGCGGAGGCACCGGCCGGGGAGCTTCGCCCCGCGCGGCATCGGCCACGGCTGCGCGCAGCAGCCGGCTCAGCGTGGCCGGCTGCGGAGTGACCGGGCCGGCAAAACGCACCGTGACCTGCGAGGCCTCGATGCTGGCCACGACCAGGGTGGGAAAGGTTTCGACATCGACATCGCCCACCAGGGCAGCGTCATCTTCGATATCGATCCAATGCAGGTGCAACGGCCGGCCTTCGGCTTGCAAGGCCGCAACGACCTCGTGCAACACCGCGGTGTAGCCTTCGCACAAGCGACACCAGGCTGCACAAAGGCAAGCCACATGCACCATCGGGGGTGAGTTGGAGGCTGGATGCACGGTTGCTCCCGTTCGGATCCGCAGCGACGCTGTCGCCGCAGGTCCGCTTGGGGCTCACACGGCCGAGTCGCTCGGCCCAGGACTGTACCGCGCGACTCGCAGGGTTGAGCCGCAGCGGCACGGTGCGCAGGACGGCACGCCACCGGCGAAGGTCCGCTGCGACGATTTCACCCGCAGGTCCCGGTATACCCACAGGCCGTGCAGAAATCGCAGCCGTCTTTGTGGATGACCGTCAGGTTGCCGCATTCGGGGCAGCGGCTGCCGGCCATGGGGGCCGTGGCCTTGGGCGCAACGCCCTCGGCCTGGGGCGCCTGCAGAATGCCCATCTCGCGCACCGGAAAGCCCTGTTCATCGAGCACGCCCAGCATCGCGTAACGGTGGATGATGAGGCGCGCCATGTAGGCCACGGTGGACGGCCAGGTCTGCTGGCGGCGTTCGCCGTGGGGCAGGCCGGGCACGAAGGCCATGAAGTGACCCAGGGGCTCGGCATAGTTGAGCAGCTTGCGCAGCTTCATGCCGATCCAGGCCGGGTCGATGACGCGCATGTCCAGCGACAGCACCCGGGCCAGGCCATCCAGGGCGCGCGGGTAGTTGCCCGACAGGCCCATGGCGCAAGGTCGGGTGACGGGTGCGCCGTCGGGGCCGGGCAAGGTCACTTCCTTGAGCGTGAGCGTGAAGGACTCGCCCGTGGCCGGGTTGTCGATGTCCACCGACCAGGCCAGCGTGCCCGAGGTGCCGGTGCGGGGCTCCTCCCGGCTGAACATGGCATCGAGCACCGGCGTGGCGCGCCGCAGGGCGCCGTCCTTCCACACGCCCAGCTGTTCGCAACGCCAACGGATGACCGCCGCCATGGCCGCGACCACGCCCGGGAAACGCCGTGGTTCGCCGTGCGGCGGGAAAGGCATGTCGAAGGCCCGTTCCTCGGCCACGGTGGCCAGGGCGTCGAGCTTGAGTTGCAGCCAGGCGCTGTCATTGGCGCGCAGGTCCATCGACAGGGTCTTGGCCATGGCGCCCAGGCCGCGCGGCTGCTCGGCGCCGTTGACCCACACTTCGAAGGGGCGAGTCCGGACCGCGGGAGTCCCTGCGGACTCGCCCGCGTCTGACGAGCGTCCGCCGGCCTGCAAGCCGGCGGGCTGAGCGGCCGTCAGCTCTTCGGTGATCTCGCCCACGAAGAGAGCGAACTCGCCGAAGGGATGGCGAATCATGTACGTCCAGGCCGGGTTGCCTGCGGGCAGCTCCGGCCGGCCGGGCCAGCGCAATGAAGCCAGCACGGGAGCGGGCAGGCGGTCGAGCGCCATGCGGCGGTTGGCGTCGTCAGGCAACAACGCCTGCGGCTGGGGCGCGGTGGGCGCCACGCTCAGCACCGAGCCGAGTACCGCATTGGGCCGGTAGGTGGACAGCCCTTTGAGGCCGGACTTCCAGGCGCGCCAGTAAAGGTCTTGGAAGTCGGCATAAGGATAGTCGGCCGGCACATTGACCGTCTTGGAGATCGAGGTGTCGATGAACGGTGCGACCGCGGCCACCATCTCCTGATGGGCCGCCGCACTCATTTGCAGCGCAGTGACGAAGGCTTCGGTGAGGGGGGCGTCCTCGCCTTTGAGATGGCGGTACAGACGCCAGGCATGGTCCTCGACCAGGTATTCCTTGAAGGTGCCATCGGGCATGCGCTTTTTGCGCGTGTAGGTCCAGCTGAAGGCCGGCTCGATGCCATTGCTGGCGTTGTCGGCAAAGGCCAGGCTGATGGTGCCGGTGGGCGCGATCGACAGCAGGTGGGAGTTGCGAATGCCATGGGCGCGGATGCGGTCTTTCAGCGGCTGCGGCAAGCGCGAGGCGAAGGCCCCACGGGAGAGGTAGAGATCGGCATTGAACAGCGGAAAGGGGCCGCGCTCCTGGGCGAGGGCCACCGAGGCCTCGTAGGCCGCATCGCGCATCACCTCGCTGATGCGACGCGCGGTGGCGCGTGCCTGCGGCGTGTCGTAGCGAAGGCCCAGCATCACCAGGGCATCGCCCAGGCCGGTGAAGCCCAGGCCCACGCGGCGCTTGCGGCGGGCTTCCTCCTGCTGCTGCGGCAGCGGCCAGTAGGTCACCTCCAGCACGTTGTCGAGCATGCGCACGGCCACACGGCACAGCTGGGCAAAGGCCGCCTCGTCGAAGGAAGCCCCGGGCTCGAAGGGCTCGCGCACGAAGCGCGTAAGGTCGATGGAACCCAGGCAGCAGCAGCCGTAGGGGGGCAGCGGTTGCTCGGCGCACGGGTTCGTGCTGACGATCGTCTCGCAATAACCCAGGTTGTTGTCCTGGTTGATGCGGTCGATGAACAGCACCCCAGGCTCGGCATGGTCGTAAGTGGAGCGCATGATCTGATCCCACAGGTCGCGCGCAGCCACTCGGCGATACACCCACAGGCCATCGGCGCGTTGGAAGGCGCCAGCGGCCTTTTGCGCCGGGCCGGGCTCGGCACGGTGGACCAACTCGATCTCGGCGTCCGCCTCGACGGCCTGCATGAAGGCATCGGTCACGGCCACCGAGAGGTTGAAGTTGCGCAGGTCGCCGCTGTCCTTGGCATGGATGAATTCCTCGACGTCGGGGTGGTCGCAGCGCAGCACGCCCATCTGCGCGCCACGCCGGGCGCCGGCCGATTCCACCGTCTCGCACGACCGATCGAACACGCGCATGTAGCTCACCGGCCCAGACGCGCTGGATTGGGTGCCGCCCACCCAGGCGCCGCGCGGGCGGATGCGCGAGAAGTCATAGCCCACGCCACCGCCCCGGCGCATGGTTTCGGCCGCTTCGGTCAGCGCCGTGTAAATGCCGGGATGGCCTTCGTCCGGGTGCGAAATGGAATCCCCCACGGGCTGCACGAAGCAATTGATCAGCGTGGCGCGCAGCTCGGTGCCGGCGGCCGACAAGATGCGTCCGGCCGGGATGAAGCCTTGGCGCTGAGCCTCGAAGAAGCGCTGCTGCCATGCAGCGCGCTGCTCGGGCGCCTCGACCTCGGCCAGGGCCCGCGCCACCCGCGCCCGCACATCGTCCAGCGTGCGCTCCTGACCCTTGGCGTATTTCTCGAGCAACACCTCCTCGCTGATGGCCTGGGCAGGCAGGTTGGAGACGACGGCATGGGTTCGGGACGAGGTGTCTTGCATGGGACCTCCTGGACGGACCTGGGTGACATTGAATTCGGTTTGGCCGCAGCTGTCGAGGGGCGGCCGCTTCGGCGGCAGGGTCGGTGCAACGCAGCGCACGGTACGTCAAGGCAGACGGCGATCGGTTGATGTGAGTCACAAGTGCCCGTGTCGGGCGCGGGACGCTTCGGGGCTTGACGCAGTGCAACCCCCTGCTGTCTTCGGGTTGTTAGATTCGAAGCCCGTCCACCACGCGTGAAGGACCCCATGGACATGGCCCGCCCCAACGATGCGCTCACCCTCGTGTATTCCTGCTCCGGCTGCTCCAGCGTGGCGCAGATGGCCAACCACCTCGCGCTGCGCCTGGACCACGAAGGCCTTGCGGAGATGTCATGCATCGCCGGCGTGGGCGGTGACGTGCCACCACTGGTGCGCAAATTGAAGGAAGCGGCGCAGATGAGACGCCCCATCCTAGGGAAACGCTGATCAAGCCCCGCGCCGCGGCGAGATTGTCCTGCGCGGGGCGAAACGGAGCGTTTTTGGCGCGTTCTACGGCCTCGAGGGCCTTACTGGCGGGCCCTTCGGCGCCCGCCCGGGCCATGATGGGCCCATTACGGGCGCACCAATGCCGGCACGCGCCGTGCGGCCATGTACAGGTTGACCATCGCCAGCGCCGTGAAGGCGCGGTTGGCGTTCTTGGCCAGGCCTCGGTAGCGCACCTTGGCAAAGCCCCACAGGCGCTTGAGCACATGAAACGGGTG
>NZ_KB905946.1 GCF_000381125.1 Caldimonas manganoxidans ATCC BAA-369
CAAGCCCACGGGAGGACGGCCATTGCCGGGCTTGGGGTAGTGCGGCTCGATCAACGCCACCAGCCGATTCCACGGCACGATCGTCTGCATCTCGGCCAAGAATGCGTCGCGCCGGGTGGGCTTGCGAAAACGCTCGAATCCCGCGGACGCATCGGCCGCCGCTGCCAAGGTCATCTGCTTCATGACCGTAATCATCGCCGCCCATCACCAGGGCGACAAGACGGACTACTGCCAGGCGCAGGACTTGATCAGCGTTTCCCTAGCCATCGACGGTTGCGCACTGGCCTGCGTGCGCCACAGCCTGGCCCGCCACGGCATTGCCCCCACGGCGCACGTGCAGCTGGGCGAACAAGGGGTGCGCAAAACCTATCACGCGGACTTCGACGTACGCCAGGCCGAGGTGGTCTATCTCGAGATACGCGAACGCGTGCAGGCCATGAACGCCCTGGCCGCGCCCGGCTCGTCAGGAGGTAGTGGCACTGGGGCCTGCCGCTGCGCGGGGGCTTGAATGCCGGCGGTGGCGAAGCGATGATGGGCGCCTGATACCGATCCTGACATGACACCTGCTTCCAATCCGCCTGATGAAGCCGCGCTGCGCGCCGTGCTGCAGGAAGTGCGCGACCCCGAGATCGGCGAAAGCATCGTGGACCTGGGCCTTGTGAAATCGATCCGCAGCAGCCCCCAAGGTGTGCAGGTGACGCTCATCCCCACCAGCGCCACCTGTCCGATGGCCGATGTGATGATCGAAGACGTCACCGAGGCGCTGCGCCGGGCCTGCCCCGATGGCCTGCCCGTGGATGTGCAGATGGACTGGGACACGCCCTGGAGCCCGCAGCGGCTGAGCCCGGCGCTGAAGGCGCGCTTCGGCTGGTGAAACCCTCCGTGGCCTCGTCGTCGTCAGGTGTGACCCTGCGCCGCATGGCCGTGGCGTGGTGCGCGCTGCTGGCCGCGGCCAACCTGCTCCAAGGCCTGGGCGGCGGCCTGGCGCGCCTGGGCTGGGGCGACGCGGCCCCTGGCGCTCTGGGCCTGCATGGTGCAGTGATGGTCTGCGGGTTCTTCGGCGCGCTCATCTCGCTGGAGCGAGCCGTGGCCCTGCGCCACGCCTGGGGCTACGCCGTGCCACTGCTGGCAGGGTTGGGCGGCTTGGCCGCCTGGGCCATTGGCAGCGCATCCCTGGCCTTGGGGCTGTGGGGGCTGGCCAGTGGCGGTTTGGTGGGGCTCTACCTGTGGGCCGGTCACACGCGGGCCTGGTCGCTGCACCTGGCCGTCGAGGCCCTGGGGGCGGCCTGCTGGGGGCTGGGCGTGGCAGCCTGGGCCTTGAACGCCCCCGAAGCGGCCTTGCATGCGTGGATGGCCTTCCTGGTGCTGACGATTGCGGGTGAAAGGCGCGAGCTGATGCAGATGCGACGGCTGCCCCGGGGCGTTCGTGTGGGCTTTGTCGTGATGGTAGGAGCGGCCCTGACAGCGGTGCTGCTGGGGCTGGCCGATGCCCTGGCAGGCACCGGAGGCCGGGCCATGGCCACGGCGATATGGTGGGGCGCGTGCGCGGCCCTGGCCGTGTGGCTGCTGCGCTGGGACTTCGCACCGCGCCAGTGGGCGGCGAAGCAGTGGCCTGGGCACACAGCCCAGTGCCTATGCATCGGGTACGGCTGGCTGGGCATCGCAGCGCTGCTGGGGCTGGCCGGACTGGCCAATGTGCCCACCGCCACTCAGGCCGCTGGCCATGCACTGTGGCTGGGCTTCGTATTTGCAATGGTGTTCGGTCACGCCCCCATCATCCTGCCGGCCCTGGCCCGAGTGCGGCCTGCCTACGTAGCCTGGGCGCGTGGGGCCATCGTGGTGCTCAGTGCCAGCCTGGTGTTGCGCATCGTCGGCTTGATGGCTGGTCATGCAAGCGCGCTGTCTTGGGCTGCTGCCGGGCATGCAGTGGCCATCGGCTGGTTTGCACTCGCCATGGTCGCCAGCATGTGGACGGGGACAAAGGCTTGAACGAGAGCGCCCGTCAGTTCATGATGGTCTTTGCTTCCAGGAGTGCACGATGGCCCTGCCCCATGCCCAAGCCCGCGACGTGATCGACCTGCAGCCCCTCGGCGCAGCCATCGCGCAGACACCCAGCACCAGCCTCATCAAGACGGCGCAGCTGCAACTGATGCGGGTGGTGCTGCGCGCCGGTCAGTCGCTGCCCGAGCACCAGGTGCCGGGCGAGATCACCATCCAAGGACTGGAAGGCGAAGCGCTGGTGACCACCACCGAGGGCGAGCGGGTGCTGAAGGCACAGCAGCTCCTCCTGCTGCCCGGCGGCGAGCCGCACGCCGTACACGCGCGCACCGATTGCTCGCTGCTGGTCACCGTGCGGCTGGGCGGCCTCTGATCAGCGCGGTGGCCACAGGGGTCCCAGCGCATCGAGCGTGTTCTTCAGGATGAGGCCGTACTCGGTGTCGCCTTCCATCACCAGGGCGCGCTCGAAAAAGAGGCGATCGGCATCCTCCTGCCCGCACATGAGGCGCAGGTAGCTGGCCGCATCGGCGGCGATGCGCAGCGTCACCTCGCCGCCGTCGCTCGCCGGGTGAAAGCCGCGTTCGTCCAGGCGCAGCCGGCAACGCAGGCCCAGATCGGACACGACAATCTCGACGACGCGGTGCGACAGCAAGGCGCGCTCAGCCTCACCCAGGCGGGGCCGCAGCAGCCGGTTGAGCGCCAGTGACAGCACCTGCGACGGCGGGCGGATGGGCAGGCGCTGCACCAGTGCACGCAGGGCTTGGGGCGGTGCGGGCCAACGGACCGAAACGGAGGACGCACTCATGCAAACACCTGCTGCAATCCGGCCTGCCGGTGGGCAAAGCCGTTGACGAGTCCACCGGGCAGGCTCAGGGCGTCCAGGGCGATGCGGGCCTCATCGACCCGTGCGCCCTGGTGATAGACCCGGTCAAACCAGTGCAGCACCTCGATGAAGCGCTGGCTGCACGGCGACAGGCGCACTCGACGCACGCCTGCGGCGCGCAAGGCCTGGGCTTCGCCGATCAGACAGTGCTGGGCGGCCGACTGGGTCTGGATGCCGTTGAGCGCCAGGAAGGGCTCGCCTTCGGTGGTGGACAGCAGCAGGCCATCGGGATGCTCGATGCAGCGGAAGCCGCATTCGTCCTTGGGTAGGTGGTAGTGACGGGCTGTGAAGCATCGCGCCGAAAACGCCAGCGGCAGGCGCCCGAAGCCAAAGACCTCGGTGACCAACGGCTCGTTGCGCAAGGTGCACACCGGTTGCTCCGGCGGGTTGATGCGCGCGATGGCGTCAAGCGGCAGCTCCAGCGGCGCCACCCAGCGCACAGCGCCCAGGCGGGCATGCTCGGCCAGCGCGGGGCGGCTGTAGACGTTGACATGCGGTCCCAGCACGAAAGGCCGGCCGGCCAACAGGCGCAACGCCGAGGCATCGCCAGCTTCCACCAGGAAGTCGCCCTGCTCGGCCATACGGCGCAGGCTGCGCAGCTCGGCTTCCGATTCGATCAGTGCCTGGCTGGCCAGCACCACTTCCTTGCCTGCAGCTGCCAGATCGCGCGCGAGATCGCACCAGTCGTCGAGCTTCATCTCATGGCGGCGCGAGCACACCACCTCCCCCAGCACCACGGTGTCGGCGGGCGATTCGGCAATCCCGGCATAGAACTCGATGAGGGTCTTGCGCGGCCAGTAGTACAGCACCGGTCCGACGGTGAAGGCGATGCGATCGTTGCTCATTGCCAGGGCCTGTTGTACGCGCCGAGGGTGTGCTGCTGGCCTTCGGCCCAGCGGCCCAGGTCGGCCACCCACTGGGGCTGGACGGCGTAGCGCGCCGGCTGCGCGGCGCAGTGGTCGATGGCCTGACGCCACACGCGCGTGACCTGCTCGACGTAGGCGGGGCTGCGCTGGCGACCTTCGATCTTGATGGCGGCCACGCCCATCTCCATCAACTGGGGAAGCACGGCCAGGGTGTTGAGGCTGGTGGGTTCCTCCAGTGCATAGTCACGCACGCCCTCGACGTGGAAGCGGCCTTTGCACAGCGTGGGATAGCCACGCGGCTCATCCGGCGCGTACACGTCGATCAGCACGCCGTTCAGCCGCGCCTGCACGCCCTGAGGTCCATCGGACCATCTCACGGCCGACGGCGGCGAACATACACCCGCGGTGTTGGGCGACTGGCCGGTGACATACGCCGACAGCGCACAGCGGCCCTCGACCATTACGCATAAGCTGCCGAAGCCAAAGACCTCGACCTCGGCCCGGGTGCGACGCGCCACATGGCCCACCTGCGACAAGGTAAGCACACGCGGGAGCACAGCTCGCTGGATGCCGTAGCGCTCCCGATAGAACTCGATGGCCTCGTAGGTGGTGGCCGAGGCCTGCACCGACAGGTGCAGGCGCAGCGAGGGCTGATGGTCCCGCGCGTAGGCCAGCACCGCCACGTCTGCGCAGATCAGCGCATCGACGCCCAGCTCGGCCGCCACGTCCACAGCCCGGTACCAACGCTCGGGCTCACGCGCATCGGCATAGGTGTTCAGCGCCATCAGCACCTGGGCGCCCAGCCGGTGGGCGTAGGCGATGCCCTCGCGCGCCTGGGCCAGGTCGAAGTTCAGTCCGGCGAAGTTGCGCGCATTGGTCGCGTCCTTCAGGCCCAGGTAGACGGCATCGGCGCCGGCATCGACGGCGAGCGTGAGGGCCCTCAACGAGCCGGCCGGGCAGACGAGCTGGGGTTTGGTGGCAGGAGCAGACATTGCGCGAAGCCAAACGGTTCAGAAGATGGACCGACTTTAAGCAGCCCAGAACCGTGGGGGTTTGTCGGCTGTCAAAGGCACGCGTCCAGGCGAGGCCGGGGCTTGCGGTCCAGCCCGAATCGGCGCAGTCCGTCCCCGCTTCGGGAGAACTTCCCTCCTGTCAGCCCGGCCGCCCGTCGGCCCGTGGACGGCCATACCAGCGGCCATAACGCAGGCTCCAACTCACAGCCACGACCGCCCACACGAACGCGGCCACACCCACCAGCTCGGTCGAACCGTTCCAGTGGGTGGCCCCGATCAGGCGCAGCACCACCGCAGCCTGCAGGCCCCAGAACAGGCCCCAGGCGATGTTGTCGGCCGCCAGCGTGCGTCCGCCATGCCCACAGGACACGCGTGTGGCCATGGCCAGAAGAATGGAGCCCAGGAAGCCGAGCGTCAGGGCATGCAGTGCCGCAAGGCTGAGATCCAGGCTGCGATCACTCACCCACCAAAGAGCTTGTGACAGGGCCTGTAGCACCAGGGCCACCCCCAGCCAGACGAAGCCCAAGTGCAGCATGGCCAGCAGTCGCACCTTCAGGCTTTGCACCAGGCCCCAGCGCACGGCCAGCCACAAGGCGCCTGCCCCGGCGCACAGGTTGAAACCCACAGCAAACGCCGTGCCCAGGTCGGACGCACGCGCCCAGGGCCCGAGCAAGGGCTGGGCACCAAGCACGGCCAGCCAGACCCACAGTAGCCACATTGGCCGCCAGGCATCGAGCACCGGCAGGGCCGCCGCCGTGAAGAAGGGAATCATGCGGTGCAGCACGGCCGCGTACACCGGCGCGATGAACCACCACAAGCCCACCCCCAGGGCCGCCAGGCTCCAGCCAGGTTCGTCCATGGCCAATCCCGCCGCGGCGGCCCACAGGCTCGCCACGCCGATGCTGCTGGCCCCCAGTACCACCTTCGCGTGCGCGCGGTCGGGCACGCGGCTTGCGCGCACCAGGCCCGCAAACTGCCAGGTGAACTCGGTCCAGCCCCAGGCCACGGCGCCCAGGCCAATCGCCGCCAAGGGTGCCAGTGTGTGCACCCCCATCAGGAAGACAGCCCAACCACTCAGGCTGGCCAACAGCGGCGACAGCATCCGCCGTGCCGCCACCGGCGGCAGGCCCAGCCACTTCGGTCCGGCGGTGAAGAGAAAACCCGTGAAGAAGAGTGGCATGAAGCCAAAGCCCATGAGCAGCGCATGGGCGAGGCTCGGCGACAGGGCCCACGGCAGCGCGGGCCCATGGCCCAAGCGCGCCGCCAGCACGAGCAGCCACCACACGGCGCTTACCGACAGCATCACCGCACCAGCAAAAAAGCCCAAACGGTGGGGGGAAGCCAGCAGCCAGGACCATTGCCAACGCGAACGCTGGCGTTCCAGCGGTGAAGGATGGGGACTTGCGATCAGAGACTGATTGGGAGTGAAACGCATGCCGGCTCCTCGTCTCAGACCACAGCAGTTGACGGTGTCAGCAGACGCTCGACCAGATCCGCGCACGCTGCGGATCTGGTCACCAAAAGGCAGGGACCACACCTGGAAAGACGAGACCCATTTTCACGTCGTCGCGCAGGGCGGCCGCCAGCTCTGGTGGTCCATGCAGAACCGGCCATCGCACGTGCCAGCAGGCCGGCCACGCTGCCGGCCAACGCGGGTCCGACGGAAGACGAGACTTCTGACATGGACACACCTCTTGATGGAGGTGTGAAGGTACGCGGCCCCTGCCGGCAGGGTATTGACCCTGCTCAATGGAACATCGTCAATGCAGCACAAGCACGGGCAGTTTCGTGCGCGACATCAGGTTCTTGGTGTGCGAGCCCCACAGGAGCTCTCCGAAGACACCGCGGCCGTGCGTGACCATCACAATGAGATCGCACTGGTGTTGGACTGCAGCATCGACGATGGCATCCTCGACGCTGTTGGCCTGCACACTCACGCGCTGGAAGGGCACCCCCGCCTCGGCAGCAAGACGCTCGAAGCGGCCGAGCACTTCGTCGGCATGTGCACGCACCGATTCGTCATGGGTCTTGGTGATGCGCCCATAGGCATAACCTTCGCCGATGCTGGCGGGGGGTGGGGCAAAGGGCTCGACGATGAAGCCGGTCACACGGGCCCCCAGGCGCCTGGCCAGGGCCAGGCCGGCGTGCATGGCCTTGTCGCTGAGGTCGCTGCCATCGACGGGCACGAGCAGATGATCGAACATGGGAACCTCCGTCCGAGCCCGCCTCGGGCCCTCGGAAACACTCTACGCCGGGCACCCCAGCCGCGGCTTGCTCCACGTCAAGCCCGGGGTCATCGGGACGGGTGCAGTCGGCTGTCGATCTCATTGAAGCACACGTCCTGCTCGGCCGGTACGTACGGCCCGGTACCGCTGTGCTCGGACCGCGAGGCCGGCACAAAGCCACCGACCAGCACGTCGAAGACGTGCACCTCGCCGTCCTCGATCACGTAGTGCCATCCATGCAGCGTGATCTTCCCGGACTCGACCCGTGAACGCACCATCGGATAGTCCATCAGACGCTCGAGTTGCAGCACCACGGCACGCTGCTCGGTGCGGCGCAGGGCTTCGGGGCTGGGCTGCACCGGCAGGGCCGCCTCACGGGCCAGGTCGAGCCAGCGGGCCAGGTTGGGGGCTTCGGGCGAGATCTCCTCGTACAAGGCCTTCATGGCGCCGCAATGGCTGTGGCCGCACACCACGATGCGCGACACATGCAGATTGAGCACGGCAAATTCGATGGCTGCGGTCGTGCCATGGTGTCCATGGCTGCCGTCGTACGGCGGTACCAACGCGCCCACGTTGCGCACGATGAACAGCTCGCCCGGTCCTGCCCCGGTGAGCAAGTAAGGCACGAGCCGGGAGTCCGAGCAGCCGATGAACAGCGTGGTGGGATGCTGCCCCTGGTCCACCAAGTCGCGAAACCGCGCCTGATGCCGAGGGAAGTAGTCGTCGTGGAAACGACGCAGGCGGGCGATCAGCTCGTCGGGCATGGCCGCACTCCGCTACTCCCTATTGCAACAGGGGCGTTTCGGCGGCGTCGAGCACCACCCCGACGAGTTCGGCCTGCCCCGCCAGCAGACGCAGGTACTGGCGCAGCGCGGTCACGTAGGCCTGCTGCTGCAATGCCAGGCGCACGGCGCCGCGCACCCTCTCGAAAGGCTGGGGGCGGCCGACCTGGCGCTGCAGCACCTCCACCACATGCAGGCCGAAGCGGCTGTGCACCAGGCGGGGCAGCACACCCACCTCGGTGTGCCCGAAGATCTCGCGGGCGAACTCGGGGGCGCAGTCGGCCGCGCGCAGCCACCCCTCGTCGTCACCGATCACGCCGCCTTGCACACTGCTGGGGCAGTTCGACCAGACCTGCGCCGCCTGGGCAAAGCGCCGATCCCGATCGGCCTCAGTCTGACCTTCGTCATGGCAGCGCAGCTCCAGCAGCACGCTCTCGGCCTTTAGGCGCAGGGCCTTCACGTCCACGCCGGGCGTCACGGCGAACAGGATGTGGCGGGCGCGCACCCGCTCGCCTTCACGGTACTGGGCGGCGTGGGCCTCATAGTGGCGCCGCAGCGCCTCCTCGGAGGGTTCGGGCAGCGCCAGCTCGCGTTCGAGCAGGGCCTCGATCGCCGCGCTGGCCGCTTCGCTGATCACGCCGTCCGTGCTCGGTTCGTCAGCAGCGTCGAGCAAGCCGGCAGCCTGCGCGGCCTGGCGCAGCAGCTCGGTGCAGGCCCGTTGGCGCAGCACATCGGGCGGCAGCGCCTCGCCGGGGGCATGGAGCGGCCGGCCGTTGATGCGGGCCACGAGGCTCGGGGTGTCGGTGCTCACGAGGCTCTCCTTCATGCCGCGGTGCGTCGCGAGCGGTTGTGATGCGATGGCAGGTTCAGACGGCGCGAGCGCACTACCTGGTACGGCCGCAGCAGGTAGGCGATGGCGCCGAAACCGCTCCACACATGCACAAGGCGGGTGAACGGGAAAATCAAGAACATCGTCATGCCCAGCAGCATGTGGGCCCGGAAGACCCAGGAGATGTCAGCCATCAGCTCGGCAGCGCCGGGACGGAAAGTGACGATGCGCTGGGCCCACTCGGCCAGCACCAGCATCACGCTGCCGTCCAGGTGCTGGGCCGACAGCGGCACGGTGGCCAGGCCGAGCACGAGCTGCACCCACAGCAGCCACAACAGCACGATGTCACTGATCTTGGACGTGGCGCGAATGCGCGGGTCCGACAGACGGCGGTGCAGCAGCAGGCTCACGCCGATGAGGGCCAGCACGCCGGCGATGCCGCCCGCGGTCATCGCCAGCACCTGCTTGGTACCCGCACTCATGAAGGGCTCGTACAGGAAGTGCGGCGTGAGCATGCCCACGAAGTGGCCGAAGAAGAGGAAGAGCACCCCAGCGTGGAAAAGGTTACTGCCCCAGCGCAACTGGCCAGCGCGCAGCAGTTGTGAAGAATCGCTCTTCCAGGTGTACTGGTCGCGGTCGAATCGCAGCAAGCTGCCGACGAAGAACACTCCCAGGCAGATGTAAGGGTAAATGCCGAAGGCGAAGAAGTCGAGGGTGGCTTTCATGCACGTGCTCCTTGAGAAGGTGCCGGCTTGCGAACGATGTGAATGGGCTGGGGCTGGCCCGGACGGTTCTGGCCCTGGGTGGCGCAACCATCAAAGGCTGGGGGCTCGGCCCAGGCGTCGTCCAGGTCTTCTTCGGGCGGCAGGGCCACCTGCTGGACCGGCTCGCCCGCCATCTCCAACACCGCAGCAATCGCCGCCGCGTAGGGGCTTTTCCGCTGCACGAGTGCGCTGTGCAAGGCGTTCAGGATGTGCGCCATCTCGCCGAGGAAATCCCGCGCCACCGCCGCCTCCTGCATGGCGGCGAATTCCAGGATCACGGGCAGGTAATCGGGCAGTTCGCCAGGGACCAGGTAGAGGCCAGCCTGCTCGTAGGTCTGCAGCAAGTCCACCATCGCCGGGCCACGGTCTCGCGAGTCTCCGTGCACGTGCTCGAACAAGTACAGCGAAGTCGCGCGGCCCCGGTCGAAGGTGTCCACGTACCGGGCCTCGACCTCGAAGGCGTCGCCGCAGCGCAATTGCCGGATCAGGGCCTGCAGGCCGGCACGGACTTCTTTGCTGAGTGCGGACTCCTCGGTGATTACTGCCTCGATCTCGTCGAGGGCGGCACGCAGCGTGTGGTCCGGGTAACCCAGCAGACAGGCCACTGCACGGCAGCTTCGGGAAGGAAAGCGTTTCATCGTGGGTCTCCTGCGCTCAGAGGGTGGCCTTGATGGGGATGGTGCGCTTCTTCTTGCCGCCGAAAAGGCTGGCCTCGGTAACGCCATCGGAGCAACCGTTGCCAAAGGAGAAGCCGCAGCCGCCACGCAGGTCGAAGGCGTTTTCGGCGTACTCGCGGTGCGTGGTCGGAATGACGAAGCGGTCTTCGTAGTTGGCGATCGCCATCACGTGGTACATGTCTTCGGCCGTGGCCTGGTCGATGCCCACCTGCTGCAGCGCGGTCGTGTTGATGCGCCCTTGCACATGCTTCTCGCGCTGGTAGGCGCGCATGGCCAGCATGCGTTCCAGCGCACGCACCACGGGTGCTGTCTCACCGGCGGTCAGCAGGTTGGCGAGGTAGCGCACGGGAATGCGCAGCTGGTTGACGTCGGGAATCTCGCCGTTGATACCGATGTCGCCCGCGTTGGCCGCGGCCGTGATCGGTGACAAGGGCGGCACGTACCACACCATCGGCAGGGTGCGGTACTCGGGGTGCAGAGGCAGGGCCACCTTCCAGTCCACGGCCATCTTGTAGACGGGGCTGTTGCGTGCGGCCTCCAGCCAGGCCTCGGGAATGCCGTCGGCGCGGGCCTGCTCGATCACCTTGGGGTCGTTGGGATCGAGGAAGATGTCGAGCTGGGCCTGGTAGAGGTCGCGGTCGTGCTCGACGCTGGCGGCCTGCTCGATGCGATCGGCGTCATACAGCAGCACCCCCAGGTAGCGGATGCGACCCACGCAGGTTTCGGAGCACACCGTGGGCTGGCCGGCCTCGATGCGGGGGTAGCAGAAGATGCACTTCTCGGCCTTGCCGGTCTGCCAGTTGTAGTAGATCTTCTTGTAGGGGCAGCCCGAGACGCACATGCGCCAGCCGCGACACTTGTCCTGGTCGATCAGGACGATGCCGTCCTCCTCGCGCTTGTAGATCGAGCCCGAGGGGCAGGAGGCCACGCACGCCGGGTTGAGACAATGCTCGCACAGGCGCGGCAGGTACATCATGAAGGTGTTCTCGAACTGGCCGTAGATGTCCTTCTGCACCTCGTCGAAGTTCTTGTCCTTCGAGCGCTTGGCGAACTCGCCGCCGAGGATCTCTTCCCAGTTCGGGCCCCATTCGATCTTCTCCATGCGTTGGCCCGTGATGAGGCTGCGCGGACGCGCCACGGGCGCCGCCTTCGATTCCGGCGCCGACTGCAGGTGGTCGTAGTCGAAGGTAAAGGGCTCGTAGTAGTCGTCGATCTCTGGCAGGTGGGGGTTGGCGAAGATGCGCATGAGCAGCTTCCACTTGCCACCCTGGCGCGGCTCGATGCTGCCGTTGCTCTTGCGGACCCAGCCGCCATGCCACTTGTCCTGGTTTTCCCACTCCTTGGGGTAGCCGATGCCGGGTTTGGTCTCGACGTTGTTGAACCAGGCGTACTCCATGCCCGGTCGGTTCGTCCAGACGTTCTTGCAGGTGACGGAACAGGTATGGCAACCGATGCACTTGTCCAGGTTGAGGACCATGCCGATCTGTGCGCGGACTTTCATCGCAGGTATCTCCTTTTTCTCAGTCGGCGGTCGCCGGGGTCTCGTCGTCGAGCCAGTCGATGCGCTTCATCTTGCGCACTACCACGAACTCGTCACGGTTGGTGCCAATCGTCCCGTAGTAGTTGAAACCGTAGCTCTGCTGTGCATACCCGCCGATCATGTGCGTGGGCTTGGTGACGATGCGTGTCACCGAGTTGTGGATGCCGCCCCGCTGGCCCGTGATCTCGCTGCCCGGGGTGTTGATGGTCTTTTCCTGGGCGTGATACATCATCACCATGCCCGGGTTGACGCGCTGGCTCACCACCGCGCGCGCCGCGATCGCACCGTTGGCGTTGAAGAGTTCGACCCAATCGTTGTCGACGATGCCGGCGCGCTTGGCGTCATCCTCGCTCAGCCAGATCACCGGTCCGCCCCGGTTGAGCGTGAGCATCATCAGGTTGTCGCTGTAGGTGGAGTGGATGCCCCACTTCTGGTGCGGCGTGATGAAGTTGAGCGTGATCTCCGGGTGGCCGTTGGGCTTGCGGTTCATCACCTCGTCCACCGTCTTCAGGTTCACCGGCGGTCGGTAGCTTGAAAAGCCTTCGCCAAAGGCGATCATCCAGGGGTGGTCCTGGTAGAACTGCTGCCGGCCGGTGAGCGTGCGCCAGGGAATCAGTTCGTGCACGTTGGTGTAGCCGGCGTTGTAGCTGACCTTCTCGCTCTCCAGGCCCGACCACGTGGGCGAGCTGATGATCTTGCGCGGCTGGGCCTGGATGTCGCGGAAGCGGATCTTCTCGTCCTCTCGGTGCAGCGCCAGGTGGGCATGTTCGCGGCCGGTGATCTTGGACAGGGCCTCCCAGGCCTTCACGGCGACATGGCCGTTGGTCTCGGGTGCGAGCATCATCACCACCTCGGTGGCATCGATGTCGGTCTCGATCTTCGGCATGCCTCGCGTCACACCTTCTTCATGCACCTTGCCGTTCAATTCGGCCAGTTGCCGCACTTCCTCGGCCGTGTTCCAGGCGATGCCCTTGCCGCCGTTGCCCAACTTCTCCATCAGCGGCCCCAGGGCCGTGAAACGCTTGTAGGTGTTGGGGTAGTCGCGCTCGACGACCGTGATCTGCGGCGCGGTCTTGCCCGGGATCAGATCACACTGACCCTTCTTCCATTCCTGCACATCGAAGGGTTGGGCCAGCTCGGCCGGCGTGTCATGCATCAGCGGTGTGAGCACCACTTCCTTCTCCACCCCCAGGTGGCCCACGCAGACCTCGCTGAACTTCTTTGCAATACCCTTGTAGATCTCCCAGTCGGAGCGGGCCTGCCAGGCCGGGTCCACCGCTGCAGACAGCGGGTGGATGAAGGGATGCATGTCGCTGGTGTTGAGGTCGTTCTTTTCGTACCAGGTGGCCGTGGGCAGCACAATGTCAGAGTAGAGGCAGGTCGTGCTCATGCGGAAGTCGAGCGTGACCAACAAGTCCAGCTTGCCTTCGGGTGCCTGCGCGTGCCAAGCCACTTCCTTCGGCTTGGCATCGTCGGGCCCCAGGTCCTTGCCCTGCACACCATGGGCGGTGCCCAACAGGTGCTTGAGGAAGTATTCGTGGCCCTTGCCGGAGGAGCCCAGCAGGTTGGATCGCCACACGAAGAGGTTGCGCGGCCAGTTGTTGGGGTGATCCGGATCCTCGCAGCTCATCTTGAGCGCACCGCTCTTGAGCGAGTCCACCACATAGTCCTTGGTGTCCTGGCCCGCGGCCTGGGCATCCCGCACCACCTGCAATGGGTTGGTTTGCAGTTGCGGTGCGCTGGGCAGCCAGCCCATGCGCTCGGCACGCACGTTGAAGTCGATCAGGCTACCCTGGAACTGGGCCTTGTCGGCCAGTGGTGAAAGCACCTCTTCCACCCCCAGCTTCTCGTAGCGCCACTGGTCGGTATGCGCATAGAAGAAGCTGGTGGAGTTCTGCTGGCGTGGCGGGCGAATCCAGTCGAGGGCAAAGGCCAGGGCCGTCCAGCCGGTTTGCGGGCGCAGCTTCTCCTGACCGACGTAGTGCGCCCATCCGCCTCCGCTCTGGCCCACGCACCCGCACAGCATCAGCATGTTGATGATGCCGCGGTAGTTCATGTCACTGTGGTACCAGTGGTTCATCGCCGCGCCGATGATCACCATCGACTTGCCATGCGTCTTGTCGGCGTTGTCGGCAAACTGGCGCGCCACGGCGATCACCAAGTCACGCTTGACCCCGGTGATCTTCTCCTGCCAGGCCGGGGTGTAGGGCACGTTGTCGTCGTACGAACGCGCGGCCGGGGTGCAGCCGCCGGGCCGCCCCAAGGCTGCACCAGCCCCCTCGGGGGGCAGCGAGGCAGCGCCGAGCGTGGGGGCGCCATCCTCGCCCGGCAGGCCGCGCGAGACGCCGTAGTTCGCCGCCAGCAGGTCGAACACCGTGGCCACCAGGACCTCGCGCGGTTCTCCCGCCTTGCCCAGGGTGATGCGCACGGCCGGCACTTTGCGGCGCATCACGTCGCCCGCGGCTTTGTTGGCGGTGAAGTGCGGGGTATCGATACCCCCAAAGTAGGGAAACGCCACGTCCACCACTTCATGGGCCTGTGCGCCTTCTTCCAGCACCGACAGCTTGAGCTTCACTTCGCGGCCGTGGCGAGCCTCCTTGTTCTCGAGGTTCCATCGTCCGGCGTCGGGCCGGCCTTCAGGTCCCCAGCGGAAACCGATGGAGCCATGTGGCAGCACCACCTTGCCCATTTCGTCGAAGGCCACCGTCTTCCATTCGGGGTGGTTGGTCTGTCCGAGCTTGCCGTTGAAGTCGCTGGCACGCACATAGCGGTCGGGCACCAGCGTTTTGCTGCCGTCGGGCAGGGTGTGCTCCTTGAGCTGCACCAGCATCGGCAGGTCGGTATAGCGGCGCGCGTAGTCGTCGAAGTAGCTCGATCGCCTGTCGAAGTAGAACTCCTTCAGGATCACATGCCCCATGGCCATGGCCAGCGCGGCATCCGTGCCCTGCTTGGGGTGCAACCACAGGTCTGCCAGTTTGGAGACCTCGGCATAGTCCGGCGTGATGGCCACGACCTTGGCGCCCTTGTAGCGCACCTCGGTGAAGAAGTGCGCATCGGGGGTGCGCGTCTGGGGCACGTTGGAACCCCAGGCGATCAGGAAGGTGGAGTTGTACCAGTCGGCGCTCTCCGGCACATCGGTCTGCTCTCCCCAGGTCTGGGGACTGGACGGAGGCAGGTCGCAGTACCAGTCATAGAAGCTCATGCAAACGCCGCCGATCAGCGACAGATAGCGGCTGCCAGCGGCGTAAGACACCATCGACATCGCCGGGATCGGCGAGAATCCGATCACCCGATCCGGGCCGTACTTCTTGATGGTGTAGACGTTGGCCGCCGCGATGATTTCGTTGACCTCCTCCCAGGTCGATCGGACGAACCCTCCGAGCCCGCGCTGGCGCTGGTAGTCGCGGCGCTGCGCATCGTTCTCCACGATGCTGGCCCAGGCATCCACGGGACTTCGGGCCACCGCTTTGGCCGCGCGCCAGTGCTTGAGCAGTCGGCCGCGCACCATCGGGTACTTCACCCGGTTGGCGCTGTAGAGGTACCAGGAATAGCTGGCCCCCCGGGCACAGCCGCGCGGCTCGTGGTTGGGCAGATCGGGCCGAGTGCGCGGGTAGTCAGTCTGCTGGGTTTCCCAGGTGACGATGCCGCCCTTGACATAGATCTTCCACGAGCACGAGCCGGTGCAGTTGGTGCCGTGGGTGGAACGCACGATCTTGTCATGGGCCCAACGTCCGCGGTAGGCATCCTCCCAGGTACGGTCTTCACCGGTGGTCACGCCATGGCCGTCGGAGAATTTTTCCTTGGGCAGTTTGAAGTAGGTCAGTCGGTCCAGAAAGTGGCTCATCGGGGGCTCCTTGTTCTGTTCGGTCGATCAGCAGGGCATGGGCGCGTTCTTGCGGCTGTAGTACCACCAGGTGATGGCCACGCAGGTGACGTAGAAAGCGATGAAGACGTACAGCGCGGCTTTAGGTCCGCCCGTCAGAGCGATGGAGGTGCCGTACCCCTTGGGAATGAAGAATCCACCATAAGCCCCCACGGCCGAGCTAAAGCCCAGCACCGCAGCGGCCTCCTTGTTGGCGTCACGCTGCGCCTGTTCCTGGGCCGCGGCCCCTGAACCGGCCGCACGCAGGCGCTCGGTCAGGAAGATGATGGGGATCATCCGGAAGGTCGAGCCGTTACCCACGCCGGATGCCGCGAACAGCACGAGGAAGGCAATCAGGAAGGCGTTGAAGTTGCCAGCGCGCCCCTCCGCGGGCAGGAACTGCAGCACCGCGGCCACGCCCAGGCCCATCACGATGAAGGTCCAGAAGGTCACGCGCGCACCGCCCAGCTTGTCGGACAGCCAGCCCCCCACCGGTCGAATGAGGGCACCCACCAGCGGACCCAGCCAGGCATACGACAGCGCGTTGATTTCGGGAAACTGGCTTTTGATCAACAACGGGAAGCCGGCCGAGTACCCAATGAAGCTGCCGAACGTGCCGATGTAGAGCCAGCACATCAACCAATTGTGCTTGCGCTTGAAGATCACTGCTTGATCGGCAAAAGAGGCTTTGGCGTCTTTGAGATCGTTCATCCCGAACCAGGCCGCCAATGCCGATGCCATGATGAAAGGCACCCAGATGAATCCCGCGTTTTGCAACCACATCGGTACTTGCTGCCCCGAGCGATCGACCATGACCGGCTCTCCACCAAGGACGCCAAACACCCCTGTGGTGATCACCAAGGGAACGACGAACTGCACGAGCGACACACCCAAGTTGCCCAAGCCCGCGTTCATTCCCAATGCATAGCCCTTGCGCGACTTAGGGTAGAAGAAACTGATGTTGCTCATGCTGGAAGCAAAGTTGCCGCCACCCAGACCGCACAACAGCGCCAGCACCACAAAGACCTCATAAGGGGTCTGGGGGTTTTGCACCGCAAACCCGATGCCCAATGCAGGCAGCAGCAAGCTGGCGGTGGAGATGGCCGTCCAGCGTCTGCCGCCGAAGATGGGTACGGCAAACGAGTAGAAGATGCGCAAAGTGGCGCCGCACAAGGCTGGCAACGCGGCCAGCCAGAACAGCTGGTTGGTGTTGAACTTGAATCCAACGGCGGGCAAGTTCACCACCACGACGGACCACACCATCCACACGGCAAACGCCAGCGTGAGCGCGGGAATGGAGAGCCACAAGTTCCGCCTCGCGATGGCTTCGCCTTGCTGACTCCAAAATGCGGGGTCCTCGGGGTTCCAGCGCTCAATCACATGAGAAGCCACGTCAGCCTCCAGTCAGTATCGGTTGCAGATCAGCTTTGGACAGACAACCCGCCGGCGTTGGGGCCCAACACTTCGCGGCGTCGCACTTCGGTGAAGTACATCCAAATGAGGGACACCCAGACCACGCCATAGAGCAACATGAATGCGCTGGAGCGGATGCCGGTAAAGTCGAGCAGGGCGCCGAACATGATGGGCAGAATGAATCCACCCAGGCCGCCAGCCAGCCCTACGATGCCGGAGACCGTGCCAATGTTGCTGGGGTAGTCATCACTGATGTACTTGAAGACACTGGCCTTGCCAAAGGCCCAGGCGATACCCAGAATGAACATCAGCGCGGTGAAGGCGTACACGTTCAGGCCGATCGTGAAGGTTCGCGGTCCATCGACGGTGAGCACCGTGAATTCGGTTTGCGGATAGCTCAACAGGAACAGACAGATCCAGCTCACCCACATCACCCACCAGGTGACGCTGTGGGCGCCGTACTTGTCTGACAGCCAACCACCGATGGCGCGCAGCACGCCGCCGGGCAGCGAGAAGCACGCCGCCAGCAGCGCCGCCACACGGATGTCCAGACCATATTCACCCACGTAGTACTGCACCATCCACAGGCTCAGCGCCACGTAACCGCCGAACACGATGCTGTAGTACTGGCAGTACTTCAACACGCGAAGGTCTTTCAGCGCCTTGAGTTGGTCGGTGAACTTGACGTTGCTGGGCGCCAAGTGGCTGGGGTCGCTGTGGCTGAACATCCAGAACAGCACCACCGTGGCGAGCATGATGGCCGCGTACACCTGCGGCACCATGGTCCAGCCGAAAGCCACCAGGATCGCCGGCGCGACGAACTTGTTGACCGCCGCTCCGGAGTTGCCGGCGCCGTACACGCCCATCGCAAAGCCCTGGCGCTGCTTGGGGAACCAGCGCGCCACGTAGGGTGTGCCCACCGAGAACGAGCCGCCGGCCAGGCCGACGAACAAGCCGATGACGAGGAAGTGCCAGAACTGCGTGGCATGGGCCATCAGCCAGATGGCCGGCACGGTGGCGGCCATCAGCAGCGTCATCACGATGCGGCCACCGTAGCGGTCGGTCCAGATCCCCAGCGGCACGCGCACCAGCGAGCCGGTGAGCACCGGCGTGGCCATCAGCAAGCCGAACTGCGTGGCGTTGAGGTCCAGCGCCTTTTTCAGCGGGATGCCGATGACGCCGAACATCATCCACACCATGAAGCACACGGTGAAGGCCAGCGTGCTGACGATCAGCACCGACCAGGCCTTGGACGAGACGGGGGGAATCGTTGCCGATCCTGCTTGGGGGGCCGCCATGGGAATCACTCCTTGCTTTTCTCCATGGCAGGCACTGTAGAAAGCGGGCCGGGCCTTGCCTATCCTCCTGCAAGTCATCCTGGACCGTCCTGAAGAACGAGGGTTGTCAGGCCCCCATAGTTCTTCCGAACTATTGTCCGTGTATGTCAGCGCACGCAGCAGGAATGACCGTGCCAGCGTTTGCCGGATCCCATCGCTGAAATCGTTCCAGCCGCACCGCTTCAAGGTTGAACTGCAGCATGCGCTGTGTCCTTGTTGACTTCGTCACTTCCGTCGTCCTTGCGCGTATTCAACCCCTCAGCAAAGGATCCGGTTTTCGGGGGCAAGGTCAGCTCCTGGCCGCCCACTGCGGCGGGCACGCGTTCGTCGCGGTCGGTCGACGGTGCTTGCATCGGCTCCATCGTCGCCGCTGTGCAGCGTTTCGGCCAGCGCCCGGGTTCACCCGCATCAAGCGCGCTGGCGCTCGCTGGCGTACACGGCCGCCTGAACGCGTGAGCTCAGGCCCAGCTTGCGCAGGATGTGCTGCACGTGGATCTTGACCGTGGTCTCGGCAATGCCCAGTTCCCGGGCGATCTCCTTGTTGCTGGCGCCTCGCGCGATGAGGCCGAGGATCTCTCGCTCGCGCGACGAAAGACTGTCCAGCGGCTCGGGCGGCACTTCGGCCGCGGTCGCGGCAGTCGCGGGCGCGGCATGCAGCGCCTGGAATGCGGCCACGAGCTTGGACGTGAGTTCGGGGCTGACCACCGACTCCCCGGCTACCGTACGCTCGATGGCGCGCACCAGGTCGGGCCCATTGATGGTCTTGAGCACGTAGCCCCGGGCCCCGGCTTTCAACGCAGCCGACAGGACCTGCTCGTCTTCGCTCACGGTGAGCATCAGCACCTGCGCCCTGGGAGCCACCTCCCGCAGTCCGGCCAGGGCATCCACACCCTTCACGCCAGGCAGGTGGTTGTCGAGCAAGATGACATCAGGCTGGAGTTCACGTGCTCGGCGCTGGGCCTCGCCGGCATCGCCGGCCTCGCCCACGACTTCTAAATGGTCTTCCTGAGCGAGCAATGCCACCAGCCCGCGACGAAACAGCACGTGGTCATCGACAACCAGCAGGCGGATGAGAGACGGGGTCTTGGACATGGGTCACGAGCGCATCAGGCCGCCAGGGGTTGTGGCGAGGACGGCGGCAGCGTCAGGGTCACGCAGGTACCCTTCCCAGGCTCAGCCTGCACCGTCACGGTGGCCCCGATGCGAGCAGCACGTTCGCGCATGATGCGCAGGCCGACATGGGTCTCGTCCGGTCGCTGCCCATCGGTGTCGAATCCCACCCCATCGTCACGCACCGTGAAGCGCCAGACCGGAGCCTGCTCCACGTCCACCCATACTTCACGGGCGTGCGCGTGCTTGCGCACATTCGACAAGGCTTCCTGCACCACGTGCAGCACCTGGATCTGCACATCGGCATCTAGGGGCAAGCCATGGCCGTGCATCGCCAGGTGAGCGCGTAGGCCGCTTTGGTGTTCGAACTTCTGCAAGGTGGTACGCAAGGCGGGTTCGATGCTCTCGCCATTGGCCCGCGTGCGAAAGTGCAGCAGCAACTCACGCACGTCGTTATAGCTCTCACGCACACCGGCATCGAGCTCGCAGAGCACCCGCTCGACACCCGGCTCGTCACCGCGCCGCATGGCATCTCGCAGCAGCTGGACCTGAATCTTCAGAAACGCCAGCGACTGGGCGATGGAGTCATGCAGTTCCTGCGCGAGCAGGCTGCGCTCCTGAGCCACGGCTGCTTCCTTACCCAGCGCCTCGGCCCGCAGGCCCTCCATCGCACCGGCCAGATGGGCTGCGAGGGCTTCCAGCAAGGATCGTTCATCGTCACCCAGGGTCGTCTCCTCCCGGAAGAAGATGTCCACTTCGCCCAGCAGGCGGTGCTGCAGGCGCACGGGCACCGACACCAGGGTCTGGTACCCAGCCTGGGCGCAGTGCTCAAGCACAGGCTGCGCCACGTTGGCCGGGCGTACCTTGATGGGAATGATGCGCGTGGCCGCGCCTTCTAGGGCCTGGCCACAATGGCAGCTCCCGGTCTGAACGCACTGCTCCTGTTCCGTCATGAAATGAGGCAGGCAGTCACCTGCCAACAGCAGGTAGCGCTGGTTGGCCTCGTCAGACCAGCGCACAGCCACCGCATCGGCCCGCGCGATGCGTCGCACCTGTTGGGCAAACTGCCGCGCGAGTTCATCCAAGCTGGTGGCCTCGGCCATCATGGCGCTGGTTTCGTACAGCGCAGCCAGACGCTCACGCTGCTGCTGTAGCCGCGCGGTCTTTTCGGCCACCTTGTTCTCGAGATTGGCATACAAGGCCTGCAGCGTCTCGGCCATGCGGTTGAAGCCCTGCGCCAGTTGGTCGAACTCGGCACTGGATCGCTCCTCCACACGCACGGCGAAATCCTGGGCCTGCACCCGCTTCAGGCCCTGCTGCAGGCGGTTCACGGGATTGAGCACCAGGAGGTATCCCGCATACATCATCGCAATGCCCACCATCAGCGCCAGCGCCAGAATGCCCAGCTGCACGGCATGCAAGATGGCGGTCCACAGCGAGAGCTGGTATTCGATACCCGCCACGAAGCCATCGATGGCAGCCACGAAGCGATCCACGTCCGTGGTGCGGCCAGGGAGCTGCCCTCCGGTTCGCCAGTACTCCCGCAGGAGCGTCCACTGGCTCTGCACGGATTCGAAACTCTCGCGCGTGGCCTGGCTCCAGGGTACAAACAGCGGGCGGGAAGGATCGCCGGCGCGCAGCAGCGCCAGTCCCTCGTCGAAGCGCTGCAGCCGATCCTCGATCTGGGCGGCCGGCACCCGGCGCTCGACCTCCAGCGCCAGCTGGTAGCTCTTCATGCGCAGCCGCCCCGCCTCGTTGACGGCCGCGGCCCCTCCTTCGATCTGCCAGGTGATCCACAGCGTCAGGCCAATGGACGTGAGCGCAGCCAGCAGGAAGCCCGTGCACAACAGCACGAGCTTGGTGGCCAAGGTCCAGGGGCGGTGTCTCATGACGCCACTCTAGGCAAGGTGGTGCCAGCACGGCTTGACTCAGGTCAAGTCGCCAAATCCCCGTCAGGCGGAAGCCGATTTTGCGCCCATGTGCGGGCCAGGCGGCCCACAAGCCGGGCCTGCTAGCGGGCCCGCAGGGGCAACCATGGCCAACAAAATCGTGCAGTTGATGCCCACACGACCTGCGTCGCTGTCGTGCGGAAACTTGACCAGCGCTTCCCTCGCCAACCCCAAGGCTGGGGGGGGTGTCAGGGGTCCCATCCTGGGGTCCTGTGCGGGT
Organism: Caldimonas manganoxidans ATCC BAA-369; assembly: GCF_000381125.1. Lineage (GTDB taxonomy): Bacteria > Pseudomonadota > Gammaproteobacteria > Burkholderiales > Burkholderiaceae_C > Caldimonas > Caldimonas manganoxidans. The sequence continues at coordinate 21,469 of NZ_KB905946.1, forward strand.
GGGGGCTTGCGCGGCCACGGCCACGCGAGACAATGGACCGGCGGGCGACCCTTTCGGCCGCCCCCCTCGCTCATGCAGGAGGTGGATATGGAGCGCAAACTGCATCTGCTGGACAGCTTCACGGCCCAGGGGACCGATGGGCGCCTCTACAAGGTCAAGGCCTTCGAGCAACTGGTGCGCGACCCCTCGCTGGCCGATGGCTTGGACCACTGGAAGCCCACGGGAGTGGCCGAACTGCATTTGGACAGTGGCGAGCTCGTGGACATGCGCGCCGATGGGCGCATGCGGGTGGTGGCCACTGGCATGGAACTGGTGCGGCCTTGAACCACCGCCCTCGGCCTCGTCGATACCCTCAGGGCGCGGCAAATTCACGATCGCCCGCGATCGGTGGTCCGTGCCCCACGCCGCAGCCGAGGGGTGACTGTTACCATGGCGCCTGCTCGAGCCCAGCCTCGGGCTCGCAACGGCCGGCGGACCTGGAGGCGACACGGCCTCTTGGATCGGCCCGGCATTGTCTGGCCAGCGAGTAGGCACCATGAAGGACGGCCGTCATTCGTCCGCGGTCACGCGGGCGCCATCTCCTTTTGCGCCGGCGCAGGGCATGCGCCGGCGGCTGTTGTGTGGCATGGCGGCAGCGCCAGTGGCGCTGGCCCTGCCGGCGTGGGCCCATGTCAGTGCCGCACGGCCGCCCGAAGGAACTGACCACCCCCTCGGGGGGACACGAGCAAAGCAAGTCTGGGGGTCATTCCATCCTGGCCAGGGGCCCGACACTGCAGACGTTCGCAGGCTGGAGTTTGTGCATCTTCACACCGGCGAGCGCTTGAAGGTCGCGTACTTCGACGCGGGGCAGTACGTGCCCGAGGCGCTGCAAGCCCTCAACCGCCTGCTGCGCGACTTTCGCACCGATGAGGTGGCCCCGATCGACCCGGCCTTGTTCGATGTGCTGCACCGGCTGCACGAAGCCACCGGCAGCCGCCGACCCTTCGAGGTCATCTCCGCCTATCGATCTCCCAAGACGAACGACATGCTGCGCAGCCGCAGTCCTCACAGCGGCGTGGCCCGCACCAGCCTGCACCTGCGAGGGCAGGCGATCGACATCCGCTTGGGCGACGTGGCGCTGCCGCATTTGCGCGAGGCGGCCCTGTCCCTGCGGGCCGGCGGCGTCGGCTATTACGAGCGCTCGAATTTCGTGCACATCGACACCGGCCCCGTGCGCCATTGGTGAGCCAGTGCACCGCGCGGTCTGGCCCGCCGGGCCCGTGCCATCGCGGCGACGGGTTCAGCGCAGGCTCACAGCGGCAGCTCGGTGAAATAGCGTCCGCCGTGAAAGATCAGCGGTGCGGCTTCGGGGCGGCGCTGGCAGCGTTCGACCTCGCCGACGAAGATGACATGGTCGCCCTCCTCGTAGCGGCTGCGGTTGAAACACTCGAACAATGCAGCCACGCCTTCGAGCAAAGGGGCGCCGCCGACGCCTTCCCGCCAGGACAATCCGGCGAAACGATCGATGCCCTTGGTGGCGAAGCGCTCGGCCAGGGCCCTCTGGTCGGCCGCCAGGATGTGGATGGCGTAGTGAGAGCCGCGCTCGAAAGCCGGCATCGATCCGGCCAGGCGCGACAGACTCCACAGCACCAGCGGCGGATCGAGCGAGACCGAATTGAAAGAGTTGGCGGTCAGGCCGATCAGCCGTCCCTCGGGCGATCGGGCCGTGACGATGGTCACCCCCGTGGCAAAGCTGCCGAGCGCTTGGCGGAACTCGGCCGCGGAGAAACTGGGAGTAGCGGCTCGGCGGGGAAGATTCACGACATCCATGGCGGCAAGACGCCCATTATTCCCCACCGACGCCCCGACGGGAGCGCGCCAGCCCCCCCTCATTGCGTGGATGATGCACCGATGGTGCGCTCAGAAGCGGTAGTTGACCCCGACACTCAATTGCGGAATGGCCCGCACCTTGCCCACGCCGTCGCGCAGCTCTTGGAGCTCGCGGTCGATGTCGTCCTGCGTCACACCCGCGATATTGGTCGAGGCGCTGACTTTGGCCTTGCCGATCGAGGCGCCCAGGTCGAAGACGAAGCCCCAACCCGCTGCAGCGGGCTGTTGGCCGTAGCCGATGCCCAAATAGGGCGTGACGCGCGGGAACTTGATGCGCACATCAAAGCGGTCGCCCGGCGCCGTGACATAGGTGGTGTTGCCGATCTCGATGGTGCCGCCATTGCCGCGACCGGTCAGATCGATGCGCATGTCGTTGAAGGTGATGCCGCCGGTCAGCCGAAACCCTCCGCCGAAGACGAACCAGTCCCCGAACACGCCAACACGATGGGCGCGGGCTTTGCCCTCGTAGTCGATGCCTTCTTCGGTGCCGTCGGCATCGATCGTGCCCAGGCTGGCCACATCGGCACGCAAGCCAAAGTGGGCATTGAGCGGCTGGGCGTAGCCGATCATCACGCCTGGCAGACCGATGTTCCCGTAGAGTTCGCCGGCGTGGGCGCCGGCCACGAGGCAGGCCGCGCTCACACCTGCGATCAGATGCTTGTTCATGCGAGCAGACTCCATGAGGGATCACACAGATGACGATCATCGGCCGGCATCGCCCGATCTGAAGGGCCACACACCGTCGACCCGGCTCAGATCGTGAAGTCGTACTCGATGGTCAGCGGCGCATGGTCGGAAAAGCGTTGCGCCTTGTAAACACTGGCGGCGCGAGCGGTCTCAGCCACCGCCGCAGTGGCCACGTGGTAGTCGATACGCCAGCCCACGTTCTTGGCCCAGGCCTGCCCCCGATTGCTCCACCAAGTGTAGGCCTCGCCGGTGGCCTCGGGATGGAGGCGGCGGTACACATCGACCAGGCCAATCTCGCCCAGCATGCGCGTGAACCAGGCCCGCTCCTCGGGCAGGAAACCGCTGTTCTTCTGGTTGCTTTTCCAATTCTTGAGGTCGATTTCTTGATGAGCGATGTTCACATCGCCGCACAGCACGAACTCCCGCTCGGCCCGCAAGCGCTGCAGATGGGGAAAGAACTCGTCGAGGAACCGGTACTTGGCCTGCTGGCGCTCGTCCGAGCTGGAGCCGCTGGGAAAGTAGCAACTGATGACGGAGAACTTGCGCGAGGGCGTGTCGAAGCGGGCCTCGACGTAGCGGCCTTCGGGGTCGAACTCGGCCGAACCGAAGCCGATGATCACATCGCTGGGCACGTGGCGGCTGTACAGGCCCACGCCGGAATAGCCCTTCTTCTGGGCACAATGGAACCAGCCCTGCATCCCATGCGGGGCTCGCATCACTGCGGTGAGGTCGCCCTCGTGGGCCTTGATTTCTTGCAGGCAGACGATATCGGCCTGCTGCTGACCCAGCCAGTCGAAGTAGCCCTTGTTCGCCGCCGAGCGGATGCCATTGAGATTGGTGGTGATGATGCGCAACATGGGGCGGGAGCTTACCTTCCCGGCCCGCGGCCTGCTCAGGCGAAGACTTCGGCCTGACTCAGCCAGGCGCCCTGCGCGTCTTTGGCCGACACCTGAGGCGGCACACCAGCATCGGGCCAATCGATGCCCAGGGTCGGATCGTCCCAACGGATGCAGCGCTCGGCCTGCGGTGCGTAATAGGCCGTGGTCTTGTAGAGGAAGTCGGCGCTGTCGCTGAGCACCAGGAATCCGTGGGCAAAGCCCGCAGGAATCCACAACTGCCGGTGATTGTCCCCGCTGAGCTCCACCCCCACCCACTGGCCAAAGCGTGGACTGGATCGGCGCAGGTCCACCGCCACGTCGAACACCCGGCCGTGCGTGACGCGCACGAGTTTGCCTTGGGCATTGGGGTGGAGCTGGTAGTGCAGTCCGCGCAGCACGCCGCGGCGCGAGCGCGAATGGTTGTCCTGCACGAAATCGACATGGGTGCCGACGGCTTCGTCGAAGACGGACTGCCGAAAGCTTTCGAGGAAGAAGCCGCGTTCATCGCCGAAAACACGCGGCTCGAAGACGAGCACCTCGGGCAAGCGGGTGGCCGTGACGTTCATCAGAACACCTTTTCCGTGAGGAGCTGCAGCAGGTACCGCCCGTAGCCGCTCTTGGCCAAGGGTTCGGCCAGTCGGGCCAGCTGCTCGGCATCGATCCAGCCTTGGCGCCAGGCGATTTCCTCGGGACAGCAGATCTTCAGGCCCTGGCGCTTTTCCAAGGTCTGGATGAACTGGCTGGCCTCGATGAGCGAGTCGTGCGTGCCGGTGTCGAGCCAGGCATCCCCTCGGCCCAACACTTGCACGTCGAGCTCACCGGCTTGCAGATACAGCCGATTGAGGTCGGTGATCTCGAGTTCACCACGTGCGCTGGGCTGCAGCGTTTTGGCGCGTTCGACCACCTGGGCGTCGTAAAAATACAGGCCCGTCACGGCATACCGGCTCTTGGGCTGCCGCGGCTTTTCTTCCAGACTGATGGCCCGGCCAGCCGCATCGAACTCCACCACCCCGTAGCGCTCGGGGTCGTGCACCGGGTAGGCAAAGACCGTGGCCCCGCGCTGGCGGGCTTGCGCGACCTTCAGGCGTGCAGCCAGATCGTGGCCGTAGAAGATGTTGTCGCCCAGCACCAGTGCGCTGGGCGCACCGGCCAGGAAGCGCTCGCCGATCAGAAATGCCTGGGCCAGGCCATCGGGGCTGGGTTGCACGGCGTACTGCAGGGACACGCCCCAGGCGCTGCCATCGCCCAGCAGTTGCTGAAAGCGCGGCGTGTCCTGCGGCGTGGAAATCACGAGGATCTCGCGGATGCCCGCCAGCATCAGGGCCGACAGCGGGTAGTAGATCATCGGCTTGTCATAGACCGGCAGCAATTGCTTGCTGATCGCCAAGGTGGCCGGATGCAGCCGGGTGCCGGAGCCGCCGGCGAGGATGAGGCCTTTGCGGGTCATGACCACCCCCCGACGGCCGTACCGGCCGCCACCCCCCCAAGGGGGGCCGGGCCTGGCTTGGGGCGGCCCGGCGCGGCGGCCCGGGACCCCCCCCCAACGGCCGTACCGGCCGCCCCCCCCCCAAGGGGGGCCGGGCCTGGCTTGGGGCGGCCCGGCGCGGCGGGCCGGGGCGATGCGATGACGTGAGCGTGTGTCATGTGTCGTCGAGCGTTTAGGGCAGGATTTCAGCGAGCATGCGGTCCACCCCTTGCTGCCAGGGCGGCAGGTGCAGGCCGAAGGCTTCGCGCAGGCGGGTGGTGTCGAGACGGGAGTTCAAGGGCCGGCGCGCCGGTGTGGGATACGCATCGGTGGGCACGGGCTCGATGGCCTGCGGCAGCACGCGGATGGGCTGTCCGTGAGCGCGGGCCCGTTCGATGACATGGCGTGCATAGTCGAACCAGTTCGTCTGGCCCGCGGCCACCAGGTGGTACAACCCCGCCAGCTCCGGCCGGGCCTGCACGGTGCGCAAGGCATGCGCTGTCACGTCGGCGATCAAGTCGGCCCCGGTCGGGGCGCCGACCTGGTCGCTCACCACGGTGAGGCGGTCCCGCTGGCTGGCCAGGCGCAGCATGGTCTTGGCAAAGTTGCTTCCCCGGGACGCATAGACCCAGCTGGTGCGGAAAATCAGACACCGACAACCGCTTTGCATGATGAGCCGCTCGCCTTCGAGCTTGCTGCGGCCGTAGACATTGAGCGGCGCGGTGGGCTCGTCCTCGCGGCGAGGGTGCTCGCCACTGCCGTCGAAGACATAGTCGGTGCTGTAGTGCACCAGCCAGGCGCCCATGGCCTTGGCCTCGCGGGCCAACACGGCAGGGGCGGTGGCATTGAGCAAGGTGGCCTGCGCGGGTTCGCTCTCGGCACGGTCCACCGCGGTGTAGGCCGCGGCATTGACGATCACGTCCGGGCGCAGCGTGCGCACCGTGCAGGCCAAGCCGTCGAGCTGCGCCAAATCCCCACACAAGCCGTCCAGGCCCTGGCGATCGAGCGCCACCAGCTGGCCCAGCGGGGCCAGCGCGCGCTGCAGCTCCCAGCCGAGCTGACCGTTTTTTCCCAAGAGCAGCAGCTTCATGCGACCTTGGCGTGGGCCGACGGGTACTGCGTGGCCATCCATTCGCGGTAGGCGCCGCTTTGCACCTGAGCCACCCACTGGGGGTGATCGAGATACCACTGCACGGTCTTGCGGATGCCGGTGGCGAAGGTTTCGGCCGGTCGCCAGCCGAGCTCGCGCTCGATCTTGCGCGCATCGATGGCGTAGCGTCGGTCATGGCCGGGGCGGTCCTTCACGAAGGTGATGAGCCGGCTGTAAGGCCCGGCCGGATCGGGCCGCAGTTCGTCGAGCAAGGCGCACACGGTGCGCACGATCTCGAGGTTGGTCATTTCATTGCAGCCGCCAACGTTGTAGGTCTCGCCCACACGGCCACGCGCCAGCACGGTACGAATGGCGCTGCAATGGTCTTTGACATAGAGCCAATCGCGCACGTTCGAGCCATCGCCATAGACCGGCAGTGGCTTGCCGGCCAGGGCATTGACGATCATCAGCGGGATGAGTTTTTCGGGGAAGTGATAGGGGCCATAGTTGTTCGAGCAGTTCGTGGTGAGCACCGGCAGGCCATAGGTGTGAAACCAGGCCCGCACGAGATGATCGCTGGCGGCCTTGCTGGCCGAATAGGGGCTGTTGGGCTGGTAAGGATGGCTTTCGGTGAAGGCTGGGTCTTGCGGCCCCAAGGATCCATAGACCTCGTCGGTGGAGACATGGAGAAAGCGGAAGGCCGCCTGCTCGTCGGCCGGCAAGGCCTGCCAATGGGTGCGGGCCGCCTCCAGCAGCGTGAAGGTGCCTTGCACATTGGTGCGGATGAAGGCAGCCGGGCCATGGATGGAGCGGTCCACATGGCTTTCGGCCGCGAAGTGCACGATGGCGCGCGGCCGGTGCGCAGCCAGCAGCCGATCGAGCAAGGCACGGTCGCAAATGTCGCCATGGACGAAGACATGGCGGGGGTCGCCGCGCAGGCTGTCGAGGTTGTGCAAATTGCCCGCGTAGGTGAGGGCGTCCAGGTTGAGCACGGGCTCGTCACTGTGTGCGAGCCAATCCAGCACGAAGTTGCTGCCGATGAAGCCGGCGCCGCCGGTGACGAGGATCATGGGTGAAAGCCTGCCTGATGAAATGAGTGCTCGGCACACCGTGCCGAGCCATGACCCCGTATTGTGCGAGGCCGGCGTGCGTCGGCCAACCGTCGACCACCCCCATGTCGGGGATGCAGGCTGCGCCGGCCCCCAGCTGTGGGGCCCCAGCCCGGCGCCCATGGCCCGGCCTGGGAGCCAAGGGGATAATCCGCGCCATGGTGCCCACCGCAGCCTGGGCACCCCCCTACGTTTGCGGAGATTGCATTGAAAATCGCTATCATCGGATCGGGTTATGTCGGCCTGGTCACGGGGGCTTGCTTTGCCGACTTGGGCATCCATGTCACCTGCATCGACATCGACGAGGACAAGGTGCGTCGCCTGCAGCAAGGCGAAGTGCCCATCTACGAGCCGGGACTGGAAGCACTGATCCGCCCGGCCTTGGCCAACGGTCGGCTGCATTTCACCAGCGACGTGCGCGCAGGCGTGGCCGGGCGCGAAGTGGTGTTCATTGCCGTAGGCACCCCTTCGGACGAAGACGGCTCGGCCGATTTGCGCCACGTGCTGGCAGCGGCCCGCTCGCTGGCCGAAGCCATCGACGGCTTCACGGTGGTGGTGGACAAAAGCACGGTGCCGGTGGGCACGGCCGACCGGGTGCGCGAGGAGATCGCCGCGGTGCTGCGCCGCCGGGGCGTGACGCATGAATTCGCGGTCGTCTCCAACCCGGAGTTCCTGAAGGAAGGCGCGGCCGTGGCCGACTTCATGCGGCCCGACCGCATCGTGCTGGGCCTGCCCGGTGGTGAGCTGGGCCGCCGCGCGCGCGAAGTGATGGACCGGCTGTACGAGCCGCTGCAACGCAACCATCCGCGCACGATCTACATGGATGTGCGTTCGGCCGAACTCACCAAATACGCCGCCAACGCGATGCTGGCCACACGCATCAGCTTCATGAACGAGCTGGCCAATCTGGCCGATGCCGTGGGCGCCGACATCGAAGCCGTGCGTGTGGGCATTGGCTCGGACTCGCGCATCGGTTACGACTTCTTGTACGCTGGCACGGGCTATGGCGGCTCGTGCTTTCCGAAGGACACGCGCGCGATTTTGCACACCGCGCGCGAGCATGGCGTGCAGTTGCAAGTGATTGGCGCCGTCGAACAAGTCAACGAGCGTCAAAAGCGGGTGCTGGTGCGCAAGATCACCGCACGCCTGGGCGAGAACCTGAACGGCCGCCGCTTTGCGCTATGGGGCCTGGCCTTCAAACCCAACACGGACGACATGCGGGATGCCCCCAGTCGGGTGATCATCCGCGAGCTGCTGGTGCGCGGGGCGGAGGTGACCGCCTACGACCCGGTGGCCACGAAGGAGGCGCAACGCGTGCTGCGGCAAGATCTGGCCGACCTGCCCGGCGGGTTCGAGCGGGTGCGCTTCGTCGAGACGCCCGATGCGGCCTTGCCTGGCGCCGATGCCTTGGTGATTGCCACCGAATGGAAAATTTTCCGCAGCCCCGACTTCGGCGCGCTGCGCTCGCAGCTCAAGCAGCCGCTGGTGTTCGATGGGCGGAATCTGTATGCGCCCCAACGCATGCTTGAAGAAGGCATCGAATACCACGCCATCGGCCGGCCCATGCCGCAACGCTAAGACGGTGGCTCTTCGGCGTCCAGCCAGTGGGCGCAGCCGTGTTGCAGGATGCGCCGGCGCAGCGCGGGCGTGGCCCCACGCACGCGCAAGGGTTGCCCGCTGAGCAGTTGATGGGCCTGCACGAGCAACAACAAACCCATGGCTTGGGGGTCGAGATCGCGCAGGCCCGACAGCTCGATCTCCAGCGGCTGCGGCCTGTGCAAAGCCTGCTTCAATGCCTGGCGCAGCGGCTCGATGGTCAGCCCACAGGCCACACCGGCCAGCCGCACACGCTGGCCCCCCTCCTCCGCCACGGGCTCGACTCGCACGTCCAGCGCGGGGCAACCGCGCCAACGCCTGCGCGCCCACCACAGCGGCAGCAAGCAGCCCGTCAGCAGCGGCAGCGCGGCCGCGGCATCGCGCGCATAGCGCTTCCACAGCGCAGGCTCTTGCAGGATCCGCCACAGCCATTCCAAGCCCAGATGTCGCCAGGCCGCCGGCGCGCGGCGCACCGTGCCGGCCTGGAAGTTGACCACCGCCCCGAGATGACTGATGAGCGGGGCGTGCAGCTGCGGGTGGTTGTGCGCGATCCAGGCCTGCCCTTTCTGGGCGCCCAGGGCCACGACGACGAAATCCGCCCCGCTCGCATTGATGCGCGCCCAGGTCTGCGGCGTGCTCATCGACTCGAGCGACCCAAAGCCCGGGGACTCGAAGCCCACGCAGCGCAAGCCCCCTGCGCGCGCATTGAGGCGCTCGCAGGCCGCCTGAGCCGCCCCCTCGGGGCCGCCGAAGAAATAGACCTTGAGCGGCGCGGCCGCATCCTCGCGGCTCAAGGCCTCGAACAGATCCGAGCCGGCCACCCGCTGGCGCAGCGGCAGCCCCAGCAGCCGCGCCGCCCACACCAGGGGCATGCCATCGGCCAAGCTGAGCTGGCTCATCAACACCGAACGTCGGAACGCGGCATCCTTGCGCGCGGCGATCACGAAGTTCAGGTTCGGCGTGGACACCCAGCAGCGTCGCCCGCTGCGTGCGGCCTCGCGCAGCGCCTGCACGGCGCCGGGCAGGTCGATGACGTCGAAGGGCAGGCCCCACAGGCAGACCACCCGGCGGTCCAGGTCGATGACCGGCGCACGAGCCGGTGGGGACAGCGCGCTGACCTCGCCCGGCATCAGTCCACACGCCCGTAGTGGTCCTCGAAGCGCACGATGTCGTCCTCGCCGAGATAGGCGCCAGACTGCACCTCGATGATCTCCAGCGGCAGCTTGCCTGGATTGGCCAGGCGGTGGCGCTGGCCCAAAGGAATGTAAGTAGACTGGTTTTCGGTGAGCAAGAAAGTGCGGTCTTCGCAGGTGACCTCGGCCGTGCCGCGCACGACGATCCAATGCTCGGCGCGGTGGTGGTGCATTTGCAGGCTCAGCCGCGCCCCCGGGTTGACGACGATGCGCTTGACTTGGAAGCGCTCGCCGGCGTCGATGGCGTCGTACCAGCCCCAGGGCCGGTAGACCTTGCGATGCTGCAACGCCTGTTGGTCGCCGTTGCGGCGCAAACGCTCGACGATCTTCTTGACCGACTGGGTGTGGGCCTTGTTGGCCACCAAGACCGCATCGGGCGTCTCGACGACGACGGCATCCTCCATCCCCACGGTGGCCACCAGCCGTGAGTGGGCCATCACCAAGCTGTTGCGGGTGTCTTCAAGCAGTGCCGGGCCGCGCACCGCATTGCCGTGCTCGTCCTTGTCGGCCACGGCCCACAGGGCATCCCAGGCGCCCACATCGGACCAGCCCACGCTCATGGGCACCACCACGCCGGCACCGAGATCCGGGTGCGCGGCCAGCTTTTCCATCACGGCGTAATCGATGGAGTCCGTCGGGCAGGCTTCGAAGGCGGCACGATCCACCCGCAGGAAGTCGAGGTCCCGGCGCGCACCGGCCACCGCCTGCTCGCAAGCGGCCAGGATCGCCGGCGCGAGCCGCTGAACCGCACGGCGCCAGGTCGAGGCCCGCAACAAGAAGATGCCGGCGTTCCAAAAGTACTCGCCACTGGCCACGTAGGCGGCCGCCTGTGGCGCATCGGGCTTCTCGACGAAGGCGTCGATGCGGCAAGCCCGCCCCGTCTGATTCAAGCGCTGGCCAGCCCGGATGTAACCGTAGCCCGTCTCAGGCCGGTCGGGCACGACGCCGAAGGTGACCAAAGCGCCCTGCCCGGCCGGCGGCACGCCCTCCATGACGGCTCGTCCAAACGCGCTCACATCGCGCACGACATGGTCCGACGGCATGACCAGCAGCAAGGGATCGTCGCCGTCGGCCAAGGCGGTCAATGCAGCCAGCGTGAGCGCCGGTGCAGTGTTGCGTCCGGTGGGCTCCAGCAGGATGCGCGAGGGCACCCCCACTTGGCGCAGTTGCTCGGCGATGACGAAGCGGTATTCCTCGTTGGCCACCACCAGCGCAGGCCCCACGTGCAATCCGTCCAGCCCCTGCAGCCGCTGCGCCGTGGCCTGCAGCAAGGAGTCGTCGCCCAGCAAGGCCAGCAGCTGCTTCGGGTAATGCTCTCGGGAAGCCGGCCACAGGCGGGTGCCTGAGCCGCCACACAGGATGACGGGTTGAATCTGCATGCGCGCAAGATAGCAGGAACGGTCCGCATTGGACCGCCTGGCCTGCGCGCTGTCACCCCCGCCATTGCGGGATGCGCCCCTTCAAGGGGTGGCCTCGCCCAGCAAGCGGCGCGTGTGCTCGCGGTATTCGCTCGGGGGCATGCCGTAGCGCGACTTGAACACGCGGCTGAAATGCGCCAAATTGGCAAAGCCATGGGCCAGCGCGATCTCGGTGACCGAGCGGCGCGTCGGGCGCAGCAGTTCGCGCCGACAAGCCTCCAGGCGCTCGCGCAAGATGTAGCCGGCCACGCCCTCGGCTTCGTCCGAGAAGGCGTTGTACAGATGGCGCCGACTGCAGTTCAAAGCCGCCGCAATGGCCTCCACGTTCAGTCCCGGATCACCCAGGCGGGCGGCCACCAGCTGCTTGATGCGCTCTCTCAAGGCCTCTCGCTGGGACATCGCCGTGGCCCGCCCGGCCAGCTCCAGCAGCGACAAATGCACAAACTGCGTGATCGCCTCGCCCGCTGCGCGCGCGGCCTCGTCATGCATGCCGGGCAGCTCCCGATAGACGCTGCGCATGGTTTCCAGTGCCAAGCGGGCCACTCCTCCATGGCCACCGAGTCGCCGCGCCATCAGCTCGTCCAAGGCCAGCCCACGCTCCAGCAGGTGCGCCTTGGGCACCATCACGATGAGATGCTCCACGCGCACCGGGTTGGCCACCGCGTAGGTCTCGGTGGTGTCGTAAATGCTCCATTGCCCCGGCGTGACCCAGGCCAGCCGGCCCTGTTGCTCGACACCGGCGCAGCCGCTGTACGGCGCCACGATCTTGAGGTAGCCGTGGTCGCTGCTGCGCGCTTTGTCGCGCGAGCGCATGACACGGTGGCGATTGGCCTCCAATCGCGTGAGAATGACCGCACCGGCATGGGCGCTGACCATGCGTCCATCGAAGTCGGTGTCGCCGTAGACGTCGGACTCCAGGCCGCAGAAGAGCCGGCTGATCCACTCCGACCAAAAGGGCACCCGCTCGCGCGGCGCCACTTCATCGGTGTTCATCATCACGGTGGGCATGGGCTGAGCTCCTGAGTCGCAGCTGCTCATTATTCGAGGGCCGTTGGCCCCTGCAAAGGCTATCGGGCCCATAGCGCGGGTAAATCCCCAGCCGGTGTGCACGGATCGTCAAACCGCTGTGCATGCTCGGCAAAGCAGCCTGGCGGCCGTCTTCCTACCATCGCAGCTGGCTGTCGTTGGTGCAGCGCCACGACCAGACCCCCACAAGGAAAAGGAGACTGCCATGTCCTCGTCGAACGACCGTCCCTGCCGCCGCCACCCGGCTGCTGCCGTGAGCCGACGCACCGCCGTGCAAGCCTTGGCCGCTGGCGCCGCCACCGTGGCCCTCCCGGCCTTGGCGCAGGCCTCCGCCGGCGCCGTGCGCATCGGCTACGCCATCGCCCGCACCGGCCCTTGGGCGCCCGGCGCCCAGGTCAGCCAGGAGCCGAACTACCTGCTGTGGGCCGAGCAGGTCAATGCCGCCGGGGGTCTGGACGTGCAAGGCCGCAAACGCCCCATCGAATTGGTCAGCTCCGACGACCGCAGCGATATCGAAACCTGCGTGCGCTCTTACCAAAAACTCATGGGCAGCGACAAGGTCGACCTCATCTTGCCGCCCTGGGGCAGCAATGCCAATTTCGCCGTGGCCCCGCTGGCCAACCGCTTCGGCTACCCGATGCTCGCGCCCACGGCCTTGTCGCGCAAGCTCATCGACATGAACTTGCCCTACTTCTTCTCCTTGCTGCAACAGCCCGACCGCATGATGTCGGCCTTGGTGGACATGTTGCAGGCCCAAGGCGCCAAAACGGTGGCCATTCTGTACATGGATGACCTGTTCGGGCTGGAGAACTTCGCGGCCCTGAACAACGCCTTGAAGACCAGCAGCCTGCAAGTGGTCGAGCGCAAGAGCTATCCGCTCGGCGTCAAAGATCTCGCCCCGGTGCTGCGTGGCATCAAAGACCTCAACCCCGACGCTTTCATCGGCATCACCTACCCCCCCGACACGCTGTTGGCCAGCCGGCAAAGCAAGGAGATCGGCTTCAACCCGCGTTTCTTCTACTGTTCGGTGGGAACGGCCTTCCAGCTCTACCGCAATGTGATGGGCGCCAGTGCCGAAGGCGTGCTCGGCATGGGCTCATGGAACGCCAAGACCAGCCCCGCGGCCAAAGCCTATTTCGAGGCCCACGTGGCCAAATTCGGCGCACAAAAAGAGCCCGACCGTTGGGCCAGCGGTCATTGCTGGGCCGGGTTGCAAATTCTGCAAGCGGCCGTGGCCAAGGTGGGGCTGGACCGCAAGGCCATCCGCGATTACGTGGCACGCACCGAACACGACACCCTCATCGGCAAGATCCGGTTCACCGGCAGCGAGAACACCGCCACGCCCGGCACGGTGGGCCAATGGCAAAAGGGTGAGTTCGAGGTGGTGTGGCCGCGCAGCATGGCCACCGCGCCTTTGCTGGCGCACAAGCCGGCCTGGGTGTGAGTCGGGCCCATGTCTTTGAGTGCCTGGCTTGAGTTGATTGCCTCCGGTCTCATCACCGGGGGCATCTACGCCTTGGTGGCGCTTGGCCTGAACCTTCAGTACGGCTTGATGCGCATCCTCAACATCGCGCACGGCGAATTCCTGATGGTGGGCGCTTTTCTCACCTGGCTGATGCACACGCAGTTCGGCCTCTCGCCGCTGCTGATGCTGCCGGTGAGCTTCGCGCTGCTGATGGCCGTGGGGCTCATCGTGCACCGGCTGTGGTTCCGACCGCTTGCGGCCACCTCCCCCAACCTCGATGTCTTCGAAGCGCGTGGCCTGATGGTGTGCTTCGGCCTGCTGTTCCTGGTGCAGAACTTTGCCTCGCTGATCTGGGGCGGCGACCTGCGCGGCTACGACTACCTCACCCAGCCCGTGGCCGTGGGCGGCGCGCAGTTCGCCGCCAACAAACTGGTGGTCTTTGGCCTGGCCCTGTCGTTGAGTGGCGTGCTCATCGTGCTGCTGCGCACCACCTTGCTCGGCAAAGCCGTGCGTGCGCTGATGCAATCGCCCGTCGGGGCTCAGTTGGTGGGCATCGACACGCAGCGACTGCACCCACTGATGTTCGGCATCGGCCTGGGCCTGTCGGGCGTGGCCGGCTGCCTGCTGTCGATGACTTATGCGATCACGCCCTCGATGGGAGAGCCCTATACCGTCACCGCCCTCATCGTCATCACGCTGGGCGGCTTCGGCAGCATGAGCGGCGCGTTGGCCGGTGGATTGCTGCTGGGCGTGATCGAGGCGCTGGGCATGCATTTCACCAATCCGTCTTTGAAATCTTTGCTGAGCTACGCCGTGTTCATCACCGTGCTGCTACTGCGGCCCAACGGGCTGTTCAAGAAATGAAGGATCGAAGCTCTCTCAGGCGCGATGCCCTCACGCTGCTGGCCCTGCTCGGCGTGGCCCTGGTCGTGGCTCGGTGGGGCAGCGAGTTCGTGCTGTCGCTCACGCTCACCTGCCTGATGTACATCGCGCTGTCGTCGAGCTGGGCGCTGTTTTGCGGCACCACCCGTTATCTGTCGCTGGCCACCGCGGCCTTCTTCGGCATCGGCGCCTACACTAGCGCCATCGTGCTGGCCCAGGTCTGGTGGCTGTCGGCCGTGGCCTTGGGAGCGTTGTTCGCCGCCGCCGTCGCAGTGGTGATGGGCGCTGCCGTGCTGCATCTGAGGGGCACCTACTTTGCCGTGCTCACCTTCGGCATGACCGAGCTGATCCGGCATGCCATCACCTACTTCGAAAAGCAAGTCACGGGCACGGTGGGCCGCGTGTTGGTCGTGGTGCCCGAGGATGACACGGTTTACTTCACGGTGCTGGGGCTGGCCGTGTTGGCACTGGTCACGGCCATCGTCGTGCGGCGCAGCCGCTTCGGTTTGGCCCTGGTGGGCATCGGGGCCGACGAGCAGCGCGCTCAGACCCTGGGCGTGAACACCCGGCTCGTGAAGATCGGCGGCTTTGCGCTGACGGCGGCCTTCGCCGGCGCCGTGGGCGCGGCCATGTCGGTGCGCTGGACTTACATCGACCCGACCACCGTCTTCAATCCCTTCATCGGCTTTCAGACCGTGCTGATCGCGCTCATCGGCGGCGCGGCCACGCTGTGGGGACCGCTGATCGCCGCCATCGTGTTCAGCCTGCTGGCCGAGACCCTGCGCCTGCAGCTGCCGCAGCTGTACATGATGTCGCTGGGCCTGCTGCTCATCCTGTGTGTGCTCTACCTGCCTGGCGGCCTGGCCTCGGTGCGCTGGCACACCGTCGGGACGTGGTGGCGCACCAGTGGCCGGTGGTCGAAGGAGCCGCACCATGGCTGAAGTCTTGCTCGAAGCCCGCGGTGTGACGGTGCGCTTTGGCGGCCTGACCGCCGTGGACCAGGTCGATGCGCGCTTCCACGCCGGTGAGCTGGTGGGCATCATCGGGCCCAATGGAGCGGGCAAGACCACTTTCTTCAATGCCATCTCCGGTGTGATCGCACCCACCCGTGGGCAGCTCGTGGCGCAGGGACATGATCTGACCGGCGCCAAGCCGCATGCCTATGCCCACCACGGCATCGCACGCACCTTTCAGACGCCACGCGTCTTTGCCGAACTGCCAGTGGCGGCCAACATCGACTTCGGACTGCAATTCGCCGGCCGCCGCCGCGGCGCCTCGCCGCTGTTGCGGGATACGGGCAGCATCCTCGAGGTGATCGGACTGTCGGCCCAGGCCGCCCAGCCGGCGGCCACCCTCACGCCTTCGCAGCAGCGCCTGCTGGAAATCGGCATGGCCTTGGCCACGCGACCGCGCATGCTGCTGCTGGACGAGGTGGCCGCCGGCCTCACCGAGGCGGAAGTCGAGCACATGGCCCGCCTGATCCGGCGGCTGCGTGACGAATTGAACCTGACGGTGGTGTGGATCGAGCACGCGGTGACGACCTTGCTGCGTCATGTCGAGCGCGTGCTGGTGCTGCACCAAGGACGCAAGATCGCCGATGGCCCGCCGCGCGAGGTGGTGCGCCATCCCGAGGTGATCGAGGCCTACCTGGGAGACGAAATGGCCGAGGTTGTGGCATGAGGAACGACTTGGCTCAGGCCCCAAGCGCGGGCCGCAAGCTCGCCCACCTCAAAGTCGAGGGGCTGAGCGCCGGCTATGGCGGCTTCTTGGTGCTGCGCGATCTGACGCTCGAAGCTCGACCCGGCCTGACCGTGATCCTGGGCCCCAACGGCGCGGGCAAGACCACGCTGCTGAAGGCCATCGCCGGACTGATCCCACGCACTGGCACCGTCTTGCTCGATGACGAGGCCCTGCCCGTGGGCCGCCCCGACGAGATCGTGCGCCGCGGGCTGAGCCTGGTGCCCGAGGGCCGCCAGCTCTTTGCCCAGATGACCGTGAGAGAAAACCTCGAGCTCGGCGGCTGGCTGGTGGACAAGGCCGAGCGCGCAAGGCGTCTGGCTCAAGCCTTCAAGGACTTTCCCAGACTTGCCGAACGCGCGCAGCAACTGGCCGGCACGATGAGCGGCGGCGAGCAGCAGATGGTGGCCGTGGCGCGCGCCATGATGAGCGCACCGCGCCTGCTGATGCTCGATGAGCCCTCGCTCGGTCTGGCGCCGCGCATGGTCGATGAATTGCTGGCCATCGCACGGCGCATCGCCGACGCGGGCACCACCGTGTTGATGGTCGAGCAAAACGTCCGCAAAGCCCTGGCAGTGGCCGATTGGGGCTATGTGCTCGAACGTGGCGTCCTCGTGGCCAGCGCGACCGCCTCGTTGCTGTCGCGCTCCACGGTGATCCGCCAGGCCTACCTGGGAGGCCCGTCGGGGGCCTCCTGCTCGTCTTCGTCCTCTGCCTCCGACACGAAGGAGAAGTCCATGTCCGACCTGTCCATGCTCATCAACGGCCTGGCCGTTTCCGCCGAGAAGGGTGCCACCTTCGAACGTCGCAACCCGCTCGATGGCAGTGTGGCCACGCGCGCGCCTGCGGCCAGCACTGCCGACGCCATCGCAGCCGTGGAAGCCGCTGCGCAAGCCTTCAAGACCTGGAGCCAGACCGGCCCTGGCGAACGTCGCGCGCTCCTGCTGAAAGCCGCTGACGCGCTGGAGGCCAAGACCCCCGAATTCATGGAAGCCGTGCCCGCCGAAACCGGCGCCACCGGCATGTGGGCTCACTTCAATGTCTTCCTGGCCGCCAGCATGTTGCGCGAAGCCGCCGCCCTGACCACGCAAATCACCGGCGAGTTGATCCCCTCGGACGTGCCGGGGTCCTTGGCCATGGGCGTGCGCCAGCCCGCCGGCGTGGTGCTGGGCATCGCCCCATGGAACGCCCCGATCATCTTGGGCGTGCGCGCCATCGCCACACCACTGGCCTGCGGGAATACCGTCATCCTCAAGGGATCGGAGAACTGCCCGCGCACCCACCAACTCATCATCCAAGCGCTGCAAGACGCAGGCTTCCCGCCCGGCGTGGTGAACTACATCACCAACGCCCCTGCCGATGCCGGCGCCGTGGTCGAAGCCATGGTGGCGCATCCGGCGGTCAAGCGGGTGAACTTCACCGGCTCCACCAGGGTCGGCAAGATCATTGCGATGACCTGCGCCAAGTACCTCAAGCCGGTGGTGTTGGAGTTGGGCGGCAAGGCCCCCATCGTGGTGCTCGACGATGCCGATCTGGACGATGCGGTCAATGCCACGGCCTTCGGCGCCTTTGCAAACTCTGGCCAGATCTGCATGAGCACCGAGCGCATCATCGTGGATAAGAAGATCGCCGAGGACTTCATCACCAAGCTGGTGGCCAAGGCCCGCGGGCTCCCCCTGGGCGACCCGCGTCAAAGCGACCCGGTGGTGCTGGGCTCGGTCATCGGCATGGGCACCGTGGAGCACTGCAATGCCCTGATCGACGACGCGCTGGCCAAGGGGGCCCGCCTGCTGTGCGGCGGCAAAGCAGACAACACCCTGATGCCGGCCACGCTGCTGGACCACGTGACGCCGGACATGAGGATCTACCGCGAGGAGACCTTCGGTCCGGTCAAGTGCATCGTGCGGGTCAAGGGTGTGGAAGAGGCCATCGCCTGCGCGAACGACAATGAATACGGATTGTCGGCGGCCGTCTTCGGGCGTGACATTGCACGCGCCATGCAGGTGGCGCGGCGCATCGAGTCCGGCATCTGCCACATCAACGGCCCCACCGTGCACGACGAAGCGCAAATGCCCTTTGGTGGGGTCAAAGCCAGCGGCTATGGCCGCTTCGGCGGCAAGGCCGGTGTGGCCGAGTTCACCGAGCTGCGCTGGATCACCGTGCAAACGGCTCCACGCCACTATCCTTTCTGATCGCACGAGACCCACCGCAAGGCGCGGGCCGCACCGCACGCGCCGATCGAACGGCAGACGGCCTGCCGGCAGCCCCGACCCTGGCGGGCTGCCTTCCAAGGAGCTATCGGCCCGCGCGGCGCGGCTGCAGCGCCCGCGCCAGCGGCGCATCACGTCGATAGACATCGTCGGCAAAGCGCACGGGCGCCCCCGCGGCCTCGGCCCAGGCCGTGAGGTATACCAAGGCCACCGACACCGGTGATTCGAGCCGCACGTATTGCGACGCCGCGGCATCGTCTCGCATCGCCGCGGCCACCCGCTGTGCATTCCACGGGGGTTGATCACGCAGCAGCCAAGTCGCCAGGGCGGCGGGCTCTTGCACGCGCACGCAGCCGTGGCTGAAGTCGCGACGCTCGCGCAGGAAAAGGCCGCGCGAGGGCGTGTCGTGCAGGTAGATGGCCTCGTCATTGGGCATCATGAATTTCACGGCGCCCAGGGCATTGGCTGGCCCGGGTTTTTGGCGCAAGCGCAGGCTGCCCGCGCGCAGCCCCGCCAGCGCCTCGGCCCCGAAAGGCACCACCGGCGAGTGGTCGGACGCTGCGGCCACCACTTCTTTGTCGTGGCGCTGCAGATAGCCCGGGTCCGCTTCGATGCGCGGCAGTTCTTCTTCGCGCAGGATGCTGGGAGGCACGTTCCAGTAGGGACGGAACACCAGGTAGCGCAGCTCCTCCATCATGGAGGGCGTGGGGTCTTTGCCGCTGCGGCCCACGATCACCCTCGACTCCAGCACCGGCGCCTCGGTGGCATCGGCATAGGCCCACAAACGGAACATCGGCACATTGACCACGATGAGAGGCCGGCCCGGCACGAAGGGCATCCAGCGCAGCCGCTCCAGGCTCAATTCGACCTGGCGCACACGCTGCCACAGCGGAACGTTGAGCGCCGCCACGGTCGACGGTCCGATGACGCCATCGTCATTCAGTCCATGACGAGCCTGAAAGCGCCGCACGGCCGGCTCCCAGGCCGGGTCATACATGTCCGGGTCGCCAGAGGCGGGCGCATCGCCTAGCAGCTCACCCAAAAAGCGCAGCCGCTCGAAGACCTGCCGGGCCTGGGGATGCGACTGGCCAGGGCGCAAGCCAGGGCGAAACACCGGCAATGCGACCCGCGTTTCCCGCGCTGCCTGGGCCCGCAGTGCGGGCAAGGTTGCACGCAGGGCCTCGTAGGCCGGCCAGGCGGGGCGCAGGGCCTGCAAGGCGCTGGCCAGCCGGCCGGCCTCCAGGGCGTGATGCAACACGGCGGCGAAGTCGGGCACCACGGTCGCAGGCCGACGCTTCCAGCCATCTCGGCGCGGATCGACCCGGCCCAAGTGCAGATCGCGCAGCAAGCGCAGCATGGCCACACTCAAACGCACATCGAGCGCCGACACGTCGGCAGCCTCGGCGTTGGGGGCGGCATCGAGTGCGGCGCCAACGGCCCGGGCGAGTTGATGCGCCTGGTAGTCGGCGGGGTGCAATCCATCGTCCTCGGCGGCGGCCAGCACCGACAGCGCCTCGGCCAACACAGGACGCGCCCGGCCCTGGGCATCGAACCACCGCCAGCCGCGAGGGCCCAATGCGTAGAAGCGCCGCAGGGCCTCGGCCTCGGCCGGCGCCACGGGCGCAGCCCAGACCGACTCGGGATGCTCAAGCCATGGGGTCGGCAGCGGTGCTGCCACGGTGCGCGGCACCGTGACGATGCCGGCACAGACGGCCACACAAATCGCAAAGCACAAAGCAGATCGACGCATGGGCTGCCAAGGGTAACGCCGATGCCGGCTTTGACGGCATCCCCCGAATCGGCGAGCCTGAGCCTAGTCCGCAGTGCCACGATGCGGCCGGCCGCGCCGCTTCGCCACGGATGCGCAAGATGCGCATGCAAGGCCCTCAAGCGGCCGCCGCTGGCGTGAGCAGCCGCTCGATAAGCTCACGCACGCTGCGAATTTGATCCCCAAAGGGCAACGCACCCACGCCGCGGAAAAACAGGCCTTTCTTCACATCGCCTCGCAAGGCCGCGGCCAGTTGATGGTCGATGCAAAACTGGCCCCAGCCCGGCCGTCCATCGCGCAGCCCGCATTGGGCCAGGCAATCGAAGGCCTTGGTGCAGCGACGCTTGGCGCGTGCGGCGGCTTGCAGTTTGGCCTCGATGCCCAAATAGGCTTTGAGCCAAGGGGTGAGCACCGCGCGCGCGGGCAGACCAGCCACGCTGGTGAACTCGACCATGTCCTCCTCGCGGGCTTGTGCCAGCACCCGTTTGAACTCCGGGTGTGCATCGCCTTCTTCGGTCACGGCAAACGGGGTGCCCAGCTGCACGGCGCTGGCCCCCAGCGACTGCACACGAGCGATGTCGGCATGCGTGCGAATGCCCCCGGCGGCAATGAGCGGGATCTCCCGCTCGATGCCGGCCTTGTGCAGGAACTCGCGGGTTTCGGGCAAGACCCGCTCGAAGTCGAATCGGGGGTCGTCCAGATCGGCGACCTTGGCAGCGCCCAGATGGCCCCCGGCCAGACGCGGATGCTCGATCACGATCGCATCGGGCAGACGCTTCTTGCGCTCCCACTTCTTCACCAGGAGCTGCACGCCGCGGCTGTCCGACAAGATGGGGATGAGCAGAGCCTTCGGATGGTCTTGCGCCAAATCGGGCAGGTCCAGCGGCAAGCCAGCGCCCACCACGATGGCGTCGATACCCGCTTCCAATGCACGCTTGACGCTGGCGGCATATTGGCTGACCGCGCGCATGACGTTCATCGCCAACAAACCTCGGCCAGCACTGCACTTGCGAGCCGCGGCCACCTCGCGGTCGATGGCTTCGAGGTTGGCCGCATCGATGGCCTGCTTGGCCGCTTCGCCGCTGCCCAAGCCACGAGTGCGATCCATCAGGTCGGGATGGTGACGGCGCAGGTCCACGCTGCTGAGTGTGCCCACACCGCCCAGCGCAGCCACGCTGCCGGCCAAACGATGGGCGGACACCCCCACCCCCATGCCGCCCTGGACGATGGGCAACAAACGCCGTCCCCGCAGGCGTAGCGCCGACAGGCCGCTGCGCTCGAGCAGCTCGGCCAATGCAGGTTCGACACAAGACGCGACTTCAGACATGAACACACCGCTCGATGGAGAGGGTGAGAAGGTAAGCGCATCTCGTCAGTCGTGACTTGAGCCTGCTCAATGAACGATCGTCGATGCAGCACGAGCACCGGCGGCTTGGCGCGTGAGACGACGTTGCCGGTGGGCCAGGCCGGCACAACGCCACCGACGGGCACATCGACCCCATGCATCTCACCGACTTCGATCACCTGGGGCTGCCCATGCAGTGCCCCATGACCTTGACGGCCACCTGACAACCCCATGCCGGCGTGCGACTTGAACGACCACACGCGCCCGCATCCCTCAGGACAAACCCGCGCGATAAGGTGGACGTAAGCCGGGCCGGTCACATTGCACTGCGTCGATGCAGCGTCGCGTGCTGCCACACGTTGGGACGGGCGGCGCCATCCACGCCCGCAATGCAATTTCTCGTTTCGAGAGGAGACACTCGATGGACAACGACAACGCGCAGGCTTACTGGTCGGCCACTCTGAGGTTGCTGACCAAGGTGCTGCTGATCTGGGCCCTGGTGTCCTATGGGGCCGGCATCTTGTTCGCCCCGGCCCTCAATGCCATTCATCTCGGGGGCTATCCCCTGGGTTTCTGGTTCGCCCAGCAAGGGTCGATCTACATCTTCATCGCGCTGATCTTCTGGTACGCCAAGAAGATGAAGCAGATCGACCGCCAATTCGGCATGCAGGAAGACTGATCGGGGGCGCACCATGGATCTTCAATGGATGACTTACCTGATCGTGGGGCTGAGCTTCGCGATCTATATCGGCATTGCCATCTGGGCCCGCGCCGGCAGCACCAAGGACTTTTATGTGGCCGGCGGTGGCGTGCACCCTGTCACCAATGGCATGGCCACGGCGGCCGATTGGATGAGCGCGGCCTCCTTCATCTCGATGGCCGGCCTGATCTCCAACATGGGCTACGGCGGCGCGGTGTTCCTGATGGGCTGGACCGGCGGCTATGTGCTGTTGGCTTGCCTGCTGGCGCCCTACCTGCGCAAGTTCGGCAAGTTCACGGTGCCCGAGTTCATCGGCGACCGCTACTACTCGCAGTTTGCCCGCAATGTGGCCGTGGTCTGTCTGTTGGTGGCTTCCATCACCTACATCATCGGTCAGATGACCGGGGTGGGCGTGACCTTCGCACGCTTTCTGGGCGTCACCAGCGACCAAGGCATCTACATCGGCATGGCCATCGTGTTCGCCTATGCGGTGTTCGGCGGGATGAAGGGCATCACCTACACCCAAGTGGCACAGTACATCGTGCTCATCCTGGCCTACCTGGTGCCGGCATTCTTCATTTCGCTGAATCTGACCGGACACTTCCTGCCGCAGCTGGGCCTGGGCGCGAACTTGGCAGGCACCGACGTGTCGCTGCTGTCCAAGCTCGATCAAGTGATCACCGATCTCGGCTTCGCACAGTACACGAGCAACACGGCCGGCAGCACGATCAACATGCTGTTCTACACCATCTCGCTGATGATCGGCACGGCCGGACTGCCGCACGTGATCGTGCGCTTCTTCACCGTGCCCAAGGTGGCCGACGCCCGGTCGTCGGCCGGTTGGGCCTTGGTGTTCATCGCGCTGCTGTACACCACCGCCCCGGCCGTGGGTGCCATGGCCCGTCTGAACCTGTTTGGCACCACCAACACGGCCGTGGGCATCACACAGAACGAGGCCGGACAGCTGGTCGTCGACCCCGAAGTGATCAAGGCCAAGCCTGACCTCTTCTCCCCCGAAGCCAGCCTGCCGTATGACAAGCGCCCCGAGTGGATGAAGCGCTGGGAAGCCACGGGTCTGCTGAAGTGGGAAGACAAGAATGGCGATGGCCGCATCCAGTTCTACAACAGTGCCACCAAGGACCCGGAGGTGCAGGCCAAGGCCGCGGCCGCCGGCTGGAAAGGCAATGAGCTGACGGTGAACGCCGACATCATCGTGCTGGCCAACCCAGAAATCGCGCGACTGCCCAACTGGGTGATCGCCTTGGTGGCCGCCGGCGGCCTGGCCGCAGCGCTGTCTACCGCAGCAGGCTTGTTGCTGGCGATTTCCTCGGCCATCTCGCACGACCTGATCAAAGGTGCGATCAAGCCCGATATCAGCGAAAAAGGCGAACTGGTGGCCGGCAAGATCGCCATGGCCGGCGCCATCTTCGTGGCCGGCTATCTGGGCTTGAACCCGCCGGGATTTGCCGCCGGAACCGTGGCCCTGGCCTTCGGCATCGCTGCTTCGACGATCTTCCCGGCCCTGATGATGGGGATCTTCAGCAAGACCGTGACCGACAAAGGCGCCAGCGCCGGCATGATCGCGGGTCTGGCCGTGACGCTGTTCTATGTGTTCGCACACAAGGGCATCTTCTTCATCAAGGGCACCGAGTATGTCCACCTCATCGGCGGAGCCAACAGCTTCTTCACCATCACCCCCGAAGCCTTCGGCACCGTGGGCGCACTGGTGAACTTCGCCGTGGCTTTTGTGGTCAGTAAGATGACGGCCCCCGTGCCCTCGCACATTGCCGCGATGGTGGACGCCGTGCGCACTCCCAAGGGCGCCGGTGCCGCCACGGCGCACTGAGCGGCACGCAGCCGCCGCGGGCCGTCTGTCTGCACGGCCCGCCCCGACCCCGCCGGTGCGCGGGGTCTTTTCTTGGCCAACAATCGACGCTGCGACGGTCCACGGTCATGAGCATCTATCTCCTCAATTGGTTCTTTCTGCTGGCGCTCGTTCCAGTGGCGTTTTTCTGGCTGCGACGCGCCTGGCGCATTGGGGTACGCCGCGACTTCTCGGAGGTGGCGCTCAAGAAGGGGCTGCCGCCGCCCGATGCCGAGCGCTACGCCCCCTATGAGCTGGCCATCAACCTGTTGGGGGGCCTCGTGTTGGTGGCGGTGTTGGTGGCGGTGCTGGGCTTCCAGGCGCTCAGCCGCGATGAATGGATTGCCATTGCCGGCTCGACGCTATGGATCAAGATCTTCGCCTCCCTCGCCCTGAGCCGGCAGGCCCATGGGTTTGCGGTGGCGGGCCGCCGGCGGCCTGGGAGTTCACCGTAAGGCCGCCGTCGAAGGCACAGGCACAATTCGTGTTGCAAAGAGAGCCTTGCCGCCATGAACGGCGCGCCCAGGATGAGGAGACACCGATGTTCAGGAGTCTGGGGGCGCAGCGGCTGGTGTTTGTGTTCTTCGCCGGCTGGCTGTTGCTGAACTTTCCGCTGATGGCGCTGTGGGACCGCGAGGCCACGGTGCTGGGGGTGCCGCTGTTCCCCGCAGCGCTTTTCCTGGTGTGGGCGGTGCTGATCGGCATGACCGCCTGGCTCGTGGAACGCCTGGACGACTGACATGGTGCTCAGCGCGCCGCTGGTCATCGTCACCGCCTTCGCTTACTTGCTGCTGTTGTTCGCCGTGGCCTACCATGGCGACCGTCGCGCGGCCGAGGGTCGCTCGATCATCGGCAATGCCTGGATTTACACCTTGTCGCTGGCGGTGTACTGCACCGCCTGGACCTACTTCGGCAGCGTGGGTCGCGCCGCCACTGCAGGCGTGTGGTTCCTGCCGATCTACCTGGGCCCGACGCTGGCCATGGTGCTGGCATGGATGGTGGTGCGCAAGATGATCCGCATCGCCAAGACGTACCGCATCACTTCCATCGCCGACTTCATCGCCAGCCGCTATGGCAAGAGCCCCGCCCTGGCCGGGCTGGTGACGCTGATCACGGTGGTGGGCATCGTGCCCTACATTGCGCTGCAGCTCAAAGCCATCTCCGTGGGCTACGGCCTGCTGACGCAGCCGCCGGCGTCCCCCGAGGGCGCGTCCGGCTCGGCCTGGTGGCAGGATACCGCGTTGTATGTCGCGCTGGTGCTGGCCGGCTTCACGATCGTCTTCGGGGTGCGCCACCTGGACAGCACCGAACGCCACGAAGGCATGGTCGCAGCCATTGCTTTTGAGTCGCTGGTCAAGCTGCTGGCCTTCCTGGCCGTCGGCGTCTTCGTCACCTGGGGGCTGTACGACGGCCTGGGTGATCTGTTCGGCCGGGCCCTGGCCGACCCGGAACTGGCTGCCCTGCTCAGCCCCTCCCAAGGCGCGGGGCAGGGCCATGGATTTGCCTACGGCTCGTGGTTCGCGCTGACGCTGCTGTCGATGCTGTCGGTCATCTTCTTGCCGCGGCAGTTCCAAGTGATGGTGGTGGAAAACGTCGATGAGAACCACCTCAAACGCGCCGCCTGGGCCTTCCCGGCCTACATGCTGCTCATCAATCTCTTCGTGCTGCCCATCGCGCTGGGCGGATTGATGCACTTCGACAAGGGCAGCCACGACCCCGAGGGCTTCCTGATCTCGCTGCCGCTGTCGGCCGACCAACAGGCCTTGGCCTTGTTGGCCTTCATCGGTGGCCTGTCGGCCGCCACGGGCATGGTCATCGTCGAGTCGATCGCCGTCTCGACCATGGTATGCAACGATCTGATCATGCCCTGGCTGCTGCGCACCCGGCGCGTGCAAGCCCGCTCGGGCGGCGATCTCACCGGGGTGCTGTTGGGCATCCGGCGCGCGGCCATCGTGGGCATCTTGCTACTGGGCTACTTGTACTTCCACCTCGCCGGTGAAGCCTACGCGCTGGTGAGCATCGGTCTGATCAGTTTTGCCGCGGTGGCCCAGTTCGCGCCGGCGATGCTGGGGGGCATGTATTGGAAAGGCGGCACCCGCGAAGGCGCGATGGCCGGCCTGTTGGCCGGTTTTACCCTGTGGATGTACACGCTGTTGTTGCCTTCACTGGTCAAGTCGGGCTGGCTGGAGACCTCGCTGCTGGAGCACGGCCCCTTCGGCTGGGAACTGCTCAAGCCCGAGGCCTTGCTCGGCCTCAGCGGACTGGACCCGCTCACGCACTCCTTGTTCTGGAGCCTGTTGGCCAACATCGGCGCCTATGTGGGCCTGTCCTTGTGGCGCGGACCCTCGGCCCATGAAACCAGCCAGGCCATGCTGTTCGTCGACGTGTTCGATCGCACCCAGGCCACCCGTCCGGTGTTCTGGCGCGGCCGCGCGCACGTGGCCGATTTGTTGCCGCTGGTCTCACGCTTTCTCGGTCCGGCACATGCCCAGCGGCTGTTCGAGGACTATGCCCGCCAGGTCGGTGCGCCCAGCATCGAGCGCATCCCGGCCGACGCCCGCCTGGTGCACTACGTGGAAACCCAGCTCGCCGGCGCCATCGGCAGCGCCTCGGCGCGCGTGATGGTGGCCTCGGTGGTCGAAGAAGAAGCCCTGGATCTGGACGACGTGATGCGCATGCTGGAGGAAACCTCGCAACTGCGAGCCCACTCGCGCGAGCTGGAGGAAAAATCGCGTGCGCTGGAGCAGCTCACGGCCGAGTTGCGCCAAGCCAATGAGCAGCTCAAAAGCCTCGACCGCTTGAAGGATGATTTCATGTCCTCGGTCACGCATGAGTTACGCACACCGCTGACCTCCATCCGGGCGCTGTCCGAACTGATGCTCGACGACGCGGACATGGATCGCGCCCAGCGCCAGCAATTCCTGGGTCTCATCGTCAGCGAAACCGAACGCCTGAGCCGACTGGTCAACCAGGTGCTGGACATGGCCAAGATCGAGTCGGGCCACGCCGAATGGCACCCCACCGACGTGGACTTGGCCGCGCTGTTGGAGCAAGCCGTCAACACCACGCGAGAGCTCTTCCACGAGCGCGGCGCCCAAGTCCACCTGCATCTGCCACCGGGCTTGCGCACGCTGCGCACCGACCGCGACCGGCTGATGCAGGTGATGTTCAACCTGCTGACCAATGCCGCCAAGTTCGTGCCGCAGGGCCGCGGCCGCGTGGACGTTCGGGTCCTGCCCGACGAGCGCGGCGTTCGCATCGAGGTGCAAGACAATGGCCCCGGCGTCCCCGAGTCGCTGCGGTCCACGGTGTTCGAAAAATTCCGTCAGGGCGGGGACGAGAGCATCCGCCGTCAAGGCACCGGGCTGGGCTTGCCCATCAGCCGGCAGATCGTGGAGCATTTCGGCGGACGCATGTGGTTGAGCGAGGAAGACGGCCCCGGCGCCTGCTTCTGCCTGTGGATGCCCTGGACGCCCACGAACGAATCGATGCATCAAGAACGCCCCACCGGAGACGAGCATGCCTGCCAAGATCCTCATCGCGGACGATGAGCCCAACATCTTGCTGTCGCTGGAATACCTGATGAAGCGCGAGGGCTATGAGGTGAGCTTGGCGCGTGATGGTCAGGAGGCCCTGGAGGCCATCCGTGCCGACCCGCCGGCCCTGGTGCTGCTCGATGTGATGATGCCGCGCCGCAACGGCTTCGAAGTGTGCCAGGAAGTGCGCAGCGACGAGCGCCTGCGCGGCGTGCGCATCTTGATGCTCACTGCCAAAGGGCGCGACACCGACATCGCCAAAGGGTTGGCGTTGGGTGCCGACGCCTATGTGACCAAGCCCTTCTCCACCAAGGACCTGGTGGGCAAGGTGCGCGAGATGCTGGAGGCACAGGGCTCGTGAGGATCGATCGCCGCTTCGTGCTGGCCTTGCTGGCCTTCGCGCTGGCGCTGCTGTCGTGGGGCGCGCTGAGCGTGGCGCTGGTGTGGTCCACCGTCGATGAGCCCCAGCGCCACATGCTGCGCACGGTGTTGACCGAGCGAGCCCCCTTGATCGCCATGGCCTTCGTCGTCACGTTGGGCCTGGTCGTGTTGCTGTTGCGCCCGGTTTATCGGCGCTGGATCACCGCGGCGGCCCGACTGGCCGAGGACACCCAAACCGTGCTGGGCACCGGCGTCGTGCGCGAAATCACCCCGCGAGGCAGCGCCGAGCTGCGTGCACTCACCGGGGTGATCAACGAACTCGTGCGCCAACGCGCGCGGCTGCGCGAGGACATGGCCCAGCAAGTGCGCCTGGCCAGCCAACGCATCGAACAGGAACGCTCGCGCCTGGCCGCGCTGATGGCCGAGCTCCGGCAAGCCGTGGTGGTGTGCAACCTCGACGGACGCATGCTGCTGTACAACGCCCGTGCGCGCAGCCAGTTCCGTGCCCTGTCCAGCACGCCGGCCCTGGCCGACGGAGCCGAATTGATCGGTCTGGGCCGCTCGATCTACACCGTGATCGACCGCCGTCTGGTGGCCCATGCGCTAGACCTCCTACGCCGTCAAATGGCACGTGGTCAGCCCGAGCCCTCGGCCCAGTTCGTCACCAGCACGCCCACGGGCCAGCTGTTGCGCGTGCAGATGACGCCGGTGCGCGATCCATCGGAGTCGGGCCTGGGCGGCTTTTTGCTGATGCTGGAGAACATCACCGAGGCCTTCGAGGCCGAAAGCGAGCGCGACCGCGTCTTGCACGACCTCATCCAAGGCACGCGCGCCTCGCTGGCGTCGCTGCGGGCGGCCGTCGAAGTGCTGGATGATCCTGCACTGGACGCATCGATGCGTGAGCGCTTGCAGCACGTGGTGCGCGAGGAAACGGCCACGATGAGCCGCCGGCTCAACGACCTGGCCCAGCGCAGCACCGAAGCGCGGCGCACCCGCTGGCCGCTGGAGGACATGCTCGGCGCCGACTTCGTCGCCGCCGCCGCCCAGCGTCTGCAAGCCATCCACGGCGCTCGTGTGAACGTCGGCGAGGTCGATGCCACCGTGTGGCTGCGCGTGGACAGCTTCTCGTTGCTGCAGGCCCTGGCCTACCTGGCCGGCCGGCTGGTGGACGAGTACCAGGTGCGCTATTTGCAGTTGCGCCTGGCCCCGGCCGGCGCACATGCCCACCTGGACCTGGTCTGGCCCGGCCAGGCGATGAGCACCGAGACCGTGATGAGCTGGGAGCTCGACCCCATGCAGGGCGGCGCGGGCGCCTCCCCGCTGAGCGTGCGCGAAGTGCTCGACCGCCACGGCGGCGAATTCTGGTTCGAACGCGAGCGCACGCGCAATCAGGCCTTCTTCCGTTTCCTGCTCCCGCAGGCCACTGCCCCGGAAGCCCCCCCGGCAACAGCCCTGCTCCCTCAGGACCGCCGGCCGGAGTTCTACGATTTCGATCTGTTCCAGACCAGCGATTCCAACCAAGACCTGGCCGAGCGCCGGCTCGTGGACCTGGTCTACACCGTGTTCGACACCGAAACCACGGGCTTGGAGCCCACCGGCGGGGACGAAATCATCCAAATCGGTGCCACGCGCATCGTCAATGGCAAGTTGCTGCGCCAAGAATGCTTCGAGCAACTGGTCGATCCCCAACGCCCGATCCCGCCGGCCTCCACGGCCATCCACGGCATCACGCCGGAGATGCTGTTGGGCCAACCCACCATCGACAAAGTCCTGCACGCCTTTCACGCATATGCCCGCGACACGGTGCTGGTGGCGCACAACGCGGCCTTCGACATGCGCTTTTTGCAGCTGAAGGAAGCCCGCACCGGCGTGCGCTTCGACCAGCCGGTGTTGGACACCCTGCTGCTGTCGGCCGTGGTGCACCCGCACCAAGACTCCCATCAGCTGGAGGCCATCGCCGAACGTCTGGGCGTGACGGTGTTCGGCCGCCACACCGCGCTGGGCGACGCCATCGTCACGGCCGAGATCTTCCTCAAACTCCTCCCCCTGCTGGCCGCCCAAGGCATCCACACGCTCGCGCAGGCGCGGGAAGCGTCGAAAAAGACCTATTACGCCCGCATCCAATACTGAGCATGGCCTCTCACCTGGGCTGATCCCCACCGCAGCCAGCGCGATCTTCGCACTCTGGTCCGCCCCTCCCCCTCAAGCGGCAGACCACACGGGCCGATAACCGTTGCATCCAAGCCCCCCTCGTCAGCACGGAGGGGGTCGTACGGCCATCGACGGGATTCTTGACCATGAAATTCATCCAACACTGGCGCGTGGGCACCCAGCTCATCGGCGGGTTCATCGCGGTATGCACCATCGGCGCGATGATCGGCGCCGTGGGCTTGTGGCGCACGTCCCAGATGAACGAGTACGCCCAAGCCATGTACCAACGGCAAGTCCTTGGGCTCAATGCAGCGTCCGACACCGCCTTGATGCTGCAAGCCACCAACCGAGCAGCCATGGATGCCGTGTTTGCCGACACCTTGACCACCCGCAAAGAGCGCGTGGACACCGCGCAGCAGCGCATGCGCCAAACACTGGAGCTGCTGGATCAGACCGACAACTATTTCACTACCCCCGAAGGCAAGCAAATGGTGCAAGCCGCGCGCGAGCAGCTGGGCAAGGTGCAGCAGGCCTTGAGCGAACTGCTCACCCGGCTGGACAGCGAGCCGCCGGGCGAAGCCTGGACGGCGGTCCACATGCTCAGCGAAGACTTGCGGCCCGTGATCAGTGAAGCCGAAACCCGGCTGTCCGCACTCAAGCAACGCAAGCAGGCCAACGTCCAGGAATTGGCCGAAGCCACCTCGGCCGCCTTTGCCAGCGGGCGCATTGCGATGATCGGGCTGATCTTGGCCGGCGTGGCCACGGGCCTGGGGCTGGGCGTGTGGCTGACTCGTCGGCTGACGCGCCAGCTCGGCGGCGAGCCGGCCGAGGTGGCGGCCGTGGCCAATGCGATCGCGCAAGGCGATTTGACCACGTCGATCGATCTCTCACGCGCCAAGCCGGGCAGCGTGGTGATGGCCATGCATGCGATGCAAGAGTCTTTGCGCCGCGTGGTCGGCAGTGTGCGCGCCAGCAGCGACCACATTGCCACGGGCTCCAACCAGATTGCCGCGGGCAATGCCGATTTGTCCCAGCGCACCGAGGAGCAGGCGAGCAATCTGCAGCAAACGGCCGCCTCGATCGAACAGTTGGTGAGCACCGTGCAGCACAATGCCGAGACCGCCCGCCAAGCGGCCCAGTTGGCCGGCGTGGCCAGCGACGTGGCCAGCAAAGGCGGTCAAGTGGTGGGCGAGGTGGTGCACACCATGGGCGAGATCAATGCCAGCTCCAAGAAAATCGCCGACATCATCGGCGTGATCGATGGCATTGCCTTCCAAACCAACATTCTGGCGCTCAATGCCGCGGTGGAAGCCGCGCGCGCCGGCGAACAAGGCCGCGGCTTCGCGGTGGTGGCCGGCGAGGTGCGCAACCTTGCCCAGCGCAGTGCCCAGGCGGCCAAGGAAATCAAGAGCCTGATCCAGGCCAGCGTGGAGAAGGTGGAAGCCGGCAGCGGCCTGGTGGATCAGGCCGGGCAGACGATGAGCGACATCGTGGCCCAGGTCAAGCGCGTGACCGATCTGATCCAGGAAATCAGCGCGGCCACCATCGAGCAGACCTCCGGCCTGAACCAGATCAACGACGCCGTGGGCCAGCTGGACCAAGTGACGCAGCAAAACGCCGCGCTGGTGGAGCAATCGGCCGCTGCCGCCGACAGCCTGGCCCAGCAGGCGCGCCGTTTGGTGGAGGCCGTCGCGCAGTTCAAGCTCAGCGAGCAGCACGCCGCCGCACTGATCGAGCGGGCCCAGGCGTCCAGCCGGAATGCCGTGGCGGCTCCCTCCGAGCCACCGCCGATGCAAGCCACCGACGGCGGTTGGCGCGAGCACTGAGCATCGCGCGCCCAGGCTAGAACCACCCCGACTGGAAACGCTGCTCCAGCACACTTTGCAAGGTGTGAACGATGTCGAAGGCTTCCTTGAGCTGACTGCGCTCGAAATGCGACAGCCCTTCGACGACGAGGAAGTTGTCCGGCGCCATTCCTTGCGCGATCTGGCCCGCCTGGTGGCGGATGCGCAATGCCGCTAGAAATTCCAGCGCCTGGCGCAGGTCGCGCACGCTCTGGGCGCTGATCTCGCCGCCGTCGGCCGCACGCTGCAAGCGCTCGTGTGTGTTGACCTCCTTCAAAGCCCCGGCCAGCGCGTAGATGCGCGCCAGATCGACGATGGGCACGATGCCGCTGTGCTTCAGATCGATGGCACCGCGATGCTCGCCGCTGCGAATGGGGGCAATACCGCCAAACAGCCCTCGCGGCGGCCGATGGGCCAGCGCGTTGCCCACCATATGTGCCAGAAAGATGCCGTTGCCGCGCGTGCGCTCGAGCATGTCGCTGCGCAGCGAATCGAGCACATCGGTGCGGCCATGCACCGCACGCAGATCGAAAAATACGCAGGTGAGCATCAGCGCCTTGGGTTCGGGCTCGCCGATCCAGGTGCGGAAATACTGACGCCAGCGACGCAAGGGCTGCCGCCAAGCCGGCGTCATGGCCATCATCTCGCCCGGGCAATGCACATAACCGCAGGCGGCCAGGCCCTCGCAGACCCAGCGCGCGAAAGCCTCGAAGTAGGCCCCGTGGCGAGCTTCGTCGTAGCCGTCGTCCAAGATCAGGCAATTGTCCTGATCGGTCTTGGCCGTCTGTTCGCAGCGGGCCTGCGAGCCGGCAGCCACCCAGACATAGTCTACCGGCGGCGGGCCCAGCCGGTTCTCTGCAAGCTGGATCAGCCGAACGGTGAAGGCATCGGTGACGGCGGTGATCAAATGCCCCGTGGCATGGGCTGAAGCGTCGGCCGCCGCGAGGTGGCGCTGCAGCTCGGGCAAGCGCCGGCTCAGGCGGACCAGGCCGTCCAGATCGGCTTGCTTGTAGATCTCTCCGACGAGATAGACGGCGGTGGTGCCATGCCGCTCGGTGAGGTCGCGCGCCGTGACCAGGCCGGTGACACGCGACCCGTTCATCAGCGGCAGATGATGGATATTGTGTTGCGCCATCAGCATCAGCGCCTCGATCGCCGGGCGGCTCTCATCCAAGGTCAGGGGGGCCAGCGTCGCGATGTCCAACACCGGACGGGACGGATCCAGCCCGGCAGCCACGACCCGGTTGCGCAAGTCGCGGTCGGTCACCAGCCCAAACAGCCGGCCTTGTTCGACCACCAACACCGACGACACGCCCTGCTGCTGCATGAGCTGCGCCGCCTCTCGCACACTGGCCGTGGGCGGCACCGTGACCGGCGCGCGCCAGCGCAAGCTCGACAACGGCTCGTTCAGCAGATGCAGGTGCTGCTCGCGGCGGCCGGTCGCCCGATGGGGCTCGGACGGTGGCGCCGACGGTTCCAGACCCGACGGGGGAGCATCCATGGCCCCATCATCGCCGGCCAGCCCCGACCTGACCAGAGGGGAAACCGAGAAGCCTCGAGCGCTTGGCGGCCCGCTGGATCCGCGCCACCGCACCCAGGTCTTGAGGGGCGTCAAGCCGCCCGCCCTGCCGGCAAGAACTCACCAGGCGTCGAGATAGCGCCCTGCCGGCTCGCCCACACGGGCCGAGGCCAGCGCGCGCGCCAGCCAGGAGCGTGTGTCGGCCGGGTCGATCACCGCATCGATCTCCAAGGTCTGCGCCATGTGCAGCGCCGCACCGCGGGCCCGCTGCTCGGCCAGCAAACGCTCGAACAAGGCCTGCCGCGCGGGGCCCTCGGGCTGGGCTTCGAGCTCTTTGCGATACCCCAGGCGCACCGCGCCTTCCAAGCCCATGGCGCCAAATTCACCGGTGGGCCAGGCGGCCGTGGCCATGGGCGCATGCAGGCTGCCGCCGGCCAAGGCCATCGCGCCCAGACCGTAAGCCTTGCGCAGCACCACGGCCAGCCAGGGCACGCGCTTGCGTGCTGCGGCCAGGAACAAGCGGCTCACGTGGCGCACCTGGGCCTGCGCCTCGGCCTGCGGCCCCACCAAGAATCCGGGCGTGTCGATGAGCGAGACGATGGGCAGGCCATGCACATCACACAACTGCACGAAGCGCGCCGCTTTGTCCGCCGCCTCCGCATCGACGGCGCCGCCCAAATGCGCCGGATTGCTCGCCAACAAACCCACCGGTCGGCCCTCGATGCGGGCCAGGGCCGTCAACACGCTGCGCCCGAATCCCTCACGCAATTCCAGCACCGAGCCCGCATCGGCCACGGCCCGCATCACCGCCCGCATGTCGTAGGCGCGCAAGCGGTTTTCGGGAACGGCCTCGCGCAAGACCGCGAGGTCGCTCCAGTCCCATTCGCTCACCCGGCCCTGAAAATACGACAGATACTGGCGCGCCACACGCACCGCGGCGGCCTCGTCGTCCACCAGCACATCGATCACCCCGTTGCGGGCTTGCACTTCGCTGGGCCCGATGTCCTCGGCACGGTAAACGCCCAAACCCGCGCCTTCGATCATGGCCGGTCCGCCCATGCCGATGCAACTGTCGCGCGTGGCGATGATGACATCGCAACACCCCAACAACGCGGCATTGCCGGCAAAACAACGCCCGGCGGCGATGCCCACCACCGGGACCAGGCCCGACAGCCTGGCGCAACTGGCAAACGTGGGCAGGTGCAATCCGGCCACCACCGGCCAATCCGTATCGCCCGGGCGGCCACCGCCCCCCTCGGCAAACAACACCACCGGCAGCCGCTGCTCGAGGGCGATCGCCAACATCCGGTCGGTCTTTTGGTGGCTGCGCGCGCCCTGGGTGCCGGCCAACACCGTGGCGTCATAGGCCATCACGACACAGCGTGAAGCCTCTTCGCCGAACCAGGCACTGTTGACCGAGCCGATACCGGTGACGATGCCATCGGCCGGGGTGTAGCGCTGCAAGTCCTCCAGGCTGCGCCGACGGCTCTGCGCAGCGATGGCCAGTGCCCCATACTCGATGAAGCTGCCCGGGTCGCACAGGTCGGCGATGTTTTCGCGTGCCGTGCGCAAGCCCTGGGCGTGACGACGCGCCACTGCCTCGGGCCGGGCGGCATCCTGCGTCAGCGCCAAGCGCTCGCGCAGCCGCTGCAGGTCGGCGCGCTCGCGGCAAGCCGGCGGCATCGCCGCCGTGGCCTCGCAGGCGCTTGGCAAGGCCGGCTCCGCAGGGCCCAGCCGCAGCAAGGCGGCGCCTTCTTGCACCAACTCCCCCACGGCGGCCAGCCACTCGCGCACCACACCATCGGACGGCGCGCAGATTTCGTGCTCCATCTTCATGGCTTCGAGCACCAGCAGTGGTTGTCCGGCGCGCACGGTCTGGCCAGGCCGAACGAGGAATTCAACCACCGTCGCGCTGGTGGGAGCGTGCACGAGATCGGTCGGCATGGTGGTCCTCGAGACGAAAGCAACACAAGCAGCTTTATCCCTCCAAGGCGCGGTCCATGTCCGTCACCTGGGTGACGCCTTCGAGGGCGACTGAACGCCCGCACACTGCTGCAAATGGTCCACCAACAGCCGAGCGGCTGCGGTCAAGGTCTGTGGCGATCGCATGCAGATCACGAACCGACGGCAAGCCCAAGCATCCGTCAACGGAATGAGTCGCAAGCCCAGGCTGCGCGCCTGCGGCTCGCACACTTCCCGAGGCAGGATCGCCAAACCCAAACCGGCGGCCACGATGCGACAAGCCGCATCCAGTGTCGAGACTTGAATGCGGTGAACCCAGGTGCGGCCGGCCATGGCCGCGTAGCGCCGCAGCATCGTCTCCATGATGCTGCCGGGCATGACACCGACGGCCTCGTGATCCAGCGTCTCGACGAATTTCAAGCGGCGGCGCCGCGCCAGCGGATGCGAGGCATGCACCAAGACGGCCAGGTGATCGCATCGGTACGGCAGCGTGTGCAGCCCCTGAAGCTCGCCGGCGTCCCAAAGCACACCCAGATCGGCCGTTCCCTCGCGCACGCTGCGCACGATCTCCGGGCTCAAGCGCTCCTCGAAACTCACCTTCACGGCTTGGTAACGCGCCAAGAATTCCGCCACGTCATCGGGCAAGCGTTCCGACAGCACCGAGATGCTGGCCAGCACCCGCACGCTGCCTTGCACCCCGCTGGCAAAGCCACTGAGCTCGGCTTGCAAACGCGCCAATGCGCCCAGCACTTCACGCGCTTGGCGCAACAAGGCTTCGCCGGCGGCCGTCGGCCGAATGCCGCGCCGAGCGCGCACCAACAAGCGCACGCCGGCGTCTTCCTCGATGGCCGCAATGCGTTTGCTGATGGCCGAAGGCACGATGGCCTCGCGCTCGGCCGCTCGGGCGATGTTGCCCTCTTCGCAGACGGCAACGAAAAGCTTCAGGCTCACAGGATCGATCGGACGCATCGGGTCAGGTGCGGCATCAGCGTTTCCAAACAGGAACGGTATTGGTTCCCAAATATCGCTACAAGTCCATGCCGGAAACCCTAAAGTCCTGCGCAAGCCATCTTGTTCCACCCTCTGAAGTGCACCCCATGCAAACACTGCCTCTGTGCGCCACCGTTCGCGAAGTCGGTCTGCGCGATGGCCTGCAAAGCATCGGCACCATCGTGCCCACCGAGCACAAATGTGCGTGGGTGCGTGCCGCGCATGCTGCGGGCCTGCGCGAGATCGAAGTCGGCTCGTTCGTGCCGGCGCGCAGGCTGCCCCAGTTGGCCGACACGGCCGAGGTCTTGCGTGAGGCCAAAACCTTGCCGGGGCTGAGCGTCTCCGTGCTGATCCCCAACCTCCAAGGTGCCGAGCGCGCGCTCGAACTCGAGGCGGACCTGATGATCCTGCCCTTGTCGGCCAGTGCTGCGCACAGCCTGGCCAACCTGCGCAAAACGCCGGACGAGGTGGTGGCCGAGATGGCTCGCATCCGCGCCGCGCGTGACGCCAGCGGCCGGCGCACCCTGATCGAAGGCGGGGTGGGCACGGCCTTTGGCTGCACGATCCAAGGCGAGGTGCGGCCTGCCGAGGTGCTGCGCCTGCTGCAAGCCCTGCTCGATGCCGGCGCCGACCGGGTGAGCCTGGCCGACACCGTCGGCTACGCCGACCCCGCGTCGGTCAGTCGCCTGTTCGAGCAGGCGCTCAGAATCGCCGGCGATCGTTTGTGCGGCGCCCACTTCCACGACACCCGCGGCCTGGCCCTGGCCAATGTGGTGGCCGCGCTGCAACTGGGCATCACGCGCTTCGATGCATCGCTGGGCGGCATCGGCGGCTGCCCTCATGCCCCGGGCGCCAGCGGCAATGCAGCCACCGAGGACCTGGTGTTCCTACTGGAATCCATGGGGGTGGACACGGGCATCGACATCCACGCCTTGCTGGCGCTGCGTGCGCAGCTGGTGCGCTGGATCGAGGGCGAACCGACCCACGGCACACTGTGGCGAGCCGGACTGCCCAAGACCTTCCGGCCGGCCCACGCCTGCACGTGAGCCCCCCTCTGTTCATGGCATCGATGGAGCTCGCTTCTATGACTGCTGCGTTACCACTGGATGGCCTTCGCGTCATCGAATTCACCCACATGGTCATGGGGCCGACCTGCGGGATGATCCTGGCCGACCTCGGGGCCGAGGTGATCAAGATCGAACCCCCCGGCGGAGACAAGACCCGCCGCTTGCCGGGGCTGGGCATCGGCTTTTTCCGCAGCTTCAACCGCAACAAAAAGAGCGTGGTGCTCGATCTGCACACCCCCGCAGGCCGTGCGACGGCTTTGGAGCTCATCGGTCAATCCGACGTGCTCATCGAAAACTTCCGCCCCGGCCTGATGGCCGAGCTCGGTCTCGATTACGACACCCTGTCCGCCCGGTTTCCTCGGTTGATCTACGCCTCTCACAAAGGCTTTCTGCCTGGGCCCTACGAGCATCGCACGGCACTGGACGAAGTGGTGCAGATGATGGGCGGCCTGTCGTACATGACCGGCCCGCCAGGCCAGCCGCTGCGAGCCGGCGCGTCGGTCAACGACATCATGGGCGGCATGTTCGGCGCCATTGGCGTGCTGGCAGCCTTGCGCGAACGCGAGCGAACCGGACGCGGGCAGGAAGTGCAAAGCGCCCTGTTTGAAAACTGCGTCTTCCTCGTGGCGCAACACATCCAGCAATACCTGATGACCGGTGAGCCGCCGCCGCCCATGCCCGCGCGGGTCTCGGCCTGGAGCGTCTACGACGTTTTTGCACTGGCCGATGACGAGCGATTGTTCATCGGTGCCGTCAGCGACCGGCAGTTTCGCACACTGTGCGAAGTGATCGAACGCCCGGACCTGGCCGATGACCCTGCCTTGGCCACCAATACCCAACGCGTGGCCGAGCGCCCCCGCCTCATGCAGGAACTCCGCCAAACCTTGCGCGGCTGGCGCCTGGACGAGCTGTGCGCTCGCTTGGAAGCCGCCGGGGTGCCGTTTGCGCCCTTGCGCCGCCCCGACCAGCTGGTGGACGACCCGCATTTGCGCGCCAGCGGGGGCCTGATGCCGATGGACACCGATGACGGCCAGACCACCCAGGTCGTGGCGCTGCCCTTGCGGATGGGACAGCGCCGCCTGGGCGTGCGCCAGCCGTTGGCCCGAGTGGGCGAACACACCGAAGACGTGTTGTCGCGCCTGTCGTCCCACTGATGTTCGCGTGAACCTTCCACCCCCGAGGAGACCCCGATGAAACCAACCCTTCGTCGCCGCCACCTGATGATGCTGGCTGCCTTGGCCCTGGCGCCTGCCGCCTTCGCTCAAAGCAGCAACACCCCGCTGCGCGTGATCCTGCCGGTGAGCGCCGGCTCGGGCGTCGATGCCATCGTGCGTGCCGCACAAAATGCCTTGTCCCAAGCCACGAGCCAGCCCGTGGTGATCGAAAACCTGCCTGGGGCTGGCGGCATCACCGGCACCCAGGCCATCGTGAAGGCCGCCCCAGATGGCAACACCATCGGCTTCGTCTCCAACAACCATGCCGTCAATCCCAGCGTGTTCAAGAACATGCCCTATGACGGCCTGCGCGACCTCACGCCGATCTCGGTGGTCGGAGAAACACCGTTCGTGCTCGTGGTCCATCCCACCCATGTGCCGGCGCGCACGGCCAAGGAGCTGCAAGCCTTTTTGCAATCCCGGCCGGGCAAAACCAACTATGCCTCATCGGGCAACGGCACCATCATCCACCTGGCCGCCGCCATGTTCGCCGAAGCCGCCAAGGTGGACAGCCGCCACATCCCCTACAAGGGCACCGGGCCGATGATCACCGACTTGATCGGCGGCCAAGTCGACTGGGGCGTGGTGGCCGTGCCGGCCGTGCTCGGTCATCTGCAAAGCGGCGCCTTGCGAGCCATCGGTGTGATGGGCCGTCAGCGCATTGCCGCACTGCCCGATCTGCCCACCATCGCCGAACAAGGATTTCCCGAAGTGGAAGTGGCCGGCTGGTTCGCCGCCGTGGCGCCGGCCAAGCTGCCGCAACACCAATTGCAGCGCCTGCACTCAGCCATCGTGACCGCCTTCAACGACCCGGCCGTGCAAGCCGCCATGGCCCGGCAGAACAACCTGATCCAGCCCACGTCGCCGCAGGCCGCACGGGCTTTCATGGAAGCCGAACAAGCTCGCTATGCCCGCTTGGTGAAACAAGCCCACATCACGCTGGACTGAGGAAGCCATCGCGGCGCGGCAGGGCCGCGGGGGCTTTTCCGTCATGCTCGCTTCATGCGAGCATGGCAAACTGACTCTGCGACCGCCTGCCCTGCAAGCCCATGCCGCCCCACCGTCAGACCGGCCCCATTCCACCCCACCACCGGCTCGACCCCACACGCCGTCTTTGGCTTGGGCGCACCATCTTGGCCTGCGCCACCGTGGCCGGCTGTGCCCGGCCCCCCACAACGCCCTTGGGGGCCGGCCTGGCCCCAACGAGCATCGCTCCCTTTTCCGCCTCGGCGCCCGACGGGCGCGTGCCTCGCGGCTGGGAGCCTTATGTCCTGCGGCGCGACAAGCGCCCCACCCACTACGCCACCGCGTCGGTCGATGGTCGTACCGTGCTGCGAGCTCACTCCGACGGCGCGGCCACCGGCCTGCGCTGCCTGGTGGACATCGACCCATGGCAAGCCGGCCGCCTGCGCTTTTCCTGGATGGTCCAGCATGTGGACCCCCGACTGACCGTCAGCGACCCACGCATCGACGATGCGCCCGCGCGCGTGATCCTGGCCTTCGACGGCGATCTGCGGCGGCTGTCGCTGCGGGATTTGATGTTCTACGAGCAAGTGGAGCTCTTCACCGGACAGCGCCTGCCCTATGCCAGCCTGATGTACGTCTGGGACGCTCAAACCCCGCGCGACACCGTGGTCCACTATGCCCGCAGCAGCCGCATCCGCTACCTCGTCATCGACGGCAGCCCCGGAGCCCTCGGGCACTGGCGCTTCCACGAGCGCGACGTGGTGGAGGACTACCGACGCACCTTCGGCGAAGACCCTGGCCCGATCCGCAGTGTGGGCGTGCTCACCGACAGCGACGACCTGGGCGTGCCCGTGACCGCCTGGTATGGCGACATCACACTGAACCGGCGCTGAACCGGCAAGGCCCAAGACGCCCGCGGCACCACCGCACGCCCAACGCCTCAAGCCGCTTGCGGTCGTGGCGCCTCGGACACCAAGCAACCTTGCTCGAAATAGCCTCGCAGGTTGTCCAGCACCCGTTGGGCCATGGCCCAACGGGTCTGCACCGTCGCGCTGGCCATGTGCGGGGCCAAGACCACATGGTCCAGGCTCCGCAAGGCTTCGGGCACTTCGGGCTCTCTTTCGAACACATCCAAACCGGCCCCCGCGATGCGCCGCTGTTGCAGTGCGCGCACCAGCGCTTGCTCATCGACCACCGTGCCGCGAGCGATGTTGATCAGATAGGCGTGCGGCCCCAAGGCCTCCAGCACCGCCTCATCGATCAAATGGCGCGTGCCCTCGCCGCCGGAGGTGGCCACCACCAGCACATCGGCCCAGCGCGCCAGTTCGATCAAGCACGGCTCGTACGTCCAGGGCACCCCATCCACCGGACGACGGGCGTGATAGCGCACCGGCATGGCAAATCCGCTGGCCCGACGTGCGATGGCCTGCCCGATACGACCCAGCCCCACCACGCCCAGGCGGGAACCGCTGACCTTGCAGCCCAGCGGCCGGAAGTGGCCTTGC
This sequence comes from Caldimonas manganoxidans ATCC BAA-369, assembly GCF_000381125.1. Classification (GTDB taxonomy): domain Bacteria; phylum Pseudomonadota; class Gammaproteobacteria; order Burkholderiales; family Burkholderiaceae_C; genus Caldimonas; species Caldimonas manganoxidans. The sequence continues at coordinate 62,906 of NZ_KB905946.1, forward strand.
GCCCAGGCACCGCTGCGCACGAAGCGGTCCGCGGCACTGAGCCCGCGCATCACATCCAGCAGCAAGGCCCAGGCCATGTCGGCCACGCAATCGTCCAGCACCCCCGGCGTGTACCCCACCGCCACCCCACGACGGGCTGCCATCTGCAAGTCGATCCGATCCAATCCCACACCGAGACTGGAAATCAGCTTCAAGGCCGGCAAAGCCTCGATCAAGGACGCATCCGCCCCCACCGCCGCCGACGTGATCACCGCCTCGATGCGAGGCCCGTGTTCCGCGATCACCTCCTCCAAAGACCGCTGCGTGGGGGCCTCATGCAGCTCGCAGTATGTGGCCAATTCCCGCTGCAACTCGGGCGCAAAGCGGTCAGGCACTCGCTGCAAGACAACCGGCCGGCGTGATGCGCTCATCATTCGATCTTGACGCCCGCTTGCGCCACCACGGCCGCCCAGCGCTTGCGCTCGGCCTCGAAGAACTTCTTGAAATCTGCTGGACCCTGCGTGTACACCTCGGCGCCTTGCGAGATCAAACGCTCGCGCACCTGTGGTGAACGAATGATCGCAATCAACTCGCGAGACAGACGCTCCAACACCGGTGCGGGGGTGTCCGCCGGCATCAGCACACCCTGCCATGTGCCGGATTCGAAGCCTTTGACCCCCTGTTCGGCGATCGTTGGCACCTGTGCCAACAACGGCACCCGGGCGGCTTTCGACACCCCCAGCACTTTGAGCTTGCCCGACTGCACATGCGGCAACGTGGCCAACATGCCGTTCATCAGCACTTGGGTTTGGCCGGCCACCGTGTCGGAGATGGCCTGCGAGCCCCCTTTGTACGGGATGTACTGCCAGCGTGCACCGGTGGCACGCTCGACCGCCACACCCGCCAGATGCGGCGCGCTGCCAATGGCGGTGACTGCGAAATTCAAAGCCGTGCGGTGCGACAAAGCCACCAACTCACGCAGATCGTTCGCCGGCACCGACGGATGCACCACCAACAGATGCGGTGAATATGCCAGCATGGCCACACCCACCAGATCGCGCGAGGGATCGAACGGCAGCTGCTTATAGACCGAGGGGCTGATGGCCAGCGCCCCGGTGTCGCACAGCAGCAGTGTGTGAGCGTCGCGCGACTTGGCCACGAAATCCGTGCCCAGATTGCCGTTCGCACCGGGCTTGTTGTCCACCACCACCGGCTGACCCAACGCGTCGGCCAAAGGTTGGCTGATCGCCCGCGCAATGATGTCCGAGGAACCGCCTGGAGGATAAGGCACCACCAGCCGCAGCGGGCGTTGCGGCCAGCTCGCCGCCCAGGCTCTGGTCATCCAGCCGGGCGTCAGCCCCCCGAATGCAGCCGCTGCCATCAACCTTCGACGCGTCGTCATGTCTTGTCTCCTGGTGTTTGAGCTGTGCCATTGGCAAGCCGTGCCCTGCCATGGCATCGGCCCTGGGTCTCAGGCCTGCGTGTAGGCCGTCTTGACCGTGGTGTAGAACTCGGCCGCATAAGCGCCTTGCTCACGCGGCCCATAGCTCGAACCCTTCCGCCCTCCGAACGGCACGTGGTAGTCCACGCCTGCCGTGGGCAGGTTGACCATCACCATCCCGGCCTGCGCATGGCGTTTGAAATGCGTGGCGTACTTCAGGCTGGTGGTGGCAATGCCGGCGGACAAACCGAACGGCGTATCGTTGGCGCAGTGCAGCGCCTCCTCGTAATCCTTCACCCTCAGCACACTGACCACCGGGCCGAAGATTTCTTCGCGGTTGATGCGCATCTGCGGCGTCGTCTCGGTGAACAACGCCGGGCTGAGGTAGTAGCCAGGTGCGCCATCGGAGCTGAGCTCGATGCGCTGCCCACCGGCGGCCAAGCGAGCCCCTTCTTGCTGCCCGATGGCCAGGTATTCCAAGTCTTGCGCCAGCTGCCGCTCGTCGACCACGGGGCCGATGTCGGTGCCCGCTTTGCGCGCATCATCCACCTTGAGCGCACGCATGCGCTCGATCATCGCGGCCACGAAGCGGTCATGGATGCCCTCGGTGACGATCACCCGCGAAGACGCCGTGCAGCGCTGACCGGTCGAGAAGAAACCACTGTTGATGGCGCAACTGACGGCGACGTTCAAGTCGGCATCGTCCAACACCACGAAGGGATTCTTGCCGCCCATCTCGAGCTGGAATTTGGCGCCCCGCGCCACGCAAGCCTGCGCCACTTGGCGCCCGGTGGCCACCGAACCGGTGAAGCTGATGGCCGCCACGCGAGGATCATCCAACAGCACCTGACCCACGTCGCGACCGCGGCCCATGACCAGGTTGAACACCCCGGCAGGCACACCGGCACGGTGCAAGATGTCGGCCAAGGCCCAGGCCGAACCGGGCACCAGCTCGGCCGGCTTGAGCACCACGGTATTACCATAGGCCAACGCAGGAGCCACTTTCCAAGCGGGAATGGCGATCGGGAAATTCCACGGCGTGATCAGGCCCACCACCCCCAGCGGCTCGCGGGTGACTTCCACGCCCACCCCTGGGCGCACCGAAGGCAGCACATCACCGGCACCGCGCAGCGCCTCACCGGCAAAGTACTTGAAGATGTTGCCGGCACGCACCACTTCACCGATGGCCTCAGGCAGGGTCTTGCCCTCCTCACGGGCCAGCAAATCACCCAACTCGTTGCGCCGCGCCAGGATTTCGCTGCCGACCGCATCCAGGATGTCGAAGCGCTGCTGCGGCGTGGTCTGCGACCAGCTCGGGAAGGCCGCATCGGCCGCGGCCACCGCCTCGCGGGCCTGCGCCGCATCGGCTTGGGCATATTCGCCGATCACATCCCGTGTGTCCGACGGGTTGATGTTGCGGGTGACGCTCGGGCCTTCCACCCACTGGCCGTTGATGAGGTTCTTGAACATGGCGTTGTGCGTTCAGCGGACCAGACAAGGCCGCTTGGGATCGAAAGTCCAGTTGGGAATCAGGTATTGCATGGCGATGGCGTCGTCACGCGCGCCCAGACCGTGCTCAAGGTAGAGCCGATGGGCTTTCTCCACCTCGGCCATGTCCAGCTCGACGCCCAGGCCCGGCTTGTTTGGCACCTCGACGAAGCCGCCACGGATCTGCAACGGCTCTTTCGTGAGGCGTTGGCCGTCCTGCCAGATCCAATGCGTGTCGATGGCCGTGACGCGACCCGGCGCCGCCGCGGCCACATGCGTGAACATCGCCAGCGACACATCGAAGTGGTTGTTCGAGTGCGAGCCCCAAGTCAGGCCCCAGTCTCGGCAGGTCTGCGCCACGCGCACCGAACCCGACAACGTCCAGAAGTGCGGGTCGGCCAACGGAATGTCCACCGCCTGCACGGCCAGTGCGTGCACCATTTGCCGCCAATCGGTGGCGATCATGTTGGTGGCCGTCGGCAGCCCCGTGGCACGGCGGAACTCGGCCATCACCTCGCGGCCGGAAAACCCGTCTTCCGCACCGCAGGGGTCCTCGGCATAGGCCAGCACGCCGTGCAAATCTCGCATCAAACGGATGGCGTCTTTCAGCCACCATCCTCCGTTGGGGTCCAGCGTCACACGGGCCGTTGGGAAGCGCTCGTGCAAAGCCCGCACCGCCTCCACCTCCTCCTCGCCGCGCAACACGCCGCCCTTGAGCTTGAAGTCATTGAAGCCATAGCGTGCATGCGCCGCTTCGGCTTGGCGCACGATGGCCTGCGGCGTCAATGCACACTCATTGCGCACCCCGAACCAGGGATCGTCTTGCGGTTCGTCCTTGGGGCTGCGGTAGGGCAAGTCCGTGCGGGTGCGGTCGCCCACGAAGAAGAGATAGCCCAGCATCTCCACCTTGTCGCGCTGCTGGCCTTCACCCAGCAAAGCGGCCACCGGCACCCCCAAGTGCTGGCCCAGCAGATCGAGCAGCGCCGACTCCAAGGCCGCCACCGCGTGAATCGTGGTCCGCAGGTCAAACGTTTGCAGGCCCCGCCCCTCGCTGTCGCGGTCGGCGAAGGTCTGCTGCACCCGTTGCAACACCTGCTTGTACGCACCCACCGGCTGGCCCACCACCAAGGGGCGAGCATCCTCCAGGGTCTGCCGGATCTTTTCGCCGCCAGGCACTTCGCCGACCCCAGTGCGCCCGGCGCTGTCGGTCAACACCACCAGATTGCGAGTGAAAAACGGGCCGTGCGCACCGCTCAGATTCAGCAGCATGCTGTCGCGTCCGGCCACGGGGATGGCGCGCAGGTCCGTGATGCGGGGGGTATCGTTCAAAGACATGGAAACTCCATCGATCCAAGGCGGTTGCGCAGCCGCCTCCGCGGCGGCCACGCTTCCTGCCGCCTGGGTTCAGTCGGCCGTGATGTTGCGCGCCTTGATCAGCGTGCGCCAACGCTCATACTCGGCGCGCTGGAAGCTGGCGAACTGCTCGGGCGTGTTGGCCACCAGCTCGAAACCGACCGAGACGAACTGATCACGCACCTGCGGATCGTTGATCGCGTTGACCAACGCCGCATGCAACTTGCTCTTGACCTCTGCCGGCAACCCTCTGGGGGCTGCAATGCCCTGCCAAGAGAACACATTGGCGCCTTTGATGCCGGATTCCTCCAGCGTGGGCACCTCCGGCAACAGCTTGGAGCGCTGTGCGGACGTGATCGCCAAAGCACGCAGCTTGCCCGAGCGCACGTGCTGAATGATCGCGTTGATGTTTTGGAACGAGGCATCGACCTGTGCGCCCAACAGATCCGAGATCGCCGGGGCGCCGCCGCGGTAGGGCACATGAATGCCCGTGGTGCCCGTCTGCTGCCAGAACAGTTCGGCCGTCAGATGGTCCGACGAGCCGTTGCCCGAAGACGCAAACGTCATCTTGCCCGGGTGGGCCTTCAAATGGGCCAGCACGTCGCTCAACGACTTGAACGGTGAGGCCGCTGGCACCACCAGCACGTTGGGGGCCTGCACGGCCACGGTCAGCAGATCGAAATCCTTGGTCGCGTCATACGGTACGCTCTTGAGCAAGTGCGGCGCGATCACGTAGGGCCCGAGCGAGGCCACCAGCAGCGTGTGGCCATCGGGCTCCGATCGAGCCACCAAGCCCGCACCAATGGTGCCTGTGGCTCCAGGCTTGTTGTCCACGATGACCGTCTGCCCCAGCTGCTGCTGCAGCTTGGGGCCGATGGCGCGCGCCAAGGTGTCGGTCGAGCCTCCCGGCGGGAAAGGCACGACCAACGTGATCGTCTTGGTGGGCCAGGCCAAGGCATTGGCAGCAAGCCCCACACCCAGGGCCACGGCGGCCAGCCACTTCATGGTTCGGTTCATCGACGTCTCCTCTGAGGTTTGCAAAACAACATTACTGAGGCCCGAGCTTGTCGATCAGCGCTCGCAGCTGCTCGACTTCCGCAGGTTGAAGGTCTGACAGCGGCGGCCTCACCGGCCCGGCACTGCGGCCCACCACGGCCGCACCGGCTTTGACGATGCTCACCGCATAGCCTTGCCCCTTGTTGCGCAGCTCGACGTAGGGGAGGAAGAACTCGCGGATCAGCCGCTCGGTCGTGGCGGTATCGCCTGCGGCATGGGCGTTGTAGAACTCGATCGCGGTGCGCGGGATGAAGTTGAACACCGCCGACGAGTACACCGGACAACCCATGGCCTTGTAGGCCGCGGCGAACACTTCCGCCGTGGGCAATCCGCCCAAGTAGGCGAAACGGTCGCCCAGACGCTGACGAATGGTGACGAACGCCTCGATGTCACCGATGCCGTCTTTGAAGCCGATCAGGTTCGGGCAGCGCTCGGCCAAGCGCAGCAGTGAATCGGACGTCAAGCGGCAGGCGCCGCGGTTGTAGACGATGACGCCAAGCTTCACGCTCTTGCACACCGCCTCGACATGGGCCACCAGCCCGTCCTGCGTGGCCTCGGTCAGGTAGTGCGGCAGCAGCAGCACGCCCTGCGCGCCCAGCCGCTCGGCCTCCTGGGCGTACTGAATGGCCAGCGTCGTGCCGCCGCCAGCCCCCGCAATGATGGGCATGCGGCCCTTGCAGGTCTGCACCGCCACACGGATCACCTCTGCATACTCGCGCGGCGCCAGCGAGAAGAACTCGCCCGTGCCGCCGGCTGCAAACAAGGCGCTGGCGCCATAGGGCATGAGCCACTCCAGGCGCTCGGCATAGGGCTTGGGCGCAAAGTGCAGGTCGGCATCGAAGTCCGTCAGCGGGAACGACAGCAGACCAGAAGAAATGGTGCGTTGCAGGTCTTGAGGGCTCATGGACAGGCTCACAGGGCTGGAAGAAAGACGCTCCGATCTGCAGTGACCGAGCGGATATGTTGTACGTCATCGTACAACTAACCCGGGCCGACGGCAAGTCTTGCGTGATCCGCGGTTCTACGTAGGCCGCCTCGCCGGCGGCCTCACCGGCTGGCGCCTTCGGCGGCCTCCTGGGCGCGACGCAGACGTTCGCGACTGTTGGACAGATGGGTGCGCATGGCCGCCCGGGCGGCCTCCGGGTCGCGGTTGGCAATGGCCACGACCACGCTCTCGTGCTCGGCCAGCACCCGCAGCAAATACTCTCGACGCCCCTGCCCCGCCAACCGAGCGGAATTCACCCGCGCACGCGGAATCAGCATGTCGCCCAAGTGCTGCATCAAATCGACGAAATGCGGGTTCTCGCTGGCGCGGGCGATCTCCATGTGCAGCGCCCGATCGGCAGCCACCGCATCCGTGCCTTCCTCGATGGCGCGAGCAAACGCGGCCTGCGCCTCGTGCATGGCCCGCAAATGAGCCTCGCTGCGGCGCACCGCCGCCAGCGCGGCGGCCTCGGCCTCCACCCCGATGCGCAGCTCCAGCACCGCGATCACATCGCGCAAGGTGGCCACCTGCTCCGGCGCGATACGGAAACTCCCCCCGTCGCCCGTGCTGGCCACGAAGGTGCCGATGCCGTGACGGGTTTGCACCAGCCCACTGGCCTGAAGCTTGGAAATCGCCTCGCGCACCACGGTGCGGCTCACGCCGAACTCTTCCATGATGGCCGCCTCGGTGGGCAACTTGTCTCCGACGGCCCACTGCCCGGCACGGATGCGGGCACTCAAGGCATCGACGAGATCGAGCGCCAACGTGCGGGATTTGCGACGAACAGGGGGGGCAAGCGTGGACATGAAGCTCCGTGTAAACCCCAGGTCTTGCCATCTTGACAGCACCCAGGGGCTGAACGACGATTGTTGTACGACGACTGATGACGTATGTCAGCGTCTTCACGACTCTAGCAATCCAACCCTGGTTCCGCAAGCCGCCCATGCCTGCCCAGCATTGCACATCTCTACGCATCCCCCGTCTGCTGCTCACTGGCGCGGCTGGCGGCCTGGGTCGTGAACTGCGCTCTCGCTTGAAAGCCTACTGCGACGTTTTGCGAATCAGCGATATCGCCGAGCTGGGTGCAGCCGGCCCAGGCGAAGAACTGCATCCAGTGGCGCTGCAAGACAAAGCCGGGATGATCGACTTGCTGCGCGGCGTGGATGCCGTGGTGCACCTCGGAGGCATCTCCACCGAGCAACCATGGGAACCCATCTTGCAGGCCAACATCGTTGGTGTCTATGGAAACGCTGATCAAGTCCTGCGCCTGGCAGTAGTCCGTCTTGTCGCCCTGGTGATGGGCGGCGATGATTACGGTCATGAAGCAGATGACCTTGGCAGCGGCGGCCGATGCGTCCGCGGGATTCGAGCGTTTTCGCAAGCCCACCCGGCGCGACGCATTCTTGGCCGAGATGCAGACGATCGTGCCGTGGAATCGGCTGGTGGCGTTGATCGAGCCGCACTACCCCAAGCCCGGCAATGGCCGTCCTCCCGTGGGCTTGGAACGCATGTTGCGCATTCACT
>NZ_KB905947.1 GCF_000381125.1 Caldimonas manganoxidans ATCC BAA-369
GGGCTTGCGAAAACGCTCGAATCCCGCGGACGCATCGGCCGCCGCTGCCAAGGTCATCTGCTTCATGACCGTAATCATCGCCGCCCATCACCAGGGCGACAAGACGGACTACTGCCAGGCGCAGGACTTGATCAGCGTTTCCTTAGGGGCCGCCCTGGCCATGCGGGCTGCTTTGGACGCCGCCGGTCTGTCCCCCGCGGACATCGGCTATGTCAACGCACACGGAACGGCCACGCCAGCCAACGATCGCGCGGAAGCAGCCGCTCTGGCGTCTGTGTTCGGAGATCAAGGAGTGTCGGTGTCGTCCACCAAAGGCATCACTGGACACACCTTGGGGGCTTGCGGGATCGTCGAAGCGCTGATTACCGCCGAAGCACTGCGACATCAAATCTTGCCTGCAACCACCAACCTCGAACACCCCGATGCCGATTTGCCGCTCGATCTGATCGTCACTCCACGCGAAGCGAAACTGCAATATGCAATGAGCAATAATTTTGGATTTGGCGGCAGCAACTGCTCGCTAATCTTTTGCCGCAGCAACTGACGTGAGCCGCCTGAGATTCTTCCTCCATGCCGCCGGGGTTTTGGCTCCTGGCGCGATGTCGCTCGATGCGTTGCTCGAAGCCGCTCGCAACGGAACGCCGTTGACGTGGGACAACGAGGCGTTCTGCCTGCCCATGCCTTCAGCTTTGCCTGCCAATGAACGTCGCCGTGCCAGTCGCTGCGTGCGGCTGGTTTTGGCCTGCGTGGAACAAGCCTTGTCCGGCACCGGCTTCGATGCCAGCACACTGCGCTGTGTCTTCGCCACCGACGAGGGCACCGGAGAAGTCTGTCAGCAAATGCTCGAATCTTTGACCACGGTGGGGCAAGTGTCGCCGCTTGTCTTTCCGAATTCGGTGCTGAATGCCTCTGCAGGCTACTTTTCCATCGCCCATCGCAACCACCAGCCGGCCACCGTGGTGAGCTTGGGAGAGGACAGTTTTGCCAGCGGACTGCTGTGCGCCCTGACAGAAGCCCAAGCCTTCGGCCAGCCAGTGCTGCTAGTAGGTTACGACGCTGCAATCACGCCTCCCTTGGACGAACTGTTGCCCCTCAAAGAATCTCTCTGTACCTCCTGGGTGCTCAGCGTGGCCAACAAACCTGAGCACGGGCCTGTGATTGGCCATGGTGAAGTGGTTCTCACGTCGGCCGAGGGTGTGCCAGCTCCTCAGTGGCGCCCTGCTTGGCTACCCCAAGCCTGGGCCCATCACAGTGCCGCGCGGGGGTTGGCCGCACTGGGGCTGTTGGCCGCACCTGCAGGTGCTACCCTCACCCTGCCGCTGGGGGGGCTGCACCTTTTGCTTACCCTTGCTTCAGCCTCATGAAGCTCGATCGCACCGACATCGAACGCCGCGTGCCTCATGGAGGCACGATGTGTCTATTGGAAGAAGTATTGCATTGGGACAGGACGCGCATCGTGTGCCAAGCAAGCGCTCCAAGCGCCGATCATCCTCTGGCACGCGATGGCCGAGTGGCCAGTGTGATCGCTCCGGAGTACGCTGCACAAGCCACGGCCGTGCACGGCGCATTGCTCGAAGGACATGCGCAGCCTCGCGCTGGCGTCCTTGCCAAACTGGCCCAAGTCGATCTGCTGCGCCCCGATATCCCCGGCGATGCGGGCGCCCTGCGGGTGCAAGCCGAAATGCTCAGCCGCGATGTGTCTGGATGCCTCTATGGCTTCGAGGTGAGCGCTAACCATCAAACCATCTGTCGCGGCAAACTGATCGTCGCCTTCGATCGTGGGGGACGGTCGTGAGCCGTCGTGCCTTGGTCACTGGTGGCAGCGGCGGCATCGGCGCCGCCATTTGTCGCGCCCTGGCCGCACAGGGGCTGCAGGTCTTGGTTCATACCCATCGTGGTCAGGACCGCGCCCAAACTCTGGTCGAAGAAATCAGGGCCTCGGGTGGCCACGCCCACGTCGTGACTTTCGACCTCGACGACGCCCAAGCGGTGGCACGCGCCATCGAAGCAATCCTGGCCACGGGGCCGGTACAGGTTCTCGTGAACAACGCTGGCGTGCATCGCGATGCACCCATGGCTGGCATGGATGCACATACCTGGCACTCGGTGATCGATACCAATCTGCACGGCTTTTATCGAGTGACTCAACCTTTGCTGTTGCCGATGATGCGCACACGCTGGGGCCGCATCGTCAACATCAGCTCGGTCGCAGCGCAGGCAGGTAACCGCGGCCAAACCAACTATGCTGCGGCCAAGGCCGCGCTGCTCGGCGCGACCAAGTCGCTGGCATTGGAACTCGCTTCGCGCGGTATCACGGTCAATGCCGTTGCACCTGGCATCATTGACACGGCCATGACCGAATCGGCGTTTCCACCCGATCGCATTCGAGCTCTCGTGCCTGCCGGACGCGCAGGTCGGCCTGAGGAGGTGGCTGCCCTGGTCGCCTTCCTGGCGTCTGATGCCGCAAGCTACATCACCGGTCAGATCATCGGTGTCAATGGCGGGATGTATTGATGCAATCCATGGATTGGACGGACGTCTGGATTGCCATCCCGGCATACAACGAAGAACGAACCATCCGCGCTTTGGCCGAAGGAGCGCTGCGGCAATGTCCACGTGTGATCGTGGTCGATGACGGCTCGTCGGACGGCACAGCCGCTGCCATGAAGGGTCTGCCCGTGTGCCTGTTGCGTCATGAGATCAACCGTGGGAAGGCGGCCAGTCTGCGCACTGCTTTTGCCTATGCACTGGATCGCGGAGCACGCTGCTTGATCGCCTTCGACGGCGACGGACAACATGACCCCGAAGATGCCCCGGTGCTGTTGGCCGCCTGGGAGCAAGCCCCTGAGCGCATCGTCATTGGGTCGCGGCTGCACGACCGCTCGCAGTTCCCGTCCGCCCGTTACCACGCCAACCGCTTTGCGAGCTTCTGGATCTCCTGGGCCGCCGGTCATCCGATCGCGGACTCGCAATCGGGCTATCGTGTCTATCCGCGTGAGGTCATGCGCATTGCTTTGAGCCCCCGAGTTCACAGCTCTCGCTTTACCTTCGAGAGCGAAATCTTGATTGAGGCCGCTCAGCAAGGCCACCAGACCTTGTCCGTGGCCATCGCCGGGCGATATCCCCCCAACGCTCGGCCAAGCCATTTTCGGCCTGTAGTCGATATCGCCAAGATCGTCATCATGGTTGGCAGTCGGCTGTTGCGGCGCGGCATGGCTCCGCTGTCTTTGTGGCGCAGCCTAGGACCAGCACCCGTGCTACCCGGCCGCATGCCTTCGAGGTCTTGGCGACGATGAACAGCTCTGCTGTCCTGATCGCCGAGCAGCTGGTCTATCGCTACCCGGGGCAACCGGATGATACGCTGCGCGGAGTCAATCTGCGTCTGCATCGTGGCATAGCCGTGGGGCTGCTGGGGCCCAACGGCTCTGGCAAGTCCACGCTTATCAACTTGCTCATCGGTTTGCGCACCCCCAAAAGCGGACACCTCATCTATCCAGATGACAAACAGCCTTGCATCGCTTGGGTCCCGCAAGAGTACGCCTTCTATCCCGAATTGAGCTGCCTGGAAAATCTTCAGCTCTTTGCCAGCCTGCTTGACATCGACGCTCATGATCGACAGCGGCGTATTGCTTCTGCCATGGCCAATTGCCAGCTGCAGGAGTTTGCCAAACGTCGCGCACGCCATTGCTCGGGAGGGGTACGGCGGCGTCTGAACCTTGCCATTGCTTTGCTACAACAGCCAGATGTGCTGCTCCTGGACGAGCCCACGGTCGGCGTTGATCCCCAATCGCGCGCGTTTCTGCTTGAGCGTGTTCGGGAGCTGGTGCAAGGCGGCACAGCTGTGCTTTACGCCTCCCACTACATGGAAGAGATCAGCGCAGTGTGCTCGAACATCGTGTTACTCGATCGTGGCCAAGTGATCGCTCACGGTGAGCTCTCCACTCTACTGCAGGGGCCCGCAGGCGGTCCTTCTTTTGCTGATCTCGATGCCCTGTTCATGCACTACACCCACCGGTCCTTGCGTGACTGAAGCCCGCCCCTCATGACCAGAGCCGCTCATCGTCTCCATCAGATCGTGAACCTGGCCCTCAAGGAGTGGCGGCTGCTGGCACGCAATCCGCATGGCTTGGCGGTGCTTTTCTTCATGCCTGCGATGTTCATCTTGGTGATGTCTTTCACGCTGAAAAACACCCTGGTGACGCATGTCGACCTCCCTGTCACCGGCTGGGTCGTCGAAGACACCCATCCTGCTGCGCAGGCCTGGTGCCAGCAATGGCTCAACCACCATGGAGGGCAGCGTTACGCAAGCCGCGAAGCCTTGCAAACAGCCTTGCGCGAGCGCACCATTGACGCTGCCGTAGTGGTACGGTCACCATGGCTGGACAAGAACGGACGACCTCAGGCCAACCAAGTCGAGCTTTGGTTAGGAAACAGAGTACAACCCGCGGCAGCAGCTAGGCTACGCACCGAGCTGAGCTTTTCCATGCTGCAAGTGCGTTTGCGCATCGCCGCCGCTGAGGCGGGACCCTTGGCCAGCATGCTGCTCGACAGTACCTCCGCACCCGAACTGATGGGGCAGGATCATGGTCCGCGAATCCGCTATCTTTATGAAATCGAGTCGGGCCGTGCCATGACTGCCGTCCAGCAAAGCGTTCCTGCTTGGCTGGTGTTTGGAATGTTCTTTGTCGTGATTCCTATGGCCGGCGTGCTCATCCAGGAACGTAATGAAGGCACGCTCTTGCGGTTGGCCAGCTTTGGTGTAACACCGGGGACCGTGCTGGGCAGTAAGCTGGCGGCCTTCATGTTGCTGAACTGGATACAGCTGTCGTTCATGATCTTGGTGGGACGCTGGCTGGTACCGCTGTTGGGCGGCCCGGCCCTGCAATTGGACATCGAGCTCGGGTGGTTTGCACTCATGGTGCTGTCCACCAGTGCGGCTGCTGTGGGACTGGCCTTGCTAGTGGCGGCCTACAGCCGCAGCTTTGATCAGGCCGCTGCACTCGGTGGCGGCCTCAACGTGCTGCTCGGCGCCATTGCCGGCGTAATGGTGCCGCGCATGTTGATGCCCCCAATTCTGCAAACGGTCTCGGAATGGTCTCCCATGGGCTGGGCACTCGACGGCATGCAGGTCGTCTTCGTCGGCAATCCTCAGGCTGAGGATCTCTTGCTGCGTGCTGGATTGCTATGGGTCTTTGCGCTGTCGTGTCTGGCAGCTGCCTGGAATACCATTCGGCACTGGGGATCGATTGTCCCTCGATCCAGCAATTCGCCCTCGCCGGTCGCTTGCCAAGGAAGCAAGGACTCAACTTAGCCGGAGCTTGGCATGCTCCCCTGATAAGGGGTCTCGCAATCGACCTAAGCATGAGGTGGCCTGGCAATCAAGCCGCCTGGACTGCCTGCAGCGGCACGGCCGCAGCATGCAGCCAAAGCATCGTGATCTCACGATGCGTGACTCACCCCAGATCCTCCCCGCCGGCACCCACCACCCGTGTGTTGCCCAAGCCCAGCAGCTCGCGGGCTTCGCGCAGCAGCGGCATCACCTCGTGCAGCTTGCGCTGGCGACGTGAGCGCAGCAAATAGCGCTCGATGTCGAACACCAAGTCCCCCAACTCACCCAGGGTCTCGCAGCGCTCCAGGCGCGCCGGCACACGCGAGGTGAAAGGCGGCGGCTCGCGTTGGATCACGGTGCGCAGCAAGGCCCGCACCTGCTCGTGCAAGGCCATCTCCGACGGCGTGGGCCCCCCCTCGGGCGCCTTTTCGATCTCGGTGAGCACCGGCAGCTCGAGCGGCGCATCCAGCCGGACCGGGGGGAGAAGCGGCGCAGCCCCCCGGCGCGATGACCGCAGCGCCCCGACCGGCCCACGACCACGCGCTGGCGCCAAAGCCTTTGGCGCCGGTGGGAGCGACGGTGGAAGCGACGGTGGAGCCTCGGACATGAAACCGGCCGTCTCGGCCAGGGCACGGGCCAAAGGGCCTTGGGGACATGGCGGCGCTGCCGGTGCAGCTGCAGACCCGCCCTGTGTCTGTGGCGCTGGCGCAGATGCGGGTGCCGGTGCGGGCACACTCACCGCTTGCGGCATGCCCTCGGGCTCGGGCGCCTCCGGCGCTGGTGCCGCCGCCGGCGGGCTGGACAGCTCCACCAGACCCAGCCGCAGCAAGTCGTCGAAATGCTGCGGGCTGGCCCCGGCCTTCTGTGCCATGCTCAGCACCTCGGCCAAAGACCGCGTCCCATCGACCAGCCACAACACCGTGCGGTGGCGTTGGCTGAGCCGATGCACACGATGACGCAACTCCTCGTGGCCGAGGGCGGTCTTGAGGGGTATGGCCGGTGAGCTCATCGCCGAAACGAAGCGCGGGCTCACATTGTGGCGCAGCCAGCCGCATCGTGCCGAGCAACGACACGACTTGCGCCCCCAGCCTCGGTGGAAAGTCACGGTCGTGGTCGCAAGGGGCCTTCGGGGTTACAGTCGGCCCTGAGCCGATGCCTTGCATTCGTCGCGCCTCACCTGTCCCATCCGATCCCAAGACCTGCCATGACCTACCCGCACACCCAACTCTTCATCGCCGGCCAGTGGTGCGATGCGGCCGACGGCCGCACGCTGCCGGTCTACAACCCGGCCACGGGCCAGGAAATCGGCCGCGTGGCCCATGCCTCGGTGGCCGATCTGGACCGCGCCCTGCAGGCCGCCCAGGCCGGCTTCGAGGTCTGGCGCGACATGGCGCCGGCCGAGCGGGCGAAGATCATGCGCCGCGCCGCCGCGCTGATCCGCGAGCGCGCCAACGAGATCGCCCCGTTGATCACCCAAGAGCAAGGCAAGCCTCTGGCCGAAGCCAAGGCCGAGACCTTGGCCGCGGCCGATCTCACCGAATGGTTCGCCGACGAGGGCTTGCGGGTCTATGGCCGCCTCGTGCCCTCGCGCGGCAAGCCGGAGCTGCGCCAAATGGTGCTCAAGGACCCGGTGGGCCCGGTGGCGGCCTTCACGCCGTGGAATTTCCCGATCAACCAGGTCGTGCGCAAAGTCGGCCCGGCGTTGGCTGCCGGCTGCTCGATGCTGGTGAAAGCCGCCGAGGAAACTCCCGCCGGCCCGGCCGCCTACATCCGCGCCTTCGCCGACGCCGGCCTGCCGCCAGGGGTCTTGGGCCTGGTCTATGGCCAGCCGGCCGAGATTTCGAGCCATTTGATCCCGCACCCGATCATCCGCAAGATCACTTTCACCGGCTCGACGCCGGTGGGCAAGCAACTGGCCGCCCTGGCCGGTCAGCACATGAAGCGCGTGACCATGGAGTTGGGCGGACATGCGCCGGTGATCGTCTGCGAAGACGCCGACCTGGAACTGGCCGTGCGCGTCAGTGCGGCAGCCAAGTTCCGCAATGCTGGCCAAGTGTGCATCTCGCCCACGCGCTTTTTGGTGCATGAGCGCCTGCGCGACGACTTTGCGCAGGCGCTGGCGCAACATGCGCAAAGTCTCAAGGTGGGCGACGGCCTGGCCGAAGGCACGCAGATGGGCCCGCTGGCCAACCCGCGACGCCTGGCCGCCATGGCCGAGCTCACGCAAGACGCCGTGCGCAAGGGAGCCACCGTGCTGGCCGGGGGCGAGCGCATCGGCCACAGCGGCAATTTCTGGCAGCCCACCATCCTGGCCGATGTGCCTGTCGATGCGCGCGTCTTCAACGACGAGCCCTTCGGGCCGGTGGCGGCGATCCGCTCGTTCAAGACGCTGGACGAAGCCATTGCCGAGGCCAACCGCCTGCCCTATGGCCTGGCCGCCTATGCCTTCACGCGCTCGCTGAAGAACGCGGACTTGCTCGCGCGCCGCATCGAGGTCGGCATGCTGTGGATCAACATGCCGGCCATGCCCTCGGCGGAAATGCCCTTCGGCGGGATCAAGGACTCGGGCTATGGCTCCGAGGGCGGCCCCGAGGCGTTGGAAGCCTACCTCAACGTGCGTTCCGTGGCCGTGATGAACGTCTGAGAAACCTGCTCGGCACCGGACGGAGGCCGGGCGTCTTGCGTGCCGCAGCCGTCCGGCGCACGCAGCCCCTCGGGCAACTGGGCTTGCACCTGAGACCAAAAGAGGGCGGCGCGCGCCTCGCCCGCTTGGCGAGCGACGCACGCCCGGGCCAGCTGCATCCAGGACCACAGCGAGGGCTCGTCATGCACCGTGCGCACCGCATCGCGCAGGCTGGGCTCGTGATCGGGCGCCATCAGTATGGCCAATTCCAGCGCATAGATCTTGGCCAGGTGCAAGGAGCGCGGTCGTGGCCGAGGAGCGCCGGGTTTTTTCGGCACGGGCGGAGGTGCGACCACCCATTCGGCCAGCCCCAGGGCGACCAAGTCGCGCACCTGGTCCTCTTTGAGCCCCAGGCTCTCGATGATCGGCGCCAGGGCCGCCAGGCTTCGGCGGCCGTCGAGCATGACCAACAACTGCCGTTGCGCCCAAGTCCCGGGAAACGATGTGCCCTGCAAGACGGCGCGTCCCCGAGCCGTCTTGCGCAGGATGCCATGTGTCGGCCCACCCGACATGCTTTGCCTCCAGCCATGTGATGCGTGTGGTGATGCCTGCGCCCCCACGCCATCGCGGCGCAGTGTGCCCAAGGCTTACGACAAGGACGTGACAGGCCCGCAGCGCCGCGCCGGCACCGGCACGGCGACGGGATCGGGCCATGCTCGTCGAACCAGGTCGGCCACGCACTGCGCCGTGGCGGCCGACAGCGTCCATCCCAGGTGGCCATGGCCGGTGTTGTAGAACACGCGCGGATGCCGGCCGCGGCCCACGCGGGGCATCATGTCGGGCATCATCGGTCGCAGTCCGGCCCAGGGCACCACGCTGCGAGTGGACACCCCCGGAAAACAGCGCTGCACCCAGTCCACCAACGGTCGGATGCGATCGGCGCGGATGTCGCGGTTCTCACCGTCGAACTCGGCCGTGCCAGCCACGCGCAAGCGGTCCGTGCCCAATCGGCTGGTCACGATCTTGGTCTCGTCGTCGAGCAGGCTGACCGTGGGCGCAGCGGCCTGGCTGGCCTCGTCGAGCAGGTTGACGGTGATCGAATAGCCCTTCACCGGATAGACATTGACCCGGTCGCCCAGCTGCGCGGCCAGGGCCCGGCTGGCCACGCCGGCACACACCACCACGCCATCGAAGCGCAGCGTCTGCTCGCCCTCGGGACCGGCCAGCCTCATGTGCACGCCATCGTCGCGGGCTTGCAGCCGCCGCACCTCCCATCCGTACAGGCCGCGCACGCCGCGGCGCTGCGCGGCTTCGGCCAGGCCGTGGGTGAACTTGTGGATGTCGCCGGTGGTGTCGCTGTCGGTATACCAACCGCCAAAGTATCGGCCGGCCAGGGTCGGGACGATGGCGCGGATTTCCTCGGGCGTGACTGCGCGGCGCTGCAGACCGCCGGCGGCCAGCAAGGCCGAAACCCGCCGCGCATGCTCGAAGCCCGCCCGATCACGATAGATGTGCAGAATGCCCTCGCGTCGGTGATCGAATTCGATGCCCTCTTCATCGGCCCAGGCATACAGAGGCTCCCGTGCGGCAATCGCCAGGCGCACCGTCTCGATCGTGTGACGACGGTAATGCGCGATGCTGGCCATGAATTGCACAAACCAGCTCAGCTGGTGCCAGCTCGGCCGCGGATGCACCAGCAAGGGCGCGTCGGCCTTCAGCATCCATTTCAGGCCTTTCCACACCGTGGAGGCATGGTTCCACACTTCGGCATTGGAGGCAGACAACTGCCCGCCGTTGGCATAAGAGGTTTCCATCGCGGCATAGCGATGGCGCTCGACCAAGGTCACGGACAAGCCGCGGCGGGCCAGGGCATAGGCGGTGGTGACGCCGGTGATGCCGGCGCCGATGATGGCAATCGAAGGCATGAGAGCTCCTCTCAGGCAAAGCCACGCGTCGAGGCGGGAAGCCCAGGCCACGTGCCGCAGCCTGGACGCCCCCTCTGTTGCGGACCTGAGAGATTCACGGAGGCGCGCGAGGCTCCCGCTTGCTCCTTCGGTGCTGGCCGGCGACGCGAACGGCCGGCAGCTCTTCAGAGTCGGTGGGCGATGCCGGTCCTGGGGCCTGAGAGTTTCCGGGGCGGTTGCTCCTTCGGCGCCGCCTGGGCATGTGCACAGGCAGGCTCTCCCGACATCACCATGGCTGCCTTCGGGCGGCCACCCTTGGATTGTGCCCGAAACCTTGAATTGGGCTGCAGGCATCGGAGCGTCCGGACTTTCACCGGGCTTCGATTCTCGGACAATCCGCCGCGCGCCCGACGAAGACTTCCCGAGGAATGCCATGCGTTTGCCACGCTCCAGACTGTTCGAGCGGCTGCAGGACGCCCAGCTCGCCCAGGCGGCCGCCAGCCTGAGTTTCACCACCTTGCTGTCGCTGGTGCCACTGCTGGCCGTGGGATTTGCGCTGTTCACGCTGGTGCCTGCCTTGCGTCCGTTTCGGCGTACGCTCGAAGGGCTGTGGCTGCCGCATCTGCTGCCAGCGGACCTTGCGCAGCCCGTGCTGAGATACCTCGGCCGCTTTGCCGACAATGCCCATGGGCTGAGCTGGAGCGGCGCGGCCTTGCTGCTGGTGGCCGCGCTGGCCATGATGTTCACGGTGGAGACCGCGCTGAACCGGATCTGGCAGGTGCGCCAAGGCCGCCCCTGGCGCAAGCGCCTGGCGCTGTACCTGCCCCTGCTGGCCGCCGGCCCGCTGGTGCTGGGGTGGAGTCTGTGGGCCACCTCGCGGGCCTTGGCCCTGTCTCAAGGCCTGATGAGCCCGTGGCCGCCGGCGGTCGAGGTGTTATGGACCTTGGGTCCGGCTGCGCTCAACCTGGCGATGCTGTTCTTGCTGTTCTACCTGGTGCCCCATGCCCCGGTGCGCTGGCACGAGGCGCTGCTGGGCGGCTTGCTCGGTGCCGCCGGGCTCGAAGCCGGCAAACAGGCTTTCGCGACCTACGTGCTGGCGCTTCCCACGTACCGCACCTTGTACGGCAGCTTTGCCGTGTTCCCGGTGTTCCTGCTGTGGATCTATTACTCCTGGGCCGTCACCTTGGCCGCCGCGGTGGTGACCGCGCATCTGGGGTCCCTGCGCGCGGCACGCGGCCGGGGCATCGGCCGCGCCGCAAGGCCCGGGCGAACTCGGGCTTAGGGCCTTGCCGCCGTCTCACACGTCGATGTTGGCCGCCCGCAGCGCATTGCTCTCGATGAACTCGCGCCGCGGCTCCACCTCGTCGCCCATCAGCATCGTGAACACTCGGTCGGCTTCGATCGCGTCTTCGATCTGCACGCGCAACAAGCGGCGCACCTTGGGATCCATCGTGGTTTCCCAGAGCTGTTCGGGGTTCATCTCGCCCAGGCCCTTGTAGCGCTGGCGTGTGACGCTGTTTTCAGCCTGCTGCATCAGCCAAGCCATGGCCTGGCGGAAGTCGCTGACCTGGGCTTCTTTCTGCTTGTCGCCTTCGCCCTTGCGCACGATGGCATTGGGGCCCACCAAGCCTTTGAACATGCGGCCGGCAGTGCTCAACGCTTCGTAGTCGGCGCCATGCACGAAGTCGGCACTGATGACCGTGGTCTTGAGATTGCCATGGTGTCGCCGGCTGATGCGCAACATCTGCTTGTCGGTGCGTTCGTCGTACACGGCCTCGACCTCGGCATCGTGCAATGCGGCCTTCAGTGCCGCTGCCGAGGCATGCGCCTGCTCGGCCGTGTCCAGTTGCAGCTCCAAGCCATCGGCCAGCGCGCGCAAGGCTTCCACATCCATCCAATTGGCCAGACGGTGGATCACGTTGTTGGCCAGCACGTACTGACGCGCCAAGGCTTCGAGCGCCTCGCCTTCGAGCACCGTGCCATCGATGCCCGTTTCCAATCGGGCATCCTTCAGCGCCACGCGCAGCAAGTAGGCGTCGAGCTCGTGGGCATCCTTGAGGTACTGCTCTTCCTTGCCCGACTTGACTTTGTACAGCGGCGGCTGGGCGATGTAGATGTGGCCACGCTCGACCAGCTCGGGCATCTGGCGGTAGAAGAAGGTCAGCAACAGGGTGCGGATATGGGCCCCGTCCACGTCCGCGTCGGTCATGATGATGATGCGGTGATAGCGCAGCTTGTCGGGATTGAAATCGTCTTTGCCGATCCCGGTGCCCAAGGCGGTGATCAAGGTGATGATTTCGTTGCTGGACAACAGCTTTTCGTAGCGCGCCTTCTCCACGTTCAGGATCTTGCCGCGCAGCGGCAAGATGGCCTGGAACTTTCGATCGCGCCCTTGCTTGGCGCTGCCGCCGGCCGAATCCCCCTCGACGATGTAGATCTCGCTGAGCGCGGGGTCTTTTTCCTGGCAGTCGGCCAGCTTGCCCGGCAGACCGAGTCCATCGAGCACACCCTTGCGGCGGGTCATTTCACGCGCCTTGCGCGCGGCTTCGCGGGCGCGAGCGGCCTCGACGATCTTGCCGCAGATGATCTTGGCATCGGTGGGGTTCTCCAGCAACCAATCGGTGAGTTTGCTGGAGACGATTTCTTCCACCGGCCCACGCACTTCGCTGGAGACCAGCTTGTCTTTGGTTTGGCTGGAAAACTTCGGCTCGGGCACTTTGACACTGATCACGCAGGCCAGGCCTTCGCGCATGTCGTCGCCGGTGATTTCGACTTTGGCCTTCTTGGCCAGTTCGTTGTCTTCGATGTACTTGTTGATCACCCGCGTCATTGCCGCACGCAAGCCGGTGAGGTGGGTACCGCCATCACGCTGCGGGATGTTGTTGGTGAAGCACAGGACGTTTTCGCTGTAGCCATCGTTCCACTGCATGGCCACTTCGACACCGATGGTGGTGCCTTGCTCGCTGAGCTTCTCCCCCACGGCATGGAAGACATTGGGGTGCAAGACCTTCTTGCCCTGATTGATGAAGTCGACGAAGCCCTTGACCCCGCCAGAAAACGCAAAGTTGTCCTCCTTGTTGTGGCGTTCGTCGACCAGACGGATCTTCACGCCGTTGTTCAGGAAGGACAGCTCGCGCAATCGCTTGGCCAGAATGTCGTAGTGGAAATCGTTGTTCTGCTGAAAGATCTCGTCATCGGGCAGAAAGTGCACTTCGGTGCCGCGCTTGTCGGTCTCGCCAATGATCTTCATGGGACTGACGGCCACACCGTCGCGCATCTCGATCAGGCGGTCTTGGGGCACGCCCTTGCGAAACTCCATGAAGTGCACCTTGCCGTCGCGCCGTACCGTCAGGCGCAGCCATTTGGACAAGGCGTTCACGCAGGAGACACCCACACCATGCAGCCCCCCCGAAACCTTGTAGCTGTTCTGGTTGAACTTGCCACCGGCATGTAGCTCGGTCAAGGCAATCTCGGCAGCCGAGCGCTTGGGCTCGTGCTTGTCGTCCATCTTCACGCCAGTGGGAATGCCGCGGCCATTGTCGATCACGGAGATCGAGTTGTCGGTGTGGATGGTGACGACGATGTCATCGCAATGCCCTGCCAAGGCTTCGTCGATGGAGTTGTCCACCACTTCGAACACCAGGTGGTGCAAGCCCGTGCCATCGGAGGTGTCGCCAATGTACATGCCAGGGCGTTTGCGCACGGCCTCCAGGCCTTCGAGGATCTGGATGCTGTTTTCGCCATAGCCGCCTGCGTCCACAGGCGTGGAGGAAGGTTTTTGGCTCGAGGTCGGGTCAGACATGAGGAAACTCTTTTCAAACATGCATGCCCGCTCATGGCGGGCATTGGGAGATAAGGGTCCAACGAGGGATGGGCCGATCGGGCCTCAGATCCTCATGGGCATCACGACGTACTTGAAGTCGTCGTCGTCAGGGATGGTGATCAACGCGCTGGAGTTGGCGTCCTGCAGATCGACTCTGACCATGTCTTGGCTCATGTTGGCCAGGACATCGACCAGGTAAGTCACATTGAAGCCGATTTCGATGGTGTCGCCACCGTAGTCGATTTCGATGTCCTCCTTGGCTTCTTCCTGCTCGGCATTGCTTGCGGCAATGCGCAGCAGGCCCGGCTCGATGTTCAGGCGCACGCCCTTGAACTTCTCGCTGGTGAGGATGGCTGCTCGTTGCAGGCTGGCCAGCAGCGCGGCGCGACCCAGCACGACGCTGTTCTTGTGGTTTTTGGGAATGACGCGGTTGTAGTCGGGGAACTTGCCTTCGACCAGCTTGGTGACGAATTCCATGCCCGAGAAAAGGAACTTGGCCTGGTTGCCGGCAAAGCGCATCTCGATGGGCGTGTCTTCGTCTTTGAGCAGGCGTTGCAATTCCAGCACGGTCTTGCGCGGCAGGATGACTTCCTGACGCGGCATCTCCACCTCCAGCGTGGCCTGGGCCAGGGCCAGGCGGTGACCGTCGGTGGCCACGAGCGTGAGCTGCCGGCCTTCGGCCACGAACAGGATGCCATTGAGGTAGTAGCGGATGTCGTGCACCGCCATGGCGAAGTGCACCCGCCCGATCAGGGTTTTGAGTGTTTTCTGCGGCACGCTGAAGCTGGGGCCGAAATCGGCGGCTTCTTGCACCAGCGGAAAGTCTTCGGCCGGCAGCGTTTGCAGCGTGAAGCGGCTCTTACCGCCGGTCAAGGTGAGCTTGTTCTGTTGGGCTGACAGCGACACCACTTGCTCGGCCGGCAAGGAGCGCAGGATGTCGATCAACTTGCGCGCCCCCACCGAGGTGCTGAAGTCGCCCGCATCGCCTTGCAGTTCGGCCGTGGTGCGCACCTGGATTTCCAGGTCACTGGTGGTGAACTCGACCAGCGCCCCGGTCTTGCGAATCAGCACATTGGCCAGGATGGGCAGGGTGTGGCGACGCTCCACGATGCCGGCCACGGCCTGCAAAGCGCTGAGCACTTGGTCCTGGGGTGCTTTCAACACAATCATGTGAACCTCTTGAGGTGGTAGCCGTAGTAGGGGGCCGGTTTTTTTGTGGAAAACGCTATTTTGTCTTGTTCGATCAAGGCTTTGGAGCGGGGACAAGCCTGTGGCTTGCCGTCGGGGAACGACGCGGGCGAAGTGACAACAACTTCGCGCAGACACGCCAGCCTGTGGACAATACAGGGCTTGTTCGAAACTTGTCCCCAGCTTTGTGCTTTGACAACAGTGTTCCCCTTGTGGCAGTCGAACGGAAAAAAAAGAGGGTGGGCGCTCAGCCCTTGAGGGTCTGCTCCAGCACGTGCAGCTGCTGGTTCAGTTCGGTGTTCTTGCTGCGCTCGCTGCCGATCTTGCGCACGGCATGCAGCACGGTGGTGTGGTCGCGTCCGCCAAAGAGCTCGCCGATCTCGGGCAGGCTCTTTTGCGTGAGTTCCTTGGCCAGGTACATCGCGATCTGGCGGGGCCGGGCGATGGAGGCCGGCCGTTTCTTGGAATACATGTCGGCGACCTTGATCTTGTAGAAATCGGCCACCGTCTTTTGGATGTTCTCCACCGAGATCTGCCGGTTTTGGATCGACAGCAGATCCTTGAGGGCTTCACGGGCCAGCGCGATGTTGATTTCTTTGTGGGAAAACCGTGAATAAGCCAGGATCTTGCGCAGTGCGCCTTCGAGTTCACGCACGTTGGCGCGCACGTTCTTGGCCACGAAGAAGGCCACGTCCTCGGGCATTTGCGCGCCTTCCATTTCGGCCTTCTTGATCAGGATGGCCACGCGCATTTCCAACTCGGGAGGCTCGATGGCCACGGTCAGGCCCGAGTCGAAGCGGCTGGTCAGCCGCTCGTCGATGTCCACCAACCCCTTGGGGTAGGTGTCGCTGGTCATGACGATGTGGGCACGCTTGGCCAGCAGCGCCTCGAAGGCGTTGAAGAATTCCTCCTGGGTGCGGTCCTTGCCGGCGAAGAACTGCACGTCGTCGATCAGCAGCAGATCGAGCTGGTGGTACTTGGCCTTGAGCTCGTCGAAGGTCTTGCGCTGGTAGTTCTTCACCACGTCCGAGATGAATTGCTCGGCGTGCAGGTACAGCACCTTGGCGTCGGGCCGGTCGGCCAGCAAGGCATTGCCCACGGCATTCATCAAATGGGTCTTGCCCAGGCCCACGCCGCCGTAGATGAAGAGCGGGTTGTACATCTGGCCCGGGGCGCCGGCCACGTGCAGCGCGGCGGTGCGGGCCATCTGGTTGGCCCGGCCAGGCACCAAGGTGTCGAAGGTCAGGCTGGGGTTGAGGCGGTGGCGCGAGGGCTGGGGCGGCGGCGGGGCGGCAACGGCCGGACTGGCGGCCACCGCGCCGTTCATCGCCGGGGCGGCTGGGGTCGCGGTCGGGGCCGATGCGGCCGCCACCGGCCGCGTCGGCATCGGGTCCCGGGGGGCCAGCGACAGCTCCAAGCGCACCGGCTGGCCATGCAATTCGGTCAGCAGGGCTTGGATGCGGGCGGCGTACTGGGCCCGGATCCAATCCAGCTTGAAGCGGTTGGGCACGCGCACGGACAGCACTGGCCCGGCCTCGCCCTGTGTCAGCAGGGCTGGAGGCAGAGGCCGGATCCAGGTGTTGAATTGCTGTTCGGGCAGTTCGGCGGCGAGTCGTTCGCAGCAGCGCTGCCACAAGTCGGAGCTCATGGAATTGTGGAAAACTTTCTTCTAGAGCCGCCGGATTCTAGCCTTGCACGGCCGTGCACGGACGACTTATCCACAGAAAATGACTTCGAATCCACCCCTCGGTCCTCCAGGGTCGGTGCGCAGGGTCCATTGACCGACGAACTTGCATTTGGTGTAATTGAGGGTTTCCCGCACTTTCGTTGGCCTGCTCGAGACGCGTGTGAGACGCTTCGCGCTTACAGAGTCCACAGGAGGGGCTCAGAGCGCTTCTTGGGAGCGTTTCTGCGGCTTGATCGGGGGGCTTGATCGGTCTATCCCGGGTCGGTTGGGCGTTTCGTGAAGCTGCCGCAGGCATGTCCGGTGCCGGGAAACCCCAAGCCCTGGCCGGGCCTGGGCTCTGCAGAGGTGTTGATGTGTCGCCAGGCTGTTCGGCCCGGGCGGAATTCTCCGAGAGGATCCGATCATGAAACGTACTTATCAGCCTTCCAAGGTTCGCCGCGCACGCACGCACGGCTTCCTGGTGCGCATGAAGACCAAGGGTGGCCGCAAGGTCATCAATGCCCGCCGCGCCAAGGGCCGCAAGCGCCTGGCCGTCTGATCCCGGCGGCGCGGCGAACGCCGGCTTGATCCTGCCTGCAGCCTCGACCCGTCTGGTGCGGCTGTCGCGCCGTGCCGATTTCGAGCGGGTGCTGGGGGCGGGTGCCTCGGCCATCGCAGCGCGCAGCCCACATTTCGTGCTGCATCACCTGCCGAACACGGACGAGTTGTCGGACGAGTTGTCAACAGGAGGGCATCCCGAGGGGGCGCTGCCTGTGGATGTCTTCCGACCAGCGGCCCGCGAGCTGCTCGTCGGCGTGGTGATTCCGAAGCGATGGGCCCGCCGTGCGGTCACGCGCAACCTGTTGAAGCGGCAGATGTACGCGGCTTTCGCGCGCCATGCCCCTGCCTTGCCCGGCGGGATGTGGGTGGTGCGTCTGCGCGCCGCCTTCGATCGCGAACGATTCCCCAGTGCCGATTCCAAAGCGCTGCGCCGTGTGGTGCGCAGCGAGGTCGATGCCCTGATGCAGGCGGCGGTGCGACAGCGGGCCGGGAGGGCGGGATGATTGCGGCCCTCCTGAAGGCCTTGGTGCGTGCCTACCAGGTGTTGTTCAGCCCCTGGATCGGGGGCGACTGCCGTTTCGAGCCCAGCTGCTCGGCATACGCCTGGCAAGCCTTGGACCGCCATGGCGCGGTAAAGGGCAGCTATTTGGCCGCACGCCGCTTGTTGCGCTGCCATCCTGGGTGCGTGGGCGGGCACGACCCCGTGCCCGAACGCCATTGGGCAGGCTCGGCCCGGTCGGCCCCCTGGTTCACCCGCCTCGTCGAGGCTGGCCGTGCCCCGGACGTGCCGTCTCGTTCCTCCCCTTGCTCCTCTTCCAACAGCGAGTCGTCTCCATGACCGATATGCGCCGCACCATCCTGTGGGTGGTGTTCTCGATGTCCCTCATCCTGCTGTGGGATGCTTGGAACAAGCACACCGGCCGGCCGTCGATGTTCTCGCCGACGCCGGTGGCCCAACAAAAGGCCGCCTCGGCGCCGCCCCCGTCGGGCACCGCGTCGGCCGCCGCATTGCCTGCGCCAGCGCAAGCGGGCGCCTCCGGCAGCATCGCCACCCAGGCGCCAGCGGCCAGCAGCGCCGCGTCGCAGCAGCTGGAGATCGTCACCGACGTGGTCAAGGCGCGCATCGATACCCAGGGCGGCACGCTGAGTTACCTGGAGTTGTTGCACTACGCCGACCAGGAGGACCGCCGCCGCAACGTGGTGTTGATGGACCAGTCGGCCCAGCGGGTCTATCTGGCGCAGACGGGCTTGATCCAGGCCGGTCGCAGCTTTCCGAACCACTTCACGGCTTTTTCGGTGGATGATGCAACGCCGCGTCGCTTGGCCGATGGGCAAGACCGTGTGGAGGTGAAGCTGAGCTCGCCGGTGGTCGGTGGGCTGCAGTATGTCAAGACCTACACCTTCCAGCGGGGGCAGTACACCATCGGCGTGCGCCATGAAATCATCAACCGCGCCGATGAAACCTTGGAGCCGCAGCTGTATCTGCAGCTGGTGCGCGATGGCAACCCGCCCCCGGGCGAGTCGTCCTTCTACTTCACCTTCACCGGTCCGGCGCTCTACACCGAGCAGAAGAAGTTCCACAAGGTGGAGTTCAAGGACATCGAGCGCGGCAAGGCCAGCACGGCCGAGCCGGCCGACAATGGCTGGGTGGCGATGGTGCAGCACTATTTCGCCTCGGCCTGGCTGCTCAATGTGCCGGGACACGACCGCATGATGCGGGAGTTCCGCGCCGCCAAGGTGAGCGACAACCTGTACTCGATTGCCATGGTGGTGCCGCTGCCGCCGATGGCCGCCGGCCAGAGCCACCGTGTCGAGTCCACGCTGTTCGTCGGCCCGCAAGAGGAGAAGAAGCTCGCCGCGCTGGCGCCCGGGCTGGAATTGGTGAAGGACTACGGCTGGTTCACCATCCTGGCCAAGCCCTTGTTCTGGCTGCTGGACAAGCTCCACGCCCTGCTGGGCAACTGGGGCTGGTCCATCGTGGCCTTGGTGGTGCTGCTCAAGGCCGCTTTCTATGGCCTCAATGCCAGCGCCTATCGCTCGATGGCCAAGATGAAGGCCGTGGCCCCGCGGATCACGGAGCTGCGTGAGCGCTACAAGGACAAGCCGCAGCAGATGCAGCAGGAGATGATGCGCATCTATCGCGAGGAAAAGGTCAACCCCATGGGGGGATGTTTGCCGATCTTGATCCAGATCCCGGTGTTCATCGCGTTGTACTGGGTGTTGCTGTCGTCGGTGGAAATGCGCAACGCGCCGTGGATCTTGTGGATCCAGGATCTTTCGGCCAAGGACCCGTATTACATCCTGCCGCTGCTGATGACGGCCTCCACGCTCTTGCAGACGTGGTTGAACCCCACGCCGCCGGACCCGATCCAGGCCAAGATGATGTGGATCATGCCGCTGATGTTCTCGGTGATGTTCTTCTTCTTCCCGGCCGGTCTGGTGCTGTACTGGTTGACGAACAACCTGCTGTCCATTGCGCAACAGTGGTACATCAACAAGAAGCTCGGCGTGCTGGAGCTGAAGTTCCCGTCCAAGGACTGAAGCCGCTGACGGTGTGAAGCCAACGCCCCGGGGTCTGCGCCGCGGGGCGTTGGCGTTTGTTGGGCTCACAATGGGGGCCATGCTGTCTCGTCATCAAGACCCGATCTTGGCGATCGCCACGGCTCCCGGACGCGGGGCGGTGGGCATCGTGCGCGTGTCCGGGCGCGATCTTTCGAGCTTCGTGCCGGCCTTGCTGGGCCGCTCGCTCGTGCCACGCCATGCGCACTATCTGCCCTTCACCGATGCGCAGGGTCAGCCCATCGACCATGGCTTGGCGCTGTATTTCCCGGCGCCGCATTCCTACACCGGCGAGGACGTGTTGGAGCTGCAGGCCCATGGCGGCCCGGTGGTGTTGCAGTTGCTGGTGGCCCGTTGTCTGGATGTGGCAGCGCAGGTCTTGCCCCGCCTGCGCTTGGCCGAGCCCGGCGAGTTCACCGAGCGGGCCTTTTTGAATGACAAGCTCGATCTGGCCCAAGCCGAGGCGGTGAGCGACTTGATCGAAGCCAGCACCGAGGCGGCCGCGCGTTCGGCCGGCCGCTCGCTGGCCGGTGCGTTCTCGCAGCAGGTCGAAGGTTTGCGCGAGCGCTTGGTGCGTTTGCGCTTGCTGGTGGAGGCCACGTTGGACTTTCCCGAGGAGGAGATCGACTTCCTCGAGAAAGCCGATGCGCGTGGCCAGCTCGAAGGCATTCGCAGCGCGCTTCAGACCTTGCTGGATCAGGCGCACCAAGGGGCTTTGCTGCGCGAAGGCATGCGGCTGGTGCTGGCCGGCCAACCCAATGTGGGCAAGAGCTCGCTGCTCAATGCCCTGGCTGGCGCGGAGCTGGCCATCGTCACGCCGATTCCGGGGACCACTCGCGACAAGGTCAGTCAGACGATCCAGATCGAGGGCGTGCCGGTGCATGTGGTCGATACCGCAGGCCTGCGCGAAGCCACCGACGAGGTCGAGCGCATCGGCATTGCGCGCAGTTGGAGCGAGATCGCCCAGGCCGACGTGGTGCTTTTTTTGCACGACCTCACGCGCCTGGGGCAAGCGGACTATGACGCCGGCGACATCGAGATCGGCCAGCGCTTGCCTCCGGGGGCAAGGGTGGTGCATGTCTACAACAAGCTCGATGCTCAGCGCTTGCCTGCTGGACTGCCGCAGCCCCATGTGGCGGTGTCGGCCAAGACCGGCGAGGGCCTGCAGGCACTGCGCCGCTTGCTGTTGGAGCAAGTGGGTTGGCAGGCGCAGCCCGAAGGGGTGTTCATCGCGCGCGAACGCCACCTGCGCGCCTTGCGCCGCACGGCCGAGCACCTGGAGCAGGCGCAGGCCCATGCGCTGGCTGCCGATGCCGCCTTGGATTTGCTGGCCGAGGAGCTGCGCTTGGCCCACGACGCGCTGGGCGACATCACCGGGCGCATGACGCCCGACGAGCTGCTGGGAGAAATCTTCCGTCAGTTCTGCATCGGCAAGTAGCGAAGATTCCGGCGGCGTCCAAATTGTGTCAGGTCGCGCCGCTACGCCGCCGTCCACCCTGCCTGCGGGGGGCGGCATTGTGAGCCCTGGGGCTGCGGCCCATAATGGGATGCTTCAAGCCGCGATGCCGCGCGTGTGGGCGCGGCATCGTCGGCACAGCCGACCCAGGAAGGACAAAAGAAGATGGAAGCCCAGGAGCTGATCCAGGCAGTGCAATCGCTCAATGCCGAGGACGCCTTCCGGCCGCGTCTCGATGCTCATCAATGGCGCACGCTGACGCAATTTCTCTCGCGCCACGAGGTGCGCATGGGCGATCAAGTGATTCGGCAAGGCGATCGCGACCGCGCCATGTATTTCCTGGCCCAGGGCACGATGCAAGTGTTCGTGGCCAATGCGGCGCCAGGAGCCAACAAGGTGGCCATCTTGCGTCCCGGCGCGGTGATGGGCGAGCCCTCGCTGTTTGCCGAGGGCCCGCGCATGGCCACGGTCGAGGCCATGACGCCAGGGGTGATCTATGCCTTGCGCTTGCCACGCCTGGAGGAACTGGCCGCGCGCATGCCGGTGGTGGCCTTGGAAGTCTTGCGCGCAGCCGGTGCGGTGATGGCCATTCGCATGCGCGCCAATCTGGCGCATCGCATTCCGATGACCTGAGCCACCGCGCTCAATGCCCCTCGAAGCTGACGAGGGTATACACCGGCAGGCCCGAGGCGCGCAGCTTGTCCCCACCACCCAATTCGGGCAGCTCGACGATGGCCGCGCCCTCGATCACGTTGGCGCCCAGGCGCTCGAGCAGACGTTTGCCCGCCATCATGGTGCCGCCGGTGGCGATCAGGTCGTCGATCAGCACGACCCGATCTCCGGGTTTGACCGCGTCGGTGTGCAATTCCACCGTGGCCGAGCCGTATTCCAGCTCGTAAGTTTCTTCCACCGTCGTGAAGGGCAGCTTGCCTTTTTTACGGATCGGCACGAAGCCCACGTTGAGCTCGTAGGCCAGCACCGAGCCGATGATGAAGCCGCGCGCATCCAGTCCGGCCACCACATCGACGGTGGTGTCGAAATAGCGGTGCACGAATTGATCGATCAGCACCCGAAAGACCTTGGGGTTTTGCAGCAGCGGGGTGATGTCGCGGAACTGCACCCCGGGGCTGGGCCAGTCGGGGACGGTGCGGATGTGGCGCTGGATGTATTGGGCGGTATCCATGGGGAGTACGGCAAGAAGTAGGCCAAAGGCCGAGCTGCTGCGCTCAGGCGTCCAGGCGCAGCCGGCCCAGCATTGTGCCGCCATCGGGGCCGCCACGGATCACCACGGCTTCGCCCATGTCCACCCAGGTGCCCGTCAATGCCGTGATGTTGACTTGGTGGCTGCCCCAGGCCTCGAAGCCTTCGGCAGGCAGCTGTGCCAAGGCTTCGTGCAGCGCGGCGGTTTGGGCGCGGCGCTGCGCGTCGTGTTCGGTGAAGAACGAATGCAACGCCGGCCAGACTTCATGACGGCCGAAGGCCAGCTCGGCCGTCTCGATGCAGCGGCACCAGCCGCTGCTGCGCACGAGACGGGGTTGCAAGCCATGCGCGGCCAGGGTCTGCCCGATGCGCCGGACTTGGGCGCGGCCTGCGGCCGACAGATTGCGTTGCGTAGCGCAGTCACCCAACCGAAAGTCGGGGGGATCGCCCACACCGGGCACGGTGCGGGCATGGCGCAGCATCAGCACCACGCCGCCACCACGCAAGGCGCTCAGCAGTGCGGCGGCTTCGGCCCGCAAGTCTGCGGGGCCCATGCCGAAGCCCAGGCCCATCAGGCTGCCAAGCAGCAAGCGACGCTTCATGGGCGGCCGGTGCGCTTGGGCTGCGCATCAGGTCCGCGCAGGCTTGAAGTCATAGCCCTGGGCCTGCCGTTGGAGCTGGCCAAAGGCCGGGAAGGGGAAGTGGTAGCCGCCCACGGTCACGCCTTCTTGGGCGGCCATCGACAGGATCTTGTGTCGCACGGCGCGTGCGGCCTGCGGGTCCATGTCGAAGGTGACGGCCCAGTCCGGTTGGCGCACGAACAGGGCGGGGAGGTTGGACAGATCGGCCAGGTTGAGGAAGCGCTGGCCACGCGACTCGACCTGGAACATCGACATGCCCGGGGTGTGGCCATGGGCGGCGATGGCGCGCAGGCCGGGCATCAGCACCGCATCCGGCGCGAAGCGACGCACTTGAGTGGCGATGGGGCCGAAGACGCGGCGCACGTTCTGAAAGGCGCCGCGCATGGCGTCTGGGGCGGCGTTCATGCGGGCGTCATCCATCCAGAAGGCCCATTCGGCCTCGGGCACCCATACCTCGGCCTTGGGGAAAGGTGTGCTGCCGTCGCGGTTGCGCAGGCCGTTGATGTGGTCGCCATGGAAGTGCGTGATGAGCACCGTGTCGATTTGATCCGGCGGGAGGCCGGCGGCCTGCAGGTGGGCCAGCAGTCGGCCGGTGGTGGGGGCGCCGAACTGGCCGTTGCCGGTGTCCATCAGGATGCGGCGCTCGCCCAGGATCGCCACGAAGGCCGTGAAGCCGATGTCCACATGGGTGGTGGGCAGGCCGGCGTCGCGCAAGGCGGCCTGGACCTGCGCCAAGGGCACCTCGCGCACGAAGCCCTCGGCCAAGGGACGCCGGGCCACGCCATCGTTGATGGCCAGGATCTCGACCTCTCCAAGACGGAGGCGGGCAAAGCCGGGATTGGGCAGCTCGGGCAGGCCCAAGTCGGGCGCGTTCTGGGCCCAGACCGGTGCCCAACCCAGGCCCCCAAGGGCCCCGAGGGTGACGACGGCCGATCCGGCGAGAAACTGGCGACGCTGCAGCATGGGAACTCTCCTGTACACAGACACTCACGGGGCTGATCCGCAGGCCGGATGGCGTCGGCCTGATGGCCACCGACGGGCATGGCGCACGGCGATGATGGTCGTGCCATCCGGGCGCTGCCGCCAGCGGCGCGGATAAATCCACGAGCGGCTGCGGGCTTTGCGCGCCCTGCGCGCACACCGGCCCACGGGTCAGACCGCGCATCAGACTGCGAGCAAGCGCTCCTCGGCCCGGGCGAGGGCTTCGGGCAGGCCCGACAGCACCAGGGTGTCTTCGCTGTGCAACACCAGCTGTGCCTCTGGCCGCACCACCGCCCCCTGCAGGCGGCGCACCGACACCACCTGCACGTCCAGGGCTTCGAGTCCCAGGCGGTGCAGGGGCTGGCCGCTCCAGGGCGAGCCGGCGGGCAGGGTGACCGACTGCAGACGCTGGGTATGCAAATCATCGGCACCGCTGTCGTCGGCGCCATGGAAGTAGCCGCGCAGCAGGCTGTAACGGGCTTCGCGCTGCTCTTGCACGCGACGCAGCACCCGCCGCATCGGCACCCCGACCAAGGCCATCGCATGTGAAGCCAGCATCAAGGAGCCTTCGATCGCTTCGGGCACCACCTCGGCAGCACCGGCGGCGCGCAGGCGCTCGAGGTCCGCATCGTCGATGGTGCGCACGATCACCGGCACCTTGGGGGCGTGCTGGCGCACCAGCTGCAGGATCTTCAGCGCCGAGGGCGTGTCGTGGTACGTCACCACCACGGCGCTGGCGCGCGACAGGCCGGCGGCCACCAGGCTTTGCAAGCGGGCTGCGTCGCCGAAGACCACGCTTTGACCGGCCGCTGCGGCTTGGCGCACGCGGTCGGGGTCCAGGTCCAGTGCCATGTACGCAATGCCCTCGGCTTCCAGCAGCCGGGCCAGGTTCTGGCCGCTGCGCCCATAGCCGCAAATGATCACGTGGGCTTCGGAGCGGATGGACTTTTTGGCAATGCTGGTGAGTTGCACCGATTGCAGCATCCAATCGTTGGCCGACAAACGCATGACGATGCGGTCGGCATGCTGGATGATGAAGGGGGTTGCCAACATCGACAGCACCATCGCGGCCAAGACCGCGCTGCGCAGATCCAGCGACACCAGTCCGCGCTCGGTGGCCAGGTTGAGCAGCACCAGACCGAACTCGCCAGCCTGGGCAAGGTACAGCCCGGTGCGCAGCGCCACCCCGGGGGGCGCGCCGAACAGCTTGGCCAATGCGGCCACGAAAGCGAACTTGAACAGCAGCGGCACGGTCAGCAGCAGCAACACCAGCGGCCATTGCTCCCAGACCACCCGCCAGTCCAGCAACATGCCGATGGTGATGAAGAACAGGCCCAGCAGCACGTCATGGAAAGGCCGGATGTCGGCCTCGACCTGGTGCTTGTACTCGGTCTCGGCAATCAGCATGCCGGCCACGAAAGCGCCCAGGGCCAGCGACAAGCCGGCATGTTCGGTCAGCCAAGCCAACCCGAGCGTGATCCACAGCACGTTGAGGATGAAGAGCTCCTCGCTCTTGCGCCGCGCCACCAGAGTCAGCCACCAGCGCATCACACGCTGGCCGCCGGCCAACAGCACGATGAGCAGCGCCGCGGCCTTCAGCAAAGCCAGGCCCAGGTCGCGCGCCAGTGCGTCGGCCGCCGCCCCCAGTGAAGGAATGAGCACCAGGAAAGGCACCACCGCCAGATCCTGGAACAGCAACACGCCGATCACACGCCGGCCATGCTCGCTGTCGAGCTCCAAGCGCTCGGCCATGAGCTTGACCACGATGGCGGTGGACGACATGGCCAGCGCTGCGCCCAAGGCCAGCGCCGTGGGCCAGGCCAGAGGCCAGGGTCGACCCAGCAGCCCCAGCCCGAAGGCCAGCACGGCATTGCCGGCCACGGCCAGCACCACCGTGCCCAGCACCTGGCTGAGGCCCAGTCCGAAAACCAGGCGGCGCATGCTCTTGAGCTTGGGCAGGTTGAACTCCAGCCCGATCACGAACATCAAGAACACCACGCCGAACTCGGCCAGGTAGCGGATGCCGGCCGTATCCTTGGCCAAGGCCATCGCGTTGGGGCCGATCAGCACCCCGACGGCCAGGTAGCCGAGCATGGGCGGCAGCTTCAGGCTGCGGCACACCCCCACGCCGAGCACGGCGGCCAACAAATACAGCAAGACGAGATCGAGAGTGGAGGCCATGGTGAGTGTGCACAAGGGTCGGCGCGAGACAGGCCCAGCGCCTAGAATCTGCCCATCGTAAACGAGCCATGCCCTCGACGGCCCGTCCCCATGCCTAGCCCGTCTGCTCCCGGATACAACGCTGATCGAGCCATTGCGTTGGCGCGCCAAACCCTTCAGATCGAAGCGCAGGCCCTGCTGGCCCTGCGCGACCGCCAAGGCCCAGCCTTCGCGCAGGCCGTGCAGACCATTCTCGGCTGCAGCGGCCGTGTGGTCGTCATGGGCATGGGCAAGAGCGGCCATGTGGGCCGCAAGATCGCCGCCACGCTGGCCTCCACGGGCACGCCGGCCATGTTCGTGCACCCAGCGGAGGCCAGCCATGGCGACCTGGGCATGGTCACCTCCGCCGACGTGGTGATCGCGATTTCCAATTCTGGCGAAAGCGATGAGCTCACCGCCATCTTGCCCTTGCTCAAGCGCTTGGGTGTGCGACTGATCGGCATGACCGGGCGGCTGGCCTCCACACTGGCCCGGCACAGCGACGTGGTGCTGGACACCTCGGTCGCGCAAGAAGCGTGTCCGCTCAATCTCGCGCCCACGGCCAGCACCACCGCGCAGATCGCCATGGGCGACGCCTTGGCGGTGGCCTTGTTGGATGCGCGGGGCTTTCGTGAGGAGGACTTCGCGCGCTCGCACCCGGGCGGCGCCTTGGGCCGCAAGCTGCTCACGCATGTGCGAGATGTGATGCGCCAAGGCTCAGCCGTGCCGCGCGTGCGGCCCGACACCGGCTTTTCGGCCATGATGCGCGAGATGTCGGCCAAGGGCTTGGGGGCCACGGCCATCGTCGACGATGACGACCGGGTGCTGGGCATCTTCACCGACGGCGACTTGCGCCGCCAGATCGAGCAAGGCCGCGACCTGCGCGGCCTGACCGCCGGCGAGCTGATGACCCGTCAGCCCCGCACGGTGCGTGCCGATGCCTTGGCGGTGGAGGCGGCCGACCTGATGGAGCGGGCCCGCATCACCTCGGTTTTGGTGGTCGATGAAGACGGCCGCCTGGTGGGTGCGCTCAACAGCAACGACCTGATGCGTGCCAAGGTGATCTGATGCGGCGCGAGCTACGACCGGCTTTGTCGGCACCGCCTGAGCTGCTGCTGCAAGCCCAAGGCCTGCGCGCGGCCATCTTCGACGTGGACGGCGTGCTCACCGACGGACGGCTGTACATCGGCGAGGACGGGGAAGCCTTCAAGGCCTTCCACGTGCTCGATGGCCATGGCATCAAGCTGCTGGCGCGCGTTGGCATCGAGCCGGTGGTCATCACCGGCCGCGATTCTCCGGCGGTGCGTCGCCGGCTGGGCGACTTGGGCATCGTCGAAGCCCGCTTCGGCGTGGCCGACAAGCTCGCGGTGGCGCAGGCGCTGCTGGACGAACGTGGCTGGGGCTGGCATGAGGTGGCCGTCATGGGCGACGACTGGCCCGACCTGCCGCTGATGGTGCGCGCTGGCTGGGCCTGCGCGCCGGCCAATGCACATGCCGAGGCCAAGGCCGTGGCGGACCATGTGTGTGCCTTGCGCGGCGGCGAAGGCGCCGCCCGTGAGTTCTGTGACCTGTTGCTGATGGCCAGTGGACACTACGCCCGGCTCTTGGAGGGCCATTTGCACACCCTGGACGACGGCCGAGCGGCCGCCGGCGCGTGAATGAGCCGCGCCGGTTCGACCGAGCCGCATGCCACCGGCTTGGGCCGCCTCAAAGTCCCGGCCTCGGGAGGGGTGCCGCCGCGGTCGCGCTGGATCCAGGCGGTGGACCAAATCATGACCTCGCTGCCGCTGGTGCTGATGGCCGTACTGGCCGGCCTGACGTACTGGTTGGTGCGCAGCACCCCCGTGCCCGAGACCCCGAGCCCGGACGCCCCGCCGCGCCGTGATCCCGACTACGTGATGGAACGATTTTCCGTGCAGCTATACCGCGGGGTCGGTCTGCCGGAGCTGCGCCTGGAAGGCCGCACCTTGCGTCACTACCCCGACACCGACCGGCTCGAAATCGACGAGGTGCGCTTGCGCCACACCGATGCGCAGGGCCGTGTCACGGTGGCCACGGCAAGCCAGGCCCAGGCCGAAGGAGACGGCAGCCAAGTGCGCCTGCTCGGCGGGGCTCGGGTGCTGCGCCAGCCTGGGGCCGACCCGGCAGGCCCACCTTGGGACCAAGCCACCGAGCTGCGCGGCGAGGAACTGCTGTTCTTCGTCGAGGCGCAACGAGTGGTCTCCGATCGTCCCGTCACCTTGGTGCAAGGAGGCATGCAGTTGTCTGGACAAAGCTTGATCTACGACCATCCCCGGCGCGTGCTCGAGCTGCGCGGCGGGGTGCAAGGCGTGTTGCCGCCCACACGGCGTGCGGGGGCGGCTTCATGAGCCGGCCGCTGGCCTACATCACGGGCGCATCCAGCGGCATTGGCCAGGCACTGGCGCTGCGCTACCACCGAGCGGGCTGGCGCCTGGCTTTGGTGGCGCGCCGTGCGGCCGACACCGAGGCCTGGGCGCGCTCGCAGGGCTGGACGGCCGAAGACTGCGTGGTCCATGCCGCCGACGTGCGGGACGTGCAGGCCATCGTCGCGGCAGGCCGGCAGTGCCTCGAGCGCCAGGGCTTGCCGGAGGTGGTGATCGCCAATGCGGGCATCAGCGTGGGCATGGACACGGCCATCTTCCACGATCTGGAGGTGATGCGAGCCACCCTCGAGACCAATGTGCTGGGGCTGGCGGCCACCTTTCATCCCTTCATCGAGGGCCTGCGCCAGCGCCGCAGCGGCCGCCTGGTGGGCATCGCCAGTGTGGCGGCCATCCGGGGCCTGCCCGGCCACGGCGCCTACTGCGCCAGCAAGGCGGCGGTGGTGAACTATTGCGAAAGCCTGCGCGGCGAGATGCGGCCCTATGGCGTGCCGGTGGTAACGCTGCTGCCGGGCTACATCGACACGCCGCTGACGCGCGAGAACCGCTACGCCATGCCGTTCTTGATGAGCGCCGAGGACTTTGCCGATCGCGCCTACGCGGCCATCGAGGCCGGGGTGAGCTACCGCGTCATTCCCTGGCAGATGGGCCTGGTGGCCAAGCTGCTGCGCGTCTTGCCCAACGCCCTGTTCGACCGGGCCTTGGCCGGGCGGCCGCGGAAGAAGCGACAAGGGGAGTGAGGATCGTCACAAGCACAGCAGGCTGCCTGGCACCAGGCGCCATCGGTCCTTGGTGAAGTGGCCGCGGACGAAGGCGTTGGCGACGAAGCCTTCGGCGATGTCCTCCTGCACCATGTTGAGCGAGCAGGCCCAGGCATCGATCACACGGCCATCGGGCGTTTGCACCGGATCCGACGTGCAAGTCCCTTTGAGCACCGCGCGGTGATGCTCGGGATGGTCCAGCGCATCGCCCAGCACCTGCGCCAGCCGGTCCCGCAGCGTGAGGCGGGCGTCGAGGGCCTCATCGGACATGCAGCCCGAACCGCGCAAGGGCGTGTCGCCCTGGCTCAGGAAGAGTTGCATCATTTGCGCCCCCTTGGGGGGTTGGCTGGGATCGATGACCACTCGTTCGCCTGTCCAGGGGTCGATGGGGGCGTGGGCGCAGCCCACCAGCATCAAGGCTCCCCCGAGGCGCCACAGTTGCGTTCTCAAATGAACTCTCCGAAGTAGAACTCCACAGTCTGGCCAGACATTTGATAGGCCCGACCAAAGCGTTCATTGAAGACCGAGACGGCTTCACTCACCACCCGGCGCTGCGTATTGCTGTAGTGCCAGACGGTTCCTCCAAGATGAATGCCGATGTGCTTCCAGCGGGAGTCGCGCATCTGCAGCTGGTGGCCAAGCACGACGACATTGCTGGTGTGGGTCACGAAGATCAGGCAGCCCTGGAGATGCAAGGGTCGGTCGGACCACAAACCTCGGTGGCGGCAGCGATTGAAGACTTCGTTGACGCGGAGGTTGGCGCCACGCTCTTCGCGCTGCTTGTCCGTCCAAGTGAAGGTCTTGCACGTGTGTCCGAAATCGTAGCCCAGCATGTGGCTCACGAAGTGGGCGCAATGATTCTGTTGATCGTCATTGGCAATGGAAAAGAGGCATAGCTCGCTGATGTGCTTGCCAACGGCCTCGGCCAGTGGCACGGTGGTGTGCAGCATGGAAGCTCCTCTCTGAATCTTGTGGTATGGGCTGCTGCGAAGCAGCCCAAGGCATTGTGGCCTCGAGCCGGGCGAGCAACTGTGTCCGGTGGTAAGCGGCCGTGACGAGCCCCGGTGCCGGGGGAGGGCGTGACCGCAAGACAGCGCCGGACGCCGGCGCTATCGTTATGCTGCAAGCGCTTGCATGGCGCGCAGGCAGGGAGACGCACATGCCAACTCGCATCGAAACCGATTCCATGGGCCCCATCGAGGTGCCGGCGGACCGCTATTGGGGCGCGCAGACGCAGCGCTCGATCCAGCATTTCAAGATCGGCGGGCCGCGCTTCGTGTGGGGCCGCCCGATCATCCGCGCGCTGGGTCTGCTCAAGCTGGCCGCTGCGCGCGCCAATCGCGAGCTGGGCGAGCTGCCGGCAGAGCTGGCGGCCTTGATCGAGCCGGCAGCGCAAGAGGTGGCCGACGGCCACCTGGACGATCATTTTCCCTTGGTGGTGTTCCAAACCGGCTCGGGCACGCAGTCGAACATGAATGCCAACGAGGTGATCGCCAACCGAGCGATCGAGTTGGCCGGCGGCGTGTTGGGCAGCAAGCAGCCGGTGCACCCCAACGACCATGTGAATCGCGGGCAATCATCGAACGACACCTTTCCCACCGCGATGCACATGGCGGTGGTGGAGCAGCTGCACGAGCGGCTGTTCCCGGCGGTGCAGGCGCTGCGCCAGACCTTGGCGGCCAAGGCCAAGGCGTATGAGCATCTGGTCAAAACGGGCCGCACCCACCTGCAAGATGCCACGCCCATCACCTTGGGCCAGGAGATCGGGGCCTGGGTGTCGCAGATCGACTTCGGGGTGCAAGCGGTGCGCCAGACCTTGGACGGCTTGTACGATCTGGCCATCGGCGGCACGGCCGTGGGCACGGGGCTCAATGCGCACCCGCGCTTTGGTGAGCGCGCGGCTTGGCATCTGGCGCAACTGACCGGCCACCCGTTTCGCAGCGCGCCGGACAAGTTTTTCGCGCTGGCCGCGCACGATGCGCTGGTGCAATGCTCGGCGGCCTTGCGCACCTTGGCCGGCGGGCTGATGAAGATGGCCAATGACGTGCGGTGGCTGGCCAGCGGGCCGCGTTGTGGCATCGGCGAGCTGCGCATCCCCGAGAACGAGCCGGGCTCGTCGATCATGCCGGGCAAGGTCAATCCCACCCAGTGCGAGGCCCTGACCATGGTGTGCGTGCAGGTGTTCGGCAACGATGCGACCGTGGCGTTTGCCGGCTCGCAAGGCAACTTCCAGCTCAATGTGTACAAGCCGGTGATGGCGCACAACGTGTTGGAAAGCATCGCCTTGTTGGCCGACGCCTGCGAAAGCTTCGAGCAGCACTGCGCGCGTGGGCTCGAGCCCAACGAGGCGGTGATCGACGAACACCTGGAGCGCAATCTGATGCTGGTGACGGCGCTGAACCGACACATCGGCTATGACCGCGCCGCGCAGATCGCCAAGGCGGCGCATGCGCATGGGCTGAGCTTGCGCGAGGCGGCCATCGAAAGCGGCTATGTCAGCGCCGAGGAGTACGACCGCTGGATCGATCCGCTGGCCATGACGCGGCCAGGCTGAGCCGCGCCGGGTGCGGGCGGTTTCTGTGGCACCATGCCGGGCCATGATCGATGTCGTCGTGTTTTTCTTTCTGCTGGGCGTGTTTGCCCGTCTGGTGCGTTCGGACCTGCGCGTGCCCGAGGCCTTGTACGAAACCCTGTCCATTTACTTGTTGCTGGCCATCGGTCTCAAAGGCGGCATCGAGTTGTCCAAGCAGCCGGTGATGCATTTGCTGCCGCAAGTGGGGGCGGCGCTGGCGCTGGGGCTGGCCATTCCGTTTGCCCTGTATCCCGTGCTGCGGGTGCTGCGGCTGAGCATGGCCGATGCGGCCTCGGTGGCGGCGCACTACGGGTCGGTCAGTGTGGTGACGTTTGCCGTGGCCAGCGCGGCATTGACCCGCCAGGGCATTCCTTACGAAAGCCATGCCTCGCTGTGGGTGGCGGTGATGGAGGCGCCGGGCATCGTCTCGGGCATTTTGTTGGCGCGCCTGTCGCGGCTGCGTGAGGTGCGTTGGGGCACGCTGGCCCATGAGGTGGCCTTTGGCAAGAGCGTGTTGTTGCTGGTGGGCGGTTTGCTCATCGGCGCCATCGCCGGCGAGGCGGGTACGGCGCCGATTCATGCGGTGTTCGTCGAGCCCTTCAAGGGCGTGCTCGCGCTGTTCCTGTTGGAGTTGGGCTTGGTGGCCGGTGGCCGGCTGGCCGAGGTGCGTCGCTATGGCGTGGCGGTCATTGGTGTGGGCCTGATCGCCCCGCCGCTGCTGTCCTTGGCCGGGGCGGCCGTGGGCCTGATGCTCGGTCTGTCCACGGGCGGGGTGGCCTTGTTGGCCACGTTGGCGGCCAGTGCGAGCTACATTGCCGCGCCCACGGCCATGCGCATCGCCGTGCCCGAGGCCAATGCCGGTTTGTCGATCACCGCGGCGCTGGGCGTGACGTTCCCCTTCAATGTCTTGGTGGGCATTCCTTTGTACATTGCATTGGCAAAAGCCCTCACCGGAGCTTGAGCATGGCCCTGACCAAACACCCCCGTACCTTGTTGGTGATCATCGCCGAGGCGGCCTTGGAAAAGCAGCTCGTGGCCGACGTCAAGCGCCTGGGCGCGCATGGCTATACCGTCTATGACGTGCGCGGCGAAGGCAGCATGGGCGTGCGCGAAGGCGCCTGGGAAGCGGACCGCACGATCGAGATGAAGGTGATTTGCGAGACGGCCGTGGCCGATCAGATCGCTGAGCACGTGCTGACGCGGTATGCACCGCATTTCGGGCTGACGATGTTCTTCGCCGACGTGCAGGTCTTGCGCCCCCACAAGTTCTGAGCCCGGCGGCCGCACCAAACAAAACGGCGAAGCCGAAGCTTCGCCGTTGGGGGGAACAGACGGATACCTGGGGCTCAGTACTGACCGCGACCGCCACCGCTGCCGTAGCCGCCCCGACCCCCGCCGCCACCGTAACCGCCGCGGCTGCCGCCTGCACCGCCGCCAAAGCCCCGGTGACCGCCCCCGAAGCCGCCGGGCCGCGGTTCGCGGGGCCGGGCTTCATTGACGACGATGGCGCGGCCGGACAGGGCCTGGCCGTTCAAGCCATTGATGGCCGATTGGGCCTCGGCATCCGACCCCATTTCCACGAAGCCGAAGCCCTTGGAGCGGCCGGTATCGCGGTCCATCATGACCTTGGCCGAGGTGACCGCGCCGAATTGGCTGAAGGCCTGGTTCAGGTCTTCGTCGCGGATGGAATAGGCGAGATTGCCCACGTACAGCTTGTTGCCCATCGAGAGAGCTCCTTTCTATCGCTCATCGTTCAGTTGGAGCTTCTACCCGTCGAGAACCACTCAAGCCTAGGCGCCGCATCCACACAGAGACCCATCCATTATGGGCGAGTCGCCTGACAATGGGAAATCCAGGTGTGAAAAACTGTTGTTTTCCCGGGGAGGGTTTTTCCGGGTCGCCCTGCTTTGGTGC
Organism: Caldimonas manganoxidans ATCC BAA-369; assembly: GCF_000381125.1. GTDB lineage: Bacteria > Pseudomonadota > Gammaproteobacteria > Burkholderiales > Burkholderiaceae_C > Caldimonas > Caldimonas manganoxidans. The sequence goes on from NZ_KB905947.1 coordinate 33,780, forward strand.
GCCGCTCCCCGGGGCTTGGATTGGAGGCAAGATCGGCGCATGCCCGCACCGCCCCTCGACCCCCCTCGCATCGCCAGCTTGGTGCCCTCGATCACCGAGCTGCTCTTTGCCTTGGGTCTTGCGCCGTGGATCGTGGCGCGCACGGGTTTTTGCATTCATCCGCGCCACGCCGTGGCGGCCGTGCCCAAGGTGGGCGGCACCAAGGACGTGAAGCTCGATGCTCTGCGCAAGCTGGCGCCCACGCATGTGATCGTCAATGTCGACGAAAACGAGTGGCCCACGGTGCAGGCCTTGCGGGAGTTCGTGCCCGAGGTCATCGTGACCCACCCGTGCGCGCCGCAGGACAACCTCGCGTTGTACGAGCAGGTGGTGCAGGCCTTTGGTCGGTTGCCGGGGGTGCGCGCGCGGGCCGAAGCCTTGTCCGAGCGGCTGCGCCAGGGTTTGGGCGCGCTGCAGCGCGCCGGGCCGTGGCCGCCGCGCCGGGTGTTGTACGTCATCTGGCGCGAGCCCTGGATGACCGTGGCGCGCGACACCTATATTTCCCGGCTGTTGGCCACGGTGAATTGGCAGACCTGGCCCGACGTGCATGGCGGCCCCAGCGGGGCGGCTCGCTATCCGGTGTTCGACTGGGCGCAGGTGCGGCACGCAGGGCTGGATGCGGTGTTGCTGGCCAGCGAGCCCTACCGCTTCGGCGCGCGGCATGTGGAGGAAGTCCGGCGGCATCTGCCCGACGTGCCGGTGCAGTTAGTCGATGGTGAGTTGCTCAGTTGGTATGGCAGCCGCGCGATCGACGGCTTGAGCTATGTGCTGGCATTGGCGCGGCCGACGGCGCCTGGGGGCGGGCCATGCAAGGCGTGCAACTCCAGGCCTTGAGCATCCTGTTCACCTTGTGGGCGAATGTGACGCTCACGGGGCTGGCCTTGTTTGCCGTGGTGGGCCGCAGTGCCCATGCGGGCTTGCGCTGCTGGATTCGTGCGCTGTTGTTGCAATCGCTGGGTTGGGCGGCCTTGATCGTGGCGCCGCTGGCCGGCGTCGGCCGGCCTTGGGTCTCCAGTGCCGGGGTGTGGGCCTTGAGTCTGTCATTCGCACTGGGGTGGCGGGCCCTGGGCCTGTATCTGGAGCGCCCCGTGGGCTGGCGTTGGATCGTGCTGTGGCCCCTGGGCCTGGCGATGCTCAATGGGCTGATCTATGAGCATGTGCAGTGGCGGGTGAGCCTGGTCAATGTGCTGCTGGCCGTGCAGCTGGCGGCGGTGGTGCATCTGGCGCTGCGGCCGGCACCGCAAGGGCGCGCTTGGCGTTGGTTGCTGGCAGGGGCGGCTTCGGCGTCTGCGGCGATGTTGCTGGCGCGCGCGGCCCTGATGGCCGGCTGGCCCGAGGACTATCCCTCGTTTGGCGCCAATCATCCGCTGAGCATTGCCGGACTGATCATCGACAATGCCACGGTGAGCCTGGCCACCCTGGCGTTTCTGCTGGCGCATCGCGACGAAGCCGAGCGGCGTTTGCGTCAATTGGCCACCTATGACGACCTCAGCGGTGTGCTCAACCGCCGCGCGGTGCTGGAGCAGGCCCAGCGGCTGGTGCGGCTGGCGCGCCGCCATGAGGTGCCGGTCACGGTGATGATGATCGACATCGACCACTTCAAACGCATCAATGACGAACGCGGGCACCCCGCCGGCGACCAGGTGATCGCCGGCTTTGCCGCCGTGCTGCAAGAAAGTTTGCGCGAAGGCGATGTGGTCGGCCGCTACGGGGGCGAAGAGTTCATGGCCGTGCTGTACGATGCCGACGCCGCCGCCGCCCAACGGGTCGATGCGCGCTTGCGTCAGCGGCTGCGGCGGCGGCCCTGGCCGACACCGGACGGCAGCGTGGACTTCAGTGCCGGGGCCTTCACGATGAACCGGGCCGACGGTGATCTCGACGCCGCCATTGCGCGGGCCGACGCGGCCTTGTACCAGGCCAAGGCAACCGGCCGGGGCCGCTTGGTGTGGGTGGCTGGGGCCTGAGCGCCGGCTGCGCAAGCCCATGCCGGCGCCATGTGGACCCTGCCCTGCCTACAATGTCGGCATGATCTCGCGCGAACCCACCCTCGAACGCTTGGCCGTGGCCCGCTCGCTGTTGCTGGAGCCTTTCGGCCTGGACGAAACCGTGCTGGCGCGGGCCTTGCGCACCATCGGCGAGCATCGCATCGATGACGCCGATCTGTATTTCCAGTACACCCGCAGCGAGGGGTGGAGCCTGGAGGAGGGCATCGTCAAATCCGGCAGCTTCAGCATCGACCAAGGCGTGGGCGTGCGGGCAGTGTCGGGCGAAAAGACGGCGTTTGCCTATTCCGACGACATTTCCGAGGCGGCGCTGCTCGATGCGGCGCGCACGGTGCGCACCATTGCGGCGGCCGGTCAGAGCCGGCGGGTCAAGGTGGGCCCGCCGCAAGTGGCCAGCAGCCGCATGCTGTATGCGCCGACCGATCCGATCGCCACCTTGGACAGTGCGCGCAAGGTCGAATTGCTCGAGAAGGTCGAGCGCCTGGCGCGCGCGCGCGATCCGCGCATCGTGCAGGTGATGGCCGGCCTGGCTGCCGAATACGACGTGGTGCTGGTGGCGCGCGCCGATGGCACGGTGGCCGCCGATGTGCGCCCGCTCGTGCGCCTGAGCGTGACCGTGATCGCCGAACAGAACGGCCGGCGCGAAATCGGCACCGGCGGCGGTGGTGGGCGGTTCGGACTGGGGTATTTCCACGACGGCGTGATCGCCGGCTATGTGGACGATGCGGTCAAGGCGGCATTGACCAATCTGGAGTCGCGCCCGGCGCCGGCCGGCGAGATGACCGTGGTGCTGGGCCCGGGCTGGCCCGGGGTGCTGCTGCACGAGGCCGTCGGTCATGGCCTGGAGGGGGATTTCAACCGCAAAGGCTCGAGCGCGTTTTCGGGGCGCATCGGCCAGCGCGTGGCCGCCAAAGGCGTGACCGTGCTCGACGACGGCACCTTGCCGGATCGGCGCGGCTCGCTCAACATCGATGACGAAGGCCACGTCACCCAGTGCAATGTGCTGATCGAAGACGGCATCCTGCGCGGCTACATCCAAGACAGCCTGAACGCGCGGCTGATGAAGGTCAAGCCCACGGGCAACGGCCGGCGTGAAAGCTATGCCCATGTGCCCATGCCGCGCATGACCAACACCTACATGCTCGGCGGGGACAAATCGCCCGAGGAAATCGTCGCCTCCATCAAGAAAGGGCTGTATGCCGTGAACTTCGGTGGCGGCCAGGTGGACATCACCAGCGGCAAATTCGTGTTTTCCGCCAGCGAGGCCTACTGGGTCGAAAACGGTCGCATCCAGTACCCGGTCAAGGGCGCCACGCTGATCGGCAACGGCCCCGACGCGCTCACCCGGGTGAGTCTGATCGGCAATGACATGCGTCTGGATTCCGGCGTGGGCACCTGCGGCAAAGAGGGCCAGAGCGTGCCGGTGGGCGTGGGTCAGCCGACCTTGCGCATCGATGGTCTGACCGTCGGCGGGACGGCCTGACCGGCTGTGACCCGACCGGCCTGCGGTCGCGGGTGTGAAGATTTGCCGAGAGCTTTTGCACGCTGAGGCCGATGGCGTGCCCGGCAGGCTTGATGGAGCGCGGCGCAGGCACTACGCTCAAGGGTCCCGGTCCCTCCTGCATGGGGCCGGGTTGCCATGTCCGACCCCGACGCCCCTGCGCCCGAGCCCCCACGCTCGCAGCCCGACCCCGAGCTGATCGAGCGGGTCGAGCGCGTCAACACCGACCTGATGAAGTTCGTGCGGCAGGTGCGCACGGCCAGTCCGCCGGTGCGCACACGGCTGCAGCTGGACTTGCGCGAGCGCCTGGAGCGCCAGCGACGCGACCTGTTGGGGCGTCACAGCGTCTTGCCCGTGGAGCTGCGTCACTATGCCGTGACCTTCACCGAGGTGCAATGGATGCTCGATGTGTGGATCGACGCCTGCGCCCGGGAGGTGGACGAGCCCTTGCTGCGCCGCGAGTTCATGGACGTGGCCTCGCGCCTGCTGGGCGAACTGGAGGTGCTGCGTGCCCCGGATCCCGCGCTGGACCCGCCGGCGCGTCGGCCGCTGTGGTGGTCGGCCCTCACGCGGGGTCTGCACACCGAGGGCGACGAGCCGCCGCGCTCGGGCGAGCCCGACATCCTGCTTTGACGTGGCGCCGTTGCCACATCCGATCTTGACGCAGCGCCGCAAAACCGTGCTACATTAGGCGCCTATGGCTCGCGCAACGACCTTCTTTTTTGCCTACTTTTGGTTCTCGCACCGCACCGGCGGAGGAGAGGTCAGCGCGTAACCGTACAAACCCGCAACCGAATCCCAGAAAACCGCCGGAAGACCTCCGGCGGTTTTTTTTCGTCCCTCTGGGAGGCGGTGGCTGCAGACAGTCCGTCACCCCCTGATGATCGAGCAAGGAGAACGCACCCCATGAACGCCAAGTCCGCCAGCGCCATCGAGGGTTGGTATGCGCCCGTCGACCGTACCTCTCAAACCGATGATGAAAGGATCAAGGACGTGACGCCGCTGCCGCCACCGGAGCATCTGATCCGCTTCTTTCCGATCCGCGGCACGGCAGTGGAGACCTTGGTGTCCGAGACCCGTCAGCGCATCCGACGCATCATGCAGGGCAAGGACGACCGCTTGCTGCTGGTCATCGGTCCGTGCTCGATCCACGACCCGGCGGCCGCCGTCGATTACGCCCGCCGCCTGCTGGCGCAGCGCCAGAAGTACGCCGACACGCTGGAGATCGTGATGCGTGTGTACTTCGAGAAGCCCCGCACCACCGTGGGCTGGAAGGGCCTGATCAACGACCCGTACCTGGACGAGAGCTTCCGCATCGACGAGGGGTTGCGCATCGCGCGCCAGTTGCTGCTGGAAATCAACCGCCTGGGCATGCCCGCCGGCAGCGAGTTCCTCGACGTGATCTCGCCGCAATACATCGGCGACCTCATCAGCTGGGGCGCCATTGGCGCACGCACCACCGAAAGCCAGGTGCACCGGGAGTTGGCCTCCGGCCTGTCGGCGCCCATTGGCTTCAAGAACGGCACCGATGGCAACATCCGCATCGCCACCGATGCGATCTTGGCCGCCAGCCGGGCGCATCACTTCCTGTCGGTGCACAAAAATGGCCAGGTGGCCATCGTCGAGACCAAGGGCAACAAGGACTGCCACGTGATCCTGCGCGGTGGCAAAACCCCCAACTATGACGCGGCCCATGTCGAAGCCGCCTGCAAGGACCTGGAGGCGGCCAAGCTGACCCCATCGCTGATGGTGGACTGCTCGCATGCCAATTCCAACAAGCAGCACGAGCGCCAGCTCGAGGTGGCGCGCGACATCGCGGCGCAGGTGGGCAGCGGCTCCCGCCGCATCTTCGGCGTGATGGTGGAAAGCCATCTGCAAGCCGGCAACCAGAAATTCAACCCGGGCAAGGACGATCCGTCCAAGCTCGAATACGGCAAGAGCATCACCGACGCCTGCCTGGGCTGGGACGACTCGCTGGAAGTGCTGCACGTGCTGTCGGAGGCCGTCAAGCGCCGGCGGGGTTGAGAGGGGGGAACTTCTGGGGCGCCGTGCGGGCCCAAGCGGCATGGTCTCGTTGGAGCCAGCGATGTCCTCGTCGAACCGTCTTGCCTGGCCGCCGCGCCGGCGCCAGCTGATTGCCGGTCTGGGCTGGGCTGCGGCCTGCCTGGCGTGGCCGGCGTTGGCCTCGTCGCGCCGTGCGCTGCCCGCCATGACCGAAGGCCCGTTTTACCCCCTGCATCGGCCGCTCGATGACGATGCCGACCTCAGACGGGTGCGTGGCCAGGCGCAGGCCGCCCGCGGCGAGTGGCTCGACATCGCTGGCGTGGTGGTCGATACCCAGGGGCGTGTGGTCGACGGCGCGGCGATCGAGATTTGGCAGTGCGATGTCTACGGCAGCTATCGCCACCCGCATGGCACTGGGCCGCGGGTGGATGCGGGCTTTCAAGGCTTTGGCGCCACGGTCAGCGACGCGCAGGGCGCCTTCCGCTTCCGTAGCATCCGCCCCGTGGTCTATCCTGGGCGCGCGCCCCATATTCACGTGAAGGTCTTGCATCCGAGCTTTGGGCAACGGGTGTCGCAATGGTTCGTCGCCGGCGAGGCTGCCAATGAGCAAGACGTGCTGTTCCGGCGCCTTGGCCCGGCCGATCGGGCCGAGGTGGAGATGCGCCTGCAAGCAGCGCCTGCTGGCGCTGCGGTGCGCTGGATCACCCGCCGTGACCTCGTGGTGCCGGCCTGAGGCCGGCATCGCCGCCGGCGCGTCCAGTTGTAAGCAAGGTAAGGGCTGGCAAGAACGCTGGCGCAAGCCCGGGTTTGGGGGTGAAATGTCGGCAAGCTGCTCCTCAGCGGCTGCGTTTTCCCTCAGCAGACCACCTTCGGGTGGATCCGCCCGCCATGCCCGTTCGGCTTGGCGGGCTTCTTTTTGATGATGGGGCTGAGGCAGCCCAGGAGAGCGCGATGCGTGCAGAAGTGGTGGTGAAGTTCGGCGATGGGCAGGAAGTCCGAGTGCCGCTGGAGGGCGGCGCACCGATGGGGCATGAGGAAGCCCGCCAGTGGCTGGATGCCGAATTCGTGGCCCATGAATGTGAGCCCTTGCGCGCCAGCGGCAAGGTGCTGATCGTGGACAAGTTGTTGTCCATTGCCCAGGCCGTGGGGCCGGCGCAGTTCCGGCAGGCAGACTGGGCCCAGGCCTACGCCCGCGCCGCCTTGGGCGCCACCGGCCGCTCGCATCTCAGGGTGGACGTGGCGGCGCTGCAGGTGAGTTAGGCGCCGTCGTCCTCGCGCTGGAGGCGTTCGCTGCGCCAGTAGACGTCATCGCCGCCCAGGCCGTCGAGCCGCGCGCGGTTGAGCACGCGTGCGAGCACGAACATCAGGTCGGACAGACGGTTGAGGTATTGCCGCGCTGCGGCGCGGATGGGCTCGCGTGCGCCCAGTGCCACCACGGAGCGTTCGGCGCGTCGCGCCACCGTGCGGCACACATGGGCCAGGCTGGCCGCGCGCGTGCCGGCCGGCAGGATGAATTCCTTCAGGCGGGGCAGGGCGGCGTTGTGCTCGGCCAGCGCGGCATCCAGCGCCAACACGGCCTCGTCTTTGAGCAGGGCGTGGCCCGGCATCGACAGCTCGCCGCCGAGGTTGAACAGTTCGTGCTGGATGCTCACCAGCAGCTCGCGCACCGCCGGCGGCAGCGGCTCGGCCAGCAGCACGCCGATGTGCGAATTGAGTTCGTCCACGTCGCCCATGGCCTGCACCCGCAGGTGGTCCTTGGCCACGCGGCTGCCGTCGCCCAGCCCCGTGGTGCCATCGTCGCCGGTGCGGGTGGCGATTTGTGTGAGTCGGTTGCCCATGGGGGCATCGTACTGCAGAGTGCCCGCTCAGGGCAGGCGTCGGCCGGCCAGGCGGCATTCGGGGCAATACATGTGGATTCTCGGCGCTCCATTGTCCGGGGCTACCCATCCCGAGTGGCCGAGCCTGATAAGCCATTGAGCGGTCTGCCCATCGGCGAACCCTACTCGGCCTGTGGCATAGCAAGGCGTCCAATTGAGCATCTCCATGTAGTCACGACTGGTGACTGCCCCGCTGCGGCGCAAAAAGTCTGCGACTTCCCTTTGACTGACGATGAAATCCTTGCAGTTCATCGTGTCGGAGGACGTCCGCACGTTGCGCTGGCCATTGGATTCGATGACGACCCAGCGAACCTCCGGCAAATGTGTGGGTGTGCGCATCGGCTCGGTGCCGTCATCCATCCCGGAGGGCAGTGTTGGAGTGCTCACCATCAAGGTGATCAAGAAGACAAATGCAAGGCGCTTCATGGTCCGCACTCTATTGCCACACAGCGGTTTCAGCCTCGGTGCGGTTCTTGCGCGAAACAACGGGGTGCCGGAAGACTTCGGCCATGGTCACGCCGAGCGAGCGGCAGAGCCCGGAGACGAGCCATTTCAAGGAGGCTTTCTGTGCTGAAGTCACGGGCTCGAACGTCTTGTCGTCATCTTTGAGGGCGTCGACGGGCAGGGCTTGCCCGACAAGTTCGATACCGATGGCGTCCTGATTGGAGGGATATCGATCCGGATGCGCTTTGGCCATTTCGCGGCGGTGCTCTCCGCGAGGGTCAAACTTCTTGAGGGCTTGAAGTTCCGTGGGGGCACAACGATGTTCGGCCAAGCATCGAGCTTTCAAGGGGCCGACGTGCCATGTCACCTTCCGTATGGAAGCCGTCTGATAGATCGTCCCGTCGCGGTCGATCAGGAAGTGCGCTCCATTGGCGCCGGGCGAGCGATAGCTGTGGAGGGTGGATGTGGCGGTGGGGCTGTCGGTCTGGTGGACCACGATGCCACGCACCAGCGTCATGGGGCCGCGTTCAATGTTCGGGCTGATGGCCAGGCGCACGCGCGGATCCTGGACCCAGCCTTGGCTGTCGATGTTCATGTTTTCTCCCTGCGAGGCTCCGAAATGCCGAACCATAGTTTGCCGTGTGGACGACCCGGATGCCCCCCGGATTCAGGCGGCTTAAAGTAAACGCTTGTAATGTGTGCATCCCCGGTCCCTAAGCCGCAGAGGAGACAAACCATGAACGCCCCCTTGCCCGGCCACGTGCTGCCCGCGTATGAACCCCGCCCGGTGCCAGCGGCGATGATCGAGGCGCTGAAGGGGCGGTTTGGCGCTCGGTGCTCGACCGCCCAGGCGGTGCGTGAGCAGCACGGCCGTGATGAATCGCCTTTCGAAGTGCCGCCGCCCGAGGTGGTGGTGTTTGCGGAAAGCACCGAGGAGGTGGCCGAGGTGGTGAAGCTGGCCGCCGCGCATGCGGTGCCGGTGATCCCCTATGGCGTGGGCTCGTCGCTGGAAGGCCACCTGCTGGCGGTGCAAGGGGGGGTGAGCCTCGACCTGTCTCGCATGAACCGTGTGCTGGCGGTCCATGCCGAGGACCTGACCGTGACCGTGCAGGCCGGGGTGACACGCACGCAGCTTAACAACGAGATCCGCCACACGGGGCTGTTCTTCCCGATCGACCCGGGTGCCGATGCGTCGATTGGCGGCATGTGCGCCACGCGGGCTTCGGGCACGAATGCGGTGCGTTACGGCACGATGCGCGAAAACGTGCTGGGGCTGACGGTGGTGACCGCCGCAGGCGAGGTGGTGCGCACCGGCACGCGCGCGCGCAAGTCCAGCGCAGGCTACGACCTGACTCGGTTGTTCGTGGGCAGCGAGGGCACCTTGGGGGTGATGACGGAGATCACGCTGCGCCTGTATCCGCAACCCGAGGCGGTGTCGGCGGCCGTGTGTTCTTTCCCCTCGCTGGAGGCCGCGGTGAACACGACCATCCAGATCATCCAAATGGGCGTGCCGATCGCGCGCTGCGAGCTGCTCGATACCAACGCGGTGCGCGCGGTGAACCGTCATGACAAGCTCACGCTGCGCGAGGGGCCGATGCTGTTGATGGAGTTCCATGGCAGCCCGGCGGGCGTGCAGGAGCAGGCGCAGACCGTGCAGGAGATCGCCAGCGAACACGGCGGCGAAGATTTTCAATGGGCCACCACGCCGGAGGCGCGCAGCAAGCTGTGGACCGCGCGCCATCATGCGTATTTCGCGGCGCTGCAAATGAAGCCGGGCTGCCGGGCCGTGACCACCGATGCTTGTGTGCCGATCTCGCGGCTGGCCGAATGCCTGCTGCAGACCGCGGCCGAGGCCGACGAGGCAGGCTTGCCCTATTTCATCGTGGGTCATGTGGGCGACGGCAATTTCCACGTGGGCTATCTGATCGACCCCCACAAGCCCGCGGAACGCGAGCTGGCCGAGCGACTGAACCATCAGCTGGTGGCCCGTGCGCTGCGTCTGGAGGGCACCTGCACCGGGGAGCACGGCATCGGTTTGCACAAGATGGGCTTCTTGCGCGAGGAAGCTGGCGAGGGCGCGCTCGCCTTGATGCGTGCGATCAAGCACGCGCTGGATCCCCAGAACATTTTGAACCCAGGCAAGATCTTTCCATGGTAAGCCTTGGTTTCCAGCCCTTGCGGATGGCCGCGGCTGGCCCTACAGTGGCCGGGTCGCGATGACGCGGTTCGGTCGATCCTTATGCGAGCAGTCACCGCTTTCATGATGCTGGCTTTTACCCGGCCGACCATGGTGGGGGCGATTTGGCCGTCCTCGTGTTACTTGGCGCAGGCGATGGCGCGTGGAGCCGACGGCGCGCAGCAGATCATCGAATTGGGCGCTGGCACCGGAGCGATCACCGAAGCCTTGTGCGAGCGCCATCCTCGGGTGCCCACCACCGTGGTGGAATTGCAGCCCGAGTGGGCCGGGCGGCTGCGGCAGCGGTTTCCCGGCATGACCGTGCTGCAAGCGCCCGCGCACGAGGTGTTGGAGGCCTGGTGCGGCGGCGACGAGCCCGTGGTGCTGGTGTCCTCGCTGCCGTTCCGTTCGTTGCCGGCGCGCTGGCGTGACGGCACGAGCCGTGCGATCGAGCGTTTCTTGTGGGCCCACCCCCAGCGCCGCCTGATTCAATACACCTACCAGCCGCGTGCGCCGTTCGATTTGCAATTGGGCCGTGGCTTGGTGTGGCGCCGGCGTGCCGTGGTGTGGCGCAATGTGCCGCCGGCTTGGGTGTGGGAGCTGGGCTGGGCCTGAACCGGGCCTCGAGCGCGTCCGTCAGTGTCGGGGCGCCACCGCCGTCCACTGCTTGGTGATGCGCCCCTGATCGTCCACGCTGTCCAGATGCACGTCGAAGCCCCAGAGCCGGGCCACATGCTTGAGCACTTCCTGGGCGCTGTCGTGCAGCGGGCGGTTGTGGTGTTGGATGTGGCGCAGCGTGAGCGAGCGGTCGCCGCGCAGGTTGACGTTCCACACTTGGATGTTGGGCTCGCGGTGGTTCAGGTCGTACTGGCGTGACAGCGATTCGCGCAAGGCGCGGTAGCCGCTGTCGTCGTGAATGGCCGAAACCTCCAGTTCGGGCTCGTCCTCGTCGTCGCGGATGGCGAACAGCCGGAAGTCGCGCATCACCTTGGGGCTGAGGAACTGGCCGATGAAGCTTTCGTCCTTGAAGTTGCGCATCGCGTAGTCCAGCGTCTGTTGCCACGGGCTGCCGGCGATGTCGGGGAACCAGCGACGGTCTTCCTCGGTGGGCTGTTCGCAGATGCGCTTGATGTCGCTGAACATCGCAAAGCCCAGCGCGTAGGGATTGATGCCGCTGTAGGCCGGGTGTCCTACCGGCGGCTGGAAGATCACATTGGTGTGCGATTGCAGCCACTCCATCATGAAGCCGTCGCTCAGCAGGCCTTCGTCGTACAGGGTGTTGAGCAAGGTGTAGTGCCAGAAGGTGGCCCAGCCCTCGTTCATCACCTGGGTTTGGCGCTGCGGATAGAAGTACTGCGCGATCTTGCGCACGATGCGCACGATCTCGCGTTGCCACGGCTCCAGCAGGGGCGCGTTCTTTTCGATGAAGTACAGCAGGTTTTCCTGCGGCTCGCTGGGGAAGCGGCGCGACTGGGCGTCTTCGTCATCGCTGCGTTCGTTGCGCCGCGGCAGGGTGCGCCACAGATCGTTGACTTGCTGCTGCAAATAGCGTTCGCGTTCTTGCCGCCGCGCTTGTTCTTGGGCCAAAGACAGTTTCTGTGGGCGGCGGTAGCGATCCACGCCGTGGTTCATCAAGGCATGGCAGGAGTCGAGCAGGTCTTCCACGGCGTCCAGGCCGTAGCGCTCTTCGCATTCGGCCACGTAGTTCTTCGCGTAGACCAGGTAGTCGATGATGGACGAGGCATCCGTCCACATGCGAAAGAGGTAGTTGCCTTTGAAGAAGCTGTTGTGCCCGTAAGCCGCATGGGCAATCACCAGGGCCTGCATGGCCATGGTGTTTTCTTCCATCAGGTAGGCGATGCAGGGATCGGAATTGATGACGATTTCATAGGCCAGCTCCATGTGGCCGCGCCGGTAGCTCTTTTCCGTGGCGATGAACTGCTTGCCATAGGACCAGTGGCGGTAGATGACCGGCATGCCCACAGAGGCGTAGGCATCCATCATCTGCTCGGCGGTGATGATTTCGAGCTGGTTGGGGTAGGTGTCGAGTCGGTACTTCTGTTGCGCCACGCGCGCGATCTCGGCGTGATATTGCTCGATCAGCTCGAAGGTCCAGTCCGGCGGGCTGGGCAGGCGTTCGCGGGGGTGATCGACGGCATTCATGCGGGTGCGCCCTCCTTGCGGAACAGCTCACGGAACACCGGGTAGATGTCAGCCGCGTCGGCCACCTTGCGCATGGCAAAGTGAGGATGGGTCTCGAGCAGTTGGGAGTATTCTTCCCAGAGGTTTTGCTCGGCCTCGGCCACTTGCACGTAGGCGTAATAGCGCACCAACGGCAGGATGTGTTCGTCCAGGATCTGGCGGCAGCGGCCGCTGTCATGGTGCCAGTTGTCGCCATCACTGGCCTGGGCGCCGTAGATGTTCCATTCGCTGCTGGGGTAGCGCGCGCGGATGATCTCGTGCATCAAGTTCAGCGCGCTGGAGACGACGGTGCCGCCGGTCTCGGTGGCGTGGAAGAACTCGTCTTCGGTGACTTCGGCGGCTTGGGTATGGTGGCGGATGAAGACCAGGTCGATTTTTTCGTAGTGCCGCGTCAGGAAAAGGTAGAGCAGCATGAAGAAGCGCTTGGACATGTCTTTGCGCTGCTCGTCCATCGAGCCCGAGACGTCCATCAAGCAGAACATCACGGCCTTGGCGCTGGGCACGGGCACCCGGACCCGGTTGCGGTAGCGCAGGTCGATCGGGTCGAGGTAGGGGATGCGGCGGACCTTGGCGCGCAGTTCCTCCAGCTGGGCCTCGGTGTCGCGGATTTCTTTCTGAATCAGCGGTTCGCCCGCATGCGGATGCGACCGCAGGTGCAGCAGCCGGGCTTCGAGTTGGCGGATTTCGCGGCGGGTCTGTCCGCCCAGGGCGATGCGCCGGGCCAGCGCCCCGCGCATGGAGCGCACCACGTGCAGGTTGGCCGGCGTGCCATCGGTGGTGAAGCCGGCACGGTGGCTTTTCCACTCCGGCACCTCGGCCAGCTGGGTGCGGATCAGATGGGGCAGGGCCAGGTCTTCGAAGAAGACCTGCATGAACTCCTCTTTGGTGAGGTGGAAGACAAAGTCGTCTTCGCCCTCGCCGGAGTCGCTGGCTTGTGAGCCGCCCCCGCTGCCACCGCCGCCGCGTGGCCGCTCGATGCGGTCGCCTTTGACGTACTCGCGGTTGCCCGGGTGCACATATTCACGTTGGCCCCCTGGGGCGTGGCCGAAGACCGGCTCGGAGACGTCGCGCCGCGGCAAGATGATGTCTTCGCCTTGTTCGAGGTTGCGGATGCCCCGGCCTGAGACGGCTTTGCGCACCGCCTCGCGGATTTGCGCACGGTAGCGGCGCAGAAAACGCTCGCGGTTGCCGATGGACTTGTTCTTGCCCGACAGGCGTCGATCGATGATCTGCTGCAGGGTGGGCATGAAACTGTCCTCGTGTGATGCTGAGGGTTGGACCCTGGTTCAGGCGATCCGGTTCATGAACTCTTGCGCACGCGCAGGTACCACTCGCACAGCAGACGCACTTGCTTGGGTGTGTAGCCCTTTTGGACCATGCGGTTGACGAAGTCTTCGTGTTTTTTCTGCTCGTCGGCGCTGGACTTGGCGTTGAAGCTGATGACCGGCAGCAGCTCCTCGGTGTTGGAGAACATCTTTTTCTCGATCACCGTGCGCAGCTTCTCGTAGCTGGTCCAGTTCGGGTTCTTGCCGTTGTTGTTGGCGCGTGCGCGCAGCACGAAGTTGACGATTTCGTTGCGGAAGTCCTTGGGGTTGCTGATGCCTGCGGGCTTCTCGATTTTTTCCAGCTCGGCATTGAGCGAGGCGCGATCGAAAATCTCGCCGGTGTCGGGGTCGCGATACTCCTGGTCCTGAATCCAGTAGTCGGCGTAGGTGACGTAGCGGTCGAAGATGTTCTGGCCGTACTCGGAGTAGCTTTCCAGATAGGCGGTCTGGATTTCCTTGCCGATGAACTCGGCATAGCGTGGCGCCAGCAGTTCTTTGATGAAGGCGATGTACTTTTCCTCGACTTCCTTGGGGAATTGCTCGCGTTCGATTTGTTGTTCGAGCACGTACATCAGGTGCACCGGGTTGGCGGCCACTTCGGCAGGGTCGAAGTTGAACACCTTGGACAAGATCTTGAAGGCAAAGCGGGTGGAGATGCCGCTCATGCCTTCGTCCACCCCGGCGTAGTCGCGGTATTCCTGGATGGACTTGGCCTTGGGATCGGTGTCCTTGAGGCTTTCGCCGTCATAGACCTGCATCTTGCTGAAGATGCTGGAGTTTTCCGGCTCTTTCAAGCGGGTGAGCACCGAGAACTGCGCCATCATCTTCAGCGTGCCCGGCGCGCACGGGGCGTTGGCCAGCGAGGAGTTGCGGATCAGCTTCTCGTAGATCTTCATCTCCTCGCTGACACGCAGGCAGTACGGCACCTTGACGATGTAGATGCGGTCGAGGAAGGCTTCATTGTTTTTGTTGTTGCGGAACGCCTTCCACTCGCTTTCATTGCTGTGCGCCAGGATGATGCCGTCGAAGGGGATGGCGCCGAAGCCTTCGGTGCCTTTGAAATTGCCCTCTTGGGTGGCGGTCAGCAGCGGGTGCAGCACCTTGATGGGTGCCTTGAACATCTCGACGAATTCCAGCAAGCCTTGGTTGGCCAGGCACAGGCCGCCGGAGAAGGCGTAGGCGTCGGGGTCGTCCTGCGCGAAGGTTTCGAGCTTGCGGATATCGACCTTGCCCACCAGGGAGGAGATGTCCTGGTTGTTTTCATCGCCCGGCTCGGTCTTGGCGATGGCGATCTGTTTGAGCACGCTGGGGTAGCGTTTGACGACCTTGAACTGGCGGATGTCGCCGCCGAACTCCTCCAGGCGCTTGACCGCCCACGGCGACAGGATGCGCTGCAGGTAGCGCCGCGGGATGCCGTATTCCTTCTCGAGGATGGGGCCGTCCTCGTCGGGGTCGAACAAGCCCAGGGGCGACTCGTTCACCGGCGAGCCCTTGATCGCGTAGAAGGGCACGCGCTCCATCAGCTGCTTGAGCCGCTCGGCGATCGAGCTCTTGCCGCCACCGACGGGGCCGAGCAAGTAGAGGATTTGCTTCTTTTCCTCCAAGCCTTGCGCGGCATGGCGGAAGTAGCTCACCACCTGCTCGATGGCGTCTTCCATGCCATAGAACTCTTGGAAGGCGGGGTAGATCTTGATGACTTTGTTGGCGAAGATGCGCGACAAGCGTGGATCGTTGCGCGTGTCCACCAGTTGCGGCTCGCCGATGGCCGCAAGCATGCGCTCGGCGGCCGTGGCATAGGCCATGGGATCACGCCGGCAGATGTCCAGGTATTCCTGGAGGGTGTATTCCTCTTCCCGGGTGCGCTCGTAGCGCGCGGCGAAGTTGCTGATGACGTCCATCGACACCTCCTTGGGTTCAACGCTTGGCGCCTGCGGCGCTGCAGCGGGGCTTGCGTTTGGCGTCTAGGTGTTGAGCATGAAACCACGAGCGGCAAATGCAAGCCTCGAACAGGGGGGCAAAGCGGGCGTAGTTCGATCGCTTGCAAACAGTGTGCCCTCATTTCGCGTGTCGTGCCACCGGTGAGGGTCGCAAGACCCGATTCCAGTGTGGGCAGAACCGCACAAACCCTGGGAAGTTCCTTCGGGTCTGTACCAGGCGATCGAAGCCATCACGGCCGGATGTGGAAAGCTTGGCGGTTTGGCCGCGGCGGGGTGTCGGTGCTGGGGCGGGCGGCCTGCAGGGGCGCCGTGGTCTGGATGCGGGTGAAGTCGGCGGCTCGAGGTCCGCCGGGCCGCGTGCGGCCGTGTTGGATCACGCCGAGGGCAGCCCCAGCTTCTCCAGCAAGCCGTTGAGCTCGTCCAGCGAGCCGAAGGCAATGGCGATTTCGCCTTGTTCGCCGCGCTTGGTGCGTTTTTTCACGCGGATCTCCACTGCCGCGGTGAGGTGGTCGGACAGCTGCTCTTCGATGCGCAGCAGGTCGCGCGGCTTGTCGCCAGAGGGCCCGCGCGCGGCCGGTTTGCGGGCTTGCATCGCCCGTGCCACGAGTTTTTCGGCTTCGCGCACGCTGAGCTTCTTGGCGGCGATCTCGTGAGCGCTGAGGATTTGTTGCGCTGGCGCCAAGGGCAGCAGCGCGCGGGCGTGGCCCATGTCGATGTCGCCGGCCATCAGCATGTGCTGCACGGGTTCGGCCAGCTGGAGCAGGCGCAGCAGGTTGGAGGCCGCGCTGCGCGAGCGGCCCACGGCCTGGGCGGCTTGCTCGTGGGTGAGGCCGAATTCGGTGATCAGGCGTTGCAGGCCTTGGGCTTCTTCCAGCGGATTGAGGTCTTCGCGCTGGATGTTTTCGATCAGCGCCATCGCGGCGGCGGCTTCGTCGGGCACTTCTTTGACCAGCACCGGCACGGTGTCGAGTCCGGCCAGTTGGGCCGCGCGGAAGCGTCGTTCACCGGCGATGATCTCGTAGCGTTGGGGGCCGATGGGTCGAACCAGAATGGGCTGCATGATGCCCTGGGCCTTGATGCTTTCGGCCAGCTCGTACAAGGAGCCTTCGTCCATGCGGGTGCGCGGCTGGTATTTGCCGGGCTGGAGCTGGGCCAAGGGAAGGCTGGAGGGGGTGTCGGCGCCGGCGGCCGCCGCGGGGGCGTCGCTGACCTTGGGGCCCAGCAGGGCTTCCAGGCCGAGGCCCAGACCTTTGGGTTTTTTCGTGACCATGGGGGTAGGTTCAGGAATCGGAAGTCGGCGCCGGGCGCAAGGCATCGAGCCAGGCGCGGCCCTCGGGCCAGTCGCCCAGGCCGCTGGCGTGATTGAGGTGGCCTTTGGGGCCCAGGCTGACCAGCCGGGCGCCCCATTGGTGGGCCATCTCGGCGGCGCGTTCGGCGCGGCAATAGGGGTCGTCGGTGCTGATGAGTGCGATGGCTGGAAAGGGCAGGCGCTGGCGCACGATGGGCCGCCAGTGCTGCAGTTGCGGAGGGGTGTCGTCGCGCTCGGTGTCGGGCGGGGCTACCAGCAGCGCGCCCAGCACGCGATGCGCGTGGCGCGTGTGGGCGGCCCAGGCGGCCACGAGCTGGCAGCCCAGACTGTGCGCCACCAGCAGCGCGGGGGTCGGCTCGGCGCACACCACGTCTTCGAGGCGGGCCATCCAGTCGCCGCGACGGGGCCATTCCCAATCGGCCTGCTCCACGCGTGTGTCGCCATAGAGGGCTTGCCAGCGGCTTTGCCAGTGGTCCGGGCCGGAATCGAGCCAACCGGGCAGCAACAAGATGCGTGGGTTCATGGACGGCATGGGGGTGGGGCCTTACATCGTGGCCACGCGCGAGACCATCTCGCGCGCGAATTCGACATAGGCCTGGGCGCCGCGCGAGCTCGGGTCGAACACCACGCCGGGCTGTCCGTAGCTGGGCGCTTCGGCCAAGCGCACGTTGCGCGGGATGACCGTGTTGAAGACTTTGTCGGCGAAGTGCTGCTTGAGCTGTTCGCTGACCTGGCTTTGCAAGGTGATGCGCGGATCGTACATCACGCGCAGCAGGCCGATGATCTTCAGGTCGGCGTTGAGGTTGGCATGCACTTGCTTGATGGTGTTGACCAGGTCGGTCAAGCCTTCGAGCGCGAAGTATTCGCACTGCATCGGCACGATCACGCCATGGGCGCTGACCAGGCCGTTGAGGGTCAGCATGGACAGCGAGGGCGGGCAGTCGATCAGGACGAAGTCGTACTCGGCCTCGGCGGCGGCCAGCGCGCTTTTGAGCCGGCGGTCGCGGCGCTCCAGGTCGACGAGTTCGACCTCGGCGCCGGCCAGTTCACGGTTGGCCCCCAGCACGTCGTAGCCGCCCAGTTCGGACCGCGCACGGGCTTCGGCCACCGTGGCGGATTCGAGCAGCACATCGTAGACGGACAAGGGCAGGGTGCGCTTGTCCACGCCCGAGCCCATCGTGGCATTGCCCTGGGGGTCGAGGTCGACCAGCAGCACACGTTGGCCGACTTTGGCCAGGCCGGCCGCAAGGTTGACGGCGGTGGTCGTCTTGCCGACGCCACCTTTTTGGTTGGCAATGCAGAAGATCTTGGCCATGGGCTGCTTCGGTGGGGGCTCAGAGTTCGATCAGTTCGACGCCCACGGCGCGGGCGGCGCGTTGCAGGGCGGTGTCTCGCGTGGCCAGGGGCAGGCGGCGGCGCATGGCCAGGTCGAGGTAGCAGGCGTCGTAGACCGAGAGGCGGTGTTCGCGGGCGAGGCGCAAGGTGTCGGCGCGGGCCCGTTCGGGCGGGGCGGCATCGGTGTCGATGCGCAGCTGCCTGAGCAGGTCGAGGTAGCTCTCGACCTCGGTTTGCGTCAGGCGTCGGCGGCGTTCGGCGCTGAGCACGATGTGGGCGATCTCCAGGTGCCACAGCGGGGGCACGACCGCGCCGCGGTCCTGCACACGGCAGAAAAGGCGGTCACCGGCCTCGCTGGCTTCGTCCTCGAAGCACCAGGTGAGGGCGCTGGAGGCGTCGAGCACCACAGGACTCATCCCTTGCGGCCCTCGTCTCGTAGCACGCGCCAATCCATACCCAGGCGGCGTCCGGCACGTTGTTCGCGCATGCGCTCCAGCAGATCCTGGCCCCCCGAGGCCGCATGGGGCGCGGGCCGGACGGGCAGCAGGCGCGCCACGGGGCGGCCGTGTTTGGTGATGACGACCTCTTCGCCGTGCTCGACCCGGTCCAGCAGGGCCGACAGGTGCGTCTTGGCTTCGAAGGCGCCGATGGTGACGGACATCAATTCAACTGGTTGAATAATCTGGTTGAATTGTCCTTGGGCTGCCTGTGCGTGTCAAGCTCAGTTCGTGGTCAGGCGGATGCCAAAGCCGATCAGAAAGACACCGGCCAAGCGCTCCAGCCATTTCGCGGCCCGCCGGTGGGCGCGTATTTTGGCGGCGATGGCATGGGCGAAGGTGCACAGGGTCAGGCAATAGAGGGCGGTGAGTGCGGCAATCGTGATGGCCATCGCGGCGAAGGTGAGCATGCCCTGGTGACGGGCCGGGTCGATGAACAGCGGGAAGAAGGCCATGTAGAAGACGACCGCCTTGGGGTTGAGCACGGTGATGATGGTGGCCTGGCGGAAGTAGCGGCCGGCTTCCATCGACGCGACCGGTGTCGCGCCGTCCTGGGCGCGCAAGAGCCTGAGGCCGATCCAGCCCAGGTAGGCCGCGCCGGCGTACTGCACGGCTTGGAAGAGGGCGGGATGGGTGGCCAGCAGGGCGGCCACGCCGGCCACCGCCAGCCAGAGCAGGATCTGGTCGCCCACGATCAGCCCGGCGGTCGCGGCCGCGCCGGCCCGCAAGCCGCCCTTGCCGGTGGCCGTGAGCAAGGCCAAGGTGCCGGGGCCGGGCAAGGCCAAGAAAACCAGGATCGCGGCGCAGTAGGCGCCGAAGTCGGTGATGCCGAACATCAGGGGGCTCCGGGGGAAGAAGAAGTATCGCTGAAGCGGGGGCGCATCCAGACCAGGCAGCGTTCGGCATCCAGGCCCGGCACGGTCAATGGTTCCACGTGAAACAGGGCCACGTCGGGCGGCAGCTCAGCGGCTTCGGCGTCGGGGCGTTTGCCTTTCATGGCCATCCAGACCCCTTGGGGCCCCAAGTGGGCGCGGGTGAGGGTGACGAAGTCGGACAGGGACGCGAAGGCGCGCGAGGTGACGATGTCGGCCTGCTGGGGCGGCAGCGCTTCGACCCGCGCGTGCTGGGCGTGCAGCCGGCTCAGGCCGAGCTCGGCGGCCACCTGCTGGATGAAGCTGGCCTTCTTGGCGACCGTGTCCACGCAAATGACTTCGGTCGAAGGGCGGGCGATGGCGATGACCACGCCAGGCAGGCCGGCGCCCGCGCCGACATCCAGCACTCGAAGCGCTTGCTCGCCATGGCGGGCCTGCAACGGGGGGATGATGCTGAGGCAGTCGAGGAGGTGGTGGGTGACCATCTGAGCCGGATCACGCACCGCCGTGAGGTTGTAGACCCGGTTCCACTTGCCCAGGAGCGTGAGATAGGCGAGGAGCTGGTCGATCTGCTCAGGACGCAAACGCAGCCCGAGACGGTTCAGGCCGGATTCGAGGAGATGCTTCATGGGTGAGGAGAGTGTGCCCGATCTGAGAGGGTCTGCCATCGTGGTGGGGGCTTGGCGGTGGGGTGCCGCCCGCGTGGGCTGGGGCGCCTGGGGGGCGGGGCGCCGGCCGCAGGGCGGCCGGCAGGGCCGGGCGGGGGCGCGCTCGTCGGGCGGCTCAGGCCGCGCGCTCTGGCGCGGGGGTGTCGCCGCCGAATCCCTTGAATCGCCCCTTCTTCAAGTGGATGAGCAGCAGGGAGATGGCCGCTGGCGTCACGCCGGAGATGCGCGAGGCCTGGCCCAGGGTTTCCGGGCGGTATTTGTTCAGCTTTTGGCGCACCTCGTGGCTCAAGGCCGTGACTTGGGAATAGTCCAGATCGGCGGGCAGCTTGAGGTGCTCGTAGGCCAGGGCGCGCTGCACTTCTTCGTTCTGCTTGTCGATGTAGCCGGCGTACTTGATGCTGATCTCGACCTGCTCGATCACGGCATCGGCCAGCGTGGCGCCCAGTTCGGCGCGCAGCGTTTCACGTGAAACACCGGCCTCGGGCTTGGCGAGGGCGGCCACCGCGGCCACGGTGTCGAAGTTCACGCCGGGGCGGCGCAGCAGATCGGCAAGGCTGTACTCATGCTCCAGGGCCTTGCCGATGAGCCGCTCGGCCTCGGCCGCGGGCAGGATGTGAGGATGCACCCAGGTGGACTTCAAGCGCTCTGTTTCACGTGAAACCGCGTCGCGCTTGCGGTTGAAGGCGTCCCAGCGGGCATCGTCCACCAAGCCCAACTGGCGGCCGATCTCGGTCAGGCGCAGGTCAGCATTGTCCTCGCGCAGCTGCAGGCGAAACTCGGCCCGGCTGGTGAACATGCGGTAGGGTTCGGAGACGCCTTTGGTGATGAGGTCGTCTACCAGCACGCCGAGGTAGGCCTGGTCTCGCCGGGGCACCCAGGGCTCGCGGTCTTGGGCCTGCAATGCGGCGTTGACCCCAGCGAACAGGCCCTGAGCGGCGGCTTCTTCGTAGCCGGTGGTGCCGTTGATTTGGCCGGCGAAGAACAGCCCGCGGATGGCCCGGGTTTCGAAGTTGGGCTTCAACTCCCGCGGGTCGAAGTAGTCGTACTCGATGGCATAGCCCGGCCGCAGGATGTGGGCCTGCTCCAGGCCCGGCATCGAGCGCACCGCGGCGAGCTGGATGTCGAACGGCAGCGAGGTGGAAATGCCGTTGGGGTAAAACTCGTTGGTCGTGAGCCCTTCGGGTTCCAGGAAGATCTGGTGCGAGCTTTTGTCGGCGAAGCGGTTGATCTTGTCCTCGATGCTGGGGCAATAGCGTGGCCCCACGCCTTCGATGCGGCCGGTGAACATCGGACTGCGGTCGAAGCCCGAACGGATGATCTCGTGGGTGCGCTCGTTGGTGTGGGTGATCCAGCAAGACACCTGGCGCGGATGCTGCGACGCGTCGCCCATGAAGCTGAACACCGGCACGGGGTCGAGGTCCCCGGGCTGCTCGGTGAGCTTGGAAAAATCGATGCTGCGGCCGTCGATGCGCGGCGGGGTGCCGGTCTTCAGGCGTCCCTGCGGCAGCTTCAACTCCTTGAGGCGGGCCGACAGCGACACCGCGGGCGGGTCCCCCGCACGACCGGCGGCATAGTGTTGCAAACCCACGTGAATGCGGCCGTCCAGGAAGGTGCCGGCCGTCAGCACGACCGTGCGCCCGCGAAAGCGAATGCCCACTTGCGTGACCGCGCCGACCACGCGGTCGCCTTCGAGCATGAGGTCATCGACCGCTTGTTGGAAGAGCCACAAACGGGGCTGGTTCTCCAAACGGCGGCGAATGGCGGCTTTGTACAGCACACGGTCGGCCTGGGCGCGCGTGGCGCGCACGGCCGGCCCCTTGGAGCTGTTGAGGATGCGGAACTGGATGCCCGCCTCATCGGTGGCTGCGGCCATCGCGCCGCCCAGGGCGTCGATTTCCTTGACCAGATGGCCTTTGCCAATGCCTCCGATGGACGGGTTGCAGCTCATCTGGCCCAGCGTCTCGATGTTGTGGGTGAGCAGCAGCGTGGCGCAGCCCATGCGGGCGGCCGCCAATGCCGCTTCGGTGCCGGCGTGGCCGCCACCGACGACGATGACGTCGAATTCCTGGGGGTAGAGCATGGGAGGTCTCCGCGGAATGGCCTGCGTCGGGCCTGCATCACAGAGCGCAATGCCGATCGCGCAGGCAAACCCTTCATTGTAGGCGGCGCGATACATCCATGCCCCCCGCAGGGTCGAATCCCTGGAGGGCCTCCCGGGGAGGCCGCAGGCCGCAGGCGGCCATTCCCCCTGAAGGGGGATTCCCGGGAAAACCCGGGTGACCGTGGAGCGGGGACGCCGAAAATGTAGCGCTTTACGGTGCTGCGGGCCCGCAGGCCCGAAGAATCATGACATCGCCACCGTCGAGTGCGCCACCGTCGCTGAACCGGCACACCCTGGCGCAATGGCCGGTGGAGGCGGCCGAGTTGGCGCGGGCTTGGCGTCTGTTGTACGACGCGCAGGCGCCGCGTTTGCCCTGGAGCCAGCGTTGGCTGGCATTGTCGTCCTTGTTCCCGGCGCGGCCGTCGGCCTGGCTGCTGGCGTTGGACGCGCGGCTGAGCGCCCTGGACCAGCAAGTACGCCGCCTGGGCCTGGCGCTGAACGAAGCCGCGTTTGCGGCCGCGGCGCGGGCCCCGTTGCTGCTGCAAGAAGACGCCTATTCGTTCCCGGCCGACACCCGATGGTGAAACCGCCGCGCGCCCGACCATGAGCCGCCCGCGGGGCGGCGGCTCGCTTCAGCGCTGGGCCGTGCCGAGCACGCGCGCTTGCACCGGGAAGGCCGGGGCGCTGCCGTCCTTGGCCTGCCCGGCGTAGATCGTCAGGTGCGGGTAGGGGATTTCAATGCCGGCCTCATCGAAGGCCTTCTTCAGCCGACGCAGATACTCCCGGCGCACCGACCACTGCTCGATCGGCACGCAGCGCAGGCGGCAGCGGATCACCACGGCCGAATCGGCCCATTGATCCACCCCGGCCATTTCCAAGTCACCCAGGATGCGCGGGCCATACGTGTCGTCGCGCCGCATCTGTTGGGCCACTTCGTGCATCAGGGCCATCACTTGATCGACGTCTTCCCGATAGGCCACGCCGATGTCCATCACGGCATTGGCGTAGCCGAAGGTCATGTTGGTGACGACCGAGATGCTGCCATTGGGGATGAAATGCACATTGCCCGCATAGTCGCGCAGTTGCACGAAGCGCAGCGTCACCTGTTCGACCACGCCGGAGTGGTTGCCGAGTTGGACCACGTCCCCTTGGCGGATCTGGTTCTCCAAGAGAATGAAAAAGCCGGAGAAATAGTCCTTGACCAGCGTTTGTGCGCCAAAGCCGACGGCCAGACCGACCACGCCGGCAGCACCGAGGATGGGGGCCACGGAAATGCCCAGCTCGGACAGGATGACCATGCCGGCCACCAGGGTGACCACCACGCTGACGATGTAGCGGAAGACGCGCCCCAGGGTTTCGGCGCGTTTGACCGCTTCGCGATCGTCGGTGCGCGCGGTCAGCCGCTGCCGAAACAGCCGGATGGTGCGGTGAAGCACTTTGACGACGATCCAAGCGACGAGGGCGATCAGGGTGACACGCACGGCGGTCATGGCAAAACCGCCAAGGCCATGCCAGAGGGCGAGGGCGTCGCTGATCCAATCGTCTTTCATGCGGGAGGACTCCTTTGTCGAAGCGTCGAAGCTCAGTCCCCGGCTTGCGCGAGGGTGTCGAGAAAACGTCGCCGCCACCAGTGCACGTCGTGCTCGCGGATGCGCGCCAGCAGCGCCCGATGGCGGCGCTGGCGCTCTTCCAAGGGCATGCGCAGGGCCTGTTGAATGGCTTCGGCCGTGCCATGCACGTCATAGGGGTTGACCAGCAGCGCTTCCTTCAATTGCTCGGCCGCGCCGGCAAAGCGTGAGAGCACGAGCACGCCGGGGTCGTCGGGGTTTTGCGCGGCGATGTATTCCTTGGCCACCAGGTTCATGCCGTCGCGCAGCGGCGTGACCAGGCCGACGTCGGCCGCCCGGCACAGGCCGGGTATGCGCTTGCGCGCCACGGTGCGGTGGATGTAGCGCACCGGCATCCAATCGAGGTCGCCGAAGTCGCCATTGATCGCTCCGCACAGGGCTTCGAGTTCGCGGCGGATGTCGGCGTAGGCATCGACGCTTTCGCGCGTGGGCGAGGCGATCTGGATCAGCGTGGCACTGTGCCGATTTTCGGGGTAATGCTGGAGAAGTTCGCGAAACGCGCGCACCCGATGAGGAATGCCTTTGGAGTAGTCGAGCCGGTCCACGCCGATGAGCAGGCGGCGGCGCGAATACTGCTCACGCATGGTCTGGTAGGTCTCGACCGCTTCGCGGCACTGGGCCAGTTGGGCGAACTCGTCCACGTCGATGCCGATCGGAAAGGCCTGCGCGATCGTCGTGCGGCCGAAGGCGCGGTAACGATCGGCGCCCAGCGCCTGGGCGTCGGCTTCGTTGCGCACGTAGCGTGCGAAGTGTTGCAGATCGATGTTGGACTGAAAGCCCACCACATCATAGGCAAACAGTGCGCGAATCAGCCACTCATGCTGCGGGATGGCCGCCAGAATTTGCGGCGGCGGCAGCGGGATGTGCAGAAAAAAGCCGATCCGTTGGCTGCAGCCCATCGCGCGCAGCTCGGCCGCCAGCGGGATGAGATGGTAGTCGTGCACCCAGATCAGATCGTCGGGGCGCAGCAAGGTCATCAGCTTTTGAGCAAACAGCCGGTTGACGCGGCGGTAGCCAGCGATATGGCCGGCCTCGAAGTCGGCCAGATCGAGCCGGTAGTGGAAGACCGGCCACAGCACACCGTTGCTATAGCCGAGGTAATAGCTGTCGTGATCGTCGGCAGACAGGTCGATCGTGGCCAAGGTGACGTTGCCGCTGCGCGCCACGCGCACGGCGCCCAGCTCGGATTCGCCCGGCTCGACGACCTTGCCGCTCCAGCCGAACCACAGCCCGCCGGTGTCGTTGAGCGCTTCGCCCAAAGCCACCGCCAAGCCCCCGGCGGCGGGTTTGCGCGGGTCGGCCACGCGGTTGGACACCACGACCAGCCGGCTCATACCACGCTCTCCCAGGGCGCCGACAGCCGCACCGCGCCGTTGATGATGCCCACCATCGAATACGTCTGCGGGAAATTGCCCCACAACTCGCCGGTGCGCGCATCGGTGTCTTCCGACAGCAGCCCCAAGGGGTTGCGCGTGGCCAGCATCGCTTCGAAGATCTCGCGTGCCTGCGCGGTGCGGCCGATGCGCGCCAGCGCATCGATGCGCCAGAAGCTGCAAATGTTGAAGGCGGTTTCGGGCTTGCCGAAGTCGTCGGCGGCCTCGTAGCGGCGCATGTAGGGGCCATCGCACAGATGGCGCTCCAGGGCATCGACGGTGGCGATGAAGCGCGGGTCCCTGGGGTCGATGAAGTTGACCTCGGCCATCAGCAGCACGCTGGCGTCCAGATCGCGTCCGCCGAAGCTCTCGACGAAGGCTTGGCGCTGGTCGCTCCAGCTTTCTGCCAGGATGCGCTCGCGCAAGCGCTGGGCCTGTTGGGCCCAGTGGGCGGCGCGGTCGCCGAGCTGCAGTCGCCGCGCGATCTTGGCCAAGCGGTCGCAGGCCGCCCAGCACATCAGCGCCGAGGAGGTGTGGACGCGTGCACGGGTGCGCAGCTCCCACATGCCGGCATCGGGCTGGTCGAACACGCGCACGGCTTGCTCGCCCACGGCTTGCAGATGATCGAATTCGGCCAGGCCGGGGCGATGCAGCAGGCGCTCGTCATGAAAGGCTTGTGCGGCCGCCAGCACCACGTTGCCATAGACATCGTGCTGGACATGCTCGGCCGCTTGGTTGCCCACGCGCACCGGACCCATGCCGCGATAGCCCGGCAGATGTTCCATCACGAACTCGGGCAGCTCGCGTTCCAGGCCCACGCCGAACAAGGGCTGGATGTGCCCGCCGCGCGCCTGCGCCACGACGTTGGACAGCCAGCGCAGGTAGTCTTCCAGCGTGCCCATCTCTGACAGGCTGTTGAGTGCGCGCACCACGAAAAAGGCGTCGCGCAGCCAGCAATAGCGGTAGTCCCAGTTGCGGCCGCTGTGCGCAGCCTCGGGAATGCTGGTGGTCATCGCCGCGACGATGGCGCCGGTGTCTTCGAACAGCGACAGCTTCAGCGTGATGGCTGCGCGAATGACGGCATCCTGCCATTGCAGCGGGATGTGCAGCCGTTGGCTCCAATGGCGCCAGTAGGCGGCCGTCTCTTGCTCGAAATGGCGCGCGGTGTCGCCGATGCCTTCGGCCAGGGTCTCGTCTGGGCCGAGCAGGAAGTTGTATTCACGGCTGACGACGAAGGGCTGCTGCGACAGCACGTAAGACAGGGGCGCGTCGGTGTTCAGCCGCAGCGTCAACGCATCGCCTACGAAGCGCAGATGATTGCTGCCCTGGGTGAGCGTGGGCGCGCGTCGGCCCCAATCGAAGCGCGGGTTCAGGCGGACGCGCAGGCGCGGCGCGCCGCTCAAGGGGCGCACGCGGCGCACCATGGTCATCGGCCGGAAAAAGCGGGAGCGCGAATGGAAGCGCGGCGCAAAGTCGATGATTTCCAGGCGCTGGCCCCGCGTGTCGGTGAGCACGGTGCGCAAAATCGCCGTGTTGGGCACATAGGCTTGTTCGGCCGAGGCAAAGTCCTCGATCTCGAAGGCCCAGTCGCTGCCGCGCTCGGAGGGGTCGAGCAAGGCGTTGAACACCGGATCGCCATCGAAGCGCGGCAGGCAGCACCACACCACGCGGGCGCGTTCGTCGATCAGCGCGCTGTAGGTGCAGTTGCCGATGATGCCCAGGCGCAGCGACGGCGGGGCTGGTGGGGCAAAGCCTGTCATGCGGCGCTCCTTTCAACGCAGGAGGACAGCTGCTGCGACCACGCTGCCAGGGCACGATGGAGCTCGGCCGGGCTGGCCAGGCGCTGGGGCGCGCAGCTCGGGCCCGCGCCGACCTTGCAGGCCTGGCCCCCCAGGCGCAGCACGGTGGCAAAGCCCGCCTCGTCGGTGACATCGTCACCCGCAAAGGCCGGCTCGCGCCCAGCAAAAGGCTTGTCGGACAAGAAGCGCTCGATCGCCAGCCCCTTGTGCACCCCAGCGGGCTTGACCTCGATCACGCACTTGCCGTGCAGCAACTCCAGCCCCGTGTCGGAGGCGATCGCCTCGGCCAGGCGCTGCCGGCAGGCCTCGGCCGCCTCGGGCGCATGGCGGTAGTGCACGGCCAGTGCCGCGGCCTTGTGTTCGAGCTGCAGGCCGGGGTGCTCGGCTTGCAAGGCGCGTGCGACCGCCTCGACCGCGCTCAAGTCGGGCGCTGCCAGCCGCCAGCCGCGGCCGTCGGCTCCCCGGCCTTCGGCGCCATGCAGGCCGGCCACCGGCAGCAGCAAGGGGTGCAAGAAGGCATCGATGTCCTGCACGGGCCGGCCGGTGACGATGGCCAAGGCCCCCTCGAGCTGTCTGCGCAAGCGGTCCAGCAGCTCGATGAGCGCCGGCTCGACATGCACATCCTGCGGGCGCGAGGCCAGTTCGGCCAAGGTGCCGTCGAAATCCAGAAACAGGGCGAGCGGCCGCCCATTACATTGAGGCCAATGCATATCGGCCTCACGATAGCAGACTTTGCCGACGCGGTCCGTCAGTCGGGCGCCGACAAGGCGGCCGAGGGCGGCGGCTCAGGCGGTGCCGCGCAGCCGGGGGCGAACCGCCAGCATCGGGCCGTCGGGGCGCCGTGGCCGCTGGGCCTGCAGGTGGCAGTGCACGCATCCGAGCCAGTGACGGGCAGGGGCATTGGCCGATGAAGACGGCTGGGTCGGCGGCTCCAAGGGGTCCAAGCCAAAGTAAGCCCTGACTTTATTGGCCAGGCGGCGCCACAGAGGATGTCCCCAGTAGCGGTCGAAGAAATAAAAGGCCACGGTATTGGCCAAGGGCTCCAGCAAGCTGATCGCGCCGGCGATGGCCACGTCGCCGGTGAGTGCATAGCCAATGCCAAAGGCGATGGACAAATGCATCAGTCCGAAACAGACGGTCTTGACCATGAGGAACTCCGTTGCGAATGCGTCTTATGAATAGTCTGGCGCTTTCGGAGTTCAAATTCCAATTGATCGAATCAATTTCGAGCATAGGGCGCGGCCCGCAGCTCCAAGGTGAAGGTGCTGCCTTGGCCGGGCTGGCTGTCCACGTGGATCTGCCCGCCCATCAGCCGGGCCAGCCCTTGGGACAGGGCCAGGCCCACGCCGGCGCCGTCGATGCGGCCGTGTTCGCGGCCCAGGCGATTGAAGGGCGTGAAGAGTTCGTCACGCCGCTCGGGCGGGATGCCCGGGCCGCTGTCGCGCACCGAGACGGCCACTCGCTCCCCTTGGTGGCCGGTGTGCACCCAGACCTCGCTGCCGGACGGGCTGTACTTGATGGCATTGCCCACCAGGTTGAGCAAGATCTGGCGCAAGCGTTGGCGGTCGCCTTGGACGCTCAGGCCGCTGGGGACCGGCGCATGCAGGCCGATCTGAGCGGCGTCGGCCTGGGGGCGCAGCATGCTCAGGCATTCTTCGAGCACTTCGTCCAGTGGGATGGTGTCCTGGCGCACCAGCAGCGCGCCGGCCTCGATGCGGGTGAGGTCGAGCAAGTCGGTGATCATGCCCAGCAGGTGCTGGCCGGCCGCATGGATGTGGTCCACCCATTGGCGCCGCGACGGCGGCAGGCTCAGGCTGGGGTCGTCACGCAGCAGCTGTGCAAAGCCCAGCACCGCATTGAGTGGGGTGCGCAGCTCATGGCTCATGTGCGACAAAAAGACCGTCTTGGCCCGGTTGGCCGCTTCGGCGGCGGCGCGGGCGCGGCGCATTTCATCCATGCGCGCCAGCTCGTCCTGCAGGTGCTTGCGCTCGGTGATGTCGGTCAGAAAGCCGTGAAAGAGCACGCAGCCGTCGTCTTCCCGCTCGGGGCTGGAATGCCCCATGATCCAACGCACCGCGCCAT
This sequence comes from Caldimonas manganoxidans ATCC BAA-369, assembly GCF_000381125.1. Classification (GTDB taxonomy): domain Bacteria; phylum Pseudomonadota; class Gammaproteobacteria; order Burkholderiales; family Burkholderiaceae_C; genus Caldimonas; species Caldimonas manganoxidans. Next base: position 62,952 of record NZ_KB905947.1, read on the forward strand.
CGGGGCGCACGAAGCGGAACTCGTGCATCCACGGGGTGACGTTGCGGCTGGCTTCGAAGATCGAGGCCAGCAGGCCGGCTCGGTCGGCATCGTGCACGCGCGCGATGAGCCGCATGACATCGTCTTGGACCTCGGCCAGCGGCATGCCGAACAAGGATTCGAAGTTCTCGCTGGCGTAAGGAAAGCTCATGCGAGCATCGGGATGGAAGCGGAACTGGTAGAGCACCCCCGGGGCTTGGCGCGCCAGCTTGCGCAGCGTGGCCATGGCTTCTTCGGCGGCGGCTTGTTGTGCCAGCGTTGCGCTCATGTCGGTGACCACCCCCACGGCCCGGCGGGCGCGGCCGTCGGGATGGCGGTCGATCACTTTGCCGCGCATGAGCACCCAGCGGTAGCGACCATCGGCCGCGCGCAAGCGGTGCTGGCTGCGCATCATGGGGGTCCGTCCTTGCAGGTGTGCCACGATGGCCTGGTGGCAGGCGGCGCGGTCGTCGGGATGCACCAATGCCACCCAGTCGCGCATGCGGGGCCCAACCTGGCCTTCGGCATACCCCAAGGCGGCCAAGCCCAGCGGGGAATAGGCCAGCCGATCGGCATCGAGGTCCCAGTCCCACACGCCGTCGCCAGCGCTTTCCAAGGCGAATTGCCAGCGTGCCTCGCTCAGGCGCAAGGCCGCTTCGGCCTGCCGGCGGCCGGCTTCGGCGCGGGCGGCCGTCGTCAGTGCCGCGCAGGTGGTCAGCAGCGGCTGCAGGGCCTGGATCAGGCTCGGATCGTAGCCGCCAGGCCGGTTGGCCACGCCGACCATGCCCAGCAGCTCATCGCCGCGGAAGAAGGGCAGCCCCAGGAAGTTGTCCATCACGCGGTGCCCCGGCGGCAGCCCACCCGAGCGCGGATCGTGCCGCGGGTCGTTGGACAGCACCGGCTGGCCGCTTTGGATCACGCGCCCAAACAAGGAGTCGAGCGAGCGAAACACCAAGCGGCCCTGGCGATGCAGGGCCATCATCTGGCGCGAGGCTTCGTCCCAGGCGATGTCGGAGATGGCCAACATGCGCAAAGCCGGCGCGGTGCGGCCCGGCTCCTGCCAGACCTCGCCGATGAAGCCATATTCGCTGCCGGTGACGCGCAGCAACACACTCAACAAGCCATCGAAGGCCCTGGGCAGATTGGCTTCTTCAATGAACTGCCGCTGCACCTGTCCAATGGCCGCCAGCAAGGCTTCGGCCGGCATCGGAGGGGTGGGGCAAGCGGGGGTGGAGCTCAAGGTGCGATGCGACGACAGCCAGCAGATCCAAAATGTAAAGCCGGCGCGCCGTCCTGGGGGCAGGGGCCGCCCTAGGGAAACGCTTACATGGACGTCTCCAGGAGCAGGTCTGCATCGACGGCGACCTCGCCGTCGCCTGCACGCTCTCGGTCGGCGAGTGATGCCCGGTGGTGGGTGGCTGCCCACCGTGGCCACCCGGCGTGCGTGCCGGCTCGAATCTTTCAGCCTGCGGACCGGCTCGGGTAGCCCGAGCGACCTCTGGACTATTCAATGCAGCCCGCGTGTGAGCATTAGCAGGCCGTTGAAAAAGTGTTCATCGAAGCGGTCTTGGACCGCTTTGCGTTGATGCATTGGCTGTGCAAAGCGTATTTCTCGGCTTTCGCTGCCGCTTGGGAGGCCTTTTTCAGGCCATATCGCCCATTTCGGGCACACTGACCCCATGGCTCACGCATGATGCGCGTCCCACCAGCCACCGATGGAGCCCATGCGGACCAGGTTATAGGCGGCAAAGCACAGCAGCGCCTGAGCCGCGAGCTTGGCTTGCCCGATGAGCTTGGTTTTGGCCAAGCCCCCCCAACGTCTTCATCCAGCCAAAGGCCTCCTCGATGCGCTTGCGCACACGCAGGCTGGTCTTGTAGCCCTCGTGCCGCTGGATGCGGCCATCGACCGCTGAGTGCCGGTCCTTGGCCGCCACATGCGGCGTGACCTTGAGCTGTCTGCAGCCTTTGATGAAGTCCTTGGTGTCGTAGCCTTTGTCTGCAGCCACTGTGGCGCGCTTGTGCTTGCTGTTGCGCCGCTCAAGCATGGCCAGCGCCGCCTCGCGCTCGGCGGTGCCACTGGCGTGGGTGATTCTCAACATCCACGATCAGGCCGTTGCGGTTTTCCATGAGGATGTGCCCCATGTGGCACAGACGGGACTTGTCCCCTGGGGCTTTCTTGTACAGCCGGGCATCAGGGTCGGTGGTGCTCTCGTGCGTGTCGTTGCTGCGCGACTGACCTTTGAAGCCCACCGCGGGGTTGCGCCCCGCAGGCGGCGTTTGGTCGTCGTCACGGCGCCTGAAGCTCTTGTGCGAGGCCCAGGCGTCAATCAGCGTGCCGTCCACGCTGAAGTGTTCGTCGCTGGTCAACTTCGCCCAGTCGGCGCTGTGTTTGACCCGCTCGAAGAAGACGCGGGCGAGCTCTTCGTTGAAGAGCCGCTCGCCGTTGGCGCTGAAGGTGGAGTGGTCCCAGACCTTGTCTTCGATGTTCAGGCCCACAAACCAGCGGTACAGCAGGTTGTAGTCGATCGCCTCGACCAGCAGGCGCTCGCTGCGGATGGAGAACAGGATCTGCAGCAGCAAGGCTTTGAGTAGCATCTCCGGCGGCACCGAGGGGCGGCCCCGGCGGGCGTACACCGCGTCGAACTCGCGGTTCATCGTCGCCAGCAGCGCAACGACTGCGGCGCGCAGTTTGCGCAGCGGGTGTGTCTGCGGCACGCGCTCTTCAAGGCTGATGTAGCTGAACATCGCTTGCCTGGGAAGTCTTGGTTGCCTCTCATCGTCCTCGTCTGGGTTGTTCGCCGATGGCTTCAGATCGTACTGGCCGACGCCAGCGTCGACGGGGGATTTTTCAACGGCCTGCTAGCTCGGCACACCCGCGCACCCAGTCTCGGTCCATTGCGCCGAACTTCGGGCCTGGGAGGTCACGCAGCAGCGCGACGGTTGCACCAGTAGAAGGTTCACTCCGCGTCGCGGGCCTTCGTGCCGTTCGGGGCAAAGAGATGCGGGCATCCTATCCCCCCGCGTCAGAATACTTGTCGCCCCGATAGGACCAGAGCTGTGAGACTGGTTCATTGATGGTGGTGGGAGGCTGTGGAGCTTGTGGGCGAAGGCCGGCGCGGTGGGCAACGCGGATGCGTTGTCCACGGCAAGCTGGCCGGTGCGCGAAGCGCATCGTCCACAAATGCACAGCCTGTGCGGCGCCGAAGGCGCCGCCCCCCGCACACCATCGTTTCATCGACACGGGGGCGCGGATGAGAGAAGAAGTTGGCCCGATACGGACAAGCATTCAAGGACCGGGCGGTGGCACGCATGCTGCCGCCGGAGAGCGCCGCACCGCAGGTGGTGTCGCGCGAGATCGGAGTGGGCGTGGACACGCTGGAGCGCTGGCGCGCTGAGTCGTTGGCCAGGCCGGCGAAGGAGCGCGTGTAGACAGCTGCCGCGCGCCTGGAGGCGGTGATCACGACCGCGGCGATGGACGATGCCTCGCGCAGCGCCTGGTGCCGCGAGAACGGCGTGTACGCGCAGCAACTGCAGCAATGGCGAGACAACGCGGTGCGGGCACTGGCTGCACCCGAGCAAGTACGTGCCAGCCCCTCGCAGACCAAGGAGGATCGGCGCCGCATCAAAGAGCTCGAGCGAGAGGTACGCCGCAAGGACAAGGCCCTGGCCGAGGCGGCGGCGCTGCTGGTGCTGTCAAAAAAAGCCGAGGCGATCTTCAACAGGAACAAGGGCGAGGACGAATGATCGGCCTCGAAGATCGCCAGGAAATTGCCCGAGACATCGAAGCGGCTTGCGATGCCGGTGCGCGCCTGAAGCCAGCGTGCGAACTCATGGGGATCAGCGCGCGTACCTTGCAGCGCTGGAAGGCCGGCCAAGGCCTGGAATCGGGCGATGGCAGGCCGCAGGCCGTGCGGCCGGCGCCAGCCCATGCGCTGAGTGATCGCGAACGTGCGCAGATCGTCAGCGTGGCCAACGAGCCGCGCTTCGCCGATCTGCCGCCGGCGCGCATCGTGCCGACGCTGGCTGACGAGGGCGTCTACATCGCCAGCGAGTCCAGCTTCCGCCGCGTGCTGCGTGCGCAGGGGCAAATGAGTCACCGCGGGCGCGCCAAGGCACCACGCAAGGGCCGGCCACCGACCACTCACGTGGCCACCGCGCCGCGACAGCTGTGGTGCTGGGACATGACGTTCCTGCCAAGGGATGTCGCCGGACGCTGGTTCTTCCTGTACCTCATCATGGACGTGTACAGCCGCAAGATCGTGGGCTTCGAGGTGCACGAGGACGACGACTGCGACCACGCTGCGCGGCTCGTGCAGCGCACGGCGCTGGCCGAGGGCATTCACGCCATGCCGCGTGACGAGCGACCCGTACTGCACGGCGACAACGGCGCCACGCTGAAGGCCACCACCGTGCTGGCCATGCTGTGGTGGCTGGGCGTGAAACCGTCGTACTCACGGCCCCGCGTGAGCGACGACAACGCCTTCGTCGAAAGCCTGTTCCGCACGGCGAAGTACCGGCCGGAGTTCCCAGAAAAGGGCTTTACGGATCTGTGCGCCGCGCGCGAGTGGGCGCGCCAATTCGTGCATTGGTACAACCACGATCACAGGCACAGCGGCATCCGCTACGTCAGCCCGGCACAGCGCCATGAAGGCCACGACGTCGCGATCCTTGCGGCTCGGCACCAGGTCTACCTCCAGGCTCGCGAACGCAACCCCGCGCGCTGGTCACGCGGCACACGCGACTGGTCGCACATCCGGGCCGTTACCCTCAACCCTGAACGCGACTCTGTGGTCACAACGGCTGTGAGCCGAGGAGACATTCAGCCGATTGCTGCGTGACAGAGGCGACAAGTAGCTTGACGCGCGCCGGCGTGTCGTCGATTACCGGTGCGTGGGTCTGCACAGCGGCAGGCGAGCAATGCTTGGCACATCCGCGACTCTCCGACGTAGCAGAAATTTCATCAAGCTTGGTATTTTGGTTCATGAGGGCTCCTATTGTTCCGTCCATTAGAAACCCTGTAGCAACTAAAGAGTCAAGAGAGTAAAATGCACGTCATCGATGCCCTCAGTACATCAAGTCAAGGGAAGTAAATGAAAATCGGTGAACTGGCCAAGGCCACCGGCACGCAAGTGGAAACCATCCGCTACTACGAGCGCGAAGGCCTTTTGCCTGAAACATCGCGCACCGACGGCAACTACCGCATTTATGGCGAGGCGCACGCGCAACGCCTGTCATTCATCCGCCACTGCCGGTCGCTGGACATGACGCTGGACGAAATCCGCGTACTGCTGCGTTTCAAGGATGCGCCGACCGAAAACTGCGGCGAGGTGAATGCATTGCTGGATGAACACATCGGCCATGTTGCCGCCCGCATTCGGGAATTGCGCTCGCTGGAGCGGCAACTTAAAGGGCTGCGGGATTTGTGTCAGGAAGCGCGGGATGCTGCCCACTGCGGCATCTTGAATGAGCTTGCTCGCCAAGGCTCCGAGGGCGGCTCCAGCGCGGCCGGACACGTGCATGGTGCGCACGGTCGTTCCGTTGAACGCAAGTCCATAAATGACAAGAGAAAATGAAATTGAACGACTCCGGCATCCCCGCCGCGCTGGCCGCTGCCGTACTTTTCGGCGCAGGCACGCCGCTGGCGAAACTGCTGCTTGAGCATGCTGGCCCCTGGTTGCGGCTCTTCGTCATTTCGTGTGGAACCCAACAGTCACAATGACTCCTGGTCGTCGCGCCCGGTGGGCATGTGTGCAGGCCGCTGGCCGGCCTGTGCACATGTCCACGAGGCGTGTTTGATCAGGAGGATGAGTCCATGGGCATTGCCGTAGAAGCTCTGTTCACCAGCGCGCTGGGCTTGCAGCCGCCGTGGGTCGTCGATGACGTCAGGCTCGACACCGCTAAGCGGCGTATCGACTTCGAGATCGGCTGCCACACCAGCAGGCTCGCCTGCCCGGCATGCGGTGCGGCCACGCAACCGGTGCACGACCGGCTGCGCCGATCCTGGCGGCACCTGGACTTCTTCCAGTTCGAGGCTCCATGTCGTTTCGTGTGGAAAGCAACACCGTCACTGGGGCATCGCCGGCGCGAACGGACTGGCCGGCAGGTGCTTGAGCTTGGACATGCGCAGGTAGGCGATGGCGATGAAGTTCTGGCTCGTCCTGAAGCCGCGCGCGGCGCGCTTGGCCTGCTGCAGCAGCCCGTTCATCGCCTCGACGAAGGCGTTGCTGCGGTGATCGACCATGCCGCGCACCACCGCGTCGAACCGCTCCTTGAGCGTGGCGGCCAGCTT